>DASVUK010000001.1:0-5754 GCA_036387095.1 Pseudomonas sp.
TACCGCGCTCGCCGTAAATCCATGGACGCACGTCGAGACCGATACCGTTGACGTCGCCGCCGGAACGGGTGCCCAAGTCGCGGTCGTCTTCGGCCTGGCCGGTGATTTTCACTTCCAGACCAAAGTTCTTGTCTTCAGTCAAAGCGGCCAGTGTCGGGGTCGCCCACAACAAGGTAAAGCCCAGGCCCATGCCGGCAGCCATCAGGGAATTCAGTTTCATAGGGGTGCGTCCTCGCCGTCTTCTTTTTGCAGGGCTTGCATGGCCAGCGCATTCTGGCTGCTGGCGCCCCGGACTTTTTGCTCTTGTTCCAGCAGCTTTTGGGCTGTGGCGAGTTTTTCAGGCGGCAGTGCGGCGCTCAGTTGCTGGGCCAGATCAGTGGCTTGCGGCGTACCTTGCTTGAGCGCCAGTTGGCTGAAGACCCAGGCGTTGACCGGGTTAGGCATCGTGCCCTTGCCCTGGGAATAAAGCTGGGCGATGGCGTAGTCGGCGCTGTTCTGACCGCCGCGTGCAGCGATCAGCAGTTCGTCTACCGCTTTCTGCGGATAGACCTGGCCGAGGTAGCCTCGACGGTAGATCTGTCCCAGGTAGTAATGCGCGGCGAGTTCGGTGCCCACGGCTTTCTTCAGATGCTCTTCAGCCTTCTGCGAATCGGCAGGCACCCACTTGCCTTCGTAATACAGCTTGCCCAGCAACAGTTCTGCGCGGGGTTGATCCGCAGCACGACCGTTGTCCAGGTATTCCATCATCTTGTTCACGTCACCCAGATCGGGGAAGTCGTACAGCAGTTTGGCCAGGGTGACCCAGGAAATCGGATAACCCGGCGCGACTTGCTCCAGCAATTGCTGGGCAGTCTTTTCATCCGGCGTACCGATCTCGGCGTCGCCCAGCACACGGGCCACGCTGTCAACGCGCTGGGCGCCGACCGTGCCGACCGCGTAGGCGCTTTGCAGCTGCTTGATCAATGCCGCCTGCTGTTCGGTCTGGCCGCGTTTCTGATACACGGTGGCCAATTCGACGTAGCAGATATCCGTGGTGTTCAGCGCGGTCTTGCAGATGGTTTCCACTTCATCCAGATGCTGGTCGTAAGTGCCCTGGGTGCGATACAGCAGCACCTGGGCCAGACCGGCTTCGGGGTAACCGGCAGCACGCCATTCGCTGATTTTCTGCTGCGCGTTCACGTTAGGGAACGTGTGCGGATATTGCAGATACAGCATGGCCAGCGGCGTCAAGGAACTGGTATCGCCATTGGCGAACGCCTTCTTGAGCAACTGCTCGGCTTCCAGGTGTTCCGCTTCGGTCGCATACGGCTTGGCGGCCAGCAGGCGGCCCAGTCGCGATTGCGCTCGTGGCGACGTTTCTGCAGCGGCGCGGTAAGTGGCCTCGGCCTGCTTGAGCAGCTCCGGATCACGAGTACCTACCTGGATATCGGCCAGTCCGACCTGTGCATCGCTGTAGCCCAGGTCCGCCAGTTGCCGATAGTTCTGCTCTGCCAGGGCGGTGTCGCCGTTTTTCAGGGCTTCATTGGCCAGGCGTTGATCGGGCAGGCCGGCACAACCGGTCAGCGCGAAAGCAATCGCCAGGCTCAATAGCGTTGGGGTCGACAAGGTTCGTAGTGGGCTACCCATGTTAGAGACCCGCGGCCATGGCTTTGTCGATCAGCCAGTTCATCGAAGGACCACGATCGCTGGTGACTTCAACAGGACGGCCGGCCAGGGAGCTTTCCAGCGCCTCATCAGGCTTGATTTGCACACGGATGTCGGTGGACAGGTCGGCATCGCTCAAGTTGGCGCTGCTGACGATCTGACCGCCACGGACCTTGTCTTCGCCGGCTACCTGGAAGTTCACGTGAGTGCCGGGTTTGACATCGTTGAATTGGCGATACGTGAAGCGCGCTTCAACAGTGGCGGCAGTGTTACGCGGCACCAGCTGGAAGATGACCTGACCCTTGGACGCGAACTGACCATCCGACACCAGTTGCTTGGCAACTACGCAGTCACATGGGCTGGTCAGCGTACCGGTCATTTGCTTGCCGTACAGTTCTTCGATTTTGGCCGGTTGCAGATCGTCGCCGTTCAGGCTGCCTTTGAGCATTTCCAGCATGCTGGTGCTGAACGAAGCGAGCGGGGCGCCCTTGGCCACCGAACCGTTGACTGGCGTCAGGCTTTGCACGGTGCCTTCGCGAGGCATGGTGACATCCATGGACGGCAACGTTACCAGCCCCGCCGATGCGTGGCTGACAAAGTACAGGCCGTAGACAGTTTTGAGGATGAAGCCGAATGCTGCCAGGCCCACCACGAAAATGCCGAGGCTGAAGGTGACGGCGCGCAGGCGTGCCAAGGCACCCATGCCACTGCCTTCGCCTTTGCCCTTGCGCGCCTTGGTGAAGTTATCGCGCTGCAGGGTGGCCAAAACTTCGCCCATGCTGACGATCTCGCCACTCAGGTGCGAAGTGATCAAATGGCGCAGGGTCGCGATGTCTTGCTGTTCCAGGTTCTGGAACTGGCAACCCACGCGGCCTGTCGCTGTATCAATGGAACGCACCTGCATTTCAACGTCCATGGCCAGGCCAAGGTTGTCGATCAGAAACTGCAGGCGACCCTTGATGACTTCACCAATGGCCGGTTTGTAATTGCCAGCGACAAAGCTCAGGCCGCCGGCAGAGAGGTTTTCAACACGCACCAGAGGAGCGTCTGCGGGCCCGCTCAGCAGTCGCAGCTTAGCGGGGATCTTGACCCTGGCGTGCTGACGCTGGGCTTCGGATTCATGGACGACGTTCACATTCACGGCTGTATTCATGGCTAATTTTCCTACTTAAGCGATTAATCCGTTGGTCTGGTCAAACCATCGTCAACAGCACTGCGACGAAGATGGTGCCAGCCGAGAAAGTCATGGTCCGGGACGACCACGTATTGAACCAGCCCTGAAAACTGGCCATGTCACGGCTGAGTTTGGTGTCCTGACGGGTCCAGGACTGTCTGTCCAGGCGGAAGAAGACGTAGATCTTCATCAGGGCGCCAACGATCTGGTTGTAATAAAGAATGATCGGATAGGCCGGTCCGATCGTGTGTCCCGACAGGGACAGCAATATCGTGAGGATCAGGCGGGTGATGCCGATCCATAGCAGATACATCAGGATGAACGTTGCGCCGTACTTGAAGCTGGCGATGATGGCCACGGTCAGACCCAGGATCGACGTCCACATCGAAACCCGCTGATCAAACAGCACGATGCTGGTGAACAAACCCAGACGACGCATTCCCAGCCCAAGGGCGCGGGAGTTCTGCCGCAGGTTGTTTCCGTACCAGCGATACATCAGCTTGCGGCTGGCCTTGATGAAGCTTTTTTCCGGCGGGTGTTCAACGGTGTTGATCGCGGCATCCGGCACGTAGAACGTGTCGTAGCCCAGACGCATCAGGCTGAACCAGCTGGACTTGTCATCGCCGGTGAGAAACCTGAATTTGCCCAGACGCCAGTGATTGAGCGAGTCGCTTTCGACGTCGGCGATGAAGGCCGGGTCGGTTACCACCGAAGCACGGAACACCGACATGCGGCCGGTCATGGTCAGCACGCGCTTGGACAAAGCCATCGAGCACATGTTGATGTGACGCTGGGCGAAACGCAGCTTGTGCCATTCACTCATGATGTAGCCGCCGCGTACTTCGCAAAACTCGTTGGTGGTCAGGCCGCCGACATTGCCGAACAGCTGGAACCAGGGCACGGTCTTGCGCACGACGCCTTCGCTGAGCACGGTGTCACCGTCGATCACCGCAACCACTGCGCGATCATCCGGCAGGTGCCGGGAAATGGCGCGGAAGCCGAAAGCCAGACCGTCACGCTTGCCGGTGCCGGCAATGCGCACGAAGTCCAGCTTCACGTGCTCAGGCGGGTTCATCTTCGCCCAGAGGCTCTTGACCAGCAGCTCATCGGACATTTCCACCAGTGAGCACACGACGGTGGTCGGGAAGCCGCATTCAATGGCTTCGCGAATGACTGAGCTGTACACCTGGGCCGTGGTCAGCGCATCGATACGAAAGCTGGTGACCATCAGGAATACATGAGACGGGTCTGCGGATTTGCCGAGCTTGCGAACCTTGCGGCGCAAGTGCGGATAAACCACGTACAGAAACAGCATGCCGCGAAAGAAATGCGTGGCACCCATCGAATAGCGCCAGATGCCAACGGCGCCAATCAGGAATATAAAGTTCTTGGACTCGGAGTCGAAGATACTTGTAGGCAACGCCAGTGCGAGGCCCATTAATAAACTCAGGTAGAACAGCCAACCAGCGGCCTGTAGAAGGCCAGTCTTTAGCCTGTGCATAATTGGTATCCCTAAGTAAGTTGCAAGCCGCAAGCTGCAAGCCCCAAGAAGACTCGCAGCTTGTGCTTGTGGCTTGCCGCTCGAAGCTTGAAGCTTGCAGCTGATGTGTACTTACCAGCAGATACCTTCAGTACGGTCGCTTTCGCTGGTGGCGTTGGTCATGAAGCCGACCAGATCGACAACGTGCTTGCCAGCTGGCGCATTGTTGGCCAGTGCACGGAAGCGCTCGTCGCGGTTGCCCAGGATGATCACGTCAGCGTCGCCGACCACTGCATCGAAGTCCGAATTGAGCAGGGACGACACGTGCGGGATTTTCGACTCGATGTACTCTTTGTTGGCACCGTGAACGCGAGCGTATTCAACGTTAGCGTCGTAGATGCTCAGGTCGAAACCTTTGCCGATCAGCATTTCAGCCAGTTCTACCAGCGGGCTTTCGCGCAGATCGTCGGTGCCGGCCTTGAAGCTCAAGCCCAGCAGGGCGACTTTGCGAGTGTCGTGGCTGGAAATGATGTCGAAAGCGTTCTGCACCTGGGACACATTGCTGCGCATCAACGAGTTGAGCAGCGGTGCTTCCACGTCCAGGGTGCTGGCGCGGTAGGTCAGGGCGCGAACGTCTTTTGGCAGGCAAGAGCCGCCGAAGGCGAAGCCAGGACGCATGTAGTACTGGGACAGGTTGAGTGTCTTGTCCTGGCAGACGACTTCCATCACTTCACGACCGTCGACGCCAACCGCTTTAGCGATGTTGCCGATTTCGTTGGCGAAGGTGACCTTGGTGGCGTGCCACACATTGCAGGTGTACTTGATCATCTCGGCGACTGCGATGTCCTTGCGGATAATCGGAGCGTCGAGTTCTTCGTACAGGGACTGCAGAACATCGCCGGAAGCTTTGTCGAACTCGCCGATAACGGTCATCGGTGGCAGATCGTAGTCCTTGATCGCGGTGCTTTCGCGCAGGAACTCCGGGTTCACTGCAACACCGAAGTCGATGCCGGCTTTTTTGCCGGAGCAATCTTCCAGGATCGGGATAACCACGTTGGCAACCGTGCCCGGCAATACTGTACTGCGCACCACGATGGTGTGGCGGGAAGTCTTGTCGCGCAGAACAAAGCCGATTTCGCGGCAGACGGATTCGATGTAATCGAGTTCCAGATCGCCGTTCTTCTTGCTCGGCGTGCCGACGCAGATCATCGACAGATCGGTAGCCCGAATGGCTTCGGAAAAGTCTGTTGTGCCGCGCAACTTGCCGGTGCGAATACCCTGAGCCAGGAGATCTTCCAGGCCAGGTTCTACGATGGGCGATTTGCCGTTATTGATAAGGTCGATCTTGGCTGCAGAGATATCCACACCAACAACATCATGACCCCGCGCAGAAAGGCAACCGGCACATACTGCACCGACATAACCCAAACCAAAGATGCTGATACGCATCGTATTC
>DASVUK010000002.1:0-8729 GCA_036387095.1 Pseudomonas sp.
GAGAAACGAGGAATCCATGAAGGTTCTTGTAGCTGTCAAACGAGTGGTCGACTACAACGTCAAGGTTCGCGTCAAAGCGGACAACTCCGGCGTCGATCTCGCGAACGTCAAAATGTCGATGAACCCTTTCTGCGAAATCGCCGTGGAAGAAGCGGTACGCCTGAAAGAAAAAGGTGTCGCGACCGAGATCGTCGTCGTTTCCATCGGTCCGACCACTGCTCAGGAGCAACTGCGTACTGCTCTGGCACTGGGTGCTGACCGTGCCATTCTCGTTGAGTGTGCCGAGGAGTTGAATTCCCTGGCCGTGGCCAAGCTGCTTAACGCTGTTGTTGCCAAGGAGCAGCCACAGTTGGTGATTCTCGGTAAGCAAGCCATCGACAGCGATAACAACCAGACCGGCCAGATGCTGGCGGCGTTGAGCGGTTATGGGCAGGGCACGTTCGCTTCGAAAGTCGAAGTGAGTGGCGACAAAGTTGCGGTGACCCGTGAAATCGACGGCGGCGCCCAGACTGTTTCCCTGAGCCTGCCAGCCATCGTCACCACCGACCTGCGTCTGAACGAGCCGCGCTATGCGTCGTTGCCCAACATCATGAAGGCCAAGAAGAAGCCTCTGGAAGTCCTGACTCCGGATGCTCTGGGCGTTTCCACTGCCTCCACGACCAAGACCCTCAAGGTCGAAGCCCCAGCTGCTCGCAGTGCGGGCATCAAGGTCAAGTCGGTTGCTGAACTGGTCGAGAAACTGAAAAACGAAGCGAAGGTGCTTTGAATTGGAGAGCCTGAAATGACTATTCTGGTAATCGCAGAACACGACAACGCGACGCTGGCTCCGGCCACTCTGAATACCGTGGCTGCTGCGGCCAAAATCGGCGGCGACATTCACGTGCTGGTTGCAGGTCTTGGCGCAGGTGCTGTTGCCGAGGCGGCGGCAAAGATTGCTGGCGTAAGTAAAGTGCTGTCAGCCGACAATGCAGCCTACGCGCATCAGTTGCCGGAAAACATCGCGCCACTGGTTGTCGAGCTGGCTGCGGGTTACAGCCATGTCCTGGCTGCGGCCACTTCCAACGGCAAAAACATCCTGCCTCGCGTTGCTGCGCAGCTGGATGTGGATCAGATCTCCGAAATCATCTCGGTAGAATCGCCGGACACCTTCAAGCGTCCGATCTACGCCGGTAACGCCATTGCGACGGTTCAGTCCTCCGCTGCGGTAAAAGTCATCACCGTGCGTTCCACCGGTTTCGATCCGGTTGCCGCTGAAGGTGGTTCGGCTACGGTTGAAGCGGTTTCCGCTGCTCACGATGCAGGCAAATCAAGCTTTGTCGGCGAAGAGCTGGCCAAGTCTGATCGTCCTGAACTGACCGCTGCCAAAATCGTCGTTTCCGGCGGTCGCGGCATGCAGAACGGTGACAACTTCAAGCACCTGTACGCTCTGGCGGACAAGTTGGGCGCCGCCGTTGGCGCTTCCCGTGCCGCAGTGGACGCAGGCTTCGTCCCGAACGATATGCAGGTCGGTCAGACCGGTAAGATCGTAGCCCCACAGCTGTACATCGCAGTGGGTATCTCCGGCGCGATCCAGCATCTGGCCGGCATGAAGGACTCCAAAGTGATCGTTGCGATCAACAAGGACGAAGAAGCGCCGATCTTCCAGGTGGCCGATTACGGTCTTGTGGCTGATCTGTTCGAAGCAATCCCTGAGTTGGAGAAGCTGGTTTAATCCAGACGCTTCACTTATAAAGAGACCCGTCTGTTTCGGGCTGTATGGACACTTCAGCTGATTGGCTGCGGGTACGTATGGTTTGGGCAGACGGGTTTTTTATTGGATTTTGAAAAGGACGCTCTCATGGGTCAGCCCAAGCGGCTGCTGTCATCACTTTTTCTGGGGATACTTCTGTGCCCTGGCGTGACCTTCGCCGCTGGTAAATGTGAGCGCTTGATTGCAACGGGCAGTCCGGATGCGCCTCCGTTTCTGTGGCGAGACCCGCAGGACCCCAAGCACCTGATGGGCGCAAATGCGGATCTGCTCAAGCGCGCTGCGACAGAGTTGGGCCTGAAGGTCGAGTTCCTCTATGCCGGCAAACGCAGCCAGGCGTTGGAAGAGGTACGCAGCGGGCGTATGGATTTGTTAGTGGATGCGCCACTGAATATGGGAGACCTGGAATCACTGGATTACATCCATCCGCCTATCACCCATAACGACATCATGATCTGGAATCGCCGTGATCAGGCCCCGCCGTTCAGCGTTCTGGCCGACCTCTCCGGTCATCGGGGTGCCGCGTCGGAGCGAATCCGTCTGACCGTGCCGTTCAGTACGGCGGTTAAAGAGCGCCTTAACGTCGAGCGACTGCCCGGTCTGACCGAGGTGTTTCAAAAGCTGATGCTGGGGCAGGTGGATTACGTGCTTGCCGGTCACTACGCGGGGATGGCGATGGTCCAGACACTTGGCTTGTCGCAGGACTTGATTGCTCAACCCGCCCCGGTGGATAAGCCGGGTTTGTACCTGGCGCTATCCTTCAATTCGGCCTGCAACGATTCATGGCTGCGCGGACAGTTGGCGAAAAAGATGACAGAATCGGCCGCCTCCGGCCTGTCGGGTGAAGCTGTCACGCGCAATCTGGAACTCTGGAAAGCGCAATTACTGTCACCAGCCAGCGTCAGCGCCCCAAACAAGTAGGAATGTTTTGTGAGTATTCGCCCCTTATTTGCCGCTACGGCGCTCGCCATGCTTGTCGGCTGCGCCAGTGACCCGGCGCCGATTGAACAATTGAAACTGACTGAAAAAGCCGTCGAGCAGGCCAAAGCTGTAGGCGCCACCGAAGAGCAGCCGGAGTTACAGATGGCAGAGGACAAGCTGTCACAGGCTCGCGCTGACATGGCTGGCCAATCCTTCAAGCAGGCTCGGATGCAGGCCGAGCAGTCGGAGCTTGATGCGCGGCTGGCCGAGGCAAAGGTGCTGACGGCCAAAAGCCAGGAGCAGATCAATCAGATCAACACGCGTCTCAATCGTCTGCGCAAGCAGTTGGGAGAGAGCCAATGAATCGTCTGTCGCTAATTCGCCTTGGCTTGTTGCTGGGCTCTGCGAGTCTTTACGGTTGTGTCGGCCACCTGGACAGCGGGCAGGCGCTCCAACAAGCCAGTGCCGATTTTCAGAAAGTCAGGGAAGATACGGACGTACTGCGCAGCGCCCCCAAGGATGTGATTCGTGCCGGTGAATTGCTGGGACGTGCCGAGCGGCTTTCCAGCTATGTCGGCAGCGGTGGTGACGTCGTTCATTATGCGTATTTGAGCAGCCGCTACAGCGAAATCGCCCGCGAACACAGTACGCTGCTGCTCAATCAGGAGCGTCTGGCAAAGATGGAGATGGACCGTCAACGCCTGCAATTGGCGTTGCGTGAAGCCAAGCTTGCCAGCGCCCAACAGCAGGGCAAATGGCTGGAGGACCAGATTGTTAGCCTCGCCACCACCCAGACCGAGCGCGGTTTGGTGATGACGCTGGGTGATGTGCTGTTCGATACCGGGCATGCAGAGCTCAAAAGCTCCGCCAACCGTACCGTACTCAAGGTCGTGCAGTTCCTTCAGCTCAATCCGCTGCGGGTCGTGCGCATCGAGGGCTATGCCGATAACACCGGCGACGAGCAGGTAAACCTGCAACTCTCCCAGGATCGCGCGCAATCGGTTGCGGATGTGCTTACGGATCTTGGTGTCGATGAAAAACGTATTGAAGTACAGGGCTATGGCGACCAATTTCCCGTCGAAGTAAATGCTTCGGAGCGGGGAAGGGCTCTGAACCGACGAGTAGAGATCGTTTTTTCGGATGCCAACGGACATTTGGGCGCAGCGCGCTAAAAATAAACCGCTGCCTGGACAACAGGTGGCGGGCTCGTGCCCATATCAGCATTGAGATTGGCCGGTACGCCCGATCATATTTCAAATCAATAGAGCGAAGGACTGGCGGATAGGCAAACTGTCCCAGTACACTTCGGAACTGTTCTGGTGACTGTTCGATTATTTTTCGCTAAATAAGTCGCCGGCAGTATCGAGGCTGCTTGATGACCAACCTTCTGCTTTATCAAAGAATCGCTCAGCAGTTAGCCGAGGACATTCGTCGGGGTGTCTATCAGCCCGGCGAGCGTGTTCCATCGGTGCGCAAGATGAGCTCGCAGTTGAACGTCAGCCATGCAACGGTTCTTCAGGCTTATGCCAATCTGGAAGACCAGGGTTTGATTCGAGCGCGTCCCCAGTCGGGTTATTACGTTCACCAGACGCCTGCGCTTACGGCTCCAACACCGGATATCGCGAGGGTCGAGCGCCCAGGGTTGGTGACCCGCAGCAGTATTATCCAGCAGGTATTGGTCGAATCCCGGCGCGAGGGGGTGTTTCCCCTTGGGGCGGCAGTACCTCACGTCGATTATTTGCCGGTGCGAGCCCTGCATCAGCAGATTGCGAAGGTCACCCGCTTTCATAGCCCGCGGGCGTTCAGCTACATGTTCAGTCCTGGATTCGAGCCGTTACGGCGCCAGGTTGCCATTCGAATGCGTGATGCTGGCGTCGTGGTCGATCCTTCTGAAGTGGTGATCACCCACGGCTGTGTCGATGCGCTGCAAATGTCATTGCGTGTCTTGACCCGCCCCGGCGATTTGATTGCCGCCGAATCACCGACTTATTACGGCCTGCTGCAGCTCGCTGATCTATTGGGCTTGAAGGTAATTGAGATTCCCAGCGATCCGGCCACCGGAATTAGCCTGGAAGCTTTGCAGCTGGCGGCTAATCAGTGGTCCATCAAGGCGTTGGTCCTGACGTCTCGGCTGAGCAATCCGTTAGGCGGAACCATTCCAGAAGAAAGGCAAAAACACCTGCTGCGCCTCGCGTCGGATTTCGATATCCAGATCGTTGAAGACGATATCTACGGCGAACTCATGTTTGAGTTGGGACGAACCAAGGCGTTGAAGGCATTTGACCGGTTGGGCCGAGTGATTTACTGCTCAAGCTTCTCAAAGACACTGTCGCCAGGCGTGCGCATCGGTTGGATGATTGCGGGTAAGTACCAGGCTGAAATTCAGCGCCTGCAAACGTTCAGCACCCATTCGGCATGCAGTGTTACGCAAATGGGTGTTGCTGCGTACCTTGAAAACGGCGGTTACGATCGGCACCTGCGCTTTATCCGCCTTGAATATCGTAAGAACCTCAGCGCATTTCAGCTCGCTGTGCAGCAGTTCTTTCCCGAAGGCACCCAGATGAGTCGTCCAACCGGCGGATTTATCCTTTGGGTGAGTCTGCCGGGGCGAGTCAATACTCAGGACTTGCATGTTCGCGCACTGGAGCAGGGTATAAGCATTGCGCCAGGGCTCATCTTCAGCAATACAGAACAATTCAATCACTGCATTCGGCTCAACTGTGGCGTGCCATGGAATCGCGAGGCTGAACGGGCTTTGATGACGTTGGGCATGCTGGCTAAACAACTTTGTCAGGAAGCTGTCGAACCTTATTGACGCAATAGACGGGCTAAAGCCTGCACGCGCCTGCGTAACAGCGGCTGTTTGAATCTCTGGCTTGTCACAAGCGAGCCAAGAGGCCAGCATATGATTCTCCACTTTGGCTGTAGTTGCCTATGAATGCTTTTCGCTTTGCCGGATTGTCCATCGTTCTGCTGCTGAGTGCTTGCGATGCTCAGGACACGGCTACACCCAAGCCAAAAGTCGCCGCCGAAATAACGGTCGAGACCCCTGCCGCGACGCTGACGCCCACGGTCAACAAGGAGAAGGATTCAGCAGTGAGTTCTTCAGTGACGGCAACTGTGTCGCCGGCCGAGCCGTCGAAGCCCGCTGTGCATGTGCTTACGCCCAATGTCCCGGTGGTGCCGGTCTCTGTCGCGAAAGGTGGTGTCTCCAGTGTTGCGAAGACGCCATTGGGTGCCGACGAGGTAATTCCCAAGGACGATAATGCGAAAGCGCCGCCATCCAAGACTCCTATCCTCAAGTCCAAGGCTGAGTCAACGCTGACCATCAAGCGTGAGCAGGCGGGTAAGAAAACGGTCACGACCCAAAAAGAAGTCACCAAAGACACTCGTCTGAACTCGCCTAAGCTGGATCTGAGTCTGCCGCCGGAGCTGGTCAAGCAGATGACTCCCCCCAAGTCCGTAATCACGACGACCCGCAAGCCGATCCTGCCGCAGATGTTTGGTGACAAGGAAGGATCCTCAGGCGGCGGTCCATTTGAGTTAAATGGCCGACTGCTCAGTAATGAAATGCAGTTGCAGATGCGCAACGACAATCGGCGTGATGTCGAGGGTGCGGCACTGGATTTCAAGTTCAAGCAGTAACAGCGTAAGGCGAAGGTGTTGCGCGTTGAGCCTCGGGCATTTCAAACGGACGTTTCAACGGTTACTATCTGGCCGTCAACTTTGCAAAGTGTATGAGTCATGGAATGCCGCTCCGGTTGTGGTGCCTGCTGTATTGCTCCATCCATAAGTTCTCCCATTCCAGGCATGCCAGACGGCAAGCCGGCAGGAGAACGTTGTCTGCATTTATCGGTCGAATCGCTCTGTGGGCTGTTCGGCAGGCCCGAACGTCCTGCGGTGTGCAGTCAGTTCAAGCCTGCGACCGATGTCTGTGGTGTCGACCAGGCTGATGCCATTCGTATCATCACCTGGTGGGAGCAAGCCACAGCAGTCGCCTGAATCGTCCTGTTTGGCAGAATTGATTTTTCGAATTTCCAACAATAAGGAATACAACAATGGGTTCGCTGCATCGAATAGCAGTTGTCTGTGGGTTTGCGGCGCTGATGGCGGCAACTGCTCAAGCTGACGACTGGCAGATTGCCAAGGATGAGTCCGGGATCAAGATTTCCTTGAGTGAGGTGGCGGGCTCTAAGTACAAGGCCTATCGCGGCGAAACAGTGATCAATGCCAGCGTCGCCAAGTTGCGTAGCCTGCAGGAAGATGTTGCCGGTGCCTGCGCCTGGGTCCATGAATGCAAATCGCAAAAAGTGCTTAAGCACGAGGGCAACAAAGCCTGGACCTACACCCAGTTCAATACGCCTTGGCCGGTGACGCCAAGGGACTCGGTCCTTGAAGTGACGACGGAGCAGGGCGCCGATGGCAGTCTGACCCGTAAGCTGGAAGGGCAGCCCAAGTACATCCCTGAGGAAAAAGGTTTCGTTCGTGTTTCTCAGGTCGAGGGTTTCTGGAAGTTTCTGCCACTTGGGCCTGATCGGACGCAAGTCACCTATCAGGTGCACACCGAGCCCGGCGGCAGCGTGCCTTCATGGTTGGCCAACAAGTTTGTGGTCGATGCGCCTTTCAATACCCTGAAAGCTCTGAGGGAGCGCGCTGAGAAATAAGTGCCAATCGAATAGTCCACCATGTAAAAAGGGCTGCCAATGGCAGCCCTTTTTACTTTCGATGTTGCGCTTACTTGCGTTCTTCCAGCGGTACGATGTCGCGAGAGACATGACCGGTATACAGCTGGCGTGGGCGGCCGATCTTGTAGGGGCTGGAGAGCATTTCCTTCCAGTGCGAAATCCAGCCGACAGTCCGCGCCAGAGCGAAGATCACAGTGAACATGCTGGTCGGAATGCCGATAGCCTTGAGGATGATGCCCGAGTAGAAGTCTACGTTCGGATACAGCGAGCGCTCGATGAAGTACGGATCGGTTAGGGCGATCTCTTCCAGACGCATTGCCAGCTCAAGTTGCGGGTCATTGGTGATGCCCAGCTCCTTGAGAACTTCGTCGCAGGTCTGCTTCATCACGGTGGCGCGAGGGTCGCGGTTCTTGTAGACCCGATGACCAAAGCCCATCAGCTTGAATGGATCATTTTTGTCCTTGGCCTTGGCGATGAATGTGTCGATGTTCGAAACATCGCCAATTTCATCAAGCATGGCCAGTACGGCTTCGTTGGCGCCGCCGTGTGCAGGACCCCATAGTGCCGCGATGCCTGCAGCGATGCACGCGAATGGGTTGGCGCCCGAAGAGCCTGCCATCCGAACGGTGGATGTAGAGGCGTTCTGCTCATGATCGGCGTGCAGGATGAAGATCTTGTCCATCGCCTTGGCCAGCACCGGGCTGATCGGTTTGATCTCGCATGGTGTGTTGAACATCATGTGCAGAAAGTTTTCCGCGTAGCTCAGATCGTTGCGCGGGTACATCATGGGCTGCCCCATGGAGTACTTGTAGACCATCGCAGCCAGGGTAGGCATTTTAGCGACCAGTCGGATCGCTGAAATTTCACGGTGCTGTGGATTATTGATATCCAGGGAGTCGTGATAGAACGCCGACAGGGCGCCTACTACGCCGCACATGACGGCCATCGGGTGAGCGTCGCGACGGAAGCCATTGAAGAAGGTCTTCAACTGCTCGTGAACCATGGTGTGATTCTTGACGATGACTACGAACTGGGCCTTCTGCTCGGCGGTTGGCAGTTCGCCGTTGAGCAGCAGATAGCACGTTTCCAGATAGTCAGATTGCTCGGCAAGCTGCTCGATCGGATAGCCCCGATGCAGCAGGATACCGTTGTCACCGTCGATATAGGTGATCTTCGACTCGCAAGAGGCGGTCGACATGAAACCAGGGTCAAATGTGAAGCGGCCGGTGGCGGTGAGACCGCGTACGTCGATTACATCGGGACCTACGGTGCCGGTCAGAATGGGCAGCTCGACGGGGGCTGCGCCCTCGATGATCAACTGCGCTTTTTTGTCAGCCATGTGGCCTCCTATTTATGCTTCAAATCATCAGACAGAC
>DASVUK010000003.1:0-4022 GCA_036387095.1 Pseudomonas sp.
CTTTGAGGTCGCTCCCTGTAGGAGCCAACTTGTTGGCGAGGCCATAGCCCTGGCCGCTCGCAATCATCGTCTCGCGAACGAGTTCGCGCCTACAGGCCAGCAACTTTCACTTTTGGGTCGCTCCCTGTAGGAGCCAACTTGTTGGCGAGGCCATAGCCCTGGCCGCTCGCAGTTATCCGCTCGCGAACTAGCGCGATCCCACTTTGCGCCATCTCTATTTCAGGCATTTCCTGCCAGCTTCATGCGGGCAGCACGCGTGAAGTCCAGCATGCGCTGCAACGGGCGCACCGCATTGGGGATCACCGCTGGATCAACGAATATCTCGTTGCTGCCTTCGCGCAGGCATTGCAGCGTCCGCTCAAGGGTATTCATCGCCATCCATGGGCAGTGCGCGCAACTGCGGCAGGCCGCGCCGTTACCGGCGGTAGGCGCCTCGATGAAAATTTTGTCCGGGCACAATTGCTGCATTTTGTAGAAGATGCCGCGATCAGTGGCAACGATGAACATCTTGTTCGGCAAGGTCTGGGCGGCTGCGATCAATTGACTGGTGGAGCCTACGGCATCGGCCAGATCGATAACCGATTCCGGCGACTCGGGATGCACCAGGATCGCAGCGTCCGGATACAGCGCCTTCATATCTTCTAGTTGCTTGGATTTGAATTCTTCGTGAACGATGCAGGCGCCGTCCCACAACAGCATATCCGCGCCGGTTTCCCTTTGAATGTAGCGCCCCAGGTGCTTATCTGGCGCCCAGAGAATTTTTTCGCCGTTATCCATCAGGCTTTCAACGATCTCCAGGGCGCAACTGGACGTGACAACCCAATCGGCACGGGCTTTAACCGCTGCGGAGGTATTGGCATAGACCACGACAGTGCGCTCGGGATGCTGGTCGCAAAAAGCGGAAAACTCCTCCACCGGACAGCCCAGATCCAGTGAACAGGTGGCCTCCAGGGTCGGCATCAACACACGTTTTTCCGGATTCAATATTTTCGCGGTTTCGCCCATGAAGCGCACCCCGGCAACGAGTACCGTCCTGGCCGAATGGCTGTTGCTAAAGCGCGCCATTTCCAGCGAGTCGGATACACAGCCGCCCGTTTCCTCAGCCAGTGCCTGGATAACCGGATCACAGTAATAGTGGGCCACGAGCACAGCATCCTGCGCCTTGAGTTCGGCGGCAATCGCGGCGCGGTAATGGGCTTGTTCGTCGAGACTCAGCTCTTTAGGCTGCTTGGCATCGAGATGAGCCTGAACCAGAAGGCGTTCGGAAATCTGCGTCATGTTCGCTGGACCTGAGAGCGCTCAATAGCGCGAAAGGCAAGTTTACACCCGAAAGGCAGACATAAAAAAAGCCGGAATTCCTCGTTTTCACGGGCCTTCCAGCGTTTTATAGGGGTGTCTGACCCTGAGTCGTAGGGTTCGGTATTGAGTTCGACGGTACAACCCATCGCTCAAACCGCTGAAGGCGGGCGGATTTTAGCCAGCCCGCCACGGATTTACCAATGGTTTGCACAGCGTGATCACCCTACGATTAGCGGCACATAGCCACTTGCCCTGGACCTTAAGGGCCTGACCTACGCACTCAATATTGTTTCGATGCTACGACAATGGCGCTTCGATCCGATATCATGCCGCCCCAACAAACCAGGGTCGCGAAAAATCAGCGAATTATGCCCCAACGTCGATTCGGCAACATGGGGCACAACGTCGCAGCGTGAGCACTTGCCGGGCTCGGCAAGAACGGGTTTGCAAACAGGCCGGAGATCACCCGGCCTGTCATCAAAAGAGTCAGCAAAAAAAATCAGTGTCGCCCCAAGTAGCTGAAGCCAATGACTAATAAAAAGTCAGCACAGGCGGGACATAAAAGTGAGGCCGAGCTTTCTCTGGCCTTGTGTGCCCATCACCTTCCTGACCTGGTGAAGGGGAAATTTCCGACTTACCGTGAGCCGGAAAAACCCTGATCGAGCAAGGCAGACGAATGGCGTCCTACCCTATGGATTTACAGCATGTTTAAACAAGTAAACACGGCCCTCCTGGGCCTGGCGATGTCGATGGGCGTCATGCCTGTCCATGCAGCCGAAACCAAAAAAGTTGACGTAGTCCTGATTGGCGGCGGCATCATGAGCGCCACTTTGGGCACATGGCTTAACGAGCTGGAACCGACCTGGTCGATGGAAATGGTCGAGCGTCTCGACGCTGTTGCCGAAGAAAGCTCCAACGGCTGGAACAACGCCGGTACCGGTCACTCCGCCTTGGCCGAGTCGAACTACACCCCTTACGGTAAAGACGGCAAGATCGAGATTGCCAAAGCTATCGAGATCAACGAGGCGTTCCAGGTCACTCGGCAATTCCTGGCATGGCAGGTCAAGTCGGGCGTATTGAACAACCCGCATTCCTTCATCAACTCGACGCCGCACATGAGCTTCATGTGGGGCGACGATAACGTCAAGTTCCTCAAGGAACGCTACGAGGCACTGAAAACCAGCCCTCTGTTCGGCGGCATGCTGTACAGCGAAGATCAGGCACAGATCAAGCAGTGGGTGCCACTGATGATGGAAGGACGTGACCCGAGCCAGAAAATCGCCGCCACCTGGTCGCCACTCGGGACTGACGCAAACTGGGGAGAAGTTACTCGCCAATACGTTGCCAACCTGCAGACCAAGCCTAACTTCAGCCTCAAGCTGTCGAGCGAAGTCCAAGAGATCACGCGCAACAAAGACGGCAGCTGGCACGTCGAATATAAAGACCTGAAAAGCGGCACCACTCACGGCACAGACGCGAAATTCGTGTTTGTCGGGGCCGGAGGCGGCGCGCTGAAGCTGCTGCAAAAAGCAGACATCCCTGAGGCACGCGATTACGGTGGCTTCCCGGTAGGTGGTTCGTTCCTGGTCACCGAGAACCAGGACATTGCCCTTCAGCACATGGCCAAGGCCTATGGCATCGCCTCGACTGGCGCGCCACCCATGTCAGTGCCGCACCTGGATACCCGCGTGCTGGACGGCAAGCGCATGATTCTGTTTGGCCCGTTCGCGACCTTCTCGACCAAGTTCCTCAAGGAAGGCTCTTATCTTGACCTGCTGTCGACCACCACGACCCATAACGTGTGGCCGATGACCAAGGTCGGCGTTGAGCAATATCCGCTGATCGAGTACCTGGCAGGTCAGTTGATGATGTCGGATGACGATCGCTTCAACGCGCTGAAAGAGTACTTCCCTCACGCCAAGAAGGAAGACTGGCGCTTGTGGCAAGCCGGTCAGCGCGTTCAGATCATCAAGCGTGATGCTGAGAAAGGCGGTGTGCTGAAGTTGGGTACCGAGGTTGTTTACTCCCAGGACCGCTCTATCGCTGGCCTGCTGGGTGCCTCCCCAGGTGCCTCGACCGCAGCCCCGATCATGATCGATGTGCTTGAAAAGGCCTTCAAAGACAAGGTCGCTACTCCAGAGTGGCAGGCTAAGATGCGCCAGATCGTTCCGAGCTACGGCACCAAGCTCAATGGCTCGCCTGAACGCGTTCAGCAGGAGTGGGATTACACCGCTGAAGTCCTGCAATTGAACAAGCCACCCGTGATCGACCCGGCCGCATACCCTGCTGCCGGCACGGCACCGGCTAAACCCGCCAAGCCGCAGGAAAGCAAACCTGCTCAGGACATGGCACTGTAAGACAAAAGCCCCGTCAGACGTGTCTGGCGGGGCTTTTAGCTACTATCTCGAATATCAAGCTCATAACCCCGCGTTATCTCCCTCGCAACACCATTCATCTCAACGCCCCAACAAACAGACCCTGGGAGCTCTCACGCGCCCAATCACGCCCTTGCCAGTGCAGGTCGGCCCACCTCATGCACAGCCAAGCAGACGCCGAATGGTTGAGTACAAAAAACGGACGCAAAAAAAAAGCTGTAAGGCCACATTTTCACGGGCCTTACAGCTTTACAACTACTACATCTAAAAATGGTGGGTCGTGTGGGATTCGAACCTACGACCAATTGGTTAAAAGCCAACTGCTCTACCAACTGAGCTAACGACCCT
>DASVUK010000004.1:0-24140 GCA_036387095.1 Pseudomonas sp.
TGCCAATAAAAAAAGCCCCGGCGAACCGAGGCTTTGCACCGCGTCGTAATCAACGGCTTGCGAAGTACATGGTGACTTCGAAACCGATACGCAGATCAGTGTAAGCAGGTTTAGTCCACATAGAAGACTCCTTTTGGGTGAATGCAGCGGTGGTTGGGTACATCTTTAGTACACCCCGGAGGGTGGTTCGTTCGATGCTTAGGAAGCTATGTTACTTAATTTAACAATTTCTGGCTGTCAGCATCCTGAATAAAGCTTTTGCAGCCTCGGTAACGATCACATCGCCGGGGCGGACATATTGCTCAAAATCAGCCAGCCAGCGCTCGCGGTTTCAAGTTGATAAACCGCGCTTTTCAGTGCCTGTTTATCCAGCTGGCTTACGGCGGCTCGCAATTGGCTCAGGTAATCCGCGTCGTGGCCCGCTTGATGGCCCTGCCAGAGCATTTCGGCTTCATTCGGGCCTTCCATGTCGGCACTGTCCAGTTGCGCTGCCAGCATTTGTTTTTGAGGACAAAGGTCTGCGGCGCTGATCAGGGCCCGCATGGACTCGATGAAGTCGGTGATATGCCGCACCAGTTCCTGAACTGAGACGTTGGGGGATTGCACGCCGAACAGCAGCCCGCCTTGCCCGGCAATCTGTCGGAAAGCGCTGAATACTGCGTAGCCCAATTGCAGCTCGACCCTGAGACGCTGATAAAACGGGCTCTGGGATAAATGAGCGAGCATCCGCCACGCCGCGTCATCGGTGACCTTTACACCAGGCATCGGGCAGAACAGCAATACCGCGCTTTCGGAAGAATCCGACACTTGCGAGCGCCAATGCTTACCCGGCATCAGGGCGGTTGGCGCCTGTGCGATGTTGTCCTGGGTGCCGGGCGTTGTTGCCTGGATGATCGGGTTCGATAGGCCGCTGGTGAAGCTTATCCAGCGAGTTGCGGCCCAAAATCCTTGAATATCCCGAATCGACTCAGCGGGAGTGCTGTTCAAATAATGATCAGGCAGTGACTTGAGCAGTTGCCGGATGGGGATAAGTGCCGGCTCTTGAACAGCCTGTCCAAGCTGCGCGAGCCTGTCATCGCCGGGATTGCTCAAGAGTCTTATCGCCTGCTCCAGAATTTCCGGTATCGGCCCAGCGAAGCCGACGAGCTTGAGCTGCCAATAATTGCCGTATGCCGTAAAGGCCAGACTGACGCCGGCCTGTTTAGCGTCTTCGGCGAGGCTGCGCAGGCTTTGCTCGAACATCTGCCAAAGCGCTGGCTGCGGCGATGGCAACTGCCAGCGTAGGTAAATCGCCCCTGTTGTGTCGCCTTTTTCGCCTGTGGATATCAAAAACGGATTCGGTTTCGGGAGTTGGAACGGCACGTTATCCACAGCCCTTTCAGCCGGCGCTGCGAATTGATCGAGCATAACGGCCAAGGCTCGGGTGCCGTTTTCCGACAGGCTTTGTGGGGCGTTGCGTGCATAGTGATGGGCAAGGTCCAATGCGCCGCAGGTATCCAGGCGACGTTGCTGAAGGCGGTTGTAATCGTCGCGAACCGCTGGCCAGTTGGCTTTGAAGAAGTCCAACCAAGCCAATAGCTCAGTGGATTGTTGAACCCCTGTAGGCGCGAGCTTGCTCGCGAGAGCCATCTCAATGTTGATCAAACATTGCCCCGCAAACTGATAGACCACCTCCGCCTTCAACGTCTGCGCCAGCCCACGCTCGCGCAACTTCGCCACCAAGCCGCCCTGATGGGACGAGTTCAAATGATGACAGAAGAACGCTGCTGCTTGATCAGCGGCTTCAGGCAGGTTTTCCCAACCCAAAAGCAGATTGATCCGACCTGTTTGGGAGACCGATTCCACGCAGATCTCGCGATGCATCAGCCTCGGTGGTGCCATCTGCCGGATCGGTTCGCCTTTGGCGAAATGCCCACCATAGTTGGTGGCTAACTCCCTGAGTTCATCAAGTGATTGCGGGCCGGCAAGGCACAATCGCATCTGGCCAGCCTGGTAAAAGCGTTGGTAAAAATCCCGCAACGCCTGCTGAAACGCCTGACGCGGCACCGGCAGACTGAAGCGATTGCCTGCGTGGAAGGCTTTCAGAGGATGCGCGGCAAAAATTGGCGCGAGCAGGCGAATCTGATCCTGGGCTTGAGCGTCTCTGGACCAGGCGATGAATTCTGCGTGGAGTACTTCCCGTTCTCGCAGCTGGTCTTGCAGCGTCATACGCGGGTGGGCGAGCATTTCGCACAGGCGATCCAGCCCTTGGGCGAAGACCGGAACGGGGAGTTCGAAGAAGAAGTCTGTGGTGCGCTCGCGAGTGCTGGCGTTGAGCTGCCCGCCATTGCGCTGCACGAAAGCCATGAGCTTCTGGTCATCGGCGAAGCGTTCAGTGCCGAGAAAGAACAGATGCTCAAGAAAGTGCGCCAGACCCGGCCATGCGGAAGGTACATCATGGCTACCGGCCGCGACCCGCAGCGATGCCGCAGAACGCTTGAGCCTCGGCGCATGGCACAGCACGACGCGCAGGCCATTGGCTAGCGTGAGGTGTTCAATGGCGGGCAGGCGGGAGGCGGGCATGGGATTTCCGATGACAATCAGCGGGTCATGCTAGCGGAAACCCATTGGCGGGCACCACCCAAGCGGCGAGACGCAAATTTATGGGTTCGAGCTTGTTCGCGAAGACTCTTGTATATCCACTGGCCTGAATGCCTGGAATTCTGCCTTCGCACGCCAGCTTTCGCCCACGGGATTCTGCTGCCTTTAACACGTCAAGCCTCGCCCAACCCCCCATACAACCCCGGTCGCCGATCTTTGAAATAGGGATTCATCGTCCGGGAACTGACCATCAATTGTCTGTCCAGCTTACCGCTGATGACGGTTTCACCACGGCCCGCGACCGCAAGGCGGCTGCCATCCGGGGCGCAAATGCTGCTCAAGCCGCAGTAATGAATATCGCCTTCACTGCCGCAATAGTTGGCGTAGGCCAGGTAACACTGGTTCTCGTAGGCGCGGGCGCGGACGGTCACTTCGGCGATGAAGTCATACGGCGTCATGTTCGCGGTCGGCACCAAAATCACCTCGGCACCGGCCAAGGCCAGGCGACGAGTGTTTTCGGGGAATTCCACGTCGTAGCAGATCAGCAGTCCGAGCCGCCAGCCACAGAGTTCCACCACTGGGAATCGATCCTCTCCGACAGCGAACATCGACTTGTCCAGCTCGCCGTAAAGATGCGTCTTACGGTAATTGCACACGCTTTTGCCGTGGGCGTCGATCAACTGCACCGAGTTGTAGACCTGGTCGCTGGCGTTGCGCTCGGGGTAGCCATAGAGGATCGCGATGTGGTTGGCCTGGGAGATGGCGGCAACCTGTGCGGCGGCGAACCCATCGCAGGGCTGTGCCAGTGCGCTGGCTGCCTGGGCGCCGATGTTGTAGCCGGTCAAAAACATTTCCGGGCAGACCAGTAAATCCGCTCCCTGAGTCGCGGCTTCCCGAGCCTGAAACGCAAGCCGATGCAGGTTGCCGCTGATATCCAGCGGCAAAGGCGGGCATTGATAGAGCGCGATGCGCATGGCGTCAGCCTCCTGTTCAGTCGGCCAGGGCGATGGGGCCTATTTCGTGAAACACATCGCCGGGGCCTGGGTTTGCTGCATGAGTCTTGCCGCCGAAGTGAGTCATGATGCCCCACACCGCATTCAGCGAGGTTTGTACGGCGCCTTCGACCCAGGCCGGCGTCCAGGAAACGTCATCGCCGGCGATGAACATGCCGCGTTGTTCGCTAGGCATGTCCTGCTGCATGAAGTGCGCGTACATGCGTTGGTTATAGCGGTAATGCCCCGGCAATGCGCCTTTGAAGGCCCCGAGGAAATGCGGGTCGGCTTCCCAGGAAACCGTGATCGGGTCGCCAATGATGCGCGCCGCGATATCCACTTTAGGGTAGATCTTCTTCAGGGCATCGAGCGCCAGCTTCACGCGCTTTTCGATGGGCTGCGGCAGCATTTTCAGCGCATCGCTCATCCACGAATAGGACAGGCAGATCACGCCGGGCTTGTCGTCGCCGTTGTCGAACAGGTAAGTGCCTCGGGTCAGACGATCCGTAAGGGTCATGCTCATCAGGTCGCGGCCGGTTTCCGGGTCTTTGTCCTTCCAGAACGGCCGGTCGACCATGACGAAGGTTTTCGACGACTGCATGTAGCGCGTGCGATCCAGCGCCATCCACATTTTTTGCGAGAACAACGATTCTTCGCACTCGATCTGGGTGGTCAGCAGCCAGCTTTGGCAGGTGGTCAATACGGCAGCGTAATGGCGGGTATCGCCCCAGTTGTCGGTGACCGCCAGGCGCCCGTCTTCTGCACGAGCGATGCGTTTTACGCCGGCGCGCGGCGCACCCTGATGCAGCGACGCCAGACTGGTGCCTTCCGGCCAGTGGGCGCAGCGCTCCGGAACGTGCTTCCAGATCCCCATCGGCACTTGCTGGACGCCGCCGACGATCAGGTGTTGATGATCGTCGCAGTTGGTCATCACGACCCGAAAGATCTCCAGCATGGAGTTGGGAAAGTCCGAGTCCCAGCCGCCGGTGCCGAATCCCACCTGGCCAAAAACTTCGCGATGGTAAAACGACAGTTTGGCGAACGCCTTTGAAGTGGCGACAAAATCGTAGAACGTGCGGTCATCCCAGAGTGGTACCAAGGTGTTCCACAACGCTTTCAGCCTCGGCACATCACGGTCGCGGATGGCTTGCTGAATGTCCTTGAAGCCCGAACCTTCTTCCAGCGCATCCGCCCAGGCATCGGCCACTTCCTGAAATAGCGCAGGCAAGTCCGACAGCTTTTGTGCGTAGTGGGTAGTGCCTTCCAGATCGATGACCGTGCTGCCGGAAGCAGCCGTCAGCGGGTTCGGGAAGGGTTTGGACTCAAGGCCGAGCTTGTCCACGTAGTGATAAAACGCTGTGGAGGACACCGGAAAACGCATGCCGCCCAGCTCGGCGATAATCCCCTCGGTGCCTTCGAACGCCTGTGACCGCAAGCGACCACCCATCTTCGACGCCTCGTACACCACGGGCTTGAGGCCCAGCTTCATCAGCTCGTAGGCCGCGACCAAACCGGCAATGCCAGCCCCGACAATCGCCACCTCTGCGCCATGATTTTCCACGGGAATGCTGCCCAGGCCGGCCGGATGCTCGATCCAGTCATCAAAGGCAAAAGGGAAGTCCGGACCGAAAATCGTGATCGGCTTTTTACCGTCTGCAGGATGGCGATTGTTGTTCATGACTGACCTTGCTGGGCTGGGACGCGAAAGCAGACAGTCTAGTTAAGAGTCAGGCCGTAAATAAGACGCAAAATGTCGTCGTTCTGCTGTGTTTTCAGGCGATATGACGACCGGATTGGTCAGTGTGCTGTAGAGGCATATGTCGCGGGAGAGCTAACCCAGCGGCTGGCCTCGATCAATCTTGCTGCTGAGGATGATGGAGGTGGTGGTTTTCTCCACGCCGTCGATGCCGCCGATCAGGTCCAGCAATTGATCCAGTTGCTCCGGCGAATCGGTGCGCAGCCAGGCCACGTAGTCGAACTCGCCGCTGACGGCGCAAAGCTGCTGCACTTGAGCCAGGCTGCTAAGGCGACGCAGGACTTCCTTGCCAGAGCGCGGCTGCACGGTAATGCCCACGTAAGCCTGCAAGCCGCCATCGACTACTCGCTGACTCAGCCGCACCCCGTAACCGGTGATGATTTTGGCGCTTTCCAGTCGTGCCAGCCGGGACGTCACCGTGGTGCGGGCGATCCCCAGTTGTCGGGCGAGCATGGCGACGCTTTCCCTGGCATTGAGTTGCAAGGCAGCGATCAACTGGCGGTCGATTTCATCAAGGACAGGGGGGCGTAGGGCGGACAAGGGCATCTCCTTCAAGGCGATTGCCATGTTACCTGCTGCGAAGAGTTCTGGCGTTTGGGTCGTGGAGTCAAATTAACTTGTTGGGTCAAAATGACAGCAAAAAGTGAGGTGTCCATTTGACTTGATAATTTTTAACCTATTGAAAATAAACACAAAAATATATGGCACGAAGGATGAATAGCTTTGTTTGGTCTTTAGCTTTTGCAGGGAGAGATTATGAAGCAAGGCACACGAATCGCGTCGAGCGTCCCCGGTGCAGCTGAGGGGCCCAAATCCATTGCGCCGCTATGGCGTCTGGGTTTCCGCCCGTTTTTTCTGGCGGGCGCAGCCTTTGCCGTTGTAGCAATCGGTGTGTGGGTGGGCATGTTGCAGGGCTGGCTGGCGTGGCAACCGAGTGGCGGGGCGCTGGCGTGGCACCGGCATGAAATGCTGTTCGGTTTTGCCGCGGCGATCATCGCCGGATTTCTGCTCACCGCTGTGCAGAACTGGACAGGGCAGCCTGGCTTGTCCGGCCAACCATTGATCGCGTTGTTTGCGCTGTGGCTGGCAGGAAGGCTGGCGTGGTTCGTGGGGTTGCCGGTAAGCGGGCTAATCGCTGTCCAGATCACATTCCTTCCCGTCCTGGCTGTTGTGCTGGGCCGGCAGTTGTGGCGAACCCGGCAGAAGCACAATTACCCCATCGTGCTGATCCTGAGCCTGTTAACGCTGTGCCAGATGCAGGTATTGATGGGCGTTGCCGATGGGGATGACGGATTGCAACGTCGTGGCGCGATTGCCGGACTATGGCTGGTTGCCGCGTTGCTGGGGGTGATCGGTGCGCGGGTGATTCCGATGTTTACCCAACGAGGGCTGGCCAGGCCTGCGCCAGCTCCATCGCGCCCGGTGCTGGGCGTGCTGTCCATGGCAGGCGCCCTGGTGATCGCGATGTTGAGTCTGTTCGGATTCAACCAGACGCCGGAGCCTTGGCTGGTCCCGCTGTTTCTCGGCCTTGGTTGTCTATACGCCGTGAACCTGCTGCGCTGGTATGAGCCAGGCATCTGGAAAGTGCCGCTGTTGTGGTCGCTTCACGTGGCTTACGCATGGCTGCTGATTACAGTGTTATGCATGGCGGCGTGGCACGCCGGGCTGGCCTTGCCAGCAAGTGCCGGCACCCATGCGTTGGCGATCGGTGCCATGTCGGGTTTGATTCTGGCCATGATTTCAAGAGTAAGTCTGGGTCATACCGGGCGACCGCTACAGGTGTCGGCGGCGATGACATGGGCGTTTGCCTGTCTGCAACTGGCTGCCGTTGCCCGTGTGCTGATCACCGCTTTCAGCACCACGGGCATCTGGCTCGCGGCGCTGTTATGGCTGATGGCTTTTGCCCTGTTCCTGACTCGCTACGGCCAATTGCTTTGCTCGGCGCGTGCGGACGGGCAGCCAGGTTAAATCTTCCAGCGCCTGGCGGTCTTGGCCAGACGGTCTTGCAAGCCATCGAGATTCTTGCTCATTTGCAGCATCAACAGGTGATAACCGGTCAACTCGGTGGGTACCGGGGTGTCCGGAATCGGCAAGGGAGCGCTGGCATCGGATTTGCGGTCCAGTCGCTCGGTAGCACCGGTTTGCAGCGCTCGGGCCATGCCGATCAATTGGCGACGGGTCTGGCGGTATTCGGCATCAAGGCGCGCTTTCCATTGCTCGCCAGCCACTTGCTCCAGATCCGCCGGACGAATGTTGGACAGGATTTCCAGAGTGCTCAGGCACATACGGAAATGCCCCTGAATGGCGTCCAGCTCGACCATGGAAATCTTGACTTCCTTGGACACCGAAGGCATCAGCGAGCGCAACTGCAGCATGGTGGCGTTCAGGCGCGCCGTCAGCTTGAGATGCTCATCGGCAGTGATTGGCTGACCATGGGCGATACGCCCGTACACTTTGGCGCAATCACGCAGGCCGCTGGCCAGGTTGTAGCGCCAGGAGAACACCGCATAGAGCGGCAGGGCGAAGGAGAATGCCAGCGCCAGGGCAATACCGATCAAGATATCCACGGTGCGCCACAATCCGTCGCTCAACGGGTTGTCGCCATGCCCCGCGACAATGAACAGCGTGATGGCTGACAACAGCGCGGTGTAACCGCCTTTGCCGATGGCGTGATAGGCGAAGAAGCCACAGGTCAGCGACATCATCAGATAGGTCAGCAACGGCAGTTCGAAATAATCCTGCTGCCACACCACGGCCAGCCCAAGCCCCGCTCCGATCAGCGTTCCGTAGGCGCGCTCGACGGACTTCTTGCCGATATTGCCGTGATGCTGCAAGCCGCCAATCACGATCAGCATGGTCACCGATGCCCATTCGCCATGGGGCAGATGAATGCCCGTTGTCAGCAGAATGGAAACCAGCAGGCCGACGACAATGCGTCCTGCGTGGATATAACGCGCATGGCGGTAGCGGCGATAGGGGTCCAGTAAAGGACGCAAGACACGGCGAAGCCAGAAGGGAAGCCAGGAAGAGCTGGAAGTTGTCATGCAGTTAAAGACCGCGCGTAGCGGGAATGAATCCCGGACATCAATGAATGAATGGTCGTCAGTAAGCCATACACGGCGGGTACTTTAGGCCATCGAAGAAAATTCTGACGCATTTTGTATCACATGTGAGGTGTTGTGCATGCTGAATATTGAGCGTAGTGTGCCTCACATGTGATGCAGCGGAGGGCAACGAAATGGCTCGGAAAACATCCACCGACTATATGCGTGAAATGCGTGCCCGCCTCACCGGTGCGGGTTATGTCAAAAGAGAACTGTACGTTCTCCCTGAAAACGCTGATGTCCTCAGAACCATCGAGAAAGTGTTACGCCAGCCCTATTTGGGTAACCGGATCAAACTGGAGGAATTCATGACCGAAAATACGAACTGGACGATCGATACGCTTCACACAGCGCTTGTCGAACTGGACGCCGTGAGAAGTAATGAAATCGAGTTGACCCTGGTTCAGGGCACCGAGCCCAGCCTGAGCCTGACCATGCACAATTTTGGCGGGCTACCGATCGCCATTGCCATTTCCGGCGACCAGGTCCTGGTGGATTCGGTGCTGGTGTATGCCTCCCAGGTCAAGGATGTCGCGACGTTTAACGATACCGTCCTGCGCAGCCGGGACATCTTTCCACTGTCCTCCATTGGCATTGAAACGATGCCCAATGGCGAAACGGTCTACAGCATGTTCGGCGCATTGAGCGCTGCTTCGTCCCTGACCGTTATTGTTCACGAAGTGCTGACGCTGGCGGATAACGTGATCCGTGCCGCCGACGCCTACGAAGATTTTTTAACAGTTGATCCACAGTAATCGGGAGTCAAATCAATGAGTCTTTGGAAAAAAATGGTTACGGCTCTGCGTGGTGGAGCATCGGAAGTAGGCGAAGCGATTGTCGACGCCCAGGCGCTGCGAATTCTTGACCAGGAAATCCGCGACGCGGATGCCTCCATGCTTGCCGCGCGCAACCAGCTGATTCAGATCAAGGCCAAACACAAGTTGTCCGTTCAGCGTGTGGAAGAGCACAACAAGAACATCGCCAACTGGGAACAGAAAGCGGTCGCGGCCATGAATCAAGGCCAGGACGGGCTTGCGCTGGAATGTGCCGAGAAAGTGTCCGAGCTGACAGCGTTGCGTGATCAGGAAAAAGCCGCTGCCGATCAGTTCGGTGCGCAGGTCACCAAGCTGACCACGCAAGTCACCAAAGCCGAAAGCCAGATCAAGGGTTTGCGTCAGCAGGCTGACATGGCCAAGGCGCGCGACAGCGTGCAGAAAGCGCAGATCAATGCCGCAGCTGCCACAGGTGGTGCCAACGGTCGCCTCGAAACCGCAGTCGGGTCGCTGGCCCGCATCAAGCAGCGTCAGGACGAACAGGACGCCAAGCTTGAAGCTGCTGAAGAACTGGATGCCGCTGCCAACGGAGGTGATCTGGAACGTCGTCTGCAAGAAGCCGGTATCGGCGCCAAGACGGGCGGTGCGGCCGATGTGCTGGCCCGTCTGAAAGCGCAAAGCCAGACTGATAAGCCTGCTCAGTAAGCTGCACGAAAGGGCATGCGGAATTTCCGTTTGCCCTTTTTTTTGCCCTGTTTTTAGCGGAGTGCACATGGCAAACGGACGAAGCCTGCGGATCATTCTTGCACTGGCGGCGATGATGGTGGCGGTGCAGGTCATCAACACGTTTACCGGCAACAGCCTTGTTTATCATGGCCTGTTTCCAAGGACGCTTTCGGGGCTTCAGGGCATCGTGTTTTCGCCGTTCCTGCATGGCTCGGTGCGGCACTTGCTCAGCAACCTGTTGCCGTTTGTAGTGCTGAGCTGGTTGGTGGCGACTGAAGGTCTGCAGCGTTACATCCGCGTGGCGCTGCTGATCTCGTTTCTGGGTGGTCTGATGGTCTGGATTGTTGGGCGACCGGTGCTGCACGTGGGGGCCAGCGGTCTGATTTTCGGCCTGTGGACTTACGTCCTCGCCCGCGCCTGGTATCAGCGCAGTCTGATCAGCTTCGGTATTGCCATCATTGCGTTGCTGGGCTACAGCGGATTGATCTTTGGTTTTATTCCGGTTCCGGGAGTCTCGATTGAGTCACACCTGTGCGGCGCGTTAGCCGGTATCTTCGTCGCCTGGCTGATGCACGCCAAAGGATTGGTTGCCGATAGCGCTTGAAATGCTCCGCATGAAGATACGTTCAACGAGGGACGACGGGAATGTCACTGCTGTTGATATTGAGGCTGCAGACTACCGCTTTTTTCGAGCGGTTCGGCTGGGCTGGAATCGGGATGTTGCTGGCAGTTCATCTCGCGCTGTCCTACATCATGCTGGCCTGTGCCGGCGAGGAACACCTGCTCAGGCCGCTGGAGTTTGTATATTTCTACCTCACCACGGCAACCACTGTGGGTTATGGCGATCTCTCGCCGAAGACCGATGTGGGCAAGGTTGTCACCGCGATATGGATCATGCTCGGCGGCATAGCCTTGCTGACCACGGTTATCGGGAAGGCCTCGACCTCGGTGGGCGAACTATGGAGAAGAAAAGTGAAGGGATTGGGCGATTATTCACGCCTTGTCGGGCATACGGTGCTGATCGGCTGGAACGGTGAGTCCAGCGAGCGGATTGTGGATTTGCTGTATCAGGACGTGGCCTCAAGCGGTGACGGGCTGGTCATCTGCGACGCGCTGATCAGTGAGAATCCTTTGCCGGGCAAAGCCTCGTTCGTCAAAGGCGATTCGCTGGACTCGCCGGCCCTGCTGACTCGGGCGGGTGTCGTCGGTGCACAACGGGTGCTGGTCCATACGCAATCCGACAGCCTTACCCTGGCCATCGTTCTGACGCTTAAACAACTCGGGCCGCGCGGTCACGTCGTAGCCCACTTCAATAATTCGGAGCGTGCTTCGTTAGCCAAGAGCTACGCGCCCGAACTTGAATGCACCTCGGACATGGCCATCGAAATGCTCGTGCGCTCTTCGCAGGATCCAGGCTCGAGCATCGTGATCAACGAATTGCTGTGCGTGGGTCGAGGCGCTACCCAGTATCGGCATGCCTTGCGGGACGATCTGACCACGACCTGCGGTGAGCTTTATGTCCGGCTGCGCAAAGAGTTCAGCGCGACCCTGATTGGCTATCGCGCCCCAGGCTCGACTGATTTTGACATCAACCCTGGTAACGATATTGCCGTGCAGGGTGGCGAGATTTTTTATATCGCATCGACGCGACTTGAAGGAAAAGCACTATGAGCTGGATCAAACGAGTTCTAGGTATGGAAGCGCCGAAGCCTGCACCTGGCGTGTCCCCCGATGGGGCCGCGCTCGCTGCAAACCCGTTCGGGCTGGCCTCGGGTCGCATGCTCGATCTGGATGACTCCCTCAAACTTATGCTCGACGGGCATTCCGAGCTCGTCGTGCCTGACGAGGAAGTGGTGTGGTCTGTCGGCCAGGTGGACCTTGGGCAATCCATGCGCATGGTTCGCTTCTATTTTGAAGATGAGGATTATTGGCTACAGGTCGTGATGAATGGTCCTACGCCAGAGGACGTGCTCGACGTCATCCTGTTCGGCTATAACAGCGTCGTGACGATCAACAGCGAGGCAGAACTCAAGCGCCTTGTTGGTCCGGACTCGAAGATTGGTCTGCCCATCTATGCCCACGAAGGCTATGAATATGAGCGTCAGTGGGGGACGGAAGAAGGGCAGACTGAATTCACGCCCATGAGCGAGTGGGTAAGCAGCCCCGAAGATTCGTACCGGATACAACACCTGAGCATGCTGTATGCGCGGGACACCGGGCTGATTGATCGTCGCGAATTCTTACTGCTTTCAGTAGAGGAGGATGAGCAGGGCAACATTTCGCTCACCACCTCTATTGGTGTCACTTTGCAGTCCACCGACTTCACAGTCCTCTAAAGGAAGTAAATCCATGCTTGAAGCGCTTCGCATGTCCCTCAACGCACAGTCAGTGCTCAGCTTCGTGGTCTACATCATCGTGGCCGCGATTTTGTTTGGGTTGTTCCAGTTCGCCTATACCCGACTGACCCCGCATAAGGAATTCGTACTGATCCGTGAAGGCAACGTCGCTGCCGCGGTTGCGTTGGGTGGTGCGTTGATCGGCTTTGCCCTGCCCGCGAGCAACATCATTTCCTACAGCGTAAGCGTGTTGGACGCTGTGGTCTGGGCGATCATCGCCGCTATGGTTCAACTGCTGACGTTTACCGTGACCAGCTTTGTCTTGAAAGGCTTGTCGGCTCGAATCGCCAGGGGTGAACTGGCTGCTGCGATCTATGCCGCCAGCGTTGCGATCAGTGTCGGGTTTCTCAACTCGGCCTGCATGACGCCGTCGACCTGATTGCCAGCTATCGAAAGGAGTATTCGATGAGACGTAGTTCTTTAAAGCTGGTCTTGGCCAGCACATTGCCGCTGGCGCTTGCTGCGTGCAGCAAATCCGAGGAAACCGTAGAGGTCAACACTCAGCAGACGTTTGCGACGGTGCAGGCCTGCGTGGAGCAGAAAGTCCCGGTGGACATCTGTTCGGACGCCTACATGAATGCGCTGGCGGATCATCGGCGTATCGCGCCGACTTACGACAGCGCCGCGGCGTGCGATGCGGACTTTGTGCCGGATTACTGCCAGCAGACTTCGGATGGCAAATTCATGCCCAAGCTCGGTGGCTTTGAGCTTTCGCTGTCCGGCAACGTTCCCAAATCCCAGGTCGCGGCGGCACAGGCTCAGGGTGGTGGTGAAGGCGGTGGCGGTGGCGGCGGCGGTTTCAGTGGAACCAGCCTGCTGACCGGTTTGCTGATCGGCAATATGCTCAGCGGCAACATGGGCGGCGGTCGCTACTACTCGCAACCGATCTACCAGACCCGAGATTCTCGTGGTACCTACCAGAACTCCACGCTGTCCAAGCAGATCGAGCAAGGTAAAACCTTCGGTCAGTCGACTCAGGCGCGCTCCAGCTCTACCGGCAGTTATTCGCAGAGCACGCTGGGACGCAATCTGGGTAAAGGTTCGTCGGTGTCGTCGTCGATTTCCCGAGGTGGCTTCGGCAGTCAGGCGACGGCGCGTAGCGGTTGGGGCGGCAAAAGCAGCAGCGGCTCCAGCTTCGGCGGCTGACAGGGACGTTATCCATGAAAAAGATCAGTATCGAAGAACGCCCCGACTGGCGTGCCACTGCCGACCGTGAGGGATTCAATTTCCACACGATCGACGGCGAGCGTTATTGGGATGAGCGCGCGTACTACCAGTTCACCGAAGAGCAGATCACCCGAGACATCGAAGCGCCGACCCAGGAGCTTCACGCGATGTGTCTGGACGTGGTCGATAAGGTAGTGGAAAGCGAAGAACTGCTGACGCGGCTCGCTATTCCCCCGGCGTTTTTCGATCTGGTCCGCACTTCCTGGAAGGAAGGTCATCCGCACTTGTACGGCCGTTTCGACTTCAGCTATGACGGCGTGCATCCGGCCAGGCTCCTGGAAGCCAACATGGACACGCCCACCTCTGCCTATGAAGCCGGAGCGTTCCAGTTGATCTGGCTGGAAGAGCAAATCGCACGCGGCGTGTTACCGCCCCACGCTACGCAGTTCAACTCCATGGCCGAAGATCTGGTGCGCGCCTTTGCGGCGATCAAGGAAGGCGGGCCTTTCTATTTCTCGGCGATGTCCGGTTCAATTGAAGACCGTGGTACCACGGATTTTCTGCGCAAGATGGCCGAACATGTAGGCATCGAAACCCGCCATATCGACATTGAAGACATTGGCCTTACGCCAGAGGGCCGCTTTGTCGATCTGGAAGGCCGTTGGATCGAGCGTATTTTCAAGCTGCACGCCTGGGAACATGTGTTCCATGAGCCTCATGGTCAGGCGATTCCTGGCTGTGATACGCAATTCATCGAACCTGCCTGGAAATCCATCATCTCCAACAAAGGCATCCTGCCGCTGCTTTGGGAGTTCAATGAAGGGCATCCCAATCTGCTGGCGTCCTTCGTCGACAAGGAACCGCGCGCCCCGGTGCCCAAAGGCTGGGTGCGCAAGCCGTACTTTTCCCGTGAAGGCGCCAACATCGAAATCCGCACGCCCGGCGACCAGGTGATTTTCGAGGACGGCCCCTACAACGACGCGCCCTACATCCTGCAAGAGTTCGCCCCGTTGCCAAGATTCGGCGACAGCTACACGTTGATCGGTTCATGGGTGGTGGGCGACACGGCTTCGGGCATCGGGATTCGTGAGGATGACAGTTTGATCACCAAGGACAGCAGCCGGTTTTTACCGCATGTGGTGATCGATTAAGGAGGGCGTTATCTGCATGACGCCCTGCTTTTTTGCATAAGGCACGACGCATCAGCTGCTCCCCGACGTCGTCGGGCAAGGTGGCGTATGGAACATCGAAGTTACGCCCGACACATTCTTCGACTTTTCCGTATGATTGCGCGCCCATTCATGTCAGAAAGAACCCTTCATGCCATTTGTTGTTTACCTTTTGGGCCTTACGATTTTTTCGCTGACCACAGCGGAATTCATGATCGCGGGCATGATGCCGTCGCTAGCGGCAGCGCTGGATGTCACGGTCGGGCAAGTGGGCTATCTGATTTCGCTCTACGCTGTCGGCATGGCCATTGGCGGACCGGTGCTCACTGCCTTGGTGCTGGCGCTGCGCATGCAGAACAAACCAGCGTTGTTCTGGCTGCTTATGCTCAATGTGGTCGGTGGCGTATTGGCGGCCATGGCCCCAACTTATGAAATCCTGGCCATGGCGCGGGTATTGATGGGCGTTGCCAGTTCAGCGTGCATTGGCGTATCGCTGACCATTGCCGCCCACCTTGTCGAACCCCACGCCCGTGGTCGAGCTGCCTCCTTTGTTCTTGGCGGGCTCATGTTCTCGCCGGTACTGGGTGTTCCGGCAACGGCGTTGATCGAACAGCATTTTGGCTGGCGCGCCAGTTTCTGGGCCATTGCCGTTCTGTCGATGATCTGCACTGTCGTGGTGGCGTTGCTGGTGCCTGCATCGAAAAGCCGAAGTGTGATCAGTCTGGCAGCCGAGTTCAGGGCCATTCTGAATGGCAAGCTGTGGGCGGCTTATGTCACCAGTGGGCTGATCATTGGCGCGACGTTCACGGCATTCACCTATTTCTCGCCAATCTTCATTCAGGTCACCGGATTTTCAGCAACCTCGATTCCCTGGATGCTAGCCCTTTATGGCGTCGCCAACATTGTCGGCAACATCGTTGTCGGACGCCTGGCTGACCGCCATACCTTGCCGGTACTCGCTGGCGGCTTGGGGCTTTTATGCGCAGGACTGGCCGCCTTTGCCCTTTTTGCCGAGAGCACCGTTGCCAGTATCGTGGCTTTCCTGATTATCGGTCTCACGGGTGTCTCACTGAATCCCGCGATGGCCGCACGCGTTATGCGAGCGGCGTCTCCGGGGCCGCTGGTTAACACGATGCATACCTCGATCATCACCGCCGGGCTGGCATTGGGCACATGGGCGGGTGGTGCAGGTATCGACGCCGGTTACGGGCTGCGTTCGCCGCTCTGGGTCGGTACGGCGCTGGCGTTGGCTGGCTTGCTGAGTCTGGCGCCTTACTTGCTCGGACACTTGAGTCGCCCGGCCATGGCCGCCGAGTGCTCGTGAACGGGTATCGCCGATAACCGGCCATAAGCGCCGATGCGCAATATGGCCGGCCTCGGGCGGTTTTACATTCTGAACGTTACGACCAACTGATTGAGCCCAACTGCCAACTGCGACAGCTCACTGCTTGCAGCGGAGGTCTGGTTGGCACCTGCGGCGGTCTGGATCGAAAGGTCACGAATACTCATCAGGTTGCGATCAACTTCCCGAGCGACCTGCGCCTGCTCTTCGGTCGCTGCCGCAATGCTGACGTTACGTTCGTTGATCTGCACGATTGCCGCTGTTATCTCGGCCAGTGCCTGGCCGGCTGCCTGCGCAACATCAAGGCTGGCGCGGGCGCGTTCACTGCTGTGCCCCATTGCACTGACGGCCTTGCTGGCGCCGCCCTGGATGGAAGCAATCATTTTCTCGATCTCGGCCGTGGACTGTTGCGTGCGATGCGCCAACGCACGAACTTCGTCGGCAACCACCGCAAAGCCGCGACCCGCTTCACCCGCTCGTGCTGCCTCAATAGCAGCGTTGAGTGCCAGCAGGTTGGTTTGATCAGCGATGCCGCGGATGACATCCAGCACGCCACTGATGCCTTGCACCTGCACCGCCAAACCATCGATTTCAGTGGCCGTCACTCCAACGGCCTGGTGCAGTTCGTGAATGACGCTGACGGTTTCGTCCACGCGCTGGCGGCCATTTTCAGCCGATTGGCGTGAGTCTTGTGCCGCCGTTGACGCCAGGACGGCGTTTCTCGCCACTTCTTCAACCGCTGCGCTCATCTGATTGATGGCGGTAGCTGCCTGATTGATCTCATCGTTCTGGCGCTGAACCCCGCGCAGGGCTTCTTCAGTCACCGCCGTCATCTCTTCAGAGGTGGAAGCCAGCTGGGTCGAAGAATCGCCCAATTCGCCCAGCGTGCGTCGCAGGTTCTGCTGCATGATCGACAGCGCGGCAAGAAGCCGGCCCGGCTCGTCTCGGCCATCGGCATCAACAGGCTTGCTAAGGTCGTTGGCGGCGATCTGCTCGGCAATCGCCAGTGCCTTGGCGATAGGGGCGGTCAAGCTGCGAGTGAAGAGCGTGGCCAGTGCCAGCGTGGCGCCGAGCGCGACAAGAATGGCTGCGATGGTCACATTGCGAGACTGGGCGAAGCTTTGGTCGGCTGCAGCATCGTTTTGCGCCACGCTGACATCCACCAGGCGGGAAACTTCATTGATGTCTTTGGCCAATAGCTCGGCTGCCTGAGTCATTTCGCCAGTCGATTGGGTGAGCGCGGTCATAACGTCTTCGCGCTTCTGCGTCACCGCATCCAGATAGCGCGCATGCACTTCCAGGTAGCCGGCCATGTTGCGGGTCATGCTGGCGAAAGCCTGTCTGCCCTGATCGCTGGTCATCAAAGGCTCCAGCTTGCGCACGTCGGTCTCAAATGAGCTTCGTGCCTGCACGATTTTTTGACGTGCCGAGTCCGCCGTGGCGACATCCTTGGCCATACGCAGGCTGCCGTTCCATAGCCGAATGGTCAACAAATCGGCCCTGATCTGATCGACTGCCTGCACGGTCGGCAGCACGTTGTCCTGCAGCGTCTCTCTGGACTCCTTCAGGTTCGAAGACTGGCCTAGTGAAAACAGACCGAAGACAGTGACCAGCAAGGCGAAAAAGCCGAAGCAGAGCAGTGAGCGGGGAGCGATGTTCAGGTTTCTGAGGTTCATGCCGTTGCCTGCGCAAGTTGAAAAGCGATGACAAAGTATCGACGTGAAACGTTTCAGCTTGAGAAAAAAATCCAGCCGCGGTGCAACGACTTACACGCCTTGGCGATTGGTGCGAACCTTGCAGATGCCCCATTCAAGCGCCCGGAACAACGGAAACCTGACGCTTCGCAACTTCCATATTTACGCACCGACGTGCTCTGCAAGGAGCAATGTCATGGAGTCAGCCTTGAGTACCCTCGAAGAAATCGCAGCAAACCTGATGGCCCGTGAGCTGATGGCAGACCGAAACCAGTCCAGGCTTTTTGCCCTGGATGCAGCAGGTTGGGATGAACTCATGCCGGCTTCAAGAATGGACGAACCTGATTATTTTCCAGCCCAGACATTGGCTCCCGAACTGCTTATCGCACCCAGGAGCAAAATTACGGTATTGCACTTGATCAAGGGTGGACTGTCCTGACGCCCTGACGTGACGTTGTACTCAAGGCTTTTAGATTCAAGCGGGAAGCGGGAATGGAATGTCCGGACGACACTCCATTCCCGAGCTGCACTGCGTACTCACGCGCAACAGCCTCAGGTGCCGTGCGCTAACGACTCGCGGCCTGAGCAAGCTCGCAGCTGATGGTCAGCGCCCGGCTTTTGTCAGCTCTGATGATAAGGAGTCGTTCACGCATAGGTTGTCTCTCGCCAATCCCATTGCGCGCCGGTGACGGTTGCAGCAGTTCAAGCTAATGCCGGTCCTCACATTTATCAGCGGGGATTAGGCGCATCATCGAGCTCGGCGTTATCGACATCAATGTCTACCATGTCCTGCTCCACAACGGCTTCGTCATCGGCATCGAGAGGCACAGCGCCTTCGTTATCCGGTAACTGATCCACGCCCGGCTTATCGCTGGGATTGATATCAGTGCGCCCTGGGCTCAACGGATCAGGCGAAGATGGAACTGGATCATCGCTACCCACGCCGCCTTGCAATTTGGTGTCAGTCTTCATCATGGTCTCCCTTGTTCTCATGCCTGTTGGAAAGTGCGGAACGGGAGTGGTTCGGGGTATATCAGGGAGCTAAACAGAGTGCGCGACGAGTGGTGGATACGAGGATCGAGGCTTCTGGATTTGCGCTGTTCACAATCCTTATCGCTTAAGTTTGGGAAGCAGCGATCAAAATACTGTCGCTACGGCAGAGCCCATTTTTTCCAAGTGTGGACGTTTTGGTCTCTTTGCCGATCTGAACCGGCCTTTTCAAAGACAGCAAAAAGCCGCGCAATGCGCGGCTTTGAATGTGGTGGGCCCACACGGACTCGAACCGTGGACCAAGGGATTATGAGTCCCCTGCTCTAACCAACTGAGCTATAGGCCCTCAGTAGGTCGCGGATTATAACGATGGTTTCGCGGCTGTGCTATCCGAATAGTCTGAAAGACTCATAAGAAGAAACCTTGCACTGAACTCCTCGGGGTGGAGCGGGGGGCTGATGAGGTAGCCTTGGATCTGTTCGCAGCCTTCGGCTGTGAGGAATTGGCGTTGTTCTTCTGTCTCCACGCCTTCTGCAATGACGGTCAGTTGCATGCTGCGGCCCAGCGCGATAATGGCGCGGGCGATGGCGGCGTCGTGTTGATCGTCGGGTAGCCCACGGATGAAGGACTGATCAATCTTGAGGATGTCCAGCGGCAGGCGTTTGAGGTAACTCAACGAGGAGTACCCGGTGCCAAAGTCGTCGATGGCCAGTTGTACACCGAGTTTTTTCAATTTGTGCAGGACGGTAAGGGCCTCTTCTGCCTGGCTCATGATGAAATTTTCGGTAATTTCCAGTTGAAGGAATCCGGGCTGCAACTGATTTTTCGAGAGTAGCTGTTCGATGCGCAACAGCAGGTTGGGTTGTCGCAGTTGCGCGCCTGCAAGGTTCACTGAGAGCGGGCCGAAGGGTTGATAGGTCTTGTTCCATTCATACATTTGCCGGCAAGCCTGTTCCAATACCCAATCACCGATTTGCAGGATCATCCCGTTTTCTTCTGCCAGAGGAATAAAGTGCTCGGGATGCACCTCGCCGAAGGTGGGATGGGTCCAGCGTAATAAGGCTTCGGCACCCACCAGCTTATGCGTGAGCAGGCTTACCTTGGGCTGGTAAGACAGGCTTAGCTCGTTGCGTTCAATGGCTCGGCGCAGTTCATGTTCCAGGGCTATGCGCTCGCTGGCTTGGGAGGTCAGGTCCCGGGTGTAGCTTTCGACGCGGTTGCGGCCTTTGGCTTTAGAGCGATACATCGCCGCGTCGGCGTTTTTTACGACGGTGGCAACATCTTCGCCATCGGTTGGGAAAAGGCAGCTGCCAATACTGGCGCTAATGAAGAACTCGTGTTCGCCGGCTTGAAAAGGGGCGGTGAAACAGATCAGTAGCTTGGTGGCGATGACTTCTGCATCGCTGGGATGCTGAAGCCCAGGCAGCAGGATGATGAATTCGTCACCACCAAGACGCGCTACGGTGTCGATGTCTCGCAGATGTTCCTTGAGGCGTTGAGCAATGCCCTGAAGCAGCAAATCGCCAACCGGATGACCGAGGCTGTCGTTGATATGTTTGAAACGGTCCAGATCCAGAAATAGCACCGCGCCCAAGCTGTTGGACTCCTTGCTATGAATCAGCGCTGCATGCAGGCGGCTCTCAAACAGGGTGCGATTGGGTAGCCCGGTCAAAGGATCATGGTGCGCTTGATAATCAAGGCGAGCCTGGGCGTGCTTGATGCTGGAAATATCTGCGAATACCGCCACGAAATGGGTGATGAACTCATCTCTATTTCTTACGGCGCTGATCGTTAACCAGCTTGGATAAATCTCTCCGTTCTTACGACGATTGCTGATTTCTCCCTGCCAATGGCCTTCCGCTGTGAGCTGATACCACATGGCGGCGTAGAAAGCGCTGTCGTGCAGTCCGGACGCCAGCAGGCGGGGAGTTTGGCCAATGGCCTCGCTTTCGCTGTACCCGGTAATTTCGCTGAAAGCCCGATTTACGGCGTTGATGCGCTGCCGGGTGTCGGTGATCAGGACGCCTTCGGCAGTACTCTCGAATACCGTTGCCGCCAGTTGCAGTTTTTCCTGCATTTGCTGGCGCTCGGTGATGTCCCGGGCGATGGTCAGCATGCAATCCTCGCCAGCGATCAGTAACGGGCGTGACGAAATCTCGCATAGCCTGATCTGGCCGTCTTTGCGTCTGATATGGCTGCGGAAATCACGGACAAAGCCGTCCCGGTTTAGAAGTTTGAGTAATTGTTTGCGTTCCTCCAGGTCCACCCATATGCCCATGTTAATCGTGGAGCGATCCACCACGGTGGCCCCGTCGTAGCCGGTAATACGAGTAAAACCTTCATTGACCTCGACCAGCACGCCGTCACTCTGGCGAGTTATGAGCATGCCATCCGGCGACGAGTGGAATGACTTGGCAAACTTTTCTTCCGACAGTTGCAGCTGTTGTTGGGCTTGCTTGAGCTGAGTGATGTCACGAACCACGACGACTACGGCCTTTGTGGAATCAAGGTCGAAAGGCTCCGCTGACAGCAATCCTGAAAAAGTCTGGCCGTCCTTTCGACGAAAGGGCATTTCCAGGTTGCGAATGCTGCCATTTTGCAGGCGATGAAGCAGACCCGGACCGATACCAGGAACACCCCAGATATCGAGTTCAGTGGGAGTTTTCCCGATAACGTACTCGGCGCTGAGTCCTATTTGCTCGACGAAAGCCTGGTTAGCCTCAAGAAAGCAGCCGTCGCTCAGACGCGCGATCACCAAAATGTCGGGGCACTGCGCGAAGACCGAAGCGAATTTTTCTTCGGAAAGCCGCAGGGCCTCTTCGGTTTGCTTGGTCTCGCTGATGTCGATCATTAACCCCCGCATCAGGGGCTCAGGTCCATGCCTGATCAGACTGACGATATCGCGGATCCAGAGCATTCGGCCATCCGCGCTGAAGACCCTGTAATCGATGCTGTGGTCGTTGCCGTTTCGCGTTTGCGTGTCACACAGGTATTCCGTGTTTGGAAGGTCATCTGGATGAACGATGCTGCGCCAGAAGCCGGGTTCCATCCATCTGGCAAGGGGATAACCCAACAGGCGCTCAGCCTGGGGCGAAACATAGTTATAGGTGTAATCCCTGGCGCTTGCCTCCCAGGCAATGGCTGAGAGGCTTTCTACCAGGCCACGATAGTGGTATTCGCTGCTGCGTAGTTCCTGTTCAAGGGATACCCGGCGAGAGATTTCAGAACTTAGCTTGCGGTTGGTGCGGACAACGATTGCCAGCACAGTCGATAGGAGCAATAGACCGGGCAAGCCATAAGACAGGAAGTTTTCCCAGAACCGGGGGCGTTCCGGGCGGATGGTCTGAGGCGCTATTCGCTGCGCCACCGTGGCATCTGCCGGGGGAACGTTTGCAGCGACGAACAATGTCAGCGAGTCGCTGACCCCCTTCAGGTCTCTGCGCAATGGGGGTTGGTGTTCGAGGGGGGAGGAGGATATGCCGCCAGCTACCCCAGGCTCGCGAAGAGAGATCGACTCGATGCGCTCGCTGTTCGAAAGGGTCAGTGCGTCGGCGACTACCGGCAGGCCAATCAAATAGGCAAAGATAATGGCCGGCAGTCGTGACATGGCAGCCTCATTGGTGGCGAAGAGCATGAGACGAGTGTAGCTGTACTGAGAAAAGCGTGACGCGAGATGTAAAACTTATTACCCGCAATGCAAAACCCCCGGCAGTGCCGGGGGTTTTGGTGTCAGCTTTAAAGACTTACTCGTCAAGGAACGAGCGCAGATGCTCGCTTCTAGTCGGGTGACGCAATTTGCGCAGCGCCTTGGCTTCAATTTGACGAATCCGCTCACGGGTTACGTCGAATTGCTTACCGACTTCTTCCAGCGTGTGGTCGGTATTCATGTCGATACCGAAACGCATACGCAGGACTTTGGCTTCGCGGGCGGTGAGGCCCGACAGCACTTCGCGAGTGGCTTCTTTCAAGCTTTCAACGGTGGCAACATCGATTGGCGACTGCATGGTCGAGTCTTCGATGAAGTCACCCAAGTGGGAATCTTCGTCGTCACCGATCGGCGTTTCCATGGAGATCGGTTCTTTAGCGATCTTCAATACCTTGCGGATTTTATCCTCAGGCATTTCCATGCGTTCGCCCAACTCTTCCGGGGTCGGCTCGCGACCCATTTCCTGCAACATCTGCCGGGAAATACGGTTGAGTTTGTTGATCGTCTCGATCATGTGCACCGGAATACGAATGGTGCGGGCCTGGTCGGCAATCGAGCGAGTGATCGCCTGACGGATCCACCAGGTGGCATAAGTCGAGAACTTGTAACCACGACGGTATTCGAACTTGTCTACCGCTTTCATCAAGCCGATGTTGCCTTCCTGAATCAGATCGAGGAATTGCAGACCGCGGTTGGTGTACTTCTTGGCGATGGAGATAACCAGGCGCAAGTTCGCTTCAACCATCTCTTTCTTCGCGCGGCGGGCCTTGGCCTCGCCGATCGACATGCGACGGTTGATGTCCTTGATTTCGGCAATCTTCAAGCCTGTTTCTGTTTCAAGAGCTGCAAGCTTTTGCTGGCAACGCTGGATATCAGGCTGCAGGCGACCAATGGCTTCAGCGTATTTGCTTTTGCCTTTGGCTAGCGCGTCGGTCCAGCTCTCATCAACTTCATTGCCTGGGAACTGGCGAAGGAAGTCTGCGCGGGGCATACGTGCATCACGTACACACAGCTGCATGATGGCGCGTTCCTGGGCACGCAGGCGCTCAAGTGCACCGCGCACACGCTCGACCAAGCCCTCAAACTGCTTTGGAACCAGTTTGATCGGCATGAACAGCTCGGCCAGTGCAACCAGCTCGGCCATAGCCAGCTTGTTGCCGCGACCGTGCTTTTTAAGAGCCTTGCGCGCAATTTCCATTTGATCGGAAACGGCTCCGAAACGCTGTTGAGCAATGATCGGGTCCGGACCGCTTTCGACCTCTTCTTCTTCGTCGGTAGCGGTGTCGTCCTTCTCTTCCTCTTCGTCGTCGCCTTCAGCAGCCTTGGCTGGAACAGGCGGCGGGACTTCGGCTGGCGGCGCAATGCCGTCATCCGGGTCGATATAACCGCTCAGGACGTCAGAGAGGCGACCGCCTTCGGTCGTGACACGTGTGTACTCGGAAAGAATATGGTCGACCGTGCCAGGGAAGTGCGCAATTGCGCCCATCACTTCGCGGATGCCTTCTTCGATACGCTTGGCGATTTCGATTTCGCCTTCACGGGTCAGAAGTTCGACCGTACCCATTTCACGCATGTACATACGCACAGGATCAGTGGTGCGACCAATGTCGGTTTCAACCGCTGCCAACGCTGCTGCCGCTTCTTCTGCGGCTGCTTCGTCGGTGTCGGCATCGGCCAGCATCAGGGCGTCCGCATCCGGGGCACTCTCGTGTACCGGGATCCCCATGTCATTAATCATGCGGATG
>DASVUK010000005.1:0-1675 GCA_036387095.1 Pseudomonas sp.
CTCAGACCGCTGACGCGCAGGGCCAGCAATAGCAAAGCCAGTATCCCGGCCAGCAGGAACAGGCCGACACCGGTTTCGATGGTGCGGTTTTGCATCAGAAATCTCCAAACATCAAGGCGGTCAAGATAAAGTCCAGGCCCAATATGGCCAACGAGGCATATACGACTGTTTTGGTAGTGGCGCGACTGATCCCCTCTGAAGTGGGTTCGCAGTCGTACCCCTGGAACACGGCAATCCAGGTCACCACGAAAGCAAAGATCATGCTTTTGATCACACCATTGATCACATCGCCGGTGAACGAAACACTGTTCTGCATATTTGACCAGAACGAACCTTCGTAAACGCCCAGCCAGTCGATAGCAACCCAGGAGCCGCCCCAGATGCCCACCACGCTGAAAATCATGGCCAGCACTGGCAGGGAAATGAATCCGGCCCACAAGCGTGGCGCAATAATGTACTTGAGCGGATCAACCCCGATCATTTCCAGGCTCGACAACTGCTCGGTGGATTTCATGTTGCCAATCTCGGCGGTCAGCGCTGAACCGGCACGACCGGCAAACAGCAACGCAGCCACAACCGGGCCCAATTCACGCAATAACGTCAGGGCAACCATTTGGCCAACAGCCTGCTCCGAACCATAGCTGGAGAGGATGCTAAAGCCCTGCAGGGCCAGCACCATGCCGATGAACATGCCCGAAACGACGATGATCGCCAGGGACATGACACCGACCGAATGCAACTGTTTGACCAGCAACTGGAAGCTGCCACCGATTCCGCCGCGCCCCAACAAGGCATGGACAAGAAAAATCCCGGATCGTCCCAATACGGTGACGATATCGATAGCGGCACGCCCAAGCAGGCGTATGCGCTCCATTAATGACTTTCTGCGCATCAGCGCTTCCCCAAAAGATCTTCGCGATAATCCGGCGCCGGATAATGAAACGGCACGGGCCCATCTGGGTCGCCGGTCATGAATTGACGGATACGCGGGTTGTCCGAGCCCATCAGCTCTTGCGGTGTCCCTTGGCCCAGGACCTGACCATCGCCCACAACGTAGAGGTAATCGGCGATGCTGGCGGTCTCGGCCAGATCATGGGAAACCACGACGCTGGTAATGCCCAGGGCATCGTTGAGCAGTTTGATCAGCCGCACCAGAACGCCCATTGCAATTGGATCCTGTCCCACGAAAGGCTCGTCATACATGAGGATTTGTGGATCCAGCGCAATTGCCCTCGCCAGCGCCACCCGACGCTTCATGCCGCCGGAAAGCTCGTCGGGCATCAGATCGATTGCGCCCCGCAAACCCACGGCCTGCAGTTTGAGCAGTACGATGTCGCGGATCATTTCTTCCGGCAGCTCGGTGTGAACGCGCAAAGGGAATGCCACGTTTTCGAACACATCCAGATCGGTAAACAAGGCGCCGCTCTGAAACAGCACGCCCATATGCTTGCGCGCGTCGAACAGGTCGCTGCGCGACAACTTGGGAAGGTTCTGACCATTGACCCAGATTTCGCCGGCGGTCGGACGCAACTGCGCGCCCATCAGGCGCAGCAGGGTTGTCTTGCCACTGCCCGAAGGCCCCATGATGCCGGTGACTTTGCCACGGGGAATACGAATATCGACATTTTCGAAGATGCTGCGCGTACCGCGCTTGAAGGAAACGCCCTTCAGCTCG
>DASVUK010000006.1:0-14703 GCA_036387095.1 Pseudomonas sp.
AGTCAACAAACGAGGGCAACACCCTATGAGAAGACTTAAGCGTGATCCGTTGGAAAGAGCATTTTTACGCGGATATCAATTTGGCGTTCATGGAAAATCCCGTGAGCTTTGCCCTTTTACTCTACCGTCAGTACGCCAAGCCTGGATCAACGGCTGGCGAGAAGGACGCGGCGACAACTGGGACGGTATGACCGGCACTGCGGGAATCCACAGACTCAACGAACTTCACGCGGTCGGCTAAAGAGGTAATTTCCGACCAGTCCATCAGATCTCTGAAAAAACGACCTAACCAGGCGCGTCCCATCCGGGCGCGGGGCTAACGCCCAGTGGCTCCTCAGGAGCCCCTTTTTTCTGCCTGGAATCCAGGCATGGCCGCGATGGCGTCCACCGATTGGCGAATCAATGCCGGGCCTTTGTAGATAAAACCGGAATAGATCTGCACCAGACTCGCACCCGCCGCGATTTTCTCCGCCGCATACCTGCCTTCGGTGATGCCGCCCGCAGCGATGATCGGCATACGCCCCGCCAGTTCACCGGCCAGCACCTTGACGGTGTGGGTGCTCTTCTCGCGCACCGGCGCGCCTGACAAGCCGCCCGCCTCGTCAGCGTGAGGCAAGCCTTCAACGCCCTGACGGCTGAGTGTGGTGTTGGTGGCGATCACCGCATCCATGCCGGACTCGATGAGCGCTGCAGCAACCAGCACGGTTTCTTCATCGGTCATGTCCGGCGCGATCTTGATCGCCAACGGCACGCGTTTGCCGTGCAGTTGGGTGAGCGACCGCTGACGGATGCTCAAGGCTTCGAGCAATTGTTTGAGTGAGTCGCCAAATTGCAGGCTGCGCAGCCCAGGTGTGTTGGGCGAACTGACATTGACCGTCACGTAGCTGGCGTGGGCGTAGACCTTGTCCAGGCAGATCAGGTAGTCATCCACGGCACGTTCGACCGGGGTATCAAAGTTCTTGCCGATGTTGATGCCCAGGATGCCCGTATAACTGGCGGCCTGCACCCGGCTGATCAGGTGATCAACGCCCAGGTTGTTGAAACCCATGCGATTGATGATTGCCTCGGCATGAGGCAGGCGGAAGATCCGTGGTTTCGGATTGCCCGGCTGCGGACGGGGCGTGACCGTGCCGATTTCAACGAAGCCGAAACCCAGCTGGGCAAAACCGTCGATGGCCGCGCCGTTCTTATCCAGCCCCGCCGCCAGCCCGACCGGATTGGGAAACTCCAGGCCCATGACGGTCACCGGCAGACGCGCTGGCGCCTTGCTCAGCAGGCGATTGAGACCCAGCCGCCCGCCAGCACCGATCAGGTCCAGCGACAGGTCATGGGAAGTTTCCGGTGAAAGCTTGAACAGTAACTGGCGGGCCAGGGTATACATGGGCGGGCGCGACTCGTGCAAAGCTGAATTCAGGGCGGCGATTATAGACGCCTGGATCGTTGCGCGCGAGGCATGTGCGCATGCTTTTAACGGCTCGGAAGGCTTGCGGACGGTCACGCTGGCATATCGCTTGCTTGGAACAGGCATCAGCACTCGTTCCAACGGCGGAGCGAGGCACAGACAACGGCGTCGTTTCGTCCTTGCGTTATGCAACGGTCTGAACGACGCTTTTTTTATGGAAATCCCATCGTCGGGCACGGCTCCCCTCGCCCGGCCGGGTATTTTCCGCAAAGGACAGACGCGCTTATGAATGACTCCACACACGACCCGCTCGCCTGGGTGGCCGGCAGCGACGCGCCAGAGATGAACAGCCTGGACCTGGGCTTCATGGCGTTGTCCGACAGTGCATCGCTGGTCGTGGCAGCCACCCAAGGGTTTGCGCAACCTTATGGCCTGACCCTGAATCTCAAGCGCCAGGCTTCCTGGGCCAGCCTGCGGGACAAGCTGGTCAGCGGCGAGCTGCATGCCGCGCACAGTCTCTACGGGTTGATTTATGCAGTGCAACTGGGCATCGGCGGCGGGCCTGCCACGGACATGGCCGTGCTGATGGGCCTGAACCAGAACGGACAAAGCATCAATCTGTCCCGGCCGCTCCAGGAGGCCGGCGTGATCACTCCTGAGGCATTGGACCTGCGCGCGCACCAAAGCGGGCCAAAGCTGACCTTCGCCCAGACCTTCCCCACTGGCAATCATGCGATGTGGCTTTATTACTGGCTCGCCAGCCAGGGCATTCACCCACTTCACGACGTGACCAGCGTCGTCGTACCGCCGCCTCAAATGGTGGCGCACTTGCAGGCCGGGCGGATCGACGGTTTTTGCGTCGGAGAGCCTTGGGGGGCCAGCGCCGTACAGCAGCAGTTGGGTTTCACCCTTGCAACCAGCCAGGCCATCTGGCCGGATCATCCGGAGAAGGTTCTGGGCTGCACCCGGGAATTTGTCGAGCAAAACCCCAACACCGCCCGGGCACTGGTGATGGCGGTACTGGAAGCCAGCCGATTCATTGAAGAGAACCAGGAAAACCGTCGCAGCACCGCACAGTTGCTCAGTGGCAAGGATTATCTGGATGCGCCAGCCAGCTGCATCGAACCACGCCTGCTGGGTGAATACGCCGACGGGCTAGGCAATCAATGGCACGACCATCACGCCCTGCGTTTCCATGGCGATGGCGAAGTGAATCTGCCTTATTTGTCTGACGGCATGTGGTTCATGACCCAGTTCCGTCGCTGGGGCTTGTTGCGCGAAGACCCTGACTATCTTGCGGTCGCCAATGGCGTTCAACAGTTGGAACTGTATCGCCAGGCGGCAGGTGCGCTGGGTATCGAAGCAGGCACGTCAGCCATGCGCAGCAGTCAATTGATCGACGGCAAGCTCTGGGATGGCAGCGATCCGGCAGGTTACGCACGCAGCTTCAAACTGCATGCGCTGGCTGACACAACCCCCGCCGCTGCCAGTCGCTGAGGGCCGCCATCATGCTACGTATCCTGTTAATCAATGACACCCCAAAAAAGGTCGGGCGCCTAAAAGCAGCGCTCAGCGAGGCGGGATTCGACGTCATCGACGAGTCTGGACTGATCATTGACCTGCCGGCACGCGTCGAAGCGGTTCGCCCGGACGTGATCCTGATCGATACCGAATCGCCCGGTCGCGACGTCATGGAGCAAGTGGTGATGGTCAGCCGTGACCAGCCGCGCCCGATCGTGATGTTTACCGATGAGCACGACCCAGGCGTGATGCGTCAGGCGATCAAATCCGGTGTCAGCGCCTATATCGTTGAAGGCATACATGCCCAGCGGCTGCAGCCGATCCTTGATGTGGCGATGGCACGATTTGAGAGCGATCAGGCTTTGCGTGCCCAACTTCAGGCACGGGACCAGCAACTGGCCGAACGCAAACGCATCGAACTGGCCAAGGGCCTGCTGATGAAAATGAAAGCGTGCAAAGAAGATGAGGCCTACACGCTGATGCGCCGCCAGGCCATGAGCAGGCAGCAGAAGCTGATCCAGGTGGCCGAACAGATCATTGCCATGAGCGAGATGCTGGGCTAACGCGCTTGCACCCTACACACCTGCGAGGCCCGGATTGACGCCCGTCATTCTCTGGCCCGGCTTTTGCTAGATAAAACGCACAGGTAGCCAACGGCGGTTGCCCCACTTACGACAAAGACGTCGCACACCTCTTTCGCCAACGCGAATCGGGTTGCGGCGTTTTTTGCGTTTTGGCCCCAGTGATCGGGGCCGGTGGAGCGGCCGAGGTTATGGATGCTCCACCTGCAGGTCTTCGCCCGCTGCGGTTCATGAACCGACAGACTCCTTTTTTGCAGATGAGGTGTTCAATGAATACAAGTTTCTGGAAAGCCGGCCACAAACCGACTCTGTTTGCTGCCTTCCTGTATTTCGACCTGAGCTTCATGGTCTGGTACCTGCTTGGACCACTGGCCGTGCAAATTGCCGCCGACCTGCACCTGACCACACAGCAGCGTGGGCTGATGGTGGCCACGCCCATCCTGGCTGGCGCAGTGCTGCGCTTCCTGATGGGTTTGCTGGCCGACCAGCTTTCTCCGAAAACCGCCGGCATCATTGGCCAGATCATTGTCATCTGCGCCTTGTTCGGGGCCTGGAAACTGGGCATCCATAGCTACGAGCAAGCCTTGATCCTGGGCTTGTTCCTGGGCATGGCCGGGGCGTCCTTCGCCGTCGCCCTGCCGTTGGCCTCGCAATGGTATCCGGCCGAGCATCAGGGCAAGGCCATGGGCATCGCCGGCGCGGGTAATTCGGGCACTGTACTGGCGGCACTGATAGCGCCTGTGCTGGCCGTAGCGTTCGGCTGGAGCAACGTGTTCGGCTTCGCCCTCATCCCGTTGATCCTGACCCTGATCGCCTTCTGCCTGATGGCGCGCAATGCTCCGCAGCGCTCCAGGCCCAAGTCCATGGCGGACTACCTCAAGGCGCTGGGTGACCGGGACAGCTGGTGGTTCATGTTTTTCTACAGCGTCACCTTTGGCGGCTTCATCGGCCTGGCCAGCGCCCTGCCCGGTTACTTCAACGACCAATATGGCCTGAATCCGGTCACTGCCGGTTATTACACCGCTGCCTGCGTATTCGGCGGCAGTCTGATGCGTCCGCTGGGTGGCGCCCTTGCCGATCGATTCGGCGGGATCCGCACTTTGTCCGGTATGTACGCCGTGGCCGCCATCTGCATCGCCGCTGTGGGATTCAATCTGCCCAGTTCCTGGGCAGCACTGGCGCTGTTCGTCGCCGCCATGCTTGGCCTTGGCGCGGGTAACGGCGCGGTGTTCCAACTGGTTCCACAACGCTTTCGCAAGGAAATCGGCGTCATGACCGGCCTGATCGGCATGGCAGGTGGTATCGGTGGCTTCCTGCTGGCAGCCGGCCTGGGTGCGATCAAGCAAAACACGGGGGATTACCAGCTCGGCCTTTGGTTGTTTGCTTTGCTCGCGGTGCTGGCCTGGTTCGGCCTGCTCAACGTCAAACGTCGCTGGAGAACCACCTGGGGTTCGGCTGCGGTTACCGCTGCTCGGGTCTGAGGTCGCTGATGAGCCTGCAACTGAGTTTCGCCCAGTGCAGCGCCAGCGGCCCGCGACCGGAAAACCAGGACGCCCTGCGCCTGGTGACTCCGGTCCCGGCGCTCGCCGCCAGCAAGGGTTACCTGTTTGCGCTTGCCGATGGTGTCAGTCAGTGCGTGGATGGCGCACTGGCTGCCCAATCCACCTTGCAGGCGCTGGCCCTGGATTACTACTCGACACCGGAAACCTGGGGTGTCGCTGCATCGCTGGATCGCATTCTGCTCGCACAGAATCGCTGGTTGCTGGCCAACGGATTACTGACCACCCTCAGTGCAATCGTTTTGCGTGGCCGACGCTTTACCCTCGCCCATGTGGGTGATTGTCGGGTCTATCGCTGGCATCAGGGCGAACTAACACGCATCAGCGAGGATCACGTCTGGGAGCAGCCGGATATGCAGCATGTGCTCAAGCGCGCGCTGGGGCTGGATCAATATGTGGTCATGGACTATCTGGACGGCGAACTGCGCGAAGGCGAACGCCTGTTGCTGCTCAGCGATGGTGTGTGGGCAACCCTGGGCGATACTCGTATCCGTTCGGTCCTGGCAGAACAGGACGACCTGGACAGCGCCGTGCAGACGCTGGTGAGTGCCGCGCATCTGGCGGGCAGTCAGGATAATGCCAGCGCCCTGCTGATCAACATCGACAAGCTGGGCCAGGACGATCTCGGGGATGCGCTGATCCAGCTCCAGCAATGGCCGCTGCCACCGTTGTTGAAACCGGGCCAGCGCTTCGAAGGATTTGAAGTGGTTAACCTGTTGGCGGAATCGAGGCAGTCGTTGCTCTACCGCATGCGCGATCTCCAGGGCCAGCGCTGGCTGCTCAAGACCCTGCCGGCCAATCGGCACGAGGAGGCCAATGCCGGTCAAAGCCTGTTGCAGGAAGAATGGTTCTTGCGCCGGGTAGCCGGGCGTTATTTTCCCGAAGTTCATCCGGCCCCGGAGCGTCAGCATCTGTACTACCTGATGCGCGAATACCACGGTCGCACCCTGGCCGAATGCTTCGACCTTAGCGGACCGGTTTCCGTAACCCATTGGCGTGACGTGGCCACGCGCCTGTTGCGAGCGGTCGGCCTGCTGCATCGTCGCAACATCATTCATCGCGACATCAAGCCGGAAAACCTGCTGCTGGACGACGACGGTGAATTGCGCCTGCTGGATTTTGGCCTGGCCTATTGCCCCGGCCTGTCGGCGGTGGCTGACGAGCTGCCTGGCACGCCAAGTTTCATCGCGCCTGAAGCCTTCAATGGCGCAGAACCCGGGCCGCAACAGGATGTGTACGCAGTGGGCGTCACGCTCTATTACCTGCTGACTGGCCATTACCCTTATGGCGAGATCGAAGCCTTTCAGCATCGGCGGTTTGGTGTGCCGATTCCCGTCAGCCGCTATCGTCCGGACGTGCCGGACTGGGTCGATCAAAGCCTGCAACAAGCCCTTTGCGCCGATCCCGCCTCCCGCTACGAAACGGCGGAACAGTGGTTGCTGCAACTGGAACAGGCCGAGCACAAGCCTTTGCTCCAACATCGGCCGCTGTTGGAACGCGAGCCGCTCAAGGTATGGCAAACCCTGGCGCTGGTGTCACTGTTGGTGAATCTGGTGCTGCTGGTCTGGCTGATGCGTCACTGAACATTGCGCCCCGCTTCGGTGCAAGACGCACCACAGCGGACGTATTTCTCATCCGATACAGCGCCGAAAGTGTTCGCAACCCATGAGGGGCTGCGTCGGCAACAGCTGGCACAACCCATGCATATCACTTCTCAAGTCACTTACATAAAGCTCCCCCTTCAACGAAGAAGGTGAAGCTTCCCGAGAGAACGGGATCGGACAAAGGCGTCCTCGCTAGTAATCACTAGCGGGACGCCTTTTTTGTTTGCACGGATTTTGTCGAGCACGCCCATGGTGGTTCTCGGAGGCAGCATGAAAAAACTCAAATTGGTGATGATTGGCAACGGCATGGCCGGGGTGCGCACCCTGGAAGAGCTGCTCAAGCTGACCGACGAACTGTATGAGATCACTGTGTTCGGCGCCGAACCACACCCCAATTACAATCGCATCATGCTTTCGCCCGTGCTGGCCGGCGAACAGACATTCGATGAAATCGTGCTCAACGACCTGGATTGGTACCTGAGCCACAATATCAAGCTGCTGCTCAATCGCAGCGTGGTGAAGATCGACCGCAGCCGAAGAATCGTCACCGCCGACGATGGCACTCAGGCTCATTACGACCGTCTGTTAATCGCCACCGGCTCAAGACCCTTCATTCCGCCGATCCCCGGTAATACCCTGGACGGCGTGATCGGCTATCGGGACATCGCTGATACCCAGGCCATGATCCACGCCGCTCGCACGCGCCAACATGCCGTGGTCATCGGCGGTGGTCTTCTCGGTCTGGAAGCGGCCAATGGCCTGAAACTGCGCGGCATGGACGTGACCGTGGTGCATATCGGCCAGTGGTTGCTGGAACGCCAGCTGGATCAGACTTCGGCGCACATGCTGCAAGATGCCCTGCACCAGCGCGGCCTGACATTTCGTTTGGGCGAACAGACCAAAGCATTGCTCGACGATGGCCAGGGCCGGGTCAGCGCCGTGCAATTCGCTAACGGCGACGTTATCCCCGCGGACCTGGTGGTGATGGCTGCCGGGGTGCGACCCGCTATCGAGCTGGCCGAACAAGCAGGCCTCCCCTGCGCACGGGGCATTCTGGTCAGCGACACCTTGCAAACCTTCGACCCGCGCATCTATGCCATCGGCGAATGCGTCAGTCATCGGGGCACGGCCTATGGGCTGGTCGCACCGTTATTCGAACAAGCCAAGGTGTGCGCCAATCACCTCGCGCAATTGGGCTTTGCCAGCTACAAGGGTTCGGTGACCTCGACCAAACTGAAGGTCACGGGCATTGATCTGTTTTCCGCTGGCGATTTCATGGGTGCAGACGGCACCGAAAGCATCACGCTGCGCGATCCCATCAGTGGCACCTATAAAAAGCTGGTGATCAAGAACGACGTCATCGTAGGCGCCTGCCTGTACGGCGACACAGCGGACGGTGGCTGGTATCTGCGCCAGATCCGCGAGGGGCGAAAAGTCGGCAGCACTCGTGACCATTTGATGTTCGGTGAAAAGAGTCTCAGCGAAAGAGGGCCGGCCCTATGCGCCTGACCGATCGCCAGACGCAGATCACCGCATCCACTTGCTGTTATTGCGGCGTGGGCTGCGGCGTGCTGATCGAGCATGACGAAGACAACATCCTCGGAGTCAGCGGCGATCCGCAGCACCCGGCCAATTACGGGAAATTGTGCAGCAAAGGCTCAAGCCTGCATTTGACCGGCGACCTCAGCGCCCGGGCCTTGTACCCGGAGTTGCGCCTGGGCAAATCCCTGGCCCGCAGCATCACTGACTGGGACACCGCGCTGGATCACGCTGCCTCGGTATTCGCCGACACAATCCGCGAACACGGCCCCGACAGCGTCGCGTTCTACGTTTCCGGGCAACTCTTGACTGAAGACTATTACGCGTTCAACAAGCTTGCCCGGGCGCTGGTGGGCACCAACAACATCGACAGCAACTCGCGGCTGTGCATGTCGTCGGCGGTAGTGGGCTACAAGCGCAGCCTGGGCGCTGATTCCCCACCGTGCAATTACGAGGACATCGAACTCAGCGACTGCGTGCTGATCGCCGGCAGCAATATGGCTTACGCCCACCCGATCCTGTTTCGGCGGCTTGAAGACGCCAAAAGCCGTCGCCCGGACATGAAAGTGATCGTCATCGACCCACGCCGCACCGACACCTGTGAGCTGGCCGATCTGCATCTGGCGATTCAGCCGGGAACCGACGTCGCCTTGTTCCACGGCATCCTGCATCTGCTGCTCTGGGAAGGCTGGGTCGACCATGACTTCATCAATGCCCACACCGAAGGCTACGCCGAGCTCAAAAACCTGGTTCACGATTACCCACCCCAGCGGGTTGCCGACATTTGCGGGATACCCGTTGAGCAATTGCAGACCTGCGCGCGATGGATCGGCCAGGCGCCCGGTTTCCTGTCGCTATGGTGCATGGGTCTGAACCAGTCCACTTGTGGGAGCGCAAAAAATAGCGCGCTGATCAATCTGCACTTGGCAACCGGGCAAATAGGCCGTCCTGGCGCAGGACCTTTCTCGCTTACGGGTCAGCCTAACGCCATGGGCGGCCGGGAAACGGGGAGTCTTTCCAACTTACTGCCCGGTCACCGGGAAGTAGCCAACCCTGAGCACCGCGCCGAAGTCGCCCAGTACTGGGGAGTCGACAGCCTGCCCGAATCAACCGGACTCTCGGCAATCGAACTGTTCGAGCGCGTGCAGGCCGGCACAATCAAAGCCTTGTGGATCGCCTGCACCAACCCGGCGCAATCCTTGCCGGACCAACACAAGGTCCGGCAAGCCCTGACGACGTGCCCGTTTGTGGTACTGCAGGAGGCGTTTCGCACCACTGAAACTGCGCGCTTTGCAGACCTGCTGCTGCCCGCCGCCAGTTGGGGTGAAAAAGAAGGCACGGTCACCAACTCTGAACGACGGATCTCCCATGTGCGTCGGGCCATCCCCGCACCCGGCGAAGCGCGGCCCGATTGGGCGATCACCGTAGATTTCGCCCAGCGCCTGCAAGACCGACTGCAACCTGAATCCGCCCCCTTGTTCGACTTTGCCCGGCCACAGGCGCTGTTCGATGAATACAAAGGTTTGACCCAGGGCCGGGATCTGGACTTGTCGGGCATCAGCTACGCCATTCTCGACAAGGATGGACCGCAGCAGTGGCCCTTCCCCACTGGCGCCAGTGCCGGCACAGCGCGACTCTACGCAGACGGGATTTTCCCCACCCCTGGCGGTCGCGCCCGCTTCGTTGCCGAACCCTACAGTGCGCCAAGGGAACGACGGGATGCACGCTATCCATTGACCCTCAACACGGGCCGGCTGCGTGATCAATGGCACGGCATGAGCCGCACAGGCACGGCTGCACGCTTGTTCGGTCACGTCAGCGAAGCACTGCTGGGCGTGCACCCTGACGAACTCGAACGTCATCGTTTGCAGCCGGGTGACCTGGTCAACCTGACCAGTCGACGTGGCAGCATCGTGGTGCCGGTGGGCAGCGACGCCAGCCTGGGCCCAGGGCAGGTTTTCTTGCCTATGCATTGGGGAGATCGCTTCCTCAAAGGCGGAGTCAATCTGCTGACCCAGCCTGCTTTCGACCCACTATCCAAACAACCCGAGCTGAAACATTCCGGAGTACGCATCGACAAGATCGATCTGCCCTGGAAGCTCTTCATCCTCATCGAAGGCGACGTACAGACGCTGCTGACAGCGTTGCGCCCGCTATGTGAGGCATTCACTTATGTCAGCCTTGGCCTGGCGGGTCGTGAACGACCGGCGCTGGTGATCAACGCCGCTTGCCCAGCAGCACCGCAAGCTCATCTGCTACAGGAAATTGACCAGATACTGGGTCTGATCGAAGGTCCGGTCATGGCTTACGACGATCCGAAGCGCTCCATCGGCAAGAGAGTGCGCATTGACGGTGGACGAATCACTGCCGTGCGCCTGGCGGGGGAAACCGTGGCTCGACACTGGCTGCAAAGCCAGTGGCTGGAAGGGAGTATCAATGAGCCTTTGCGCCGCTGGCTGCTGGCGCCGCTCAGCGCGCCCCCCGGTTCAGGCGCTACGCCATCGCCCGGCAGTAAAACCTTGTGCAACTGCATGAACGTCAGTGAAAGCGCAATCACTGCGGGTATTGCTCAAGGCATGGACCTGGGTCAACTGAAAACACAGCTGGGCTGCGGCACCCTGTGTGGCTCTTGCGTGCCGGAAATCAAACGACTGCTGACAGCGGTCGCGATCAACTGAAAGAGGTGGACAGCATGAGTGCAAAAGTCTGGCTGGTGGGCGCAGGTCCTGGTGATCCGGAATTACTGACCCTCAAGGCCGTGCGGGCATTGCGCGAAGCCGACGTGGTGCTCATTGACGACCTGGTCAATACCGACGTGCTTGAACATTGCCCGAATGCCCGCGTGATACCGGTGGGCAAACGCGGCGGTTGTCGTTCGACGCCGCAAGCGTTCATTCATCGTTTGATGCTGCGTTATGTGCGCCAGGGCAAATGCGTGGTTCGCCTCAAAGGTGGTGACCCCTGCATTTTCGGGCGCGGCGGTGAAGAAGCTGATTGGCTGCGCGCCCGGCAAGTGGACGTCGAGCTGGTCAATGGCATCACCGCTGGCCTGGCTGGGGCGACGCAATGCGGGATATCGCTGACACTGCGGGGCATCAGCCGCGGCGTCACATTGGTCACCGCCCACACTCAGGACGACAGCAGCCTGAACTGGCAGGCCCTGGCTCAGACGGGCACCACACTGGTGGTATACATGGGCGTGGCAAAACTGGCCGAAATCCGGGAAAGCCTGTTGGCCGGCGGCATGCCGGCACAAATGCCGGTGGCGATGATCGAGAACGCCTCATTGCCATGGCAGCGCGAGTGTCGCAGCTCACTGGCCGCCATGCAGCGCGACGCCGAGACGTTCCAGCTCAAAAGCCCCGCTATTCTGGTAATCGGGGCGGTCGCGGCTGCCGAGCACACCGACATCGCGGACTGGGTTGAAGAGCAGATCCGCGTCGGCTGATGCGAGCTCAGTGAGACGAAACATACATCGAAGGTGACGTCGGTTCCGGCAGAGCGTAGGTCCGGCGGATTCGTGCGACTTCACTCATTGGCGTCAAGCCAAAGAACCGTTTGAACTCTCGACTGAATTGCGAGGGGCTTTCATACCCGACAGTGAAGCCGGCGATTGCGGCGCTCATGTCACTGCGCAGCATCAACAACCGCGCCTGATGCAGGCGGGTGGATTTCAGATACTGCATGGGAGACGTCCCGGTCACGCGACGAAAATGCACATGAAAGCTGGACGGGCTCATGCCTGCTTCACCGGCCAAACCCTCTACATCCAGAGGCTGCGGGTAATCGGCATGAATGCGCTGAATAGACTTGGTGACCTTGCCGAACTGACCCTGGGAGTTCAACGCCGCTCGCAACGAACCGCCCTGTTCGCCGCAGATGATCCGATAGTAGAGCTCACGCAGCAGCGACGGTCCAAGAATCCGCGCATCGGCGGGGTTGCTCATGGCTTCAAGAAAACGCAGCGTAGACTCCCGCACCCGATCATCCATGGGCGAGGAATACATGCCCTTGGGCGGTGCTTGCGAAACGCCTTCACCCTGATCAATCGCCAACATCAGCTCGGCAGCGAGATTGAAGTCCAGTCGCAGGTAAACCGCCAGCATCGGCTCCTGCGCGTTGGCGTCAGTCTCCATGGTGAACGGCACCGGGACCGAAACCACCAGGTAATGCTGCGCATCATAGAGATAGGTCTCAGCGCCCAGATACCCGCGCTTGCGACCCTGACAAAGAATCACGATACCGGGCTCATACAAGACTGGAGTGCGGCTCAACGGTCGATCGGACCGCAGAAAGCGCACGTCATCCAGCGGTGACAGGTTGTAGCCTTCATTAGGCGCCAGCGTTTTCATCAGCTGAATCATGCGTGCTTTTCCCGCAAATTCCTGGCTCATTGACACCTCATTCAGCCATCCGTCGAGCGGGTCAGGGATTCCCATGCCTCGATCTGTTCCAGCCTGCTTATCAATTCGGTTCTCACCAACGCCAAGGCGTCGCTGCCCAGTAGCAAATGCGCGGGCGGGTTCGGAGTGCAGATCAACTGCAATATGGCTTGCGCCGCCTTGCGTGGGTCCCCCAATTGATGGCCACTTTTATCTTCCCGAGCCTTTCGAACCGGATCGAAAGAGGCATCGTAATCAGCGATAGCCCGAGGGCTTCTTCGCATTGATCTCCCCGCCCAATCAGTACGAAATGAGCCGGGCGCGACGGCAGTGACGAAAACATTGAACGGCCGCAGCTCTTTACCCAGTGCATCAGAGATGCCCTCAAGGGCGAACTTGCTCCCACAATAGTAGGAAATACCCGGCATGGTGATGAATCCGCCCATTGAGGTGATATTGACGATATGGCCTGCCCGACGCTTTCTGAAATACGGCACGAAGGCCTTGGTCATCGCCACGGCACCAAACACATTCACCTCGAACTGATTACGCATCTCATCCAGGGATGACTCTTCGAAAATCCCTTCGTGGCCATAGCCGGCATTGTTGACCAGTACATCAATAGGACCGAATTTAGCTTGCGCCTCAGCGACGACAGCGTCTATTGCAGCGAAATCAGTCACGTCGAGAATGATCCCGTGGGCCTGTTCAGGAGTGTTGGCGGTGAATGAACGGATGGCTGCCTGGTTGCGTACCGTTCCAATAACGCAATGCCCAAGCGCTATAGCCTCTGCCGCCAAAGCTTGCCCGAAGCCGCTGCTGACTCCGGTGATAAACAACGTTTTGATTGCAGCCATGGCACATTCCCACTCAATAGTTTGATAGGACGATGCTACGACGGCATGCCTTGAACCCAATGACAGTTTCGTCCTTCAAGATTGCCTTTTTCTCCAGACTTTTTATCCCGAAGCAGGCGACCTGGATGGGATCCTATCGTCTTGTATCAAATCGCAGACAAAGAAAAGCCCGGCATAAGCCGGGCTTTTCTATTGAAGCGATTTAAAGCGGGCTAATTACTTAGCTTGGGCTTCAACTTCAGCTTCTACGCGACGGTTAACAGCGCGGCCAGCGTCAGTTGCGTTGTCAGCAACTGGACGGGATTCGCCATAACCAACCGAGTTTACGCGGTTAGCGCCAACACCGTACTGGTTAACCAGAACCTGTTTAACGGCGTTTGCACGACGCTCGGACAGTTTTTGGTTGTAAGCGTCAGGACCGACGGAGTCAGTGTGACCTTCAACAGTAGTGGTGGTAGATGGGTACTGTTGCATGAAGTCAGCGAGGTTCTTGATGTCGCCGTAGCTGTTAGGCTTGACTACGGATTTGTCGAAATCGATCTTCACGTCCAGCTCAACACGAACCACTTCAGCAACTGCTGGGCAGCCATCAGCGTCAACAGTTACGTTGGCTGGGGTGTCCGGGCACTTGTCGACGTTGTCGCACACGCCATCGTTGTCGCTGTCGGAGCACACTTCAGCTACTGGAGCTGGTGCTGCTTCAACTTTCTTCGAACCGCCACCGAAGTTTACGCCGATACCGACGCTTGGAGCCCACTCGGTGTCGCCTTGGTCAATGTTGTACTGAGCTTCAACGCCGGCACGGGCATAGAAGTTTTCAGTGAAGTAAAGCTTGGCACCGCCGCCAACATTGGCGAACGTGGAGCCGTTACGACCACCGCGGCCGTTCTGACCGATGCTCTGATCGGAGAAACCAGCCGAGACGTAAGGGCGCAGCATGTCGCCCGGGTTGTTGAAGTGGTACAGAGCGTCAAGAGCAGTATCCGAGCCCTTGATGTTCTTGCCGTCATCGCTACGAACGTTGTGCACTTCGTCGTAGCCCAGACGCAATTCAACATCGTCAGTCAGGAAGTAGCCAACAGAACCGCCGAACAGATTGCCGTTGTTTTTGAAGTCGCGGGCGCTGTCGTACATTTCTTTCTTGGCGAAGCCTTCGATTTCGACTGCGCCTTGGCCTTGTGCCAGAGCGCCGAACGATGCAGCGGCAACAATAGTACCAATGGCCAAGCCCAAGGTGTTTTTCAGTTTCATCCGTTAA
>DASVUK010000007.1:0-7155 GCA_036387095.1 Pseudomonas sp.
GGTCGCCAGACTCAGGTTGGTCACGGCGTTACCGTTAGGCAAGTAGCGAACTTCGGGATCCTGGCCGCAAGTGCCGACCAATATGACTTTGTTAACCCCACGGGCCATAACGTTCTCCTAGGCTTCGCACGTTTCGGTCGACGGATTGACCATTCGTTCCAGAGACGCGCGATCCAATAGTTCTGTGTCTAATTTGATATAGATGGCTGCTTCTTCAGCGACCACCACTGCATCCGTTACACCTTTTACAGCCATCAGCCGCACTGCCAGGCCTGCATCACGCTGCGCTTCGGGCGACAACGGCAAGCGTAGGCTCGTCACGTACGGAGGCTCGCGCATGGTAACAGCAAAGGCCAACCAAATGGCGCACATAGCTGCGCAGCCGAGGAACACAACGCTCAATCCGCCATGTTGAAACAACCAGCCGCCCAATATGCCGCCCGCTGCCGAACCAAGGAACTGGCTGGTGGAATAAACCCCCATCGCCGTGCCTTTGCCGCCTGCGGGAGACACCTTGCTGATCAACGATGGCAGTGATGCTTCAAGCAGGTTGAATGCTGTGAAAAACACCACTGTGCCGATGACCAGCGCACGCAATGTGTCGCCAAACGCCCAGAAGAATAGCTCAGTGAGCAGCAGCACGCTGACTGCACCCAGCAGTACACGCTTCATCTGACGCTTTTTCTCACCATAAATGATGAACGGAATCATTGCGAAAAATGAGATCAGCAGCGCGGTCAGGTATACCCACCAGTGCTGCTCCTTGGGCAAACCGGCTTTTTCCACCAGAGCAAGAGGCAACGCGACGAAGCTGGACATCAGCATCGCGTGCAACACGAAGATACCTAAATCCAGGCGCAGCAGGTCTGGATGGCGCAATGTCGGCCCTATTGCCTGACGTGCAACTCCGGACTCCCGATGCGCCAGGGTAACCGTGGTTTTGGGGACAACGAAGGCAACGATCCCAATCCCTACCAACGCCATGGCGCCGGTGGCCAAAAACAGCCCGGACAACCCGAATGCGCGGGTCAACAGCGGGCCCACCACCATGGCAATGGCGAATGACAGGCCGATGGTCATGCCGATCATCGCCATGGCTTTAGTGCGGTGCTGTTCGCGGGTCAAATCGGATAGTAACGCCATCACCGCCGCAGAAATCGCGCCGGCACCTTGCAGGATGCGTCCGGCGATAATCCCCCAGATCGAGTCCGCGCTGGCCGCCAGCACACTGCCCAGGGCAAAAATAATCAGCCCGAAATAAATCACCGGACGCCGTCCGATTCGATCGGAAAGAACCCCGAATGGAATCTGCAACACTGCCTGGGTCAGGCCATACGCGCCGATGGCCAGGCCGATCAATGCCGGGCTGGCACCCGCCATGTCCATACCGTAAGTGGCTAGTACGGGCAAAACCATGAACATGCCAAGCATACGAAACGCAAACACCAGGGCCAGACCACCTGCTGCGCGGGTCTCGCCGCCACTCATTCGTTCGCTGTGGGGATCGTGCATGGAAAAACCTCATGTGAACCGGCGGCGATTCTACCAGTCCCATCGATTGACGGGGTATATCGCGACGCTTTGCCGCGCATAGATGACAAGGTCTTCATGAACGACTTCACAACGTCGTTTTGATAGTGTGCATCCATCCAGTATATGACCGTATACTCCTACGTTTTCGACGCCCGCCGAGCGAGGCCACTTTGGACAAGATCCTGATTCGTGGGGCCCGAACCCACAACCTGAAAAACATTGACCTCACCCTGCCACGCGACAAGCTGATCGTTATCACCGGACTTTCCGGTTCTGGCAAATCATCGCTGGCCTTCGACACGCTTTATGCCGAGGGGCAGCGGCGCTATGTCGAGTCCCTTTCTGCGTACGCCCGGCAATTCCTCTCGATGATGGAAAAACCGGACGTCGATACCATCGAAGGCTTGTCGCCGGCGATTTCCATCGAGCAAAAATCCACGTCTCATAACCCGCGCTCCACAGTGGGGACCATCACCGAGATCTACGACTACTTGCGTCTGCTCTACGCGCGGGTCGGTCAGCCTCGTTGCCCGGATCACGATATCCCCCTGGAAGCACAAACCGTCAGCCAGATGGTAGACCTGGTCATGGCGCAACCAGAGGGCAGCAAGTTGATGTTGCTGGCCCCGGTGGTTCGTGAGCGCAAGGGTGAACACCTTTCGGTCTTCGAAGAGCTGCGCGCCCAAGGCTTTGTGCGGGCCAGAGTCAACGGTCGGCTGTGCGAGCTTGATGAACTGCCCAAGCTGGACAAGCAGAAGAAGCATTCCATTGACGTGGTCGTTGACCGCTTCAAGGTGCGGCCTGACTTGCAGCAACGGCTGGCCGAGTCTTTCGAGACCGCGCTGAAGCTGGCGGACGGTATCGCCTGGGTCGCGCCCATGGACGACGCACCGGGCGAGGAAATGATTTTCTCCGCACGATTCGCCTGCCCAATCTGCGGCCACGCTATCAGCGAACTGGAACCCAAACTGTTCTCGTTCAACAACCCCGCCGGCGCTTGCCCGACATGTGACGGGTTGGGCGTGAAGCAGTTTTTCGACATCAAGCGACTGGTCAATGGCGAGCTGACCTTGGCCGAGGGCGCGATACGCGGCTGGGACCGACGTAACGTCTACTATTTCCAGATGCTTGGATCCCTGGCCAAACATTACAGTTTCAGCCTCGAAGTCCCTTTCAAAGAATTACCCGCCGAGCTACAGAAAGTTCTGCTTAACGGCAGCGGTTCTCAGAGTGTCGACTTCCGTTACCTGAATGATCGCGGCGACATCGTCAAGCGTGCGCACCCATTCGAAGGCATCGTTCCCAACCTTGAACGACGCTACCGCGAAACGGAATCAGCGACCGTTCGGGAAGAGCTGGCCAAGTTTCTCGGCACCCAGCCCTGCCCGGATTGCCGCGGCACCCGACTGCGTCGCGAAGCGCGTCACGTCTGGGTGGGCGAGAAAACGCTGCCAGCTGTCACCAATATGCCAATCGGGGATGCTACCGAGTACTTCGGCGTGCTGAAACTCACCGGACGACGCGGAGAAATCGCAGACAAAATCCTCAAGGAAATTCGCGAACGACTGCAATTTCTGGTCAATGTCGGACTGGATTACCTGACGCTGGATCGCAGTGCTGACACCCTGTCCGGCGGTGAAGCACAGCGGATTCGCCTTGCAAGCCAGATTGGTGCAGGGCTCGTGGGCGTGATGTACATCCTCGACGAGCCGTCTATCGGTCTGCATCAGCGGGATAACGACCGCTTGCTTGGCACCCTCAAGCACCTGCGTGACATCGGCAACACCGTGATTGTGGTCGAGCATGACGAAGACGCCATTCGTCTTGCAGACTACGTCGTTGATATTGGACCCGGTGCCGGCGTGCATGGCGGCCACATCGTTGCCGAGGGAACTCCGGCTGAAGTGATGGCGCATCCTGACTCCCTGACCGGCAAATACCTGTCAGGCCGTGTGAAGATCGAAGTGCCGGTCAAACGCACGCCGCGTAACAAAAAACTATCGTTGACCCTCAAGGGCGCACGGGGCAACAACCTGCGCAACGTTGATCTGGAAATTCCGATTGGTCTGCTGACGTGCGTCACCGGCGTGTCCGGTTCGGGTAAATCCACGCTGATCAACAACACGCTGTTCCCCCTGAGCGCCACTGCACTGAATGGCGCAACGACGCTGGAAGCAGCAACCCACGACAGCATCAATGGGCTGCAACATCTGGACAAGGTCGTCGACATCGACCAAAGCCCGATCGGCCGCACCCCACGCTCTAACCCCGCGACCTACACCGGGCTGTTCACGCCGATTCGTGAACTGTTCGCAGGCGTACCGGAATCACGCTCCCGTGGGTACGGGCCTGGACGGTTCTCGTTCAACGTCAAGGGTGGGCGTTGCGAGGCGTGCCAAGGCGATGGATTGATCAAGGTCGAGATGCACTTTCTGCCGGACATCTATGTTCCGTGCGACGTCTGCAAGAGCAAGCGCTACAACCGCGAAACCCTTGAGATCAAGTACAAGAGCAAGAACATCCATGAAGTGCTGGAAATGACCATAGAGGAAGCACGCGTGTTCTTCGACGCCGTACCGGCTCTGGCTCGCAAGCTGCAGACGCTGATGGACGTGGGTTTGTCCTATATCAAGCTCGGGCAGTCAGCCACAACGTTATCGGGCGGCGAAGCGCAGCGGGTCAAATTGTCTCGGGAACTGTCCAAGCGCGATACGGGCAAGACGCTGTACATCCTCGACGAGCCCACTACTGGTCTGCACTTCGCAGATATTCAGCAACTGTTGGACGTCCTGCATCGCCTGCGTGATCACGGCAATACCGTGGTGGTCATTGAGCACAACCTGGATGTCATCAAGACGGCGGACTGGTTGGTCGACCTTGGGCCGGAAGGCGGCTCCAAAGGTGGGCAGATCATTGCCGTGGGGACGCCTGAGCAAGTCTCTGAGATGGAACAATCCTACACCGGGCATTACCTCAAGCCTCTGCTGCTTCGGGATAAGGCCTGACGCTTAAACGGGTCGAATGAAAAAGCCCCTGTCACTTACTGTGCAGGGGCTTTTTTATACCTGGCGGGTCAGCCCATCAATCGCAGATCAAAACTGCGATTGCAGGTAGTTTTCCAAACCGATGCGCTTGATCAAACCCAGTTGCTGCTCAAGCCAATAGGTGTGATCTTCCTCGGTGTCTGCCAATTGGATACGCAGGATATCGCGAGAAACATAGTCCTTGTGCAGCTCGCAGAGCTCAATGCCCTTGCACAGCGCGGCACGCACCTTGTATTCCAGACGAAGATCACTGGCGAGCATCTCAGGGACTGTGGTGCCGATGTCCAGATCATCCGCGCGCATGCGTGGTGTGCCTTCCAGCATGAGGATCCGGCGCATCAATGCATCGGCGTGTTGAGTCTCTTCTTCCATTTCGTGATTGATACGTTCGTAGAGCTTGGTAAAGCCCCAGTCTTCGTACATCCGGGAATGGATGAAATATTGATCACGCGCCGCCAGTTCGCCAACCAGCAACGTCTTGAGATAATCGATTACATCCGGGTGACCTTGCATCGCCCTACATCTCCCTGCTTTAAAGTGTGGAGTTTGAACCAAGTGCGGGCCAAGGTCACTTCTAAAACTGCAAATAAGAGGTCAAAAGCAGCGAAAGTCGGACAACCGGAAGCGAAAAACCGCCCAAATGAGGGCGGTTCTGTTTATCACTTCGAGTTACCCGAGCTGAATGCCCAAAGCACTGGCAACGCCTTGGCCGTACACAGGATCGGCCTTGTAGAAATGTTGCAGTTGACGCTGCACCACATCGCTGGAAACACCCGCCATAGCGCCGGCAATATTGCTGATCAACAGCGCCTTCTGATCAGAACTCATCAGATTGAACAACTTACCGGCCTGACTGTAATAGTCACCATCTTCACGATGATCGAAACGATCGGCTGCCCCATTCAACGCCAGAGCAGGTTCGGCATAACGTGGATCTTGCTTGGGCGCATCTGCATAGCTGTTTGGTTCGTAATTAGGCGCCGAGCCACCATTACTGCCAAACGCCATCGAGCCATCACGCTGATAACTGTGCACCGGATTGCGTGGTGCATTGATCGGCAGCTGTTGATGGTTGGTACCTACGCGGTAACGATGGGCGTCTGCGTAGGCAAAAACCCGGCCTTGAAGCATGCGGTCGGGAGACAGACCTACGCCCGGAACCATGTTGCTCGGACCAAAAGCGGCCTGCTCGACTTCCGCAAAGTAATTCTGGGGGTTACGGTTGAGTTCGAGTTCACCCACCTCAATCAACGGATATTCTTTTTGCGACCAGGTTTTGGTCACGTCAAACGGATTCTCGTGGTGAGCCGCTGCCTGCGCCTCAGTCATCAGCTGGATGCAAACGCTCCACTTGGGGAAATCGCCCCTTTCGATAGCGCCAAACAAGTCGCGCTGCGCATAGTCGGGATCAGTACCGGCAATACGTGCCGCGTCCGCCGGGGCCAGGTTTTTAATGCCTTGCTGGGTCTTGTAATGCCATTTTACCCAGTGACGCTCACCAGCAGCGCTGATAAGGCTGTACGTATGGCTGCCGAACCCGTGCATGTGGCGATAGCCGTCGGGAATACCGCGATCCGAGAACAAAATGGTGACCTGATGCAGCGCTTCAGGGGAGTGCGACCAAAAATCCCACATCATCTGTCCACTCTTCAGGTTGGTCTGGGGCAGACGTTTCTGAGTATGGATAAAGTCGGGAAACTTCAGCGGGTCACGAATGAAGAACACCGGCGTATTGTTACCAACGATGTCCCAATTACCTTCTTCAGTGTAAAACTTCAACGCAAAGCCGCGAGGATCGCGCTCGGTATCTGCTGAACCTCGCTCACCGCCGACTGTTGAGAAACGCAGGAAAATCGGTGTCTGCTTGCCAACGGCATCGAACAGTTTGGCGCTGGTGTATTGAGTGATGTCGCGGCTGACCGTGAAAGTACCGTGAGCACCCGAACCTTTGGCATGGACACGGCGCTCTGGAATGTTTTCACGATTGAAATGAGCAAGCTTCTCAATCAAGTGAAAATCGTCGAGTAACAGTGGCCCGCGCGGGCCAGCAGAGCGTGAATTCTGGTTGTCAGCAACGGGGGCGCCACTGGCGGTCGTAAGGGTCTTGTAGTCGCTCATCAATAACTTCCTCGGGCATTAGCAGCCGGCTAATCGGCATGACCGCGAGTATTGTCCAAAACCTTTACAGCTACAAATTCATTAATTAATCGCCTTCCATAGATTTTATTAATCCAGACAACAAAAAACCGGGCACTAGGCCCGGTTCTTTGTTCAAACTGACGTCTTACTCAGCGGATACAGCTTCACCGCCGGCTGGACGATCAACCAGCTCGACATACGCCATAGGCGCATTGTCGCCAGTGCGGAAACCGCACTTAAGGATGCGCAGATAGCCACCCTCGCGAGTTGCATAACGCTTGCCCAGATCGTTGAACAACTTACCAACGATTGCTTTCGAACGAGTACGGTCGAAAGCCAGACGGCGGTTAGCCAGACTGTCTGTCTTGGCCAAAGTGATCAGCGGCTCAGCAACGCGGCGCAGTTCTTTGGCTTTCGGCAATGTAGTTTTGATCAGCTC
>DASVUK010000008.1:0-9143 GCA_036387095.1 Pseudomonas sp.
GGCAAGTTCCCGGACTATGAGCGAGTGCTTCCCAAGGGCGGAGACAAGCTGGTGGTGGGTGATCGTCAGGCTTTGCGCGAAGCGTTCAGCCGTACGGCGATTCTTTCCAACGAAAAATATCGGGGGATTCGTCTCCAACTGGCGAATGGTCAGTTGAAAATTCAGGCGAACAACCCCGAGCAAGAGGAAGCCGAGGAAGAAATCAGCGTTGATTACAACGGAAGCTCGCTGGAGATCGGCTTTAACGTGAGCTACCTGCTCGATGTACTGGGAGTCATGACCACGGAGCAAGTCCGCTTGATTCTCTCTGATTCCAATAGCAGCGCCTTGGTGCAGGAATCCGGAAATGACGATTCGGCTTACGTCGTCATGCCGATGCGCCTGTAACAGCAGTTGATCAATGTCTCTTAGCCGCGTCTCGGTCACCGGGGTGCGCAATCTGCACCCGGTGACGTTCTCCCCTTCCCCTCGCATTAATATTCTGTATGGCGCCAACGGCAGTGGGAAAACCAGTGTCCTGGAGGCCATCTATCTCCTAGGTTTGGCACGCTCATTTCGAAGTGTCCGGCTTCACCCGGTCATTCAATACGACCAACCTGCGTGCACGGTCTTTGGCCAGGTTGAACTCGCTGAAGGTGGTCATAGCAGCCTGGGCGTGTCCCGAGATCGCCAAGGGGATTTCCAGATCCGCATTGACGGGCAGAACGCAAAAAGCGCTGCCCAACTCGCGGAGACGCTACCTTTACAGTTGATTAACCCTGATAGTTTTCGGCTTCTCGAAGGTGCTCCTAAAATCCGCCGTCAGTTTCTGGACTGGGGTGTGTTCCACGTGGAACCTCGTTTTATGTCGACGTGGCAGCGCCTTCAGAAGGCCCTCAGGCAGCGGAACTCGTGGCTTCGCCATGGTACACTTGACGCCGCTTCGCAGGCGGCCTGGGACCGTGAGCTGTGCTTGGCGAGCGGTGAAATTGATGAATACCGGCGCGCTTACATCAAGACACTGAAGCCAGTGTTCGAGCAGACCTTGGGTGAGCTTGTTCAGATCGATGGGCTGACGCTTAGTTACTATCGAGGATGGGACAAGGAAAAAAACCTGAGTGATGTCCTATCGTCGTCACTTTATCGTGACCAGCAGATGGGTCACACGCAAGCGGGCCCGCAACGCGCGGATTTGCGCCTGCGACTAGGTGGACACAACGCTGCGGATATCCTCTCCAGGGGGCAGCAAAAGCTCGTGGTGTGCGCCTTGCGCATTGCTCAGGGACATTTAGTCAGCACAGCCCGTCGTGGCCAATGTATTTATCTCGTCGACGATCTGCCATCGGAGCTCGATGAGAATCACCGCAGTGCGTTATGTCGCCTGCTGGAAGAATTACGCTGCCAGGTGTTCATCACCTGCGTAGATCATGAATTGTTGAGGGAAGGCTGGCAGGCGGAAACGCCGGTTGCGTTGTTCCACGTGGAACACGGCAACATCACCCAGACCCACGACCATTGGGAGTGAAGGCATGAGCGAAAACCAAACGTACGACTCGACAAGCATTAAAGTGCTGAAAGGGCTCGATGCCGTACGCAAGCGTCCTGGTATGTACATCGGGGACACCGACGATGGTAGTGGTCTCCATCATATGGTGTTTGAGGTTGTCGACAACTCGATTGACGAAGCGCTGGCCGGGCATTGTGATGACATCAGCATCATCATCCACCCTGACGAATCAATCACCGTCCGCGACAACGGTCGCGGTATCCCGGTTGATGTGCATAAAGAGGAAGGCGTCTCCGCTGCAGAAGTCATCATGACGGTGCTGCACGCCGGCGGTAAGTTCGACGACAACTCCTATAAGGTTTCCGGCGGTCTGCACGGCGTGGGCGTTTCAGTTGTTAACGCGCTCTCCGAGGTTTTGAACCTCACCGTCCGCCGTAGTGGAAAAGTCTGGGAACAGACCTATGTCCACGGTGTTCCACAGGAGCCGATGCAGATCGTCGGTGAAAGTGACACCACGGGTACAGAGATCCACTTCAAACCTTCCTCCGAAACCTTCAAGAATATTCACTTCAGCTGGGACATCCTCGCCAAGCGGATTCGTGAACTGTCTTTCCTCAACTCCGGTGTGGGCATCGTTCTTAAAGACGAGCGCAGCGGTAAGGAAGAGTTGTTCAAGTACGAAGGTGGCCTGCGGGCATTCGTGGAATACCTGAACACCAACAAGACACCTGTGAATCAGGTCTTCCACTTCAATATCCAGCGCGAGGATGGCATCGGCGTTGAAATCGCGCTTCAGTGGAACGACAGCTTTAACGAGAACCTGTTGTGCTTCACCAACAACATTCCACAGCGCGACGGTGGTACCCACCTCGTGGGTTTCCGTTCTGCCCTGACGCGGAACCTGAACAACTACATTGAGCAGGAAGGTCTGGCCAAGAAGCACAAAGTTGCCACCACCGGTGACGATGCGCGCGAAGGTCTGACAGCGATCATTTCCGTTAAGGTGCCTGATCCGAAGTTCAGTTCCCAAACCAAGGACAAGCTGGTCTCTTCTGAAGTTAAGACCGCGGTCGAACAGGAAATGGGCAAACACTTTTCTGACTTCTTGCTCGAGAACCCGAACGAAGCGAAAGCGGTTGTGGGCAAGATGATCGACGCCGCGCGTGCCCGTGAAGCTGCACGAAAAGCGCGTGAGATGACGCGTCGCAAAGGTGCGTTGGACATTGCCGGTCTCCCCGGCAAACTGGCTGATTGCCAAGAAAAGGACCCTGCCCTTTCCGAACTGTACCTGGTGGAAGGTGACTCTGCGGGCGGTTCTGCCAAGCAGGGGCGTAACCGTAAGACTCAGGCCATCCTGCCACTCAAGGGCAAGATCCTGAACGTAGAAAAAGCACGCTTCGATAAAATGATCTCGTCCCAGGAAGTGGGCACCCTGATTACGGCACTGGGCTGCGGCATAGGCCGTGACGAGTACAACATCGAGAAGCTGCGCTACCACAACATCATCATCATGACGGACGCTGACGTTGACGGCTCGCACATCCGTACCCTGTTGCTGACCTTCTTCTTCCGCCAGCTGCCGGAGCTGGTTGAGCGCGGCTACATCTACATCGCTCAGCCGCCGTTGTACAAGGTGAAGAAAGGTAAACAAGAGCAGTACATCAAAGACGACGAGGCCATGGAAGAGTACATGACCCAGTCCGCGCTTGAAGATGCCAGCCTGCACTTGAATGAATCGGCACCTGGCATCTCGGGCGCTGCGTTGGAAAAGCTCGTTCACGACTTCCGCATGGTCATGAAGACGCTCAAGCGTCTGTCCCGTCTGTACCCACAAGAGCTGACCGAGCATTTCGTCTACCTGCCGGCTGTGCCGATGGAGCAATTGTCGGATCACGCCGCCATGCAGGAATGGCTGGCTAAGTTTGATGAGCGTCTGCGGGTGGGTGAGAAATCCGGGTTGGTCTACAAGGCCAGCTTGCGTGAAGACCGTGAGCGTAACGTGTGGCTACCAGAGGTCGAGCTGATCTCCCATGGCCTGTCCAACTACGTGACGTTCAACCGCGACTTCTTTGGCAGCAACGACTACAAAACAGTCACTGCGCTGGGTGCTCAGATCAGCACCCTGCTGGAAGAAGGCGCTTACGTACAACGTGGTGAACGCAAGAAAGCAGTAACCGAGTTCAAGGAAGCACTGGCCTGGTTGATGGCAGAGAGCACCAAGCGTCACACCATCCAGCGCTACAAAGGTCTCGGTGAGATGAACCCCGACCAGCTGTGGGAAACCACGATGGACCCGAGTGTGCGACGGATGCTTAAAGTGACGATCGAAGACGCCATCGGCGCTGATCAGATCTTCAACACCCTGATGGGTGATGCAGTGGAGCCGCGCCGAGACTTCATCGAAGCCAACGCACTGGCGGTGTCGAACCTGGATTTCTAAGGATCACCCGCTGACAAACAGCCCCAACGATGTGAGTCGATTGGGGCTGTTTTGGTTTCGGACTCAGCTCACGGTTTTGATGGGAGTGATCGGGGATGTCACCTGCCCGCGCTTGCTTAGCCGTTTTCCCCATTCAATGCCGCGCTGTTCAATGAGACGGTGAGTGGCCACAGATACGCCTACGATGATGACCAACAGACTGACGAGTAAGACGTTGTCAGTCATTGCGCTTCCGAACGAAAGGATTGGCCCCGGCGCCGTCGAAGCATAGGTGACGATGCTGTAGCCCGTAACCTTACCTACGAGAAGCATGGCCAGCGTGAAGGCGAATAGAACCATCGCGTGCGTCATGTAGATCGAGTAGGACAACACGCCGAGCTTCTCGAACAACCGAGTTTTCAACGCCGTCGAAACCAATCCCCCTTCAAAAGAAAAAATCAGCAGGAGCACGCAGAAGACCAACGTGAGGAGGATTTGCTTGTGATCAATGCTACTCACCAGCAAGGAGACAGCGAGGCAGATCCCCATGACTTCCAGCGCTGAGTGCAGCCATCGCGGGATGCTCATGTTCTGGATGATCCCATATAAGTGATAGGTGATCACGCCTGCAAAGAAACACGACAAACCTTGCAACGCCGGCTCCATTAGCGGTGCCAGTCCCAATGACATGCAGGCGGTAGCCGCCATCGAAATCACAATGAAGGTCAGGGTGGCGAACCGTGGGGTACACAGGAGGATTCCTGCAAAGATCATGTAGATGTAGTACTCGACACTGATACTCCACGCCGGAAAGTTGAATGACTGAGGGTTGAACCCCGGCCACCAGGATTGCAACAGCAGTAGATTGGGGATGATTTCCTGGGGCGCGCGCTGCCCGGTGAAGCTGGGCTGATTGAAGGCTATACCGGCGTGTTCCGCGCCAAGCTTCATCACCTCCAATCCTATGGCCAGCAGCAGCACGAAGACATGCAGGGGATACAGTCGGAAGGTACGAGTAATGAAGAACTTCCTGAACTGATCCGTTGATGCCAGCCTTTGGCCGTAGGTATGCACCATCACGAACCCGCTCAGGACGAAGAAAAAGCTGACCAGGTAATGCGCGTTTCTAAAGAACGCCCACTCGCCAAAGCTCTGGGAAATGTGGATGTGATAGACCGCGACGCTTAGCGCGCAGACACCTCGGAAACCGTCCAGCACTTGAAACCTTTTCATCGCAAAATTCCCTGTTGACGGTTAGACGGATGCGTTTGGCGGCTTCTTCGGTAAGCGGTCGTCATGCCGCACCCTTGCCTGCGCTGGCCCACCGGGTTTTCAAGGTATTCATCCCTCCGCCTAGCGATGCAGCGAGCCCACGGCGCCAGGCCATGGCTGGCTTTTCCACAACATGCCAAGAGAATATCGCTGCGAGCAATGTAAGTGGGAACGCGAGCAGCATCATGCTGACCGTGCCTATTCCATTGAACAGGTGGGCAAGTATTTGCTGGAGGGGGAAGGCATAGATGTAAACGCCGTATGAGTAGTCACCTAGTTGGTTATAACGGTCGACCACGGGGTGGGCGGCGAATCCGAGGTAGAAAATCAGATACGTCCAAGCGAGCACAAAGCACTCGAAGAAGTAGGGTGTATGCCAGGTGCAGGCTGCTGCGGCGAATGGCAGAAACCCTAAAAGGCGGCGCTGGATGTGATACCGATATCGGTAGAAGAACATGCCGAGCACAAACGGCAGGCTCCATTTAAAAAAGAACTCGACGCCGTGTAGGTCGTTAAACCGAGTGCTGTTTATAAACAAAACTTTGAAAGCGACGTACAAGGCGGTATAGAACATGAGGAAAAAAGCGAATTTACGGCCCTTACCGTAAAACGCAAAGGCGCCAAGCGCACCCACGACGATGTACAGCTCCACTTCATAAAAAAGCGTCCACAGCGACCCGTTAATGCCGGGCCAGGGATTGCGCTCGAACACACCTGGCAACTCGAATTTTATGCTGTAGAGCGAGAGGTTATGGCTCAAGTAACTGTATGTTTCACCTGTATGGAAATATTCCGCATTAGTCAGTGTCGTAAACAAAGGGCCAATTACAAACACGGAGAGCAACAAGACGACCGTCAGCCCAGGGTAGATCCGTAGTAACCGGGCAACGAAGAAATCCAAAGTGTTGGCGGCGCGATCTCGGCTTAGAGAGGTGAAAAAGCCAGATACACAAAAGAAGGTGATCACCGCCAACTCACCGAGCGACAGTCCAATCCAGTCCGAGAGCGGCTCCACCGCGTCAGGGCCGAGTGACAGAGGATAGCTGTGAGAGATGAGCACAGCCGTGGCCGCGAGCATTCTGATCAAGTTGAAGTGGTTGTTTTTGCTGGACGCCAGGTCACCTAACGTATTCATACCGCCTCCGCGCGATCAGGGTCATGTCGCTGTGATCCATTCACCGCTGTAACGCTCACGCTGTCAGGGACGCGCAGGATTGAGAGTGCTGGAATGACTTTTGACGTTGAACAATACACTGTGCAGGCGGTGCGTCTAATTGGCATCTCCAATAGGACTACGGATAACCTGCATGCCCTGTCAGCCAATAATTTGGCCCTGAAATCCGAGCGATAGTTTTTGTAAGCGAGCAATCGAATGCCGGTTGGTCCGACACCGTGATCACAACCATCAACATGCGGCGATTTAACCGTTGCACCAGGACGGACGTAAAACCAGGGAGCCTCATTCAGATGTCGATACGTAAATACCAGAAAGTGCTGCGCATTCCTCAAGTGCTGCCCGCTACGTTGTTCATGTTCATTGCGGGTCTGCCCCTGACCATCATGGGCCTCACGCTCAGTCTGCATGTGCTTAATGAAATGGGCGGCAGTTATTTTGATGCAGGCGTGGTGGGAACAGCCACTGCCTTGGGGTTCGCGGTGGGCTCTCCCCTGCTCGGCCGGATGATTGACCGCCACGGATTACGGCCGGTGGTTGCCGTGTGCGGAACGCTGTCGACAATCGCCTGGATCATGCTGCCATCGGTGAGCTACTGGCTGTATGTTTTCCTGGCGTTTGTTGCCGGGCTGTTCACCGTGCCGACAGGCTCGCTTGCCCGGCAATTCGTTGCCAGTCTAGTACCTGAAGATCAGCGGCGGCCCGCGTACTCGCTCAATATGATGCTTATGGAGCTGTCATTCGTCATTGGCCCCGCCAGCGGCATTCTGTTGATCACGGCCTATTCGGCGACGGCCACGCTGGCGGGCATTGGCCTCTGGCGCGCGCTGTCTTATGTCGTGCTCTATCGATTGAACTGGCCGACACGCAATCTAGAGGAGGTCGCAAAAAATCCCGACCGCGTAAGACCCAAACTCTGCACCTGGATGAGCGGCCGCTTACTGACTGTCATGTTTGTCAGTGCGGGTGCCTTGTTTGTGTTGTACGGCACCGAGCTGGCACTGATCGCCGTGCTGCGCGCCAGCGACCAGCTGGCTTTTACCGGTTACGTGATCGCCGCCATGTCCATCGCGTCCATCGTGGGCGGGTATGTGCACGGGATTGTCCACAGGTCATGGTCGCAAATGAGGCTCGCCCTGGCGATGAGCCTGCTTCTGCTGCCCGTAGTGTTCTTTGATGGCGTCTGGTGGTGGCTCATGCTCGCGTTGTTGCCCACTAACCTGCTGTGTACGCCAACGTTAGCAGCGGGCTCGGAGGCGGTTGCCAAGTTAGCGCCCTCCAGCGTGAGAGGTGAAGTGATGGGGCTGCACGATTCGGCTTACCGAATAGGCCAGACGTTGTCCGCGCCCATTGTAGGATTCGCGATCGACAGCGTTTCACCCGCCATGGGGTTCGTCGCAGCAGCGTGTGGGGGGATTGTTTTGGTCGGAATGGGTGCGCTGTGCAATCTGTGGATATCAGCACCGGCCAGAACGGCTTGATTTACACAACGGTCTTGGCTGCACAGGCTCAAGACCGGTCTTTTCAAGTCAACGGCAATGGTTGAGAAAAAACTTATGCACGTTTTTGGCGCGCTAAGCGTAGTAAGAAATAAGCATGCAAATTAACGAGTTAGCGCCGGATTTATCGATTTTTGATTTATTCGTGCACAGGTTATCCACAATTCATACGGTTGATTTTTCGGGCGCAGGTGCGGGGATGGCGGGCGATCCCAAATCACGCTGGGTCTTCTCGTTCCACGCCGAAACACGGTCATTGAGTGCCGCGATTGCACGGGGGCCAGTGCCCTCTGCATACATCGGTTCGCCGATGACCACCTCGATTGTCCCTGGCTTTTTACCCCAACCCTCTTTGGGCCAGTAGCGGCCCGCATTGTGTGAAATCGGCAGCACCGGCAGGTCCGCGTTCACCGCCAATGCCGAACCGCTGCGCGAAAACTTTCCAATCTGGCCATAAGGCACGCGAGTCCCTTCAGGAAAAATCAGCACCCAGACGCGATCTTTCAGCAGCTCATCGCCCTTTTTCGCGACGACTTTTAGCGCAGCCTTTGGGTTGTTGCGGTCAATGGCGATTGGACGCAGCATCGCCATGGCCCAGCCGAAGAACGGGACGTACAGCAGTTCCCGCTTGAGCACTTGGCTCAATGGCTGAAAATGTGCCGAGAGAAAGAACGTCTCCCACGTGCTCTGGTGATTGGACACGATCACGCACGGCGTCTCGGGGATGTTTTCCTGGCCGGTGATCTTGACATTGATATTGAGGAACACGCGGGTCAGCCACAGCGCGCAGCGGCACCAGTAAACGTTGATGAAGCGATAACGAACGCGGAACGGCAGGAAGGGTGCAATAAAGAAACTCAGCGAACACCACAGCAGGGCGGTAGTGCCCAGCAGCAGGTAAAAGAAGAAAATCCTGATGGCCTGCACAATCGACATAGCTGCTTTTACCGTTACGGGGCAATTGCCCGAATTGAGCGAGGCGTTGGACCGGCGTTAGCCGTTCAACGAGGCGCTGTTGTGAATAAGTTCTGCGGCAACCGCCGCGAGATCGTCGAAAACCAAGGTGCCTGCTGGTAATGCAGCGCTTCGCGTCTTCTGACCCTTGCCCGTCATGACCAGAACAGGTTGTGAATCGACGGCCACCGCCGCCTCCAGGTCACCCTTGCTGTCGCCCACAAACCACACGCCGCGCAAATCGACGCCGTAATGGCGGGCAATTGTCTTCAGCATGCCCGGCCTTGGTTTGCGGCAATCGCATCCCGCGTCCGGCCCGTGAGGACAATAAACAACAAG
>DASVUK010000009.1:0-4267 GCA_036387095.1 Pseudomonas sp.
ACCTTGTACCGGGTGCCGGAACGACTCAACTCAAGGAGTTTTACCGAGGTGGAGCTTATATCGATCCCTAGAAGGGTATTGGCCTTCTTACTGAAGAGTTCGAACACAACCTAATTCCTATGAGTTTCCGTCACTTACGGAAAATTTTCTGTCCAAAGCCACTGTCGGCAGTCTTGACAGTAGCGCAAATAACGCGCGGGGACGAAAAATGCTTATAATGCCCAGCGTTTTTTTCGTTTAACCAAGCTTCAAGGCGTGTTCATTTGTAACGGCCTACGCTTAACCCATTCTTTTTTCTGGAAATCCAAAAGCCTTGATACGCCTGCTGAAGTTTTTCTGGTGGTCTCTCGTCGCTATATTCTGCGGGCTGTTGCTCGGTCTGAGCGGTGCATTCCTTTACCTGAGCCCAAGCCTGCCCTCGGTGGACGCGCTGCGCAGTATCCAACTGCAAATCCCGCTCCGTGTATACAGCAGCGACGGGAAATTGATTGCTGAATTTGGCGAAATGCGCCGCACCCCCATCCGTTTCGCAGAAATCCCACCCAATTTCATCAATGCCCTGCTGTCCGCCGAGGACGATAACTTCGCCAATCACTACGGCGTAGACCCCGGCAGCCTGATGCGCGCCGCGTCACAACTGGTGAAGAGCGGGCATATCCAGTCAGGCGGCAGCACCATCACCATGCAGGTGGCGAAAAACTATTTCCTGACCAGCGAACGCAGCTTCTCGCGCAAAACCACCGAGATTCTTCTGGCCTTGCAAATTGAGCGCCAACTTACCAAGGATGAAATCCTTGAGCTGTACGTCAATAAAATCTACCTGGGCAACCGTGCCTATGGCATCGAGGCGGCGGCACAGGTTTATTACGGCAAATCCATCCGCGACGTAAGTCTGGCGCAGATGGCAATGATCGCCGGCCTGCCCAAGGCGCCATCGCGTTTTAATCCGTTGGCCAACCCGGTTCGCGCCAAAGAGCGTCGCGACTGGATCCTGGGCCGCATGTTCAAGCTCGGCAAGATTGACCAGAACGCTTATCAGACTGCGCTCAACGAGCCAATCAACGCCAGCTACCATGTTCCAACACCCGAGGTTAACGCCCCGTACATCGCCGAAATGGCCCGCGCAGAAATGGTCGGCCGTTACGGCAGCGAAGCCTATACCGAAGGCTTCCGTGTCACCACTACTGTTCCGAGCGATCTTCAGGAACACGCCAACAATGCGGTTCAGGAAGGTCTGATCGATTACGACCAGCGCCACGGCTATCGCGGCCCTGAAAGCCGCTTCCCGGGCATGACCCGGGAAAGCTGGGCGCAGGAACTGACCAAACAACGCACCATCAGCACTCTTGAGCCCGCCATTGTCACCCAGGTCGACAAAACCGGGCTGCGCGTGCTGACCCGCAATGGCGAAAAAGAAGAAACCGTCGAGTGGGCAACCATGAAATGGGCACGGCCTTACTTGAACACCAACAGTGTGGGGGCAAATCCGAAGCAACCTGCTGACGTAGCTCATGTTGGTGATCTGGTTCGCCTGCAACGTCAGGAGAATGGCTCACTCAAATTCAGCCAGATGCCGGTCGCACAGAGCGCGCTGGTGTCCCTTGACCCACAAAATGGCGCCATCCGGGCATTGGTGGGCGGTTTCGCCTTCGAGCAGAGCAACTACAACCGTGCCTTGCAGGCCAAGCGTCAGCCTGGGTCGAGCTTCAAGCCCTTCCTTTACAGTGCGGCGCTGGACAACGGTTACACCGCATCGAGTCTGGTGAACGACGCGCCGATCGTGTTTGTCGACGAATACCTGGACAAGGTGTGGCGCCCCAAGAACGACACCGGCACCTTCCTCGGCCCAATCCGCCTGCGTGAAGCGCTGTACAAATCACGCAACCTGGTTTCGATTCGCCTGCTGCAACAATTGGGGATCGATACCGCGATCAGCTACATCACCCGATTTGGCTTCAACAAGGACGACTTGCCGCGCAACCTGTCATTGGCACTGGGCACTGCAACCCTGACACCCATGGAAATCGTCAGCGGCTGGAGCACGTTCGCCAATGGCGGGTACAAAGTCAGTCCTTACCTGATCCAGAAGATCGAAAGCCGCGACGGCGCCACGCTGTTCGAAGCGAACCCGCCGACCGTGCCGGCAGTTGACAGCAAAATCGCCCCGGACACCAAGGTTGTGGCCGTGGCCAGCGGCCCGGCACTGGTCACCTCGTCCACCGAAGGCCCGCCGCCGGCCACGCCACCGGTGGACCCTAAAGCACCTGCGGTTGCCGAACGCATTGTCGATGGACGCACAACGTACATCCTCAACAGCATGCTGCAGGACGTGATCAAGCGCGGCACCGGTCGCCGGGCCCTGGCGATGAATCGTCCGGACATCGCCGGCAAGACCGGTACGACCAACGAATCCAAGGATGCCTGGTTCACTGGCTACAACGCTGATTACGTCACCACCGTCTGGACTGGCTTCGATCAACCAGAAAGCCTTGGACGCCATGAATTTGGCGGTACCGTGGCACTTCCGATCTGGATGACCTACATGAGCGCCGCGTTGAAAGACAAACCGCCCCATGTCCAGGCTGAACCGGATGGCATCCTCAGCCTGCGAGTCGACCCGATCAGCGGCCGCGCAGCGTCGCCAAGTACGCCGAATGCGTTCTTTGAACTGTTCAAGAGCGAAGATACGCCGCCGAGCGTCAATGAACTGGGCGGTAGCGCACCGGGCAGCCCGCTGCCAGCGGATGAGTCGGCACCGATCGATTTGTTCTGACGTAGACCGCGCCATCTTTCATCGCTGCCTCGCGGTGCTCGTGAGGCAGCCGTTGGGTCCGACGCCAGATCAAACCAATACCCACAAAAAAACCCTGCATCGCTGCAGGGTTTTTTGTGTTTCCGATTTAGCGCTTAACCGTTGAAAACATCGTCAACGCTGGTCAGCGGGTAGTGCTTCGGATACGGCAAGGTCGCAACGCCACTTTCAATGGCCGCCTTGGCAACAGCATCGGCGATCAGGCCCAGCAGGCGGGAGTCCATTGGTTTCGGGATGATGTACTCACGACCGAATTCCAGTTTGATACCGCCATAGGCATCGCACACTTCCTGCGGCACAGGCAGCTTGGCCAGTTCGCGCAGGGCGTTGGCGGCGGCGATTTTCATTTCTTCGTTGATGCGCTTGGCGCGAACGTCCAAAGCACCACGGAAGATGAACGGGAAACCCAGCACGTTGTTGACCTGATTCGGGTAGTCCGAACGGCCGGTGGCCATGATCACGTCATCGCGAGTGGCGTGTGCCAGTTCCGGGGAAATTTCCGGATCAGGATTCGAGCACGCGAACACGATGGGATCCTTGGCCATCAGCTTGAGGTTTTCAGCGCTCAGCAGATTCGGGCCAGACAAACCCACGAACACGTCAGCGCCATCGAGGGCATCGGACAAGGTGCGTTTTTCAGTGGCGTGAGCGAACACAGCTTTGTACTGATTCAGGTCGCTACGCTCGGAGTGGATCACGCCGGTACGGTCAACCATGAGGATGTTTTCGATCTTGGCGCCCATGCTTACCAGCAACTTCATGCAGGAGATGGCGGCAGCGCCAGCACCCAGGCAGACGATCTTCGCATCGCCCAGAGTTTTGCCAACGATTTCCAGCGCGTTGATCATGCCGGCCGCCGTAACGATCGCGGTGCCGTGCTGGTCATCGTGGAAAACCGGGATGTCGCATTGCTCGATCAGCGCCTTCTCGATCTCAAAGCATTCTGGCGCCTTGATGTCTTCCAGGTTGATGCCGCCGAAAGTGATGGAGATACGCTTAACGGTGTCGATGAAGGCTTGCGGGCTTTCCGAATCGACTTCGATGTCAAACACGTCGATACCGGCGAAACGCTTGAACAGAACGCCCTTGCCTTCCATTACGGGCTTGGAGGCCAATGGGCCAAGGTTGCCCAGACCCAGAATGGCGGTGCCATCGGAAATGACTGCTACCAGATTGCCCTTGCCGGTGTACTTGTAGGCCAGCTCGGGATCACGGGCAATTTCACGCACCGGCTCAGCAACGCCAGGGCTGTAAGCCAGGGCCAGGTCACGAGCGGTTGCGGTTGGCTTGGTGAGTTCTACGCTCAATTTCCCCGGACGCGGGCTGGCGTGATATTCGAGCGCGGCAGTTTTCAAATCAGACATGTGGGCATTCCGCTTTTTTTACTGTGGGACAGACGGACCGCCGAGGATACGCAAGATGCAAAGTCCTAACAAGACTGACCAGTCACTACTG
>DASVUK010000010.1:0-4245 GCA_036387095.1 Pseudomonas sp.
TTCCCTGCCGGCCGCCGCCGGCACCAAGTTTGCGTGAATGAGGACAAGTGTTATGGGTAAGAATGTCGTAGTCCTGGGCACCCAATGGGGTGATGAGGGCAAAGGCAAGATCGTTGATCTGCTGACCGAACATGCTACCGCTGTAGTGCGTTACCAAGGTGGCCACAACGCTGGCCACACCCTGGTGATCGATGGCGAAAAAACCGTACTGCACCTGATTCCGTCCGGTGTATTGCGCGAAGGCGTGCAGTGCCTGATCGGTAACGGTGTGGTGGTTGCGCCTGATGCACTCATGCGCGAAATCATCAAGCTGGAAGAAAAAGGCATTCCGGTGCGCGAGCGTTTGCGTATCAGCCCGTCCTGCCCGCTGATCCTCTCGTATCACGTAGCGCTGGATCAGGCTCGTGAAAAGGCTCGTGGCGAGCTGAAGATTGGCACCACTGGGCGCGGTATCGGCCCCGCTTATGAAGACAAGGTTGCCCGTCGCGGTCTGCGCATCGGCGACCTGTTCCATCGTGAGCGCTTCGCCGCCAAGCTGGGCGAGCTACTCGACTATCACAACTTCGTGCTGGTCAATTACTACAAAGAGCCGGCAATCGACTTCCAGAAAACACTCGACGAGTGCATGGAATACGCCGAGCTGCTCAAGCCATTGATGCTGGACGTCACTGCTGCGCTGCACGACATGCGTCGCGCTGGCAAAGACATCATGTTCGAGGGCGCTCAGGGTTCGCTGCTGGATATCGACCACGGTACTTATCCTTACGTCACCAGCTCCAACACCACTGCCGGTGGCATCGCCACGGGTTCGGGCTTTGGTCCGATGTACCTGGATTACATCCTCGGTATCACCAAGGCTTACACCACGCGCGTCGGTTCGGGTCCTTTCCCTACTGAGCTGTTCGACGACATTGGCGCATTCCTGGCCAAGCGCGGTCACGAATTCGGCGCGACCACCGGTCGTGCTCGTCGCTGCGGTTGGTTCGATGCAGTCATTCTGCGTCGCGCTATCGAAATCAACAGCATATCGGGCATTTGCCTGACAAAGCTGGACGTACTCGACGGTCTTGAAACCATCAATATCTGTATTGGTTACGAGAACGAAAATGGTGCAGTGATCGATGCCCCTACCGACTCGGACAGCTACATCGGCCTCAAGCCCGTGTATGAGCAAGTCCCGGGCTGGTCGGAATCGACCTTGGGTGCCAAGACCCTGGAAGAGCTTCCGGCCAATGCGCGTGCTTACATCAAGCGTCTGGAAGAGCTGGTTGGCGCGCCCATCGACATTATTTCGACGGGCCCTGACCGCAACGAAACCATCGTTCTGCGTCATCCGTTCGCTTGATAAGTCGTTGAAACACAACAAAGGGCCGCTTCTGCGGCCCTTTGTCATTCTGGCTGTGATCCTAATCACAAAAGCGGCACGGTGATTGCTGTAGAAACGTCAGAAAAGGTGCCATCATTTTAATGGCGCCGATGGTGGAGGGATTCCCCCGTGTCAGCTGTCCTCTCGTTGTTGCGCAGTCGTCTGCTGCGGCCTGTATTCATTGCCCTTGGCATTGCCCTTTTGGTGCAGGTGTTAGTTGCCGTTGCTCTTACCCGGAGCACCGTCACTGCTCTTGAGGCTGACCTCGCTGCGCGTCTGGGTGTAGATTCGCAACACTTGTCCTCTGAATTGGAACAAGCCAGTCGGGAAGTAACCTCCAGTCTTGATGCTTTGGCTGCGAGTACGCGCCAGCGCTTGAGTGTGGGTTTGTCGGCGCGCTTGAAAGATGAGCAGACGCAATTGCGTGGAACGCTGGAAAAGGATCTTCAGGATTCCGCCACTGACATGGCTGAACTGCTGGCGGCTGTTGCTCCCCGTGCGATGTGGGATGGAGATACGCCCACATTGTCGGAGTTTGCCCGTCGTGCCCAGCGCAATCCCAATGTCCTGTTCGTCGTCTATGACGATGCCGCAGGCGAGCACCTCACACGTTATCTGAACCGGGAAAACCCACTGATCAAGGCGCTACTGGCCAAGGGTGAGGGTGATCGGGCTATGGATAAGGTGCTGAACGCGGCGAAGGGTGATCCATCGGTCTACTACGTCGAGGCGTCTATCAGCCCTAATGGCGTAGAAATCGGAAAGGTGCGCATGGGTGTATCCACTGCCACCGTTGAGGAGAATCTGGCAGCCCTGGATAAGCGCTTCGCAACCTTGATCACCAGTGGCGAGCAGTTGGTGTCCGACAGCCTGGACAGCGCAGCCAAAGAAAGCTCTGCGGCGCTGCGTAGTCGCTTGGGTTCCGCGCAAACGGCGGCGTCGGCCATGAGCAGCAATACAACGGCCGCGGTACAGGAAGCGGCAGAGACGCTGCGCTGGCGAATTGGCATGGGTCTGGCTCTGGTCGGGTTAGGCGTATTGCTGTTGCTGGCCATCGTTCTCGGGCGCCGGGTGGTCAGCAAATTGCTGCTGCTGATTGCTGCTCTGGATGATCTGGCTGCGGGTGAGGGTGATCTGACCAAGCGCGTCAAGCTCGACAGCAACGATGAGATTGGCGACATGGCTTCGGCGGTCAATCGGTTCGTCGCCAAATTGCAGCCTATTGTTCGTGAGGCGGGGGATGTGGCGCAGCGCACCGGCGTCGAAATCAATGCCATGAGCCTGCGCAACGCGGGTGCCGATGCGGCCGCTGAATTGCAGCGCGATGAAGTGGCTGCCAGTCTTGAAGCGCTGGCGCAAATGGCAGACGAAGCCCAGGCTGAAAGCCATGCGATGCAGGCTGCCTTGAAGCAGGTGGTGGATATTCGCCAGGCGACCGACGAGAACACTCGCACTTCCAATCAAGTGGGCGGTTTGATCGAGGCGCTGGCGGGGCAGGTGGATACGGGTGCGAAAGTCATCGAGCGCCTGGCCCAACAGAGTCAGCAGATCGAAGTGGTGCTCACGGTCATCCACGGTATCGCCGAGCAAACCAATCTATTGGCATTGAACGCAGCCATCGAGGCGGCTCGCGCCGGAGAAACCGGACGTGGTTTCGCCGTGGTTGCCGACGAGGTGCGAGCGCTGGCCAGCAAGACCCAAAGTTCCACCGGCGATATTCAGGAGCACATTGTTGCCCTTCAGCGCGGTGCCAAGGAGGCTGTGGCGGCCATCGGCGTAGCGGGGCGTCAGGCGAAGGAAGGGCTTGCCGTGCTGCGTGACAGCGCCAAGTCTCAGCAGATCGTTCAGGAGTCGGTAGAGCAGGTGCATGCGGCGATTGGTCTGGCGACTCAGGCGGCGGCGCATCAGGCTGAAGGGGCGCAAGCGGTACGTGGGCGTGTGGAAGTCATTCACGCTCAGGCTCAACGTGCCGCGCAGGTTGTGGTGGAAACCACTGCGAGCGGCAAGGTGCTCGACAAGCTGGCGGCGCAGTTGAAAGCCAGTTTGGGGCAGTTCAGGGCGTAATCGGGTGGGGCAAGCTTGCTTGCGAAGTCGGTAATTCAGGCGCGTCACTGCGTCGGTTGAACCTGTTTCTTCGCTAGCAAGCTATCTCTTACAAGTTCAAATACAGAACCCAAACCCCGGAAAGCACAAAACCGAGCACTTGGCTCGGTTTTGTTTGAATTGGTGCCCAGAAGAAGACTCGAACTTCCACGACCTTGCGGTCACCAGCACCTGAAGCTGGCGTGTCTACCAATTTCACCATCTGGGCAGTATCAGCAGCAATGTTCGCCGTTGATGGGGCGCACTATACGGAGCGCGTTTTAATCTGTAAACCCCTGTTTTGGTTTTAATAAATCCTTTTTGCTCTACAAACAAAAGCATGGGCAAAAGCCGAAACGCAAAAAACCCGCTTTCGCGGGTTTTTGTGAGACTCAGAAGATTGCTGTAATCTCTGACTCTGAATTGGTGCCCAGAAGAAGACTCGAACTTCCACGACCTTGCGGTCACCAGCACCTGAAGCTGGCGTGTCTACCAATTTCACCATCTGGGCAGCATCGAATACGTCGCCGTATCGATGGCGCGCACTATACGGAGCGGGTTTTTAACTGTAAAGCCCCTATTGTCGAAAATTTTGGAAAAACTTTGCGAGCACCGATTTTCAGCTTTTTTTATGCTTGGTCAGTGGCTTTGTGGCCCTGTCTGAGTCTGAAATTTCCCGTTTCAATACGCGTATGCCAAACTAACCGCATATAGACAAGGTGAAAACTCTCTAATGGCCGATTGGCAGTCCCTCGATCCCGAGGCCGCTCGTGAAGCGGAAAAATATGAAAACCCTA
>DASVUK010000011.1:0-54664 GCA_036387095.1 Pseudomonas sp.
CCATTCGACCAATTGGTGCGCCCGATAGGGAGGACGTCCAGGGACAGCCTCGAGCCGTAGGGCGACGAGGTCGCGGTTTGTGTCATTAACCTTGTATCCACGTAGGTCGAGATATTGATCAATAAAATGTTCAGCATCCCAGGCCTCAAAGATCGATACGAAGATGCTGTCGAGCTTCCCTGAATAACGTTTGTTGTCTGAACGCTGCCACGGCATGGTGCATGTCTCTGTGATGTAAATTTGCCACTATGAGGCTGCTCTGAGTTCTCTGCAATGCACGGTTCGGCGGTTCCGATGACCGGCGTGAAGGTGCACTGAGCCATTCGTTGCGCAGGCAACAATGCGGGGATTTTCCTCTCGCTACCCCGCATCACTCTATACAACTAAACGCTGGCAAGTGCCGCCTCCAGCCCCTCCGCGGCGGCGATCATCGGTAGCGAGAACGAACGCGCCAATCAGGTTAGTACCCATTCAACGTTGGTGAGTCCAAACCGCTCGGCCTGAGGCTTGCTCAGTTTGGGCACCGGATCGGTGCGGTACTTGGGAATCTGGCCGATACCAGCGTCTAATGTCGCCCAATGCCACGCTTCCGCATTGCTCATGGTTGCAGCGCGGACGTAGAAAGATTTGCAAGTGCCGTGTAACAGGTAATCGATCCGGTAGTGGTGTTCTAGTGGCATAGCCTTTTCTCTGAATGACAATGTCTCTAAACCGATCTAATGCTCAGCCAAAAAATTCATAGACTTTCTCTATGCCGCCCATTACGAACCTCGGCATTTGCTGGGGCTTTCTTGTTTACAGCTCCCCAAAGGGAGGACACCGGATGAAGTCCATGCCAGAAAAGAATCCTGATTTCTGGGCGCAGCTGTACCTCATCATCAGTACGCCGCTATGGCTGGGCGCGATCATGGCGACCACTGTCTCGCTGCTGCGTGTCCTCTATGAAGCCAAGGAAGCGAACAAATGGCGGATCGTCCTTGAGGCGCTTATCTGCGGTTCGCTGAGTCTGTCAGCCAGTAGCGTCATTGAATGGATGGCCTGGCCTCCGAGCCTGTCGGTCGCCGCTGGCGGGACCATTGGCTTCGTTGGGGTCACGGCGATCAGAGAGCTGATCATCAAGTTTCTCGGGCGAAAGGCAGATTCTCCATGAGCACATTGAAAGCGATTGCGCTTGCCGTCGTGATCGCCCTCGTCGGCGTTCTGTTGGTGGGGATTCAGCAGTACCGGGTCCTCGCGCTCGAAGGCAAGGTCAGCATTGAAACCAAGGCCAAGACGGACGCGGTGGAAGCCAATGAAGCGAGCCAGGCGACGATCACCACGCTGCGGGCTGAAGCCAAACGCAATGCCGATTATCAGGCCGATCTGAGCAAGCGCCTCAAAGACAGCGAACAGAAAGCCCTGAAGGCAAGGAAAGACTTTGAAGACCTCAAGCGTAAGAGTCCGGCTGTTCGCAAGTGGGCTGATCAGCCTCTGCCTGACGGCCTGCGCGGGAAGCCCGCAGCCAATGGTGGTAAAGACAACAGCAGTAAGGCTCGAACCCCCTGAGCTGATCCCCTGTGAGCGGATCACCCAGAGCGAGGATGACCTTGCCCTGAATGGCGACCTCTGGGCGTTGAAGGATCGGGCGGTGAACCTGCTCGATACGTGCGCCGATCAGGTGGACGCCCAGATCGTGCGCAGCAAGAGCAAGTAATCCGCGCCACGTTTTCAGATGCGCCGTTTCGTGGCGCGAGGTGATGCATACTGCTGCTTCAAATTGAGCAGGATGGTGCAAATGGAATTTCTACCTGTAACGGAAAAGCAATTCGATCAGGTTCGGCGTTCAGTAAATGATACCCAGCTAGTTGCGGGTATGGCAGTGAAGGTGATGGAGCGCCTGAAGTCTTTGTTTGCAGAACGGGTGCCCACGGAGTGCTGGGGCACTTCGATCGAGCAAGCCGACGATAGCGGATACTTAATCAAAACCCCTTTCGGCAACGGGAGAGCAGATCTTGTTTTAGCTGTAGGCGATGAGGGGGTATATGGCCGGCTTTTGATCCGCAAAGAGAAACTCAGTCTATCTCTGAAAACCGAATACCCAGTCGTCTGGTCGATCCGGATCACTGCAGACGGAAAGGTATACCAAGGCGACTCACTGACTAACCCCTCGATTGATCACACTCGCTTCCGCCGTGAAGCAGATGAGGCCCTTGTCGCGCTTGGCCTGGCGTTGATCTATTCCATTGGCGCGGGCTGAGAGCGACCTTCAGGTATAACGAGCCCCGCCAAGTGCGGGGTTTTCTTTGGGTGCCAATATGACTAGGCCATTTCCTTCAATATTGCCGCTCGGGATTCTCGATCCATCCGCTTTCGGTCTTCGCCTGACTCCTGCGCCTGAAGTGTGGGAGTGGATACAAGCAGAGGTCCTTGCCGATACCGGCAGTATTCACAACCCAGATCACGCTCACCTGATCGACGCTGACATCCGTGTGATGTGGGCATCATCCAGCTTCAACAAGCAGGGCCGCACTGTATTGGGCCAAGCTGAGCAAGTCGCCTTCCGAGCAGGAGGGTGGCAGAAGGCTCGGATGGAGCAGCAGATGTTCGACTGGTTCGGATGTGTGCCCACCTACATCATCACCTTGGCAGCCGACTACTGCGCTCAGTGCCCCGATATCGACTTCTGCGCTCTGGTTGAGCATGAGCTGTACCACATTGCCCAGGCAAAGGATGGATATGGCGCTCCCAAGTTCACGCAGGAAGGTCTGCCCAAGCTTGAGATGCGCGGCCATGACGTCGAAGAGTTCGTCGGAGTGGTTCGCCGCTACGGTGCGAGCCCAGACGTTCAAGCTCTGGTGGATGCAGCAAACAAACCTGCGGAGGTCGGCAAATTAAACATTTCGAGGGCCTGCGGAACCTGTCTGCTCAAGTCGGCCTGACTTTCATGACAGGTTATGACGGATGAGAACCCTATGGCGGTACTACGAAGCGAGGTCAAAGCCTTCATCGTTCAGGCTCTGGCCTGCTTTGATACGCCATCTCAAGTGGTTGCATCGGTCAAGACTGAATTCGGGATGGAAATAACTCGCCAGCAGTGCGAATCCCACGACCCGACCAAGTTTGCCGGTCGAGGGCTGGGCGCAAAGTGGGTTGAGCTATTCCATGACGCCCGTAGACGATTCAGAGAAGAGACCGCCGACATCCCGATAGCCAACAGAGCCTTCCGGCTTCGAACGCTTGGGAGAATGGCTGAGAAAGCCGAGAACATGAAGAACATGGCTTTGACTGCCCAGCTATTGGAGCAGGCCGCCAAAGAGGTAGGGGACGTCTACATGAATCGCCGCCTTGACCCAATCAAGCCCCCTGGATCAGAGGCGGGTGCCGAGCCTGCCGCTGAATACGTGCTGAGGCCTGACGAAGATGTCCCTGCCAGCCCGTATCTCTGATGTGTTGATCGCGTTAACACCGAAACAGGCAAACATCTATTGCTGGGGTTTCCAGCCTGACGCGCGCTTTCGTGATGCGGTGTGTGGTCGCCGGTTCGGTAAGACATTCCTCGGCAAGGCTGAGATGCGCCGCGCCGCAAAGCTCGCTTCTGAGTGGAATGTTAGCGTCGAGGATGAAATTTGGTACGCCGCTCCGACACAGAAGCAAGCGCGCCGGGTGTTCTGGCGCCGACTGAAGCAAGCCATCCCGAAATCATGGATGGCGAGCAAGCCAAACGAAACAGACATGCTGATCACCCTGAAAAGTGGTCACTTAATGCGCTGCGTGGGCCTTGAGAACTACGACGACCTGCGCGGCTCCGGCCTGTTCTTCATCCTTGTGGATGAGTGGGCAGACTGCAAATACGCCGCGTGGGAAGAAGTCATCAGGCCGATGCTTTCGACCTGCACCTACACGCTACCGACAGGTGAAGTCAGGAAGGGCGGCCATGCACTGCGCATCGGCACCCCGAAAGGCTTCAACCACTGCTACGACACCTTTCAGGACGGCAAGCCAGGCCATGAACCTGATCACCGTAGCTGGCTTTACACCTCGCTCGATGGCGGCAACGTCCCATCAGAAGAGATCGAGGCGGCCCGTCGCAAGATGGACCCCCGGACATTCCGGCAAGAGTACGAAGCCAGTTTCGAGAATTACCAGGGCGTCGTTTATTACACGTTCAACCGCGCCGATTGCAGTACAGCCGAACGAATCAAACCGGGCGAACAGCTTCACATCGGCATGGACTTCAACGTCATGAAGATGAGCGCCGTGGTCTACGTGATCCGCGACGGCTTGCCACTGGCTCTGGATGAACTGCACACCGTTCGCGACACGCCAGACATGATCGAAAGGATTCAAGCACGCTTCCCTGCGCACGGCATCACGGTCTATCCGGATGCCAGCGGCCAGAACACCAGCAGCAAGAATGCCAGTGAGTCGGATCTATCCCTGCTGAAGAAGGCCGGATTCACCGTCATCGTGGATTCGACCAACCCCGGCGTTAAAGATCGGGTCAACGCCCTGAACGCCATGTTCCTGAACAGCTACGGCGAGCGACGCCTCAAGGTCAACCCTGACCAGTGCCCGCAGCTTGTGCAGTGCTTGGAGCGCCAGACCTACACGGACAAGGGCGAGCCAGACAAGGACCCGAAAAAGGGGCACGACCACATGAACGACGCCGCTGGCTACTTCATCGCCAAGCGCTATCCGATCAAAACGATCGTCACCTCAATCAAAATGGGATTCGCCCGATGACGGACGTCACTTTTACCCGCCCCGAGTACAAAGCGGCGCGATACCGCTGGCGCTTGGTGCGTGACGTCTGTAAAGGCTCGGAAGCTATCAAGGCATCTGGTGATCACTACCTGCCAAGGCCGAATGCCGCTGATACCACTCAGGACAACAGAGAGCGCTACGAGGCTTACAAGAAGCGCGCAGTCTTCTACAACGCTACGGGCAGAACAAAGCACAGTCTTGTGGGTGCGGTGTTCCGCACATGGCCAACGCTGACCGTTCCGGGTGCGCTTGACTACGTATCGAAGGACGTAGACGGGCAGGGTGTGAGTATTTATCAGCAGTCGCAGTCGGTAGTCGGGCACCTGCTCGAAGTTGGCCGTCACGGTCTACTGGTAGATTACGCCGCTGTCGAAGCGGGCACGGTTAGCAAGGCAGACGAACAGGCTGGCCGCGCACGGGCAAGCATTTCAAGCTACCCGGCCGAGGCAATCATCAACTGGAAAACTCGCCAAGTTGGTGGGCAGCGCCTCTTGAGTCTGGTTGTGTTGCGCGAGACGGTCGACGTCGACACAGATGACGGATTCGGCAGTGAGCAGGTGGTTCAGTTTCGCGTGCTGCGCCTAGATCAAGGCGGCGTTTACACCCAAGAGGTATGGGAGGAGGGCAGTAGCGCTACCAATATGAGGGTCGCGCCTTTTGCGCCTCTGGATGGCTCAGGCCAGTCGTGGCGATCAATCCCGTTTCAATTCCTTGGCAGTGAGAACAACGACACCAGCATCGATGACTCTCCGTTGTACGACATGGCGGAAGTCAATATCGGCCATTACCGCAACAGCGCCGACTACGAGGAAGCCGCTTACCTGGTTGGCCAGCCGCAACCGTGGATGTCCGGCCTGGACGAGCATTGGCGCGATCACCTGGAGAAGACCGGAATCTACCTCGGTGCCCGGGCACCTTGGCTGCTACCAGTTAATGGCGCCTGCGGGTTGATGCAGGCTCAGCCGAACACCGTAGCCAAGGAGGCCATGGACACCAAGGAAACGCAGATGATTGCCCTTGGCGCCCGGCTGATCGAGCGGGGTAGTGCGGTGAAGACTGCCACCCAGGCCGACAACGACAGCGCAGCCGAGCACAGCGTGCTGTCCTTGGTGGTAAGCAACGTCAGCGAAGGTTATTGCCAATGCCTTGTCTGGATGGCCGCCTTCACGAATGCCACTGGCGAGCCGATTTACAAGCTCAACCAAGACTTCACGCAGGTCAGTTTGGACGCGAATATCGTCGCTCAACTATTCAACGCTGTTCGCGGCGGATTGCTTCCTGAGTCCGAATTCTGGCGCTACTTACGTGATCGCGGTGTCATTAATCCCGAAAAGGACGACGACAGCATTCGCGGCGAGCTTGAAACCAGCGCTTCCGGCCTTGGTCTCGATGACACGACTGGAGTGAATTCGAATGGCAGCAAGCCAGGCGCTGTATGACGCAACCGTTCGGCACGCGGTATTTCTTGAGCAACTGAAAGCGGGCGAGGTGAAGAAATTCGCCCCATTTCTCAAAGAAATCGACCGTAGCGTTCGCGAGCAACTGACCAAGGCCGACATTACCGACTACAACCTGAAGCGCTTGACCGCGCTGCTGGCAGGCGTTGATAGCCTGCTGCTGGGCATCTTTGATAAATACAGCGGGCAACTGACGCTCGACCTGGTAGATATCGCGAGCTACGAGGCCCAGTTCGAAGCTACTAGCCTGACCACTACGGCGCCGGCTGGAGCTTCGTTCAATGCGATCCTGCCGGGGGCAACCGTGATCCGGGCGGCCATCTTCACCAACCCGCTCAGCGTGCGCGGCGCAGATGGCGGAAAGCTGCTTCAAGCCTTTATCGATGGCTGGACATCAACTGAGCGTCAGCGCATCACTGGCGCGATTAGGCAGGGCTTTTTCGAAGGCCAGACGAACTTCCAGATCATCAAGACTGTTCGCGGGACGAAAGCGCTGGGATATGCCGACGGCATCCTTGCGACGACGGACCGTAATGCGGGCGCGATTGTGCGTACCGCAGTTCAGCACGTAGCCACTCAAGCGCGACTGGAGACATTCAAGGTGAACCCAGACATTGTCGAGGAGGTCGATTGGGTCTCGACGCTGGACAACAAAACGACCACTCAATGCCGATCGCTTGATGGAAGGCGCTTCAAGCTAGGTGTCGGTCCGCGCCCGCCACTGCATATTAACTGCCGATCCACGGTGGTGGCCGTCACTCGCTTCACTGCGCTATTCAGCAAGGACGCCACGCGTGCATCAGTCGGCCCGAATGGCGGCGGACAGGTGTCGGCAGGGCTCACGTATTACGACTGGCTTAAAGAGCAGCCGGCAGCATTTCAAAATCAGGCCATTGGCCCGGTCCGCGCGAAACTGTTTCGTGATGGCGGGCTGACTGTCGAACGGTTCTCGGAGCTACAACTCGACCGCAACTTTTCACCTTTGACCCTCGACCAGATGCGCTCACTTGAGCCGCTGGCGTTCGAGCGGGCAGGAATTAGCTCTTGATAGGGCTGTTGAGCAACCGATTCACTTTGCTTTGGTTGGTGTCGTAGAGCTTGGCGAGCTCGACGTCGGTGAGGTCATGCTCCTTCTTGAGGGTGCGCATACCTACCGCATCCTCATCAGTAAAAACTTCAGGAACGGTTTCCTCAACGGCGCCAGCTACCGCATCAAGGCTGACCTGAATCTTCTGCAACTGATCAATTTTCTCAAACATGGCCTGTGGGCTAAGTCGCTGGGTAGACATGTCATTAATCATGCTCGCCTTGGTGTCGGTGAGATGCTGCTGAGTCAGCCGCACTTTGGCCATTGTTGTTTTGGAGAAAGTGGCTTGGGCAGCAGGTTGAACGATAACGATTGCAGCGTTTGGATTTGTTGGCTCGGTCATGTCGATCTCTATTCAATAAATATTGGATTTTTCTCAGCAGGTAAAGAGCATTTGTGTGGAGTGAATTAAAACTCTATTCATCCTACGTGTCGAATTTAGAATCTGCAAGAAAGTATTCGGCACGGATAGCGAAACAGTACGGCCCCGGCACATGCCGGGGTTTTCCTCGGCGGGCAGGGCCTGCACCAACGTCTCTGGGAGACAAACAATGCTGAAGTTCACACTCGACACCCTCGAAGGCGTCGACGAAGCCACCCAAGCCATGTATGTCGAGAAGGATGGAAAGTTCGTTCTCGGCATTGAGGGCCTGCCGGAAGCTGAAGACGTATCAGGACTCAAGGCGCAGCTTCAGACCCTGCTCGACGAGACCAAAGAGGCCAAGCGCTTGAAGCGCGAAGCCGAAGAGCAGGCGCAACGAGATCGCGAAGAAATTGCCCGAAAATCCGGCAACGTCGAAGAGATCGAAAAGTCCTGGTCCGAGAAATTCAATCGCCGCGAAGCTGAACTGAACGGCCTGCTTGAACAGGAGCGCGGCAGCCTGAGCGGTCAAATCCGGGATTTGACTGTTGGTCGCACCGCTACTGACATTGCGTCTGCCCTGGCAATTCCTGGCAGCGCAAAAGCTCTGTTACCGCACATCGAACGCCGGTTGAGCGTCGAGCAGCGTGATGGGAAGCCTGTTGTTGTCGTACTCGACCAATTTGGAAAGCTCTCGGCGGCAACGCTGGACGAGCTGAAAGCAGAAATCGCAGGCGATTCGGCGTTCGCGCCATTGATCGCAGGCAGCAAGGCATCTGGCGGCGGGGCTGCAGGTGCTGGGAATGGCGGCGGGGCCGCAAAAGGCAACATTGGCGGCACCAAGACAGAGCGTACGGCGGCAATCGCCTCCCGATTCTCTGACATCCCTCTTAAGTAAGGATTGACCTATGTCCCTGGCACAAATGCAGGTTTTTAACGATTACATCATGCCCGCGACTCTCGAGACGCTGGATCAAATGCTTCAGGCGTTCAACGAAGCCAGCAATGGCGCCATCGTGCTATCCCCGGACGGCTTCACTGGCGACTTCCTGCAAGAGTCGTTCTTTCAGAACCTCGGCGCAGCTCAGCGCCGCGTTGATCGCTACGGCGCGAACGCCACAGTAACTCCGGTCGACCTGACCGAGCTGCAAAACAATACCGTGAAGGTAGCGGGTGGTTTCGGCCCGCTGCGCTACGAGCCGTCTCAGATGACCTGGCTGCAACGTCCGACTGTGCAGGGCATTGAAGTTGCGAGCCGTGCGTTTGCCGAAGTGCTGCTGAAGGATCAGTTGAACACCGCAATCGCCGCGCTGGTTGCGGCTATTACCGCTCAGGCCGCAGCTACCAACGATGTCTCGGCTACCGCCGGCATCAGCCAGTCCGCGCTGAACAGTACTCACGCGAAATTCGGTGATGCGAGTCAGAACCTTGTGACTCAGGTAATGCAGGGCAGCACCTGGCACAAGCTGGTCGGCCAAGGTCTGGCGAACCCGGCCAACCTGTTCCTGGCTGGTAACGTTCGCGTCGTCGATATTCTCGGCAAGATCTCCGTCGTAACGGACGCCCCTGCGCTTGCGCAGGCTGGCACGCCGGACAAAGAAATCATCTTGGCGCTGGCGACTGGTGCGGCACTGGTGCACGACAACCGCGACATTATTTCGAACGTATCGACCGACAACGGTAAGGCTCGCATTGAGACGACAATCCAGGTTGATTATACCTTCGGCCTCGGCCTCAAGGGTTATACCTGGGACATCATCAACGGTGGCAAGTCTCCAACCAATCCCGCTCTGGCTACCGGCACTAACTGGGACAAGACCGCTACCAGCATCAAAGACACCGCCGGTGTTGCTCTGATCGGTGACGCTGCTCAGTAACCACATTACTGCGCCGTGAAATACCGGCGCAACGGAGATTTGATCATGAGCGACGACAACATTTGGTACCTGCCGGGGCCATTCCATCGCTATGAAGGCGACGTGAAGGCGCAGGCCAAGAAGGCCGGGCTGGTCATCATCGACGCCAACGTAACGGACAGTCGTGACGGCGCCGTCGAGAAGGCGCCGACGGCCAAGCTAAAGCCGGAATGGGCAGGCAAGCCTGAAAAGGACGAACCTGAAACCGATCCGAACAAGATGAAGGTCGACGAGCTGCGCGCTTGGCTCACCGGCAAGGGTATCGAGTATGATGCCGGCGCACTGAAACCCGAGCTTCAAGCCCTAATTCCAGCGGAATAAACCATGGCACTCATCATCGAGGACGGCACCGGTAAGCCTGACGCCGAAAGCTACGCCAGCGCTGCAGACCTGACCCTATACGCCGTAAAGTTCGGCGTGGTCATCCCTGCTGACGTCGCTCCTCAGGAAGCACTGCTGCGCCGGGCGGCCTTGGTGATGGATGGTATGACCTGGAAGGGGCGCAAGACCGACAGCGATCAGGCGTTGGCTTGGCCGCGCCGGGAAGTCCACCTGGATCATGAGATCAAGGCGGACAACTATCTTCCGGCGCGCATCCAGTACGGTCAGATGGCTCTGGCCGCCGAGATTCACGCTGATGACATCGATCCTGTCGAGCAGCGTAAAGGTGCGGTGACGCTGGATCGTGTCGAGGGCGCTGTCACTCGGGAATACGCGGTAATCCCGAGCAACAGCTCGCGGCTGCTTCCGGCTGCGCCAGATCGGCCTAGCGCGACACAGTTTGCTGATTACCTGCTGAAGCGTGGGTTGTTCGCGGTAAGGGTATAAAAGAATACTGGCCATGATATAAAAATATCTTGATCGTTTGGTTTTAGGTGTATATTTTGGCGGCTCACTACAGGAGTTTTGCCATGCTACCCAACCCAAAAAGCAGTAATTTCCCATCTGCACTTCGGTCAGCGCGCAAAGAAGCGGGCCTCACTCTGACGCAGTTGGCCGAGGAGGCGGGCATTTCGGGAGTGATGCCTGGCCGCTATGAGCGTGGCGAGTCGCAGCCGACAATGGGGACTTGGCAAGAGCTCAACAAGGTCCTTTTCGAGGTCGATGATGAGGAGGTCGAGGCGGAAGCCAAGAAGCAAGATATTGGCGAATCGTTGTCTGAATCGACTCTGGAGCAAATTTTGGAAGAGTTGAAAAGTCGCGGCTTCGGCACGGTTACCTTGTCCTATAGCTAATCAATAAGCCCAGCCGTTGCGCTGGGTTTTTTGCATCTGGAGTCCTGATGGCCTTCTATGACGAGATGGCCGTGATGGCCTTTCAGCTGATCACCGAGTTTGGTCAGCCAGTAACCATTCGCGATACGGTAAAAGGCGTCTACGACCCTGCCAGGGGCAAGACCGGCCTGGACACAGTCACCGAGCGGACCGCCCAAGGAATCCTTCAGGACTTCACCGGGCAAGAATTCCAGACCAACACGCTCATCAAGGTGGGCGACAAGAAGCTGAAGATCGCGGCGAGTGGGCTATCAGCACCACCGACACTGCTCAGCAAGGTCATTGTCCAGAACAAGACCTGGTCAATCATCCCACCGCTCAAAGAGATCAACCCTGCCGGTACGCCACTGCTGTATGAGCTGCAGGTGAGGTCGTGAGCAGGGCAGGCGCAGGTCAATCTGGCAGTTTCGCGCTCAGCATTGCGAAGTTCGCCGAAGAGGCCAAGGGCGCCATTGATGCCAGTATGCGCGAGATCATCATCGAACTCGGCTCCAGCGTCATCCGCATGTCACCGGTGGGGAATCCTGAGATTTGGGCAGCAAATGTCGCTCACCGCGCAGCGAATACACGCGCCGCTGATGACTACGACTTCAAGGTCGCGGTGCGCAACACGGTCATCAATCTGACCGACAGCAACTTCACCAAGGCCGGAAAACTCAAGCGCGGCGTGAAGTATGCAAAGCCTCTGACCAAAGCCGAACGGGTGCAGAACTTCAACGTAAACGGTCTGGTTTCCGGCAGCGGCTACGTCGGCGGCCGATTTCGCGGCAACTGGATGTTCAGCATTGGGAGCCCGGACAGCACGACGACCGATGAAGTGGACCCGAGCGGGAACAAATCAACTGCGCGGATCGTCAGCGGCGCCATTGAATTCAGTGCTGGCGACACCTGCTATATCACCAATTCGCTGCCTTACGCGATTCCGCTGGAGTTTGGCCATTCGACTCAGGCACCTGGCGGCATGGTGCGCATCACCGTCGCGCGCTTCCAACAGATCGTGCTCGAAGCCATCAGGAACCATCAGATATGAGCCACCTGACCATCCGCCTGCTTTATCAGCAACGACTTGCCGCGTGGGCCGCCGATAAAGCCCTGCGCGTTGCGTACCAAGGCGCTGAGTTCGTGCCCGAAGTCGACGAGACGTACCTGAGCTGCTTTGCACTGCCTGCCGGCACGGACACCAACACATTGGCTGGTGACCACCGCGTGTACACCGGTGTGTTCCAAATCAACGTAGTGACGCCCGTCGGCAACGGCAGCGGTGACGCAGAGGGCTTGGTCGAAGAGCTCGCTGACGTGTTCCCCGCGTATCTGCGCCTGGCACAGGGCGACTTCGAGGTGATCGTATTGACGCCGGTTGAGCCGGGCCCTGTGATTACTGTTGATACAACACTGTCCGTTTCGGCCTCGTTCCAGTATCGAGCCGACACAGAATAATTCGCCCATTGGGCAACCCCGAAACCCGCCATCGAGCGGGTTTTGTCATTTCTGAGAAGAGGAAACACCAATGGCGTACAAAATCCCGAACGGCGGCTATTTCCAGCATGCCGCAACCTATGAGGCGGTGCTGGCCTTCAGCGCTATTTCGAACGCTACCGAGGCCGTTGCGACTGTCATTGGGGGCGCGCTCGAGTCGGGCGATATCGTCTTGCTCAGTTCCGGCTGGAGCAAGTTGGATAACCGGGTCGTTCGCGTGAAAGCTGCAACTGCAACCGCGATTACTCTGGAATCGATCGACACCAGCGACGTGACCGTTTTCCCGGCCGGCGGCGGCGTAGGCAGCATGAAGAAAATTCTGACGTGGGTGCAGATCCCTCAGATCAGCGACCTGGCCTTCTCGGGCGGCGATCAGAATTACCTAGACGTGGTTTTCCTTGAAGACGACCAAGGCAGGCAGATCCCAACCGACAAATCGGCCACCAGCATGACGCTGACAATCGCGGATGATCCTGCCAAGCCGTTCAACTCGATCCTTCTGAAGGCTGATGCCGGCAAGCAGGTTCAGGCTGCACGTCTTGTACTCCCCGGCAACGACCAGTTGCTGTACGGCGCCTACACCTCGTTCTCCAAGCAGCCGGCCGTTTCCCGCAACAACCTGCTGACCCGGACCGTCAACCTCGCGCTGCAGGCTGAGCCGACTCGCTACGTTACGGCGGCGGTGTAATCCATGGCGAAGTTCAAAATCGCCCAAAACCCGACGTTCAAGGCTGACGTCGATATCCCTCGGGTTGGCGGGGCCGTGATAAAGGTCCCGTTTGAATTCCGGTATCGCGACCGCAAAGAGTTGGCTGCGCTGTTCGCTGGATGGCAAGCAAAGGTCAAAGAAGATCAGGAATCCTTCGCTGCAAAAGCGGATGAACTCACTCTGATCGATGTGACCGAGGCCGACATCGAGCGCCAGGTTGAGCAAGTTCAGGCTCTAGTATCTGGTTGGGGGTTCGAAGACAAGTTGAGCCCTGAGTCCATCCGCGCCTTGGTTGAAACCTCTGCAGGTGCAGGTCAGGCCATTGTCGATGCCTATCAGCAGGCTTTTGCAACGGCACGACTGGGAAACTGATCGAGGTGTCGCAAGCTCTGTACGGGGCTTCGGCACCGCCAGAGCAGCTCTCCTTGTACGGACTTTCTGCGGACGACCTCGACGATACGGTTGAGGTTTTCCCAGACAACTGGACTGCATTCCTCGCGCTGGATGCCATGGGTACTCAGTGGCGCGTAGGCATGGCTGGTCCGACTGGCCTTGATTACGGATCGCTCCCAGCGGTCTTGTCCCTGCTCGACATTCCCAAGAAAACCCGAAAAAGCATTTTCCAAGACCTTCGCGTAATGGAGGCCGAAGCCTTGCTCGTCATGAGCGAATCGAAATAACGGAGTCATCATGTCGGGAACCATCGCGCAGCTCGGCCTTGAGGTTGATTCCAGTCAGGCCGCGACGGCTGCAACTGACCTCGACAAACTTACCCAGGCCGGGGTCAAAGCTGAGAAGGCTGCAGAGGATGTGGCGGCCAGCTTCAAAAAGACCGCCGCTTCTGCCGATGACCTTGCGGCCGCCGAGGTAAAGGCGGCTCAAGCCACAGATGACGCCAAAACCCGATTATTGGAAACGGCCAAGGCCTCACTTGAGGCGAGCCAGTATTACCAATCGTTAACTGCCGGCGTTAAGAGCAACACGTCGGCCATGGATGCTGGTCGTGCGTCCACTGCCAACTATGTCGATTTGCAGAAACGGCTCCAATCAATGTCCGATGCGTTGATCGGCTCGACGGACGAAGTGGCCGCGGCTACGAAGCAGGCCGCCGCTGCAACGGGTGTCCAGACCGAAGGGCTGGAGAAGCTGCTAGGAAAAATCAGCCCGGCACAAGCAGCCTTGAAGAAGCTGGACGATCAACTCGATGAGCTGAAAAAACATCGAGACAGCGGAGTCATTGGCGAAGACGAATTCAAAACTTACTCTGCCGATATTGATGCAGCTCGCCAGCGTATCAAGGGGCTGAGCGATGACACGTCGAAGTTCGGGTTGAACTCCAAGGGAGCGCGGGAGAACGTCCTTCAGTTGGGCAATGCTTTGGCGGAGGGAAACTTTCGAGTAGCTGCGCACAATCTTCTGGAAATTGGCGCGAATGCTGGAACATCTGCTTTGCGCCTGGCTGCTTTGATTGCGCCGTTCGCGGCCGTGGCGGCGGTAGTCGGCGTGCTTTCGGTTGCGTACTACAAGGGCGCTCAGGAAGCCGATGCGTTCAATAAGTCACTGATTCTCACAGGCAGCTATGCCGGGTTAAGCGCTACTCAACTCTCCGAGATGGCCAAACAGGTCAGTGCAATCGTAGGCACAACGGGGGCGGCCGCTGAGGCTCTGGCCGCCCTGGCAGGCAATGGGAAAATTGCGTCCAGTGCTTTTCTCGAAATCACTGAAGCCGCAGTTTCGATGAAGGAGGCAACCGGCAAGGCAATCAGCGAAACCATCGCTGAGTTCGTCAAGATCGCTGACGATCCGGTCAAGGCCTCGGAGGCGCTTAACCAGCAATACCATTACCTGACTGCCTCGGTTTATGCGCAGATCGTAGCTCTGGAAGAGCAAGGTAATCATGCTGGCGCGGTCAAGCTGGCAACCGAGCAGTTCGCTGATGCGATCAATGACCGGACGCCGAAGATTCTTGAAAACCTGAGCATCTGGGAGAAGGCTTACAACGCTGTTGCCAAGGCTGCCGACTCGCTCAAGAACATCGGGCGCCCTGACATCGATGCGGATATCGAGCAGGCCCAGAAAAACCTTGATGACGCTAAAAACGGGGACGTCGGCCTGTTTCAAAACAAACAGGTGATGATCGATTATTACGACAACAAGCTGAATATGTTGCGTGATGAGAAGGCTGCCAAGGCCGACATAGCGAAGTACGATGGTGAGCAGGCCAAGATTCAGGAAGACGGGATCGGCGCTGCACGCCGGATCAAAGCCGCGAATGATTCGAACCTCACTCCGCTGGAGAAGCGCAACAAGCTTCAGAAAGAATATCTGGCAGATGTCGAAAAGCTGCGCAAGGCAAACGCCAACGATCCCGCAGTCAGTCCTAAGGCCGTGGCCCAGGGCCTTTCGAACATCGCCGAGAAGAACAAAGACGCTAAACCAGCCGCAGCGGGCGCTGTTGATCTGACAGCATTCAACACAGCGCAGAACCAGCTGAAGTCGATCATCAGCTACTACCAAAATGCGCAGAAGGAGCTTGAAGCTGCGCAGAAGGCCGGTCTCATTACAGCCGAGTCATATAGCAGTCAGCGCGTTGCAATTGTTGAGCAGGAAAAGGGCGACATAACCTCGGCGTATGAGTCCGAGATTGCTGCGCTGGAAGCGGTTCGGGGCAAGACGTCGACCTCTGCCGTCCAGCGAATTCAGCTGGACCAGAAGATTGCTGACGCTCGCACCAGCATGGTCAAGGCTCAGCAGGACGCCGATAGCCAGCTGGAAGTCCTGGCCACCGCTGAAACCGGCCGACTCGCCAAGCAGAAGCTTGCCATCAGCAACTACACCGATGCTCTGGATCAGCAGAACCTTGCGCTCCAGCGCGCCGGGCAGCGTGCAGTTGTAGGCCTCGGCCAAGGCGACCGTCAGGCATCGCTTACCAGCTCAATCAACGGTATCGAGGACAAGGCCAACCAGCAGCGCCTGGATCTTGCGCGCGACAAGGCGGACGCCTCGCGCAACATGAGCGCCGAGGAGTACATCGCCAAGCTGACGGCTATCAACCAGAGTGAGGCAGACCTCAAGGACACGACGCTCAGTAATTACGAGCAGATGTCGGTGGCCCAGGGCGATTGGCGCAGTGGTGCAACGTCAGCCTGGCAGAACTACCTGGAATCAGCTCGGGACGCGGCTGGGCAGACGAAAAGCCTGTTTACCAATGCGTTCAGCTCGATGGGCGATGCAATCGCAAACTTCGCGACCACAGGGAAGTTCAAGTTCTCGGACTTCTCGAAGTCGATTATTTCCGATATGGCCCGCATTGCATCTCAGCAAGCGAGTTCGGCATTGCTGAGCACGCTGGTTGGCGCTGCAACGAGCTACTTCGCAGGAGGGGCTGGCGGTGCAACTGCGTCCGCCACGGCTGGCGGGGCGCAGGCAGGGGCAAGCAACTTTGCCAGTCAATTCGACGCGAGCTCGGCAACCGTGGCTTTCCCCCAGGCCAAAGGGGGCGCTTGGCGCGATGGTGTCCAGATGTTTGCCAACGGTGGCGCGTTCACCAATAGCGTCGTGAGCACTCCGACTGCCTTCGGCATGGCCAACGGCAGAACCGGAGTGATGGGTGAGGCGGGGGATGAGGCGATCATGCCTCTCGCCCGGACGGCTGGGGGACAGCTGGGAGTAAGGGCACTGAGCAGCGGCGGCGGATCATCGATCAGCATCAGCGCCCCAGTCACCGTGGTAACCGAGGATCGAAGCTCAAAGGGGATGCAGCTGGATCAAGCGGCCCTGACTCAAAACCTACAAACCCAAATGAAAGCCGCCGCTGAAAAGGCTGTCGCCGACTCTTGGCGCGGCGGCGGTGTCAGCTTCCGTAACTCTAGGGGGAGAGCGTGATGGCAATGGAGATATTCACTTGGCCCACCGAAACTGGAAGCTCACCTGAGATCACCTACCGGGTTCGGACCGCCAAGTTTGGTGACGGATACAAGCAGGAGTCAGGAGACGGCCCGAACAATAAGGAAGACTCTTACCCGATCTCCCATACCGGGCCAAAGGCCAGAGTGATGGAGATCATGGCCTTCCTGGATCGGCACGCCGGCGCGAAGGCGTTTCTCTGGAAGACCCCGCTTGGTCAGCTCGGAATGTTCACCTGCAAAGACCCGGTCCCCACTCCAGTTGGTGGTGGAGTTTTCAAACTCACGGCCACTTTCGGCCGAGCCTTCAAGCCCTAAGGGGAAACCATGCCGCTGATTAGTGACATCCAGGCGCTCGATCCTGGAAGCGAGGCGCTGCTTTTTGAGCTAGATGGTTCGGAGTACGGTGCGGACGTTCTGCGCTTCCATGGACACGCCATACCGCACACGCTGGAGGAAATATTGAATGCTGGGGAAGCTGCAGATCAGCTCCCGGCTAAATCTATTTGGTGGCAAGGTTTCGAGTACGGCGCCTGGCCGATGCAAATTGACGGCATTGAAGCCAACGGCGACGGTACAGCAGTGCGGCCAACCCTCTCAGTGGGGAACGTGAGCGGCAGAATCACTGCGCTTTGCCTCGCTTTTGAGGATCTACTCGATTTCAAGCTCACAATGCGGCACACGCTTGGTCGGTACCTGGATGCCGCGAACTTCCCTGACGGTAACCCTGAGGCGGACCCGACCCAGGAATCCATTGAGGTCTGGTATCTGGACCAGAAGACCAACGAAGACGGCGAGACCGTTTCGTGGGAGCTGGCCAGCCCGGGCGACGTTGGCGGCGAATCCATCGGCCGGCAGATGACCACGCTGTGTCACTGGGCATTGACGGGCGGCTACAGGGGCCCGAACTGCCAATACACAGGCCCCTATTTCGACATGGAAGGGCAACCAACGGATGACCCTGAAAAGGATCAGTGCAACGCGTTGCTCAAAACAGGGTGCGAGTGCCGGTTTGGTGAAGGAAACGAGCTAAGCCACGGCGGCTTCCCAGCTGTCTCACTGATCGCGAGGGGCTGACCATGTTCAAGTACATCCTGGAGGCGGTGCGGGCCCATGCTTCTGCTGAATATCCGCGCGAGTGCTGCGGCCTGCTGCTGGCAGTTGGTCGCAAGCACCAATACTTCGCCTGCTCAAACACCGCGACCGACCCGACCGAAGAGTTCCTAATTGTCCCCGAGGATTACGCCGCTGCTGAAGACATCGGCGAAGTGATCGGCATCGTTCACTCACACCCGGACGCCACCAGCAGGCCATCGCCTCGCGACCTGGCCATGTGTGAGGCTACGGAATTACCCTGGCATATCCTGAGCTGGCCAGAGGGCGATCTGCGCACCATTGTTCCTACAGGCAACACACCTCTGCTGAAACGCCCGTTTGTACATGGTGCCTGGGACTGTTGGCAGGTTTGCGCCGACTGGTATAGGCGTGAATGGGGTCTGGAGTTCGAAGCCTTCAAGCGTGAGGACGGCTGGTGGGAGCAAGCAGATGGCCCGAGCCTTTACGAGCAATCCTATGAAGCTGCTGGTTTCACGCGAGTGGGCAGCCCGCAGCGTGGCGATATGATCGTGATGGAAGTAGGGCGCACCAAGCACCCGAACCATGCCGGGATCTACCTCGGCGCGGATGCAACGCTGCCAGGCGAAGAGACGGCTGTGTTCGGCTCGGGACCGTTTCTGCTGCATCACCTCTACGGACGGCCTTCAGAAATTATTGTTTTCGGGGGGCCTTGGATGGACCGAACACGCCTGATCCTCAGGCATAAAGATGCACAACTAACCACATGATGCGGCAGGGCCGCAGGGGGGGCGGTGATGGATATATCACGCGAGGCGGGCGCTGTGGCTGTCAGTGCGTTGACAACTAGGGTCACAGGCGGAACGGGCGCCGCCGTGCCGCCCTCAGTGTTCAATTGGGATGAATCTCAGAATGTCATCCGACTAAAGCAGCCCGATACATTCGACGCATCAGAGCTACTATTTGTTGGGCTTAGAAGTGAGCCGAATTCAGAGTCGCATGCGCCTGCGATAACCTGCATAACTGCACGGAGCGTATCTATCCCAAGTAAAGGCGATAAATACCTTGCTTAAAGTCCATTACCAGTCGACCGCAACTGATCGACAGCATCCCAATGACCATATGCTCCGTCGCAGCGCTATTCCGCAACTTTGCGGAGTAAATGTCGGTCTCAATTTGCGTGCCCAACTCCGGAAAGAAAATGTGCGCAAGATGGTGCGTTGCATCAGCTGACGATGTTCCTCCATGGACTGTCGCCGTGCCGATTTGAGGGCAGGTAGATTCCGCTATCAGCTCGGGGGTTGCATAGTTATTGTCGGCCCCCGTGTCCACTAAGGCGTATACCTCCCGGCATGGCGAAGCGATCTCCATTCCCTTGCCGTGATGTGGATCATGGCGCAAGACGGCCTTCACTACAGGTCTTCCTGGGGGAGCATCTGTCACATTGCCTTGTTCGTTCATGAATCTAACAGGGACGTATGGAACGTCGCTCGCGACTACATACTCACTCACATTGACCTCCAGGTCATAAATCGCGCCGAACTTGGCGCATCCCAGTCCTTGGGCTTGCAGGCAAAGGCCCGGGAAATCTCTCCTTAGTTTGGAAGCTGGCCAGCCATGTGGATCAGATATGGGCGATCCTGCGGAGTTATGTACCAGCCGTAGCTTTTTGCATAAATCGTGAATTCGTCGACAAATTTGGGAATGCCATAGCTGGCAAGAGCCGCCTTTGCGCTGGCGTTATCAGTCGACAGCAGCAAATTTGCTCGTTGAAGCAAAGCTCCCCTGACCCAGGCATCAATGCTTTCTTGGGATGGTCGTAACTCAAGGCTGTTTGGCGTTGGTTGGGAAATTGTCATCTGCGTCCCTGTCTCCAGATCTAAAATGGAGGCACAACGCTACTACGTCGCCGGCCAGCCCGGCTACTGGCATTCCATACACGCTGGATGGGTGGACAGGAGGAGAAGGTAACCGCTAGGTTTTTGTAGTGGCAATGTGGTAGCTTTCCGCGCCATTGCGATGGAGAGGCCTAGGATGGGTACTGTAGTAATTGATAGCGACGAATCTGCACTGGCTTTGCTTGAGACGCTCTTGCGTGAGCCTGACGCTAAGATGCCTAAGGTCGAATTTGCAGACTGGCCTCGGTTCGAGCTGCACGTAAAGGGCGAGCGCTACCACTCGACTATTACGCCTGAGCTCATGGAGTCATTCCTTGATTTCCAGAAGACCATCAACAAGTCATTTGCACTGCTACGCTACTCGGATTCGAGCAGGCGACTGACCAAGTCAGATCGCGATGATCTGAAAATTCTTGTACAGGTGGGAGAAGGGAGTTCCGGTTTTTTCGCCTCCCTCGGCGAGCAGGCGGAAGCCTTGGTAGCCGGTTTATGTGAAGGATTTAAAACTATGGATTCTAAGCACAAGCTGATCACCTTCTTGGCTTTAGGGGCACTAGGGTTCGGAACTGCAGGTTTCGTTTATCATTTGGAGCATCAAGCCGAAGCTAGACGGGCGGAGCTAGCGAAACTGGAATCTGACGCCGAGCGCGGTGAGCGCATGGAAACGCTTCAGCTGGTTAAGCAGGCATCTGAGACCTCAGCAGAGCGTTACGCCGAGCTTATGAAAATGGTGGTTGAAAGGACTCCCCAAATCCAAACAATCTCCGACCATATGGCTGGGACCTACAACAAGCTGATAGCAGCCACTAAAGACTCTGAATCGATCAATCTTCAAGGGGTTGAAGTGCCCGGCGCTGCGGTTGAGGAACTGAGTAACGCCCCTCGTAACGTTGCCGTGGAAGATCGGTCTGTAAGCGTATTCACGGTTCGCGGGGTGGATCACCGATCAAAGGCTGAATACAAGCTCGCGCTATATGACGTGCTTCGCAAGACAGAGATAACTGCAACGCTGCCGCGGGATGGATCGTTCGTTACTGACCAAATACTTGATGTTATTCAAGAAGCCGAATGGGGCGGAAAGGTCGTAATGCTTCATTTGGTGACCAAAACTCGAGCTGCGAAATTGATCAAGGCTGAGGTCGAGAAGGTCACAAGGATCACCGACCAAGATGCTTATGACGACTTGCCGGACGATCAACTCACAGCTAAGCGATAGATAACAAATAGCCCAGCCCCGAGCCGGGCTTTTTGTTTCCTGCATGATAAAAAAACCGTTGATGCAAGCTTGGTGGGATCCGAAGATGAGGCCGGACCTCTTATTTTTGGTTTTTTGTGAGAGCTAATGTCGCATCACCGATTTGCTGTATGTCGGTATCCGCGATCCCGAGCAGGTGCTGAATATTTAGACTGCGGTCCATCAAACCGGTGATGTGTTTTTCCATGTCATCTGGGGTGAAGCTTCGACTGACGCTTGCGCCTCCATCATATTTTATAAAAGTAAGCTGTTCTGGTTTTCCAACAATAATAAGCCCGTGCACGATAGTGTTGCGATGAGCGAAGCCTTCCATTTTTTGTATGACTTTAATTGCTTCTAGGTTTTGAGGGGTACTTTGCTTGAGCAGACCTATCAAAAGCTGGATGCGAGGCTGGAATTGTAGTTTTCCTGTAATTATTACTGCTTTCGTAGGTGATACGCTTAATTCTTTCATTATTGCAGCTTGTATCACACTCTCTAGAGCCGACCAAGCAACCATAAATAATCCGTAATAATGAATAACTTTTTGTTGGGCGTTTGATACTGCTGGTACTAGAGATTCAGTCTTCATTTAAACCCTTGTCTTAAATTGGCGCTATCTGGTTAGGTCTTGATGTCCATCGTGAATCTAGGCGCAACGCTACTACCAGCCAACGGTTGTCGCCATTGGCATTCCATCCACGCTGGATGGGTGGACAGGCAAAGTGCTACTGTCTGCGATATATCAAGCGAAGGAGACGCACCGTGGCAGCAGTAATCACTTACGTGTTTAGACTAAAACCCAAGAATGGCGGCATCATGGCCGGCGTGCTGCAGAACGCTTACGATCAGAGAGAGGCTGAGCGGAAAATTGAAGCAAAGTACCCCGGCGTGACCATCTTAGAGGTTAAGGCCCGATAGGCCACCGGCCCGATGACTGAGCCCAGCCCGCGCTGGGCGCTCTGCTTCAGGAGTAGGATTACTGCAGATTAAGCAGCATCGTGACCTTTGTGCCAGTGGGAGTTGTGCTCTCGTAGCGCTGGCCACTCTTTACCGTCGCAGTGATATGCTCACTTTTGTTAACACCTCGGCTTGGGTCGCGCAAAGAATAGATGACGTCGACCTTAGCGCTTCCATCAGCTCCTAGATCTCGTACAACACAACTGATCGAGTAGCCTGATACGCCGGAGCGCTTCCACTCTGAGTCGGTCGCGACATGACCTACCAAAGAATCGCACCCCTTAGAAAACCCATCAAGATCGATTTTGAGGGTGGTCTGCTTACGAGCTGGATCAGCCAAGTCCACATAAGCGTCATAGATGACTTTGCCATTATAAGTCATGGTGTCATGGCTCATCAGAGGGATATGCGGAAAGGAAGAGGGAGCACTTGGTTGCGCCGCGGCGGCACTTGCAGCGAGAACGACCAGTGAGAAAAGTGCATTTGTAACGTAGGAGCGCATGCTAAAAATCCTTTTTGTGGAGTAATTATATCGCCCCCAGCGAATAATTCTTTAGCTCCTAATGCACTCCCAGCGCGTCTTCGGCGTGCTAGATAGGCAGACAGCCCGGTGATACGCTCAGTCCTTCATCTATGAGGGAACATCATGCGAATTCTGATTGGGGCTCTGGCTGTGGCAATGCTGGCTGGGTGCATGGCTCGCCCGATGAACGAGGTAAGGCAGGATGGCCCATATAAAACCCTTTATTCCAAAAAAACAGATCAAGCATTGGCTAAATGTGTTCAGTACGAATGGCAAAACCAGTCGCTGCTCGGCGTGACGCCTGAAGCGACTATGCAGCCTGGTCGAGATGCCGGTTACACCGTGTTCACTGCAGGATCAGAATATTTCGTAGATATTGCACCCGGCGCGTCCGGCTCGGTGGCGAAGTATTACGTCGTGCTCGGGAACTGGATTGCAAAAGCGAGACTAGAAAAGCTCCAGTCCTGTCTTTAACGATATTCATAAAGCCCGCTTCGGCGGGTTTTTTATTGAGGAGAAAATATGGCAGCTCAATACACTCCGATGACCGTGATAAAACTTTCGGGCTCACTGGCGAAGCTATTCGGAAGAGAACACCGCCGGTTGGTTGACAGCCATAGTGTGTGGGAGGCGTTCCGGGCGCTGAAAGCGACCCTGGATGGATTTGAAGACGAAATCAGGCGGCTTGATCGGCTGGGTCTTCGGTTTGCCATCTTCCGAAACAAAAAAAATTCGGGCGTTGCTGCCTTCGATTTGTCTGGAACACGTGAACTGAGGATCGTCCCAGTGCTTGTCGGGAGTAAGCGAGCTGGTTCGCTCCAGACAATTTTGGGTGTGGTGCTTATCGTAGCTGGCCTTGTGATTACAGGCGGCACATTCGGCGCGGGCGCTCCTTTCGGCTCGGCATTGATTACTCTCGGCGCATCTATGGTAGCTGGCGGCGTCATCCAGATGCTAAGTCCCCAACAGGGCGGACTCTCCCAAAGCGCTGCACCCGAGAACCTGCCGTCCTACGCCTTCGGCAGCGCCAAGAACACCACCGCCAGCGGTAACCCGGTCCCGATCTGCATAGGCCGCCGACGCTGGGGCGGGGCGATCATCTCTGCAGCGATCTACGCCGAAGACAAAGTCTGAACCGAACAGTGACCACCAGCCGCCCATGAGGCGGTTTTTTTATGCCTGGAGAAAAGCATGGGCGCAGCAGAGCTTAATATTCATGGCGCTAAAGGCGGCGACAGCAGCCCGAAAGCGCCAGTCGAGGCCGCCGATAGCCTGCGCTCGACGAATCTTGCAAAGATTCTGATTGCGGTGGGCGAGGGTGAGTTTGATGGCGCACCGACTGCCGCGAACATCTATCTGGACAGCACGCCAATCAACGATGCCAGCGGCAACGTGAATTTCACAAATGTGAAATGGGAGTGGCGCACCGGTTCGGTCGACCAGGCCTATATCCCGGGCATTCCGTCAGTCGAGAACGAAACCAACGTTAACGTCGAATTGCGCAGCGATGCTCCATGGGTTCGCTCGATCACCAATACCCAGCTCTCTGCGGCACGCGTGCGCCTGGCGTGGCCAGCACTGCAAAAGCAGGATGACGAAGGCAATGTCGGCGGGTATCGCATTGAATACGCTATTGACGTCGCTACTGATGGCGGCGCGTATCAGCAAGTCCTGATCGAAGCTGTGGACGGCAAGACCACAACCCGATATGAGCGGTCGCGCCGTATCGATCTGCCGACCGCGACCACTGGCTGGCAGATCCGCGTCCGCCGAATCACCGCGAACCAGAACACCAACAAAATCGCCGACACCATGCTCGTGGCTGGCCTGACAGAAGTCATCGACGCGAAACTGCGCTACCCGAACACCGCACTTCTGTATATCGAGTTCGACGCAGAACAGTTCTCCAACATCCCGGCTGTGACGGTCGACTGCAACGGCCGCAAGTGGCAGGTGCCGAGCAATTATGATCCGGTCACCCGCTCCTACAGCGGCGTTTGGGATGGTACCTTCAAACTGGCATGGACCAACAACCCGGCGTGGATCACGTTCGGCATCTGCACTGAGGACCGCTTTGGCCTGGGCAAGCGCATTAAGCCCTTCATGGTCGACAAGTGGGAGCTGTACCGGATTGCGCAGTATTGCGACCAGCTGGTGCCGGACGGTGTAGGCGGGCAGGAGCCACGTTTCCTATGCGACATGAACCTGCAGGGCAAGGCTGAAGCCTGGGGCCTGCTGCGCGATATTTCGGCGATCTATCGTGGCATGACCTACTGGGCGCAGGGCCAGCTGGTGATGCAAGCGGATATGCCGCGCGCGCAGGACTTTGACTACGTCTTCACCCGTGCGAATGTTATCGATGGGAAGTTTTCCTACGGCAGCGCCTCGGCGAAGACTCGTTATACCCGTGCCATCGTCAGCTACGACAACCCGGCGAACAACTACGACACTGACGTCGTGGCCTATTCCGACCCGGACCTGCAGCGACGTTTCAGCGACCGGCCTGTCGAGATCAGCGCCATTGGCTGCACCCGTGCCTCTGAAGCGCAGCGCCGTGGCAAATGGATCGTGCTAAGCAACAACCTCGACCGTACTGTAAGCTTCAAGACCGGCATGGAGGGCGCAATCCCTCTGCCTGGCTTCATCATCCCCATTGCTGATTCGCTTCTGGCTGGTCGCGAGGTTGGCGGCCGGATTTCCGAATCTGTTGGTCGCGTCGTGACGCTGGACCGCGACACCTTGGCCAAGCCTGGTGACCGGCTGATCGTCAACCTGCCAAGCGGCAAGGCCGAGGGTCGGACCGTCCAGGCAGTAGCCGGCCGCGCCGTCACGCTGACGACCGCCTACAGCGAAGCGCCGATCCCGGAGCTTCAGTGGGTGCTGGATGCCGATGATCTGGCAATCCCGCTGTACCGCGTGCTGACCACCAAGCGAACCATCGAGGGCGATTACGAGATCACTGCCCTGCAGTACGAGCCGAGCAAGTTCGCCTATATCGATACTGGCGCGCGCCTGGAAGAGCGCCCGATCAGCGTTATCCCGATCACCGTGGTGCCAGCTCCGGCGAGCGTGACACTGACTGCGACCTCGGCCATCGACCAAGGCATCGCCATCACCACGATGACGATTACCTGTCCAGCCGTGAGCGGCGCTGTCGCCTATGACGTTGAATGGCGCAAAGATAACGGCAACTGGATCAAGGTTCAGCGCACCGGCACAACCAGCATTGAGGTACGCGGCATCTATTCCGGCGCGTATCTGGCGCGCGTTCGTGCTGTCAGCGCCTTCGACATTTCGTCTATCTGGCGCACGTCGACCCTCACTCAACTCAACGGCAAGACCGGCACACCTCCGTCAGTCACTAGCCTGACCACCGAAAGCCTGTTGTTCGGAATCAAAATCACTTGGGCTTTCCCACCAGGTGCGGAAGATACCCAGCGGACGGAAATCTGGTACGGCCCGGCCAATGATCTGGCAGCAGCGACCAAGCTGGCCGATCTGGCCTATCCGCAATCTGACTACTCGATGCAGCAGCTCAAAGCCGGGGCCACGCTGTTCTTCTGGGCGCGCCTGGTAGACCGTTCCGGCAATATCGGTCCGTTCTATCCGGTCGTTGATGGTGTGGTAGGGCAGGCCAGCTCCGACGCCACCGCAATCCTCGACCAGATCGCCGGGGAAGTGACCAAAAGCGCGCTGGGGCAGGAGCTGCTGTCGGATATCGAAAAGATTGACGGCAATGGTCCTGGCTCCGTAAATGATCGCTTGAATGAGGTGAAAGGCGCTCTACAGGAGGGGCTTGACGCCGTTGATCAAAGCGTCTCCGACGTACGTACCTCGCTGCAGGAGCAGATCGACGCCATCGCCGATCTGGCTGATTCGATGCCGTACAAACCCGGCCAGACCTATGTGGCGGGGCAGGGCGTGCTCGGTGAAGACGGCATCATCTATCAGGCAACGAAGAATGTGCCTGTCGAAACCCCGCCGCCGAACGTTACCTACTGGCTGAACGTGGGCCAGGCAGTCACAACGGCCAATGGCTTGGCAGTTCGCGTGCAGACCGCCGAGACGAAAATCACGTCCATTGAAGGCGTCAATACGGCCCAGGCCAACCAGATTACCGGCGTCCAGACAGCGCTCGACGGCAAGGCCGAATCAAGTGTCGTCCAGAGCATCGGGAGTCGGGTGACCGTTGCCGAGGGAACGCTCACCAGTCACGGGACGGCCATTACCGGCCTGACCAACGCACTGCCGGGAAAAGCCGACGCCTCGACGGTTCAAGCGCTGAGCAATACCGTCACGCAGCAAGGGACCGACATCACGGCGCAAGGCCAGGCGTTGACGAATGTAACAGCCAACCTCGGTAGCGTCGGCGGGGAGAACATGCTGTTCAACCCGTCATTTGAGCGCGCAACAAGCGGTATGGCTGACGGCTGGGCATTGAATGGGCTGGCGACCGTCTCAGTGTCGCAGGTAACGTCAACGCTTGATCCTGCTGGCAAGGCTCAAAGGCTTGACCTGACGATTCCTAACGCATCGATCTATATGGATCTTTCGACGGGAGGTGCACAGGAGCCTAAAGTTTCGCCAGGGCAAATTGTCACGATGTCTGCGTATGTGCGCGGCACGGTCGGCATGATCTCCCAGCTATATTTTCAATGGAAAAGCGCAGCTGGAACGATCATCTCCTCGGATGGCGCAACGTCGGTCAACCTGACAGCGGACTGGCAGCGCCTGTCGCGCACCAGCGCAGCAGTGCCCGATGGCGCGGTCTCAGTTCGTCTTTTGTATCGAGTTCGCGGCCCTGTCAGCGGGACGTCCATCACCGGCTTTGCCGAGTGGGATCGCGCCCAGTTCGAACTCAGCCCTGTGGTGTCAGGCTGGAAAGACAACAACGGTCTGACCGATGACGCCATAACGGCTGGAGCTGCGGCAACTACCGCTCTGACCGCGCGTGTGACTCAGACCGAGACAGGCCTGACCAGCGCCAGCGCGAATATCGTCACGCTGACCAATAACCTAGCGGGCGCAGGCGGCGACAACCTGCTGCCAAACAGTTCGTTTGAGCAGCTTTCGTCTGACGGCACCCGCCCGCTTTGGTGGCGCACCGATGGGTCAGCCGGGGCGACTATCTCGGTCAGCCTAGTAGACTCGCCTTTAGCGCTGAGCAACAAAGCCGTGCGGAATTCTTACGCCGGGCTCGCTAATGGCGGGTATATCGGCATGACCTATAACATCGCTGATGGAGAAAGGCCCAAAGTAGAGGGGGGCAAGACATACACCCTTAGTACCTATGCCCGAGTATCAAGTCCGTCCGCTCGCTTTACGATGTACATCCAGTGGCTCGACGCAGCCAGCACTCTACTGTCTACTGCACAGCTTCCAGAGGTCGCCATCGGGTCGACAACCTTTACGAGGATGCAATTCACTGCCACCGCACCGGCCACCGCCGTTAGGACGCAGATTTTCCCCGCACGACTTATCAACCGGTCAGGCGCAGCCGCTGATATGTGGATCGAGTTCGATAATGTCCAGCTCCAGGAAGGCGCTGTTGCGACAGCCTATGCACCGTCTGTGCTGCTTGGCGATAACGCCCAGTCTGCCGCCACTGCCGCGCTGACCTCAACCGTCACGCAGCAGGGTACGACGCTTACATCCCTGTCTTCACAAGTCACCGACCTAAGCAGCACCGTCAACAGCGTCACTGACGGACTGGCGACCAAGGCCACGACTACGGCGCTCAACGCGCTGACAACGCGGGTCACGAACGCCGAGGGCGTGAACACCTCGCAGGCGTCCAGCCTGACAGCGTTGAAAGCCAGCATTACCGGCGAGTCGTCTCCGTTCTCGGCGTCGACCGCCTCTTGGGAGTTCCTGAGCAACCTGTACGGCTGGACTGCATCGGTACAGGCGGGAAGCCCGACACTGGTCGCCAACCCTACGTTTGCGCGGATGACTGGCGCAGGGCAGTTCTTCAAAAGCATTGGGATTGACGCCAACGGGACGCTTTACCCATACCTGCGCATGCGCTTCAAGCGTTCGGGTACCACTCGCGGCAGTGGGCGCATCTACTGGGCCAATCAGGACGGCGGTCTTGCTGAGGCGCGCACCGGATCGTTCCCCATCGACATCACGACCACCGATTGGCAGACCGTCGAGATTGACCTTTCGGCCAATGCCGCCTGGGTGGGTAAGACCAACACCGCAATCCGGCTGGACGTGGTGAACAGCGGCGACACCGCCGGCACGTTTGACATGGCGTACATCTCGATTGGCAGCAAGTCGCCATCCGCCTCGGCGCTGGCTCTGTCCTCGACCCAGGCCACCGTCACGCAGCAGGGTACGGCCATCACGGCGCAATCGACCCGCATTGACACGCTATCGTCTACCGTTGGCACCGTTCAGGCAGCTATTCAGTCTGAAGCGACGACGCGCGCCAATGCTGACAGCTCCTTGGCAACCCAGATTAGTGGCGTGCAAGCAACAGCAGGAACAGCCGCCGCTAATGCACAAACAGCCATGAGCACTGCAGCGGATGTCAGCGGAAAGGCGTCGGCGATGTATAGCGTTAAATTGGCGGTGACAGCTGGGGGGCAGTACTACGCGACAGGCTACGGGCTTGGCCTAGAGAATAACAACGGTGTATTTCAAAGCCAGTTCATTGTGGCTGCCGACCGATTCGCCATAGTCAACGTCTCTGGCGCAGCTGCAGTATCTCCGTTTGCAGTGCAGGGCAGCCAGACTTTTATTGCGGATGCATTTATTCGAGACGCATCGATCACCAATGCGAAAATTGGAGATCAAATATATTCGAGTAACTATGTAGCTAACCAGTCTGGCTGGGTACTTCGTAAAGACGGCATCTTCGAGATAAACAGCACGATACCCGGTGCGGGAAGGGTATTGATTAACGGAAACGGCATGAACGTTTATGACCAGAACGGCGTTCTGCGCGTACAGTTGGGGAATCTTGGATAATGGCATTCGGGCTCAGAACTTACGGTGCCAATGGCGCCCTCCAGATCAATGAAAACTCCTTCACGATACGGGCAATACTGTCCGTATTGGTCGACAACGTAGGATGGACGGCAGACGGAGCCTTTTCGGGATCTGGGTACAAACAGTGGGCTGTAGATGGTAACGCCGGAAATGCCACTGCACTGTTGCTACCAGTTGGATCTTACAGTTCGACAGCTACTCAGTTTGAGGCGCAAATGCTGGACGGAGTTGCACGAGTCTATAACTACAATCGCGGATTCCCAGCCGGAGCGTGGGCCGCGACTGCCGGGTCCATGCGTCTTATCGTCGTGAGGTTTGCATGACTTTTGGCCTTAGGTTCATGAACAACAGCAACGTAGTGACGATTGACTCTGAACTGGCCCGGCTGACGGTGCTGCAATCTGGCACCTACTCACCGAATGCGGAGGGCAATCTTACTGCTATCGTAACGTTTGCCGCCGCGATCACCAGCCAGGAACCGCCACTGGTCTTCGCCAGGCCAAATACTGAGGCCGGAAGCTCAGCCATATCGGGCGTCATGATCTATGGCTCTCCGGGCAACTGGACCGGGTTCCAGATTCGAACGCGGAGCGTCAATTACCTGAGGCCGAACGGCCGATGGTTTGCTGCTGCGTTTGGCTCGACGGCTGTTGCTCACTTTGGCATGAGACTGTTTAACGCTGCTGGCGGCGTTATATTCGACAGTGGAACTCCATGTGCAACCTTCACTCGCGCATTTCAAGGGTGGACGTATGAGTTCAACCAAGCTCTGGATATCGGTTCCACGAACTTCTACTCCGTTCCATTCAACTTTCCGACAAATGAATACCTTCTGATCAATAGCTTTTCAATGAACATGGTCGCAGCCAATAACCCAGGCAGAACTCTCGGCTGTGTTTGGGATTTCAATGCGAGCAAGCTTTACGCAACAGCTACCGGATCAAGTAACCCTTTTGCTTTCAACCTTCCAGCCTTGTTTGCAAAGATGGAAGGATAAAACGTTTTAGATACATCCTTTCTTTATCAACCCCAGTGGAGATTCACCATGCCTTTTATCGTTATCAATTCCAGCAATGCCTTCGATCCAAGCAACCAGGTTGAATTCGCAACGGAAGCCCTGGCTGATGCCAAGGCCCGCGAAATCATGGCCAACCAGCCCCAGGCTGTCATCCGCACCGCGCAGCTGCTCAACACCTACAGCGCCAAGGTCACCGTGACCGTTAAGGCGGTGCCTGAGGTGGTTGCTGAGCCGGAAACCGAAACGCCGCCGGCCTGATTCAACGACTACAAATTTCAGCTATCCAGCCCGCCGAGTGCGGGTATTTTTTCGCCTGGACACTGAAAAAAACAAAGCCCCGACGGTTCGTGGACGTCAGGGCTTCTCATTCCTCAAGCATCTCAACATGGCGGAATGTGAATTAACGATAGCACGCTACCTATTAGGGTGCTAGCGATACCAGTTCGCGCATCGATACAAATTTCAGCTATCCCGGCCGCCTTGAGCGGTTTTTTTTCGCCTGGAGAAAAGTATGACCGGATTCGATTTGGCATTTGAAAGAGTGGTGGGGCACGAAGGCGGATTCGGCGCCGACCCGAAGGACCGTGGCAACTGGACCACTGGCATCATTGGCCAGGGTGAACTGAAAGGGACCAAGTTCGGCATCTCGGCGATGAGCTATCCGGACCTGGACATCAAGAGCCTGACGGTCGACCAGGCAAAGGCTATTTATAAGCGAGACTTCTGGGATCGCGCCAAGGCCGACCAGTACGACGCAGCGATTGCCTACCAGTTGTTCGACATTGCCGTGAACAACGGCAACGGTAACGCGGTTCGTATGTTGCAGCGCGCGGCGGGCGTGGCTGATGACGGGCAGATAGGGGCGCTCACAATCGCAGCAATCAAGGCGATGACCGTCACTGACGTGATCATGCGGCTAAATGCCGAGCGCCTGCTGTTCATCACCAAGCTGACGACCTTTGCCACCTACGGCAAGGGCTGGACCAACCGGGTAGCAGGCAACCTTCAGTACGGGGCGGTGGACGCATGAATTGGTCAGACATCGGTAAGGGGATCGGCGCAGCGGCGCCTACGGTCGGCACGCTACTCGGCGGTCCTGCCGGCGCAGCCGTCGGCGCATTGATTTCGAGCGCTCTGGGCGTCACGAATGATCCGGACGCGATAAACGCTGCGCTGGCGTCTAACCCGGATGCCTTGGTCAAGATTCAGGAGTTGCAGGCCAACGCCAAGGTTCAGCTGCAGCAGCTGGCGGTGAGTGCAGAGAACAATCGGTTGCAAGCTGAGGCTGCGCAATACGCCGCTGAGGCCAGTGATCGGGATAGCGCACGCAATCTGGCCGCTCAGCAGCCGCGCGACATCATTCGCCCAGCGATCACCATTCTTTTGATCATGGGCGCCTTTGGCATTCTGATTGCGGTATTCGGCGGGTATGCCGAGGGTATTTTGAAAGATTCCGCCGCATCGGTAACAGCGGGCATCGTTATCGGCTTCTGGTTCAACGAGCTGAAGGCGACGCTTGGCTTCTATTTCGGCATGACCAAGGAATCGCAGAAGCAGAATGCTGCCATCACTGATTTCGCAGTGGCGCCAGGAACCGTGACCAAGGCAGATAAATGATCCTCACTGAATATCTCCGCTCAGGCGTGTGGAGGATAAACATCGGCTATTGGTTATGCGTGACTCGGTTGCCGCACTATAAAAGCGAGCGTCTCCCATGGCGACAGGCTGAGGCGATCTGTCGTACATGGTGCTACATGACGAAAGCATTCTGCGCTGTAGTACTCGTCTTGCGTGCTTCCGCAGTTGCGACAAGTGATCTTTGAGCCTTTGATAGCCCACAATTCGTGCCATCTGATTAAACTTTCACTACGACTCATTTCGGCACCTACTGCTGATCATGTGGTGCGTTACCGCTCCTAGGTTGTGATTAGGTGGGTGGGAGTTCGTTCAGTTACGCGCCAGGCACATCCAAGGGCGGATCAGCTCAGGCCCCTGATTCCTCACATTGCCTACCGCTTTTCCGACCGGATACCACTCGAAGTCATCTACCGGCCTACAGCACTCCTTGGCAATTTCCTCGGCACGCTCCGGCGTAAGCCGCTGACCACCGTCAGCTCATCGCGCTTGAGTGTTTCGCCTAGATAAAGCCACTCATATGGAGGATATGGGCGTATGGTTGAAGATTGGAAGAGGAGTAATCACTATGGACCACATGGGCGATCGGCTCAAAGAGGAGCGCGGGAAAACGGGTCTCAGTCAGCAGGGATTCGCGGCATTAGGCGGGGTTGAAGCGAACGCGCAGAGTCACTATGAGAGCGGCAAGCGTGTACCCAAAGCCGACTACTTGGCTGCTATCGCAAAAGGAGGCGTCGATATCCTGTACGTCGTATTGGGCAAACGCACACCTACGGCTGCGGACAGCCTCAATGAAGAAGAGCGGACGGTGCTTGAACACTACCGCTCTCTAGACACTGGCGATCAACGCGCGATAGGCCACCTGTCATCATCCCTGTCGGATTGCGACTGAGGTTTTGATGGATCGCTTTGTTTCAATGCTTCCGGCCCTCCTGGCTGCCGGATGGATCGGGGTTGTGCTTGTTGTTCTTTGGGCAATCACCAGCGGCTAGTGTGCTGTGCTGCTTTCTCGCGGCGGGGGCTTCGTATTTGCGGAGCTGTTCTTTCGCATCGGCAAGCGCGCTGCGAAACATATCGACCTGCTCCGCGATTCTCTTCAGTCCGGATATCTGATTGCAGCTCTGTCCAGCTTGCAAAAGGCATCCCACCACCCTGGCCTCAGTTGCTGTGAGCTTCACCCGCAAAGCATCCCGGTCGGCCGCCAACTGCTGATTCATCTCGATCAGCTCGGCGACGTTGCTTCGGCTTCGGCGTAGCCTGTCGTTAAGGTCGGCCACCTCGTCGCAGAGCATTTCAGACTGCTGTTTCAGCATTTCCAGCGAGGTCGGAACCCCAAGGCACCCGAATGATTCGTCGTCGATGAGCATGCTTCGAAAATCTATATGCTGTTGTTATATACAGTAATCGAGTTGGGTTCCTGGCAGCAAAGTCAGGCGACGGACTGCATTCCTAATGACCAGCCTCGGCGGGGGTGTGAAGCAGACCGAGGCTGGCCAGTCATGGTCATCCTGTCCCTGACAGATAAACATTAGCTGGATGGGAGTGATGCGAAAGTCGAGCGGATAAATGGTTTGGTGGTGACGCCAGCATGCCAGAGGAGAAACTGTATCGAATTTAACGCACTGCAGCAGCCGCCCCCAATCGGGGGACTACATCTCAGGTAGAAGCATTCCGGTGCGAACCGAGCGCTTTTACCTGGTTGTCAACAATGGCCTCAGCGACTATCAAAGCATTGTTTAAGAGTGCGTCTAAAGAATAGGAGACACGTTCTGGAATGTCGTCGTAGCCCTGAACTTCAGCAACCGTAGTGAGATATTTTACAGTCGCAACAATCGCAAGCTGATTTTGACAAAATGAATGAAGCCGAATCGCCCATTCGCTGCCTGCCTGTGAAAGAGAAGCCAACCGTTCGGTTTGCTCGAAGTAGGTCTCGAAGATAGTGTCGAACCAATCCGATATACCGTCCGCTCCGGGTTTGCCCGTTGGCGGCACAGGTTTCCCAGTCAGAACATAAACGACATCAATACCGGCGGTTAATATCTTCGCCAAATAGTCCGCGCGTGGAGATCTTTTTCCTTTCTCATATAAGCCTTGAGCATTAGCTGCAACGCCCCCGACCCGCCCCAGTTCCTGCTGTGTGAGCCCTATGCGGGTTCGTTCCTGTTTGAGCCTGGCGCCAATCGTCGACATATCTCGATCCAAATGGGTAATGCACATAGTGGGAAGGTGGAATTTCTTTTTCAATTCCGCCCGTCTTCTTGAAGTCTAGCAGTGCATCGTGGAAGGATATCCGGCATTTACGGTGCAGAAGTGACGTCCAGCCTGAGCCATAATCGAAAATCGTACCCAGGTATGGCCGGCCAGAGTCGTCCTGTCTCTGACACTGTAAATTTAGCGCATGATTTGTAGCGTGAATCACGCTCGCCCCCTTATGTCTGGAGCACGGGCGGGGGAAAGCTTCCCCAAAACGCTACCGTAAGTAATTGATTTTAATGGGGCATGAAGATACGGAAAAGGCCGGCTTTTAGCTGGCCTTTTTTGCTCTAATCGATTGATTAATATGATGAAAATAAAAATAAGCTTTGTGTCCTTCACAAGGACATGTGCTATCACTGCCTGCCTGAGTTGAAAGCTGATTCAGAGTTTCTTCTGGAGCAGGAGAATATCTTTATTATCCGCGAACCCGCGAGTTCCATTCTTTCCCACTTTGCGATTTATCCGCAGATGCCGCTCATGGCCATTGGACACAAGGCGCAGTACGAGATTTTCTGCGAGGTGACACGGCTGACGGGGCGTATTCCTTATGTGATCAATGCCGATGAACTTGCACGGAATCCGAAAATAACCATTCACAAGTTGTGTGATTACCTGCAGCTGCCGTTTTTGCCAGACGCGCTCAATTGGAATAAGGAGTGCCCACAGCAATGGCTACCCTGGCGCAGCTGGCATAAAGCCGCCGAGAACAGTACGCAGATTAATTCGATGGTGTCTTCGGATTTCGACAACAGTCAACTTGCCGAAAATTCCCGCCTGATTGAGTACTACCGTTTTCACCGACCTTATTACGAGCGCATGAATCAGTTCACGAGCATGTCAGGGGCAACATGAAAAAGAAAGTCGTTATAACCGGAGCGGCTAATGGTATTGGACGGGCTGCGGCGATGGCCTGCCTGGCAGAAGATTTTTATGTAATTGCCGCTGACAAGGACATGGCGGGATTGGAATCTTTGCAAGCCGAAGCCAGCAGTGATCGGCTCGAAATTATCTTTGCCGATTTCGCGGATTTTTCGACATTGAAGACATTTATCCCGCGACTTTATTCTCGTCATGAGTCGCTCTCGGGTCTGGTTAATAACGCCGGTCTTTATCACGGTCAAAGTGTCTTTGATTACAGCGATGCCCAGATTGATGAGATATGCATGGTAAATCTGAAGTCGTTGATTTACCTGTCTCGGGATTTTGCCCGGCGAGAAATGTCGATCAGTGGCACCCGGAGCATTGTCAATGTCACTTCAGTCGCCGGAGAGGTGGGCAGTTTCGACGCACTGTACGGGGCAACCAAGGCGGGCGTCATCGGCCTGACCAAGGCCAACGCCTGGAATTTCGCACCTTCGATCCGCGTCAACGCGGTGTCGCCCGCTCTGGTGCGCAATACCTCGATCTTCAACCGCATTCCTGAGCATCGACGCAGGGAGTACGAACGCCAGGAAATCCTCAGGGAGCCGATCCAGCCATCAGGGGTTGCCGATGTGATCGTCTTCTTGCTGGGAGAAAAAAGCCGGCACCTGACCGGCCAGATTATCGCCGTAGATAACGGCGCTTACCCTCGTTAGCTAGCGTGCTTTCAGCCTGCGTGGGCTTCAGTCTGTCGATAAGGAGAAACGTCATGGACAAGAAAAAATTACTGATCGTGGGTGGAGGCAATTTGTGCCTGCAGATTCTCCAGATACTGGCGCCACGCAACGAGTTTATCTTTTACGTTGCCAGTCGTGACCTGGAAAAAGCTACCCGCAGCTGTAATCTCGTACGCCTGAGCTGCCTGCAGATGAATACGCTGTGTACGATTCATCCCGTGGAGATGAATCTTGGCGAGGGTAACATCGAAGAAAACTCCGGGATCATTACTCGCATTCATCCAGACATCATCCTCAACTGCGCCTCCCTGCAATCCTGGCGAGTGATTACCCAATTGCCGCCTGCTGCTTTTCAGGCTCTGGATCAGGCGCAGCTAGGCCCATGGTTGCCGATGCACCTGGCGCCGGCCTATGAGTTGATGCGAGCTGTCAAGCATTCGGGGGGTAGGGTCATTGTGGTCAACTGCGCCTTTCCTGACGCCGTGAATGTGGTGCTGGACAAGGCGGGCATGGCACCAGATACCGGTATCGGCAATGTTGCCAATCTGGTTCCTGCCACACGCATGGCCATCGCGCGGTTGGCCATGTGTTCTCCTGAAGCGGTGCAAGTCAGGCTGATCGCCTCGCACTTCTTCAGTCACTACGTGCCTCGTGCGGGACTTCCGGCGGATGCCAATTACTCGCTCCACTATCGCGTCAACGGCAAGGATTGTACTGGGGCATTTGACGATGCGCTGATCTTCGCATGCGTGCGCACGCAGTTTCGCCGTCTGGGCGGAGTAGATGGGCAGTTCCTGACCGCCACCTCGGCAATCAGCGTCGTCGAAAATCTGTTTGCCGACTACGAGGTGCAGACCCATGCACCTGCGCCTGGCGGCTTGCCGGGTGGTTATCCGGTCAGCGTTGGTCTGGGTCGGGTATTGCTCAGTCTGCCCTACGGCGTGGCACGCACCGAGGCGATTGCGATCAACCAACGCGGCCAGCAACAGGACGGCATTCGCGCGATAAACGCCGATGGCAGCGTTTCCTTCGAATCTGAGCAGATGGCGGTCATGGAAACCCAGTTGGGTTATTCCGTGTCGCGTATGTCCCTGCAAGACGTGCACCAATGGGCCGTGGAGCTGGGGCGCAAATACCAGGACTACGTTCACAGGATCGAACAGACAGGGAGTGCCAGACATGACCTACATCCGGCGTGAAGGTCGCAAGGGCCATGTTCCAGTCGGCGACCGCAGCGGCTTTGCTGATTACGCAACTCAATACACCCAGGACTTTGTCAGCCGCTGGGACGAACTGATCGACTGGGACAAACGTGCAGCCGGCGAAGGCAGCTTTTTTGCCAATTTGCTGAGCAAACTGGGCGCCAGGACAGTTATCGATGTTTCCACGGGCAGCGGCTTTCATGCGGTGCAGTTGCACAAGGCCGGTTTCAACGTCCTGGCGTGCGACGGCAGCCCGACCATGGTGGAGCGGGCGCGCCTCAACGCCAAATCAAGAGGGCTTGATATCCCGATTCTGCAACGCGACTGGCTGGAACTCGACCCTCGCCGACTGGGCACTTTCGATGCCGTACTGTGCCTGGGCAGTTCCCTGTGTCATGTGTTCGACAAGCATGATCGTCATTGGGTATTGCGCCGGTTCAGGCAGCTGCTCAAGCCGGGCGGGCTGCTGGTGGTGGATCAGCGCAACTTCCGCGCGATACGTGCCGGTCGCTTCAAGTCCTCCGGCCGTTACTACTATTGCGGGCGTAGCGCCGAAGTCAGTCTGGGACAGGTCAGCGACCAACTGTGCGAGTTCATTTATACCTTCAGCGACGGCGCTTGCTACAGGTTGCAGGTCTATCCGATTTTGCCGGAGGAACTCAAAGGCGAGATCAGTGAAGCTGGATTCTATTGGCCCCGGTCGTTTGGTGATTTCCGGCACATCTATGATCCGCTGGACTGTGATTTCATCATTCATACGGCGATTGCCAAATGAACAGGTCGACCGCCAGCAACCCAATCGAGCCCGCGCTGACGGCGGCGATTGATTCCGCTCGCGCCGGTAACGCAGTGGTGCTGGCGATTGTCCTGACCGGCTTCGTTGCCTGTACCTATGGTTTCGGTGTCTACCTGTTCGCCAACCTGTTGGTGGATATGCGGCGCGACATCGGCTTTGACTACACCACCGTCGGACTGATTACCGGCGGCGCCCAGATCGGGTTTCTGGGCTTTTCGTTTCTTGCTGGCTACCTCAGCCGTTTTGTCGCGGGCTGGAAAATCAGCCTGTATTCGACGGTGGCGACCTCGCTGGCGCTGCTGGGGCTGAGTGTCAGCGATTCGATCTGGTTATCCGGGGGGCTGCTGATTTTGCTCGGCGGCTGTTCGGCGTCGGCCTACATCCCGCTGGCCGAAATCGTCGCGACCCACTTCTCCGCTACAACCCGGGCGCGAGTGATGGGCCTGATCTCCAGTGGCACCAGTTACGGCGTATTCATCAACGGCGTGCTGGTCAGCGTATTGACCCTGCATGGCGGGTGGCGCGCCATCTGGCTGATCGCCGGACTGCTGTCGATTCTGGTATGTGTCGCAGCCTGGTATTTGCTGCGTCAGTCTCCAGGCGCGTTGCGATCTCAACCGGCCACGTCGCGACAGACCGCTACGCAAAGCTGGTTGTCCGTGCCGTTATATCTCACCTGGCTGGTGGCTTTTCTCAATGGCCTGACGCTGCTGCCGTTTCAGACGTACCTGGCGCCATTCATGCGCGAAGAGCTTTCCATGTCCGTCGCAACCACGGGGATGGTGTGGTCGACAATCGGCGCGGTGGGAATGGCCGCAGGCTTTCTCGTGGGCTGGGTGGCTGATCGGCTGGGCTCGCGCCGGGCATTGATGCTGTGTTTTGTCAGCGCATGTCTGGCAAGTCTTTGCGTTTATGGTCTGGACAGCGACAGCGGGTTTTATCTGGCCGGCTTTTTATTTGCGCTGGCGTTTTACCCGGTATTTGGTCTGGTCCCGACTTATCTGGGGCAGATCGTGCCTCTTGATTGCCTGACACGCGCGTTCGGTATCGCCAATGTCCTGATCGGTGTGGGCGGCGTGCTGGGCAATTTTCTCGGCGGCACTTGCAAGGAACTGCTGGGTTCCTTTGCGCCGCTGTATCTGTGTATCGCCGGGTTATTGCTGGTGCAGCTGATGGTGGTTGGCCTGCTCCCCGACAAGCCACCCGACGACTGAATATTTACCAACAGGAGAGAGCCCGCTATGGAAGGCGTCGTTGATGATTATCAAAAAACCGATAGCCACAGTGCCTATGCGTTCAATCGAGCGGCTATGTCAGTGCATGACCAAGGCACCGTGCTGTGGTTTACCGGGCTGTCCGCGTCCGGCAAATCGACCATCGCCAAGGCTCTGGATTTTGCATTGCGCTCCCGAGGCCTGAGGACCTGCATTCTTGATGGGGATGTGCTGCGTAACGGACTGTGTCGGGACCTCGGTTTCAGCGCGGCCGACCGGGAAGAAAATGTCCGGCGCGTGGCCGAAGTCGCAGCACTGATGGCAGATGCCGGGCTGACCGTAATGGTCGCGCTTATCTCACCCACCCGCACGGCACGGCATCACGCGCGTTCGATTGTTGGCAGCGAGCGCTTCGTTGAAGTTTTCGTCGACGTGCCGCTGGCTGTCGCTGAACAACGGGACCCCAAGGGCTTGTATCGCAAGGCCAGAAGCGGCGAGCTGCAAAACTTCACTGGCATCGATGCGCCTTATGAAACGCCGGTTTTCCCGGAAGTGCATCTGCGCAGCGATGTGCTGAGCATTGGTGAGTCGGTGGAGGATATATGTGCCTGGCTGGATATTGCCGATTGTAGTTTCAACGCACTTTCTCAACATCTCTACAAACGGTGATGTCGCCAATACCGCATGGCTAAAGGGGTTGCACACTTTTTATCGAAATAAAATCATGGACGAAAATCATGCTCACTCGTCGATCGCTTCTCGCACTTTCAACCCTGTCAGCGGCGCTCGCCGGTATGGGCAAACTTTCGTCAGCGATAGCCGGTGAAGAGGAAAAACTCCGGTTGGGGGGCGCTTCACCTTTTTCATTCGAGAGCTTAATTGAACTGGCCGAATCAAAGTCGCGGATGCCCTGGTTTGCTCCCACCGCCGGCCCGGCCGAGGTGCTGTCGCAGATCAATTATGATGCGCACGGGAAAATAAAATTCGACACGTCCCTTGCCCTGTTTGCCCTGGGGCCAGGGCAGTACCCGGTGGTTTTCTCTCACCTGGGTACTTATTTTCGTTTTCCCGTGGCAATGCACGTTGTTCACGACGACATGGCGCGTGAGATTCTCTTCGACGAATCCTATTTCGACATGCCTGCAGACAGTCCCGCTCGCCTGCTGCCCCCCGGAAATCACTTCGCCGGTTTCCGTTTCCAGGAGAGCCGTTCCGGCGACCAGCGCCAGCTGGATTGGCACACCAATGACTGGGTCGCCTTTCTCGGCGCCTCCTACTTTCGCGCTATCGGTGATCAATATCAGTACGGCATTTCCGCGCGAGGTATTGCGGTCAATGTGGCCCAGGCGAGCCAGCCTGAGGAGTTTCCAGACTTCAGCCATTTCTGGTTTGAAGCAGCCGCAGACACACGCAGCAGTGCGGTGACTGTTTACGCGTTACTTGAAGGACCGAGTATTTGCGGAGCCTATCGTTTTGTCCTGCACCGGGATAAAGGGGTCATCATGGATATCGATGCTGCCCTGTTTCTGCGCAGGGACATCGAGCGTCTGGGGATCGCGCCGCTCACCTCCATGTTCTGGTACTCCGACACCGCCAAGCCCACTGCCATCGATTGGCGGCCGCAAGTGCACGATTCGGACGGTCTGGCCATCTGGACCGGCAATGGCGAGCATATCTGGCGTCCACTCAATAACGCTCCGCGCACCATGGCATCGGCCTTCATCGATAACAATCCCAAAGGCTTTGGCCTGTTGCAGCGCGATCGCGATTTCGACCACTACCAGGATGGTGTGCATTACGAGCGGCGTCCCAGCCTGTGGGTGGAACCTCTGGGCGACTGGGGCGAAGGCAGCGTGCAGTTGGTGGAAATTCCTACTGACGCCGAGACTCACGACAATATTGTCGCCATGTGGGTGCCCAAGCCTGCGGCCGAGACAGGTAAAAACTTCCGCCTGCGTTACCGCCTGTACTGGCAATCCGACGAACCCTTTCCTTCACCACTGGCTCGTTGTGTAGCGACTCGTCTCGGCCGCGGTGGCCTGCCCGGTCAGGAGCGACCCAAGGGAGATCGCAAGTTCGTTGTGGAGTTTCAGGGCGAGGGCCTCACAAAAATCCCCTTCGGGGTTCGACCGCTGGCGGTACTTTCATCATCAAGAGGCAAAGTATCGAATGTATTCACGGAGGCCGTTCCTGACGGTAAGCAAGGGCATTGGCGGGCTCAGTTCGATTTGAGCGTGGAGGGCAGCGAGCCAGTGGAGCTGCGGTTGTTTCTGCAGTTGGGTGATGAAGCGCTGTCTGAGACGTGGCTCTATCAGTATCACCCGTTCACTTCTGAGCCATTGGCGTCTGCCGGGCAAGAAAGCTCGGAGCTGATGAGCAGAGTGAAGGCAGTGTGAATGTCATGGCGCATTCTCGACTCCTGGCCATGCTTTTGTTCGCCGCGCTCGCCACGGGCCCTTCGCTTGGTGCGAGTGCTGGCGCGGATCTGGACAACGATGATCTGATCGACAGCCTGCTCTCCCGGATGACCCTTGAAGAGAAGGCTGGCCAGCTCAGCCAGTTGTCTGTCCAGACAACGTCCACTGGCCCCATCGTGGAAGTCGGTGGTGATGACAGCATTCGTAACGGGCTCGTGGGTTCTCTGCTGAATGCTTATGGCGTCGAGGCCACACGCAAGCTTCAGCGCGTGGCCGTCGAAGAATCCCGGTTGCAAATTCCCTTGTTGTTTGCCTTCGATGTAATCCATGGGTTCAGAACCATTTTCCCTGTTCCCCTGGCCGAGGCCTCGGCCTGGGATCCGGAACTGTCACGGCGCACGGCAAGGGCTGCAGCCATGGAAGCCTCTGCGTACGGCATACACTGGACCTATGCGCCGATGGTCGATATTGCCCGTGATCCGCGTTGGGGGCGTGTGGTTGAAGGTGCCGGTGAGGACCCGTTTCTGGGCGCCGCCTTGGCGGTTGCCCGTGTCCGAGGTTTTCACGGGACAGGGCCGCCCGATCTCTCCGCGATGATGACAACCGCCAAGCATTTCGTCGGTTATGGCGCGGCGGAAGCAGGACGTGACTACAACATTGCCGACCTCTCGGAACGCACGCTGCGTGAAGTCTATCTCCCACCGTTTCGGGCCGCTGTGGAGGCGGGGGCCGATGCAATCATGCCGGGATTAAACGAAATCGCGGGCACGCCGATGCATGCCAACCATAGGTTGCTGCACGATTATCTTCGTAAGCAGTGGGGCTTCAACGGTCTCGTCATCAGCGATTTCAACGGCGTGGAAAATTTGATCGAGCATGGCGTGGCTGCGACAGAACCCAGCGCCACGCAGTTGGCCTTCAACGCGAGCATCGACATCGACATGGCCGGCGGCCTCTATCAACAGCAGTTGCCCGCACTGGTTCGAAGCGGCCAACTCCATGGCGACGCTTTGGATGATGCGGTACGACGCGTGCTTCGAGCCAAACAACGGTTGGATCTTTTTGAAGACCCGTACCGTTACAGTGATGCGGCCCGTGAGCAGGCTATTGCCCGGATACCCGAGACCCGGAGTCTGGCGAGGGAGGCCGCGCAGAAATCCATCGTATTGCTCAAGAATGACCAGGCATTGCTGCCGCTGCGCAAGGACATCAAAAAGCTGGTTGTGGTGGGTGCATTGGCTACAGATGCCGAATCCATCCTGGGACCCTGGGCCGGGCCAATACGTACCGAGGAGTCGGTCACGGTGTTGGACGGTATAAAACAAGCGGTGTCGACCATGACGACGGTCATTCACGTACCGGGTGCCTCGCCTGAAAGTCTGGACCTCTCGGGCATTGATGACGCACTGCGCGCCAGTAACGATGCCGATGTCATCGTCGCGGTGCTGGGTGAAACCGTAAGGATGAGCGGAGAGGCGCGGAGCAGGATGTCGCTGGGTTTGCCTGGCGGTCAGGAAGCGCTGCTGGCTCGACTGGTTGAGACAGGCAAACCCTTGGTGGTCGTGCTCATGAACGGTCGCCCGTTGGCGCTTTCCCTGATGAGTGATCAAGTGCCCGTAATCCTCGAGTCCTGGTTTCTCGGGTCGGAAATGGGCCACGCGGTCGCCGATGTACTGTTTGGAGATGTGAACCCCAGTGGCAAACTTCCCATTACGTTTCCTCGGGCAGTTGGGCAATTACCCATTTACTACGCTCGGAAAAATACTGGCCGTCCACCGAGTATCGAGTCCGAGTACACCTCCAAATATATCGACGGGTCGTGGACGCCGCTTTATCCCTTTGGTCATGGCTTGAGCTACACCACGTTCGCCTATCAGCCACCCCGGCTAAGCGCCCGGCGGATTGCATCTGACGAGACACTGACGATAAAGGTTGATGTCAGTAATACCGGACAACGTGAGGGCGACGAAATCGTGCAGTTGTATCTGCGCCAAAGCACCGCCAGTGTCACCCGACCCGTGCGCGTATTGCGTGGTTTTGAGCGGGTGAAACTCGCGCCAGGCGAAACCAGGACGCTTGTTTTCCAGCTTGATCAGGATGACCTGGCGCTGCTGGATCACTTTTTTTTGCGCCGTGTCGAGCCGGGCGAGTTCACGGTTTTTGTAGGCGGTAGCTCGGCCACCGACAATCGGGCCAGTTTCGACGTCACCACCGGCGCTCAACTTGCAGGGCCAGGTTCCGCGATCCCACGCATGCTCAGGGAAAACGCGGTGAAAATCTTGATCAATGCCGGAAATTGATGCTAACGCTGGTCAACACTTTCGGTCAGATCTCCCTGGCCACTGGATACCGGCCTGCCGATGGGTGTGATCGTTCCGGAGAAACCGTTGAAGATGATGTCCGGCGCGCTGGTGTTGTGCCGGGACGGAACAAGCCGTCCAGTCCAGATATCGGTCGCATCGGCTTTCCTGAATGCCATGATTGGCTCTTCACTCCACCCCGGTTGCTCCGGCCCTCGGATTGCGATGCGGGCAGCGTCGGCATTGAACTCGGTGACATACATTGACCGTAAGGCTGCAAAAGGGCCGTTACTGACTGGCTTGTCGAACGAGACATCAATCACCTGCTTGTCAGCGTCTATTGTGCTAACGGTCAGTCTGGCGGTTCCACCGCTGACGAAGCTCAGCAGAAACGTCGTAGTTCTGGGATCAAATGCGATTTCCTTTATCTCGACCACCGGCCGGCCCTTGATTTCAATCGGCCCGATCAGGAATGAGCTGCCGTAGGACGTCGAACGCATGTGTTCCGGTGGCAGCGGTCGTGCTCGCCAATAACCGTCCGGCGGATACAGGACCAGAATCTCCTCAAGGCGACCATTGGCACGTACCCAGAGTTGCACCATGTGCAGCCCTCGCTCAATCCGTTTACCCACCTTGAAGGGAACGTCAGTGGGTCGCCAAAAGGTTGGAAATGTATAGCCTATGAGGCGCACATCATTAGTTTCGTAAAGGGTCACCCGTTGTTCCGGCCCTGAGGTATGGAAGGCCGGGTCTTCCCGCATGTCGCAGGCAGTGAAGTCAGCGGCGGTGCGATCGGCCTGCAATGACCCGATATACGCCGGATGGGTCGCTTCGATACGAAAGCTCAGGACTTTGGGTGATTTGATAGTGAGCGTAACGTTGTCTTTCTCCGCACACAAAACGGGCTCGGATTTGTTCTCGACCTCAACCGCAATCCCGCCCAGGGTGGCTGCAATTACAGAGGTAAACCCCGCGCAAAAAACAGCGACCACAATCAAGTAGCGTAAAAGCCTGATCTGAAAAAATATGCGTTCCATCGCAGATGCCAACTAGGGGGTTGCACGTTTCGGGTTTCCATACTGCTGCATTGACTCAAGACTAAATCCCACAAATGTCAAAGAGCGGCGTGGCGCGCGGAATCGCGCCCGGGCTGAGGCGCGGCGGATCTTCATCAGCGTCATACGTTGTGCATATCGAAAACCGCCGTGAAAGCCGCTCGGCGCACTGCAGGTTGTAGGCCGTCCGATAGCACTTGGTTCTTTGCCGATATCTGCCATGCTTCAGGTGTCGGATCAAGACAAGGGGCTGATCATGTTTATCAGTCAACTCAAAATCAGCTCACTGCGGCTGGTGGGTGGCTTGGCAGTACTCGATTACCTGAATACCTGCAATGGACGCCGACCGGGCAGTTCATTGGGGGAAGTGGTGGACAAGCTGGCGACGCTGGAGGATGTGGTGCGCTGGTTCCAGCATGCCCGCCTGATCAATGAGCAGGAGTTTGAACATTACCTGAAGCTGGTCGAGCAACCGGCAGCTGCATTCTCCTTCCAGCGCCTGATTGCGTTTCGTGAACAGCTTTACCAACTGCTGCTGCCAGTGGCTGAGGGGCGATCGCTGGATGATTACGCCTTGAATTACCTGAATCAGGTACTGGCGAGTACAGCCGCGCAACGTCGGCTCGTCATGGAACGGCAGCATGTGATCTGGCAGTGGGAGATCGGGAATAACCTGGATGACATGACAGACAATTTCATGGCTCGACTGGCGACCCAGGCGGCGAGCCTGTTGACCGGACCGGATCAACTGCGCCTGAAAGTCTGCGCCACGCCTGATTGTGATTGGCTATTTATCGACAACTCAAAAAATGGCGGGCGACGCTGGTGCCAGATGAATATCTGCGGCAGTCGCGAAAAAGCGCGAAAACGCAGTAGCGCGGGATGGACAATCTAGGGGGGCCGAATTTGCGTCCCGGCGACTTACGCCGAAGACGCAAACGGTTGTGCAACTTGAATTACTTGTACTTGGCTTGAAGTGATTTGGCTTCTTCCAAGTGATGCTGGAGTTTAGGCAGCGTTTTCTTGGCGAAGGCTGTCAACTCAGGCGTCTTGGAGGACTTGATCTCTTCTTCAAACAGTTCGATGGTTTGCTCGTGGGCCACGACCTGATTGTTGGCGTAGGCCTTGTCGAACGACTCGTCACGATACTCAAGGACCATTTTCTTGGCACGGGCCATCAGTTCTGCGTCGTCCGCCACTTTAAGTTTCAGACCTGTCGCCACTTGTGCCAGCTCTTTATTGGCAGCGGTGTGATCGTCAACCATCATCTGGGCGAACTTCTTCACATCGGCTGATTGGCTTTTTTGCAAAGCCAATTCACTTGTCTGAATTTCGGCCAGGCCTTTGGCAGACGCGTCATCGACAAATCCGGCCGGGGTCGCGGCGAAGGCGCTCATCGCTGTCAGCCCAAGGGCAAGGGTCATCAGGGTAGGGCGCAGCAATGCGTTAAGTCGCTTCATGGGCAGATCTCCAGACATTTAATGCTGAAGGACGGGAACATGAGTTCCCGCCCTGTCAAGACGTATTGTTTTATTTGCTTGCACTTTTGCTTGAACTTCCGGAACTGGCCTTGCCGCCTTTTTTTCCCGCTTCAGAAGCCTTTGCAGGATTGTCGGCAAAGTTGCCCGAGCTTTTCCCGGTACTTTTTGATTTGTCATCGTCTTTCTGTTTCGATGTATTGGGCATGATCATTTCACCTGTGAGTATTGTTGGAATTGCCACTGGCGAGACAGTTGCCTCGTGTTCTTGAGAAGCAACTCGGGTGCGGAAAGTTTATTGAAATAGCGCCGAAGCCGACGAGCGGTCATGGCGGCTTATCGCGGAAAAGTTGCATAAGGTTCCGTATTGCAGATAAACGGTTTCGCAAGTGAACAGCGCAGTGAGTCAGTCAGTAGTTGCCGATGTAAGGCTGCTAAATGCATTGAACGGAGCAACTTGGGCGTATTCGAATCGTTAAGGCCTCCGTCGGAGGTCATACCAAAGAGGTGGTTATGGACACGTTAACAACCCAACAATCGATCCCGCCCGATCCTGATTTACTTGACGATGAAGATGCCGATCTGGACGACGGCGATGTGGTTGATCCAGGTTTTTCGGAAGCGGAGCCGGGCATTGGCAATGACGTGGATCCGCCGGATCCGGAAACCCTGCCAGGCAGTCTGGGTGTCATTGATGAAGACGATGATGCCGTGCCGGATCGCCCGCTCTAGACCAGTCTTTGCGGTTGCCAAGGAGGCGGGTTAGGGAACCTGTGCGAGCGACAGGCTTCATATGACGTGACTGTCGCCTCACATCGCACACGAAACCGAGACCACTTCCATGAGTGATATCCGCATTGGCATTTCCGGGTGGCGCTATGTTCCATGGCGGGGCGATTTCTATCCCGAGGAACTGACGCAGAAAAACGAGCTGAAATTTGCCTCCCGTGCCGTGAACAGCATCGAGATCAATGGCTCGTTTTATTCCCTGAAAACACCAAAGCTTTACGCTGGCTGGTTTGCCGAGGTTCCCGACGACTTCGTGTTCAGCGTCAAGGCGCCGCGTTTTATCACCCATGTAAAACGTCTCAACGACATTGAAAAGCCCGTAGCGAATTTCTTTGCCTCGGGCCTTTTTCAGCTCAAGCACAAGTTGGGGCCGATTCTCTGGCAGTTTCCTCCGACCTTCAAATTCGATGCGCAGAAATTCGAGCACTTTCTGGGCTTGCTGCCCAAAGACATGAAGCAAGCCAGGGCCTGCGCCAAAGGGTGTGACGAGCGCATGGAAAAGCCCGGCTACCTGGACATGCCGAAAACCGGCCGAGTGCGGCACGCCGTGGAAATCCGCCACGACAGCTTTCTGGTGCCCGAATTTGTCGCTCTGCTGCGCAAGTACAAAGTTACGTTGGTGGTGGCGGATACGGCAGGCAAGTGGCCGTACATCGAAGACCTGACCAGCGACTTCGTTTATCTGCGCTTGCACGGCGACGAGAAGCTCTACGCCAGTGGCTATACCGCCAAGGCGCTCAAACGCTGGGGTGACCGGATTCAGGAGTGGCGCGAGGGTTCGCAACCCGCCGACGCGCACCTGATCGTAGCCAAGGCCGGCCCAAAGCGTAAGTCGCGGGACATATTTTGCTATTTCGACAACGACATCAAAGTCCGGGCGCCTTATGACGCCCGCCAACTGCTGGAACGCTTCGACTTGACTCAAGGACTGGAAGTGGCGCCGGGTGACATGCAAGGAGTGAAGTTTTGAGCAGTGCCATTACGCCGACTGGCGTACGTACCCCCACCTCGACCGGTGTATCACTGAACGTGCTGACGATGAACATGCACATGGGTTTCGGGATCTTCAATCGGCGCTTCATTTTGCCGGAGCTGCGGGATGCCGTGCGCAGCGTTTCCGCCGATGTGGTGTTTCTTCAGGAGGTGCATGGCGAGCATCAAAGCCATGCCCAGCGGGTAAAGGGTTGGCCGACGACCTCGCAGTACGAGTTTCTGGCGGACAGCATGTGGAGCGACTTCGCCTATGGCCGTAACGCGGTGTATCCCGATGGCGATCATGGCAATGCGCTGCTCTCCAAATACCCCATCAGCCACCATGAGAATCTGGACGTGTCCATTCATGGCACCGAGGAGCGCGGTCTGCTCCATTGCGTCCTGGAAGTCCCGCATTTTGGCCAGGTACATGCCATTTGCGTGCATCTGGGGCTGCGTGAAGGGCACCGTCGCCAGCAGCTGAAATTGCTCGCCGAGTTGTTGGCGCGACTGCCGGAGTCGGCGCCGGTGATTGTCGCCGGGGATTTCAATGACTGGCGACAACGGGCCGATGCGCAACTGGCCGGAACCGGTCTGCATGAGGTGTTCGTCGATAAATTCGGCGCGCCGGCCAAGAGCTTCCCGGCGCGCTGGCCGTTACTCGCGCTGGACCGGATTTATGTACGCAACGCGACCACCCACAGACCCAAAGTGTTGTCCAACCGGCCATGGTCGCATCTTTCCGATCATGCGCCACTCGCAGTGGAGGTGACCTTATGAACGATCACATGAAACACCACGGACAGTGGCGCGACGGCAACTCGGTAGAGCTGCTGATCAATGGCGAAGATTATTTCACCCGAGTCTTCGATTGCATCCGTGCGGCGCGCAAGGAGGTCTTGCTGGAAACCTTCATCATTTTCGAAGACCGCGTCGGCGAAGCGCTGCAACAGGCCTTGCTTCAGGCGGCAGCCAATGGCGCGCGGGTGGTGGTCACGGTGGATGACTACGGCACTTCGGACCTGAGTAACTCCTTTGTCGGACGGATGATCGCCGCCGGGGTTCACATTCAACTGTTCGACCCTCGGCCACGGGTAATGGGCATGCGCACCAACCTGTTCCGGCGCCTGCATCGCAAGGTCGTGGTGGTGGACGGCGAGATCGGGTTTATCGGCGGCATCAACTACAGCGTCGATCACATGAGCGACACCGGCGTGACCGCCAAGCAGGACTACGCAGTGATGGTGCGCGGTCCCATCGTCGCGGATATTCACGCCTCGGCCATGGGTATGCTTGGCGAAGCCGTGCGGTCCAAATTCAAGCCGCTGCGGATCGAGCCGCATCACGCCGGCAGCGCGCGCATGTTGCTGTGCGAGCGTGACAACAAGGAACACACCACCGATATCGAAGAGCAGTACTTGCTGGCGATGCGCAACGCGAGCCATCGCATCACGATTGCCAATGCGTATTTCTTCCCTAGTTATCGGTTCCTGCGCGAGTTGCGCAACGCGGCGCGGCGTGGTGTCAAAGTGACGCTGATTCTGCAGGGGCAGCCGGATATGCCGTTTGTGCGGGTCTGCTCGCGGCTGACCTACACCTTCCTGCTGCGTGAAGGCGTGGTGATTCACGAATATAAACAGCGGGCGCTGCACGGCAAAGTGGCATTGATCGATCGCGAATGGTCGACCGTGGGTTCCAGCAACCTCGACCCGTTGAGCCTGGCGCTGAATCTGGAAGTGAATCTGTTTATTCGCGACCCCGGGCTCAATCAGCACTTGCACGAACATCTGCGAGACCTGGCCGCTGCGCACAGTCAGCAGATCAGCCTGAAGGGTGCTGCACGCGGGCAATGGTGGCGCGCGCCGATGATCGTCCTCAGCTTTCACTTCCTGCGACATTTTCCGGCCATTGCCGGCTTGTTTCCCGCCCATGGCCTGCGGCTTAAACCGCTGCGCGCGGCGGATGTGCTTCCCGAGGCGAGTGTCATCGAGCAAGAGCAAAAAGATGGCGTCCCCCATGACTTGCGGGTCAATCTGCAGTCCGATCAGGAGAAATCCGCATGATTCAGGCATCCGATGCACCTTCCGAGCACGCCAGCGCAAAACAGGGCAGCAAGCAGCAGAGCAGCAAATGGAAATGGGCCAAGCGCGCGTTCAACGTGTTTTTTTTCGTCGCGGTGCCGGTGTTGCTGTTTCTGCTGGTGAAGAATCTCGACTGGCAGGAAGTCAAACAGGTCTTGCTGTCCTACAAAATCAGCACCTTGGCGCTCGCTTTCGGGATTGCCCTGTGCAGTTACCTGACCTATTGCTGTTTCGATGTGCTGGCGCGGTTTTATACCGGGCACAAGCTGTCGATCCAGCAGGTCGTCCCGGTGGCATTCGTGTGTTACGCGTTCAACCTTAACCTCAGCTCCTGGGTTGGCGGCATCGCCTTGCGCTATCGGCTTTATTCGCGACTCGGGCTGGATGTGCCCACCATTACACGCATCCTGAGCCTTAGCCTGATTACCAACTGGCTGGGTTACATGGTGGTGGCGGGCGTGGTGTTCTCCATGGGCTTTCTTGAACTGCCCAAGGATTGGGCAGTGGGCACGACTTCATTGCGTCTGATCGGCGTTGCCTTGTTGGTGGTCGCTGGTGGTTATCTGTTGGCGTGTCGTTTTTCCAAGCGTCGTTCCTGGACGATCCGTGAACAGGAAGTCACTCTGCCTTCCCTGAAACAGGCGTTGACCCAGGCCAGCCTCGGCGCGTTGAACTGGTCGCTGATGGCCTTGGTGATTTACACCCTGCTGCCGGAAAAAGCGTTTTATCCGGCGATTCTTGGCGTGTTGCTGATCAGCAGCATCGCCGGTGTGATCACCCACATCCCGGCCGGGTTGGGCGTACTGGAAACCGTATTCATCACCTTGATGCAACACGAGTTTTCCAAGGGCACCTTGCTCGCGGCGTTGATCGGCTATCGGGCCATCTACTTCCTCATGCCGTTGCTGATTGCCGTGGTCGTGTATCTGATTCTGGAAAAACGCAGCAAGAAGATGGGGGAGAGGAATCAGGCCAAGCTCTAGCCCGTTGCCCGTTGCGAAGAACGATAATGCGGCAGATTTCGGTTGGCCGGGCTGGCCTCTTCGGGGACAAGTCCCCTCCTACCGGTTTTGCGCAGGTCGGTAGGACCGGACTCGTCCGGGAAGGCGTCATTACCGCTTCGAAGCCTGCGCAAACATCCTCACCGCATCCACTGCATTGTTGGTGCTTTCGCTGATCTGCACGATGACCGCCCCTGCCTGATCAGCCAGTTCCACGCCTTTGCTGGCATTGGCGCGGGTGTTGTCCATGCTGGAGATTGCTTGCTGGGTTTCCGATTGAATCACCCCGATCATTTCCGAGATCTCTGCGGTGGAGCGGCTGGTGCGTCCGGCCAGTTGACGAACTTCGTCAGCGACCACGGCAAACCCCCGGCCTTGATCGCCAGCGCGAGCGGCTTCGATGGCAGCGTTAAGCGCCAGCAGGTTGGTCTGGTCGGCAATGCTGCGAATGGTATTGACGATGGTGGTGATCTGATCCGAACGCTCGCCGAGTTGCGCAATCATTCGTGACGACGAATCGATGTTCAGCGATATCTGGCGCATTTCGCTGGCGGCCAGGTGAATCACCTGCGTGCCTTGCTCGGCCACTTTCTGCGTTTCGACTGAGATGTGATAAGCCTGCGCAGCGCTCTCGGTATCACGGATATGCTGCTCGATGCGTGCGGTGATGTCGGTCGCAAATTTGACCACTTTCACCAGATCGCCGTTGGCGTCATACACCGGGTTATAGCTGGCTTCCAGCCACAGCGTGTCGCCCTGGCGGCTCAAGCGTTTGAACTGGCCGCTGAAGAATTCACCTTTGTTCAGGCGCTGCCAGAAATCCCGGTATTCATTGCTATTAATAAGCTCGGGCGGGCACAGCATGCGGTGGTTCTTGCCGACCAACTCCGCTTCTCTATAGCCCAGCAGCCGCGTCAGATTGTCGTTGGCGCGAAGAATGCGTCCTTCCATATCGAACTCGATCACCGCCATGGCGCGGTCCAGCCCGGCGAGCTTGCTGTTGGCCTCGCTTTCGGCCTGGATCCGTTCAGTCACGTCCAACGCATACTTGACGATCTTGACCACCTTGCCGGAACTGTCTTTGATCGGGTTGTAGCTGGCTTCCAGCCAGACATTGCGCCCATCGCCCGCCAATCTGCGAAAGGTTGCCGACACGAACTCGCCGGCGCGTAGACGCGACCACAGCTGTTGGTACTCGGCACTACGGGCATATTCGAAGCTGCAAAACAGTTTGTGCGGTTTGCCGATCACGTCTTCGCGCCGGTAGCACATGGTTGTGAGGAAATTGTCATTGGCACTGATAAGCACGCCATTCAAATCAAACTCGACCGTGGCCATCGAGCGGTCGATGGCCTGTAACAGGCTTGCTTGGTGGGCGATGATTTCTTGCAGACCGTGTACTTCTTTCTTGGAGGAGTTGAATAGCATGATGAATGGCTCGTCTGGGTGCCCAACGTGACGCCCAGGTCCCTGGCAGGCGGGGTCTTGACGTGACCCTGATGCAATCCATTGCATAAGGCCATCATAGTATTCTTGTACAATAATGCGCAATTAATTGTACAAAATATATTTATTGTATAAGAAAATGATCCGTTTGAGTGTCTTGCGGTCTCGCGACACGTCATACGCAGGCCATGCAATGGAGCGTCTGAAGCAGGTAAGCTCCCGCCAACTGGATATGAATAGAAGGAAAGGATCATGCGAATCGGATTGGTGGGTTATGGCAAAGGCGGTCGTTATTTTCATGCGCCGTTGATTGCCAGCTTGCCGGGCGCCACTTTCGTCGGTGTTGTGACCCGTTCGGCGCAGCGTCGGCAAGAGCTGGAGCAGGATTGTCCTCAGGCCCAGGCGTTTGACAGCTTGGCTGATCTGATCGCCGCCGGAGTTGATGCCGTAGTGATTTCCACGCCGCTGGCGACTCGCCAGGCCCTGATTCTGGAGGCCATCGAACTCGGCGTTGCGGTGGTCAGCGACAAGCCGTTCGCCGCCAATGCCGAGCAGGCGCAGGCGTTGGTGGATGCGGCCGAACGCAAGGGCGTTCTGCTCAGTGTTTATCAGAATCGCCGCTGGGACTCTGACTTCCTGACCCTGCGTAAACTGATTGATGAAGGCGTTCTGGGTGAGGTCAGCCGTTTTGAATCCCGCGTCGAGCGTTATTCCCCTAAATCTGTCGGTAAAGACAGTGGCGGCGGCATGTTGCGCGATCTCGGCAGCCATCTGGCGGATCAGGCGTTGCTGCTGTTCGGACCGGTGGCCAGGGTGTACGCAGAACTGCAATTCGCCACACCGGATCAGCCTGTAGACCATCAGTTTTTCGTGTCCCTGACCCATTGCAAGGGGGTGGTTTCGCATTTATGGGGCAGTTGCCTGCAGAATCACCCCGGCCCACGCTTCCGGGTCAGTGGTGCATCAGGCTGTTACAGCGTCGAAGGCCTTGACGGTCAGGAGGAGGCGTCGTTGGCAGGGCTGACGCCTGCTTCTGAAGGGGAGCGCTGGGGAGTCGAAGCAACTCAGCGCTGGGGCTGGCTGGAGCAGGGCGAAATCCGTAAACAGGTCGTGTCCGAACGTGGCTGCTGGCTGGAGTTCTATCGACAATTGCAGGACGCCATTGCAGGCAACGGGCCCAACCCGGTTGACCTGCATGACGCGGTAGCTTCGGCGCGGGTGCTGGATGCTGCGCGCCTGAGCGCCCAAGAGGGGCGAGTCGTGATTTTGTAACGCAGGGACGGTCAGTGGCTTTACCTTTGCTGCTGTTGCTGCGTATATTCCGAACTGAAGGCCAGATGCCACTTTGATTGTTGTACAAACGCTGCCGGGCCAATGCTCCTGTTGTTATGAAACGATTCGGAACCGATGTGCTTGCAGGCAGTCAGAATGGGGTCGCTGGCGCAAGTCGCGGAATTTGAATCATCCAGTCGCGGACACGACCACTTTTCAGGTCTTTGAACCTGCTATTTAAAGTGGCTTTGTCCGCGAATGCTTTCTGTCATGGGCTGGCCAAGTCGATCCCGGCGATCAGCGGACAGGCGTTACAGCTGGCATCCAGCAAGTTGTTGCGGGACTTGTTACACCAATTCGCGTCAATTATGTTGCCGACCGCCCAAGCCGGCCTTAGACTGCCGCCCCTCGTAAATTGAGTGCCAGGTGGCGCTTGGAGACTATGGCGCTTTTACGGCAACGCTGAGCCGCTCCTTAATTCGCCTTAATGCACGTTTTTTTTATAGAGAAATCAATGACAA
>DASVUK010000012.1:0-104857 GCA_036387095.1 Pseudomonas sp.
CGGGGCCACCAGTGCTATTCCGAGTGGCGATTTGACCCTCACTCAAAATGGCATTGACACCAAGATCACCATCCCGACCGGGGCCACGCTGGCGTCGGTCGCCAAGCAGATCAACGCGCAAAGCGCGACGTCGAACATCAGCGCCAACATCATCACCGATGACAACGGCTCACGTCTGGTCTTCAGCTCCACGGTAACGGGTAAAGGCACGGACATCACGGCCTCCAGCACCACGTCGAGTGAATTCAATATTGTTGCCGGCGCCGCGCTTGACCCGAAAAGTACCACCAGTGCGGGCTATATCGACAAGCAAGCGGTCGACGCCAGCCTGACTGTCAACGGTCTGACCATCACCAGCGCCAGCAACACCATCGACAAGAGCCTCGGCGGGGTCTCGATGACGTTGTTGGCGGCGGATAAGTCGACTGTGACAGTGTCGGCGAACAACGACGGCCTCAAAGCCTCGCTGCAAACCTTCATCGATGCGTACAACACGGTGGTCAAGGCGGTTGCGAGTGTCACAAAAACCACCGTGTTGTCGACTCCGGACGCCACGACCGGTGCAACCTCTACCCCTGCTGCATTGACGGGTGACGCGATGCCGCGCTCGATCCTTGCAGCGATTCGCGATCAATTGGTGACGACGGGGGCGCCCGGCGGTATTTCCGTACTCTCGCAGCTGGGTATTACCACGGGCCAGTCCGATGGATCGCTGACCCTGGACGCCAAGAAATTTGATGCAGCGATGACTCAAGGCCTGGCCGGTGACGTGCAGACGCTGTTTAGCGGTACCGACAGCACCAACGGCTTGCTCTCGCGGATGAAGGCGGCGATCACGCCTTACGTCCAGACCGGCGGCATCTTCGACACCCGCAAATCGAGCCTGAGCAAGCAGCAAACCGACCTGACGGCTCAACAGGCCGCACTTGACCTGCGTGTGAGCACGATGACCGCGACGCTGACCGCCAAATACAACGCGATGGATTTGTTGGTCGGGCAGTTGAAAGCCTCGGCGACGAGCATCACCTCGTTCTTTGACTCGCTCAATGCGCAGAAAAACGCGTAATCGTTGACGAGCTGAATCGGACCCGGCCCCCAGTGCCGGGTTTTTGGCATCTGGCCTTAAAGTTTTTTCAGGCCGTGTCGATACCCTCACTATAGAAACTTCGTTGCGCGAGGTAAGACAATGAACCGTATGGCAGCCCTTCGTCAGTATCAGAAGGTCAACTCACATGCCCAGACTGCAGTGGCCACGCCGCACCGTCTGGTACAGATGCTGATGGAAGCCGGTCTGGACCGCATCGCCCAGGCCAAGGGCGCCATCGAGCGCAAGGACATCCCCGCCAAAGGGCTGTTGATCGGCAAGGCGATCGAGATCATCGGCGGCCTGCGTGAAGGTCTGGACATGGAGAAACAGGCTGAAGCCCTGGCCCGTGTCGACAACCTCTACGTCTACCTGATGAAGCGTCTGGCAGAATCGAACATCAAGTCCGATCCGAAGATCCTCGACGAAGTCAGCGGCCTGCTGACCACCGTCAAGGAAGGCTGGGATGCGATCGGCGATCAGCAACCCGTGCTCTGAAGGAGAAACCCATGAGCGCTGCACTCAAGCGAATCGAAGAAACCCGTGAAGCCTTGGTCGATGCCCTCGAGCAGCGTGACTGGGAGGCAATCGGCCAGCTCGATATGGCCTGCCGGGCCTGCGTTGACGAAGTCATCAGTCAGGCGAGCAACGACGAGCCTGAGCTGCGGAACAATCTGGAAGAGCTGCTAGGCGTCTATCGCAAGCTTATTGACGTGGCTGTGGGCGAACGTCAAGCGATCGTCGACGAAATGTCGCAGATCCAGCGAGCGAAAAGCGCGGCAAAGGTTTACCATCTGTTCGGTTGACACTTGGTCGGTGGCAAAATATGTACGCCATAAAATTGACTGTGTACGGTTTTTTGACTTAACTAGTGATGTTCACTAATTTTCGGTGATTGACACGTCTCAACGGACGAAACGAAAGCCAAGCTTGCCCGAGACCGGGCATCGAGTTGACTAGGGAAGTTGCTATTGCATGTGGCGTGAAATCAAAATCCTGCTGATCGATGACGATAGCCAGCGCCGCCGTGACATGGCGGTGATCCTTAATTTTCTGGGTGACGAGAACCTGTCCTGCTCCAGCACAGACTGGCAGCAAGTCGTGGGTTCACTGACATCCACCCGAGAAGTGCTTTGCGTGCTGGTTGGCAGCGTGAACGCCCCGGGCAGCCTTCAAGGCCTGCTCAAAACCGTGGCCGCGTGGGACGAGTTCCTGCCTGTGCTGTTGATGGGCGAGAATTCTTCGGCCGAACTTGCAGACGATCTGCGTCGCCGGGTCCTCTCCACCGTCGAGATGCCGCCCAGCTACAGCAAACTGCTGGACTCCCTTCACCGTGCCCAGGTCTATCGCGAGATGTACGACCAGGCCCGTGAACGTGGGCGTCAGCGCGAACCCAATCTTTTCCGCAGCCTCGTCGGCACCAGCCGTGCGATTCAGCACGTGCGTCAGATGATGCAGCAGGTCGCCGACACCGACGCCAGCGTGCTGATCCTCGGTGAATCCGGGACCGGCAAGGAAGTCGTCGCGCGTAACCTGCATTACCATTCCAAGCGCCGCGATGCGCCGTTCGTGCCGGTCAACTGTGGCGCGATTCCGGCCGAGCTGCTTGAAAGCGAACTGTTCGGCCACGAAAAGGGCGCGTTCACCGGCGCCATCACCAGCCGGGCAGGGCGCTTCGAACTGGCCAACGGCGGCACGCTGTTTCTCGACGAAATCGGCGACATGCCGCTGCCGATGCAGGTCAAGCTGCTGCGCGTGTTGCAGGAACGCACTTTTGAGCGAGTGGGCAGCAACAAGACCCAGAGCGTCGATGTGCGGATCATCGCAGCGACGCACAAAAACCTTGAAGACATGATCGTGATCGGCAGTTTCCGCGAGGATCTGTACTACCGGCTCAACGTGTTCCCGATCGAAATGGCGCCGTTGCGTGAGCGAGTGGAAGACATTCCGCTGCTGATGAACGAGCTGATTTCACGCATGGAGCATGAAAAGCGCGGTTCGATTCGCTTCAACTCTGCCGCGATCATGTCTTTGTGCCGTCACGGCTGGCCGGGCAACGTTCGCGAGCTCGCCAACCTGGTCGAGCGCATGGCGATCATGCACCCGTACGGCGTCATCGGCGTGTCCGAGTTGCCGAAGAAATTCCGCTACGTTGACGACGAAGACGAGCAGCTGGTCGACAGCCTGCGCAGTGATCTCGAAGAGCGCGTGGCCATCAATGGCCATACGCCAAACTTCGCCAGCGGCGCATTGCTGCCGCCGGAAGGCCTGGACTTGAAGGACTACCTCGGCGGTCTGGAACAGGGTTTGATCCAGCAGGCGCTGGACGATGCGAACGGGATCGTGGCGCGCGCCGCCGAACGTTTGCGCATCCGTCGCACGACCCTGGTCGAGAAAATGCGCAAGTACGGCATGAGCCGGCGCGAAGGCGATGAACAGGTCGAAGACTGACTGACCATTGACGCGCCAAAAATAAACCGCTGATTTTTCAGCGGTTTTTTTTCGGCACGAGGATTGCTATGTCTCTGGGAACATACCGTTTACTGACGGTTCGCTATCCGAGAGATCAACTATGCCCCAGGCCGCTCAGACGTCTTCCGAACCCGGTTTATCCCTTGGTTCGTTAGTGCAGCAGTCCCCGGAAGTGGCGAGCAGGCAAGGACTTGAACAGGCCTTCGCGCTGTTCAGCCAGATGTCGACTCAGCTGACCGATTCCTACAGCCTGCTGGAGGCGCGCGTCACCGAGCTCAAGGGCGAGCTGGCCGTGGTCAGTGCCCAGCGCATGCAGGAGCTGGCGGAAAAAGAGCGCCTGGCAAACCGCTTGCAGCACTTGCTTGATCTGCTGCCCGGCGGCGTCATCGTCATCGACGGCACCGGCATGGTCCGTGAGGCAAATCCGGCCGCGCTGGACCTGCTGGGCGAGCCATTAATCGGCATGCTCTGGCGCCACGTCATCGCCCGCTGCTTTGCCCCGCGCGAGGACGACGGCCACGAAATCTCTCTCAAGGACGGCCGTCGGCTGTCCATCGCCACCCGTTCCCTGGACGCTGAGCCTGGCCAATTGGTGCTGCTCAACGATTTGACCGAAACCCGTCACTTGCAAAGCCAGCTGGCGCGCCATGAGCGTCTGTCGTCGCTGGGCCGCATGGTCGCGTCCCTCGCCCATCAGATCCGCACGCCGTTGTCGGCTGCCATGATCTACGCCAGTCACCTGGCCGAACAGGCGTTGAACGTCGAGACTCAGCAGCGCTTTGCCGGGCGGCTCAAGGAGCGTCTGCACGAACTGGAACACCAGGTCCGCGACATGCTGGTGTTCGCCCGGGGCGAGCTGCCGCTGACCGATCGGGTGACACCGGCCGCCCTGGTCGCCGCCCTCGAATCCGCCGCGCAAACCCATGTGCGTGACGTGACCGTGCGCTGGCAGTGCGACAGCACGTCAGGTGAGTTGCTGTGCAACCGCGACACGCTGGTCGGCGCGCTGCTCAACCTCATAGAGAACGCCGTTCAGGCCAGTGCAGGCCAGTGCCGCATCAAGATCCATGCGTACAACCGCGGCAACACGCTGCGGCTGTGTGTGAGCGACAGCGGTAGCGGCATCGGGCCTGCGGCCCTGGCCCGTATGGGTGAGCCGTTTTTCACCACCAAAACCACCGGCACCGGCCTCGGTCTGGCCGTGGTCACGGCGGTGGCGCGGGCGCATCAGGGGCGTGTGGAGTTCCGCTCGCGTCCGGGCCGAGGCACCTGCGCCATCGTTTCATTGCCGCTGGTGCCTGGCGCCGGGGCGTTGTCCGTTTCCGCAGGTGAGCACTCATGAGCATCAAGGTGCTGCTGGTCGAAGACGACCCGTCGCTGCGTGAAGCGCTGGGCGAAACCCTGGCTTTGGCCGGCCATGGTTATCAGGCGGTCGGGTCGGCGGAAGACGCGCTGCTTGCCGCAGCTGATTCCTCATTCAGTCTGGTGGTGAGCGACGTCAACATGCCTGGCATGGACGGTCACCAATTGCTCAGTCAGTTACGCAGCCGCTACCCTCAACTACCGGTGCTGTTGATGACCGCTCACGGCACGGTCGACCGCGCGGTGGATGCGATGCGTCAGGGCGCGGCGGATTATCTGGTCAAGCCCTTCGAGCCCAAGGCTCTATTGGCGCTGGTGGCCCGTCATGCGTTGGGGCGGCTCGGTCCGGTCGATGGCGACGGACCGATCGCGGTCGAGCCGGCCAGCGTACAGTTGCTCAGCCTCGCCAGCCGTGTGGCGAAAAGCGATTCGACCGTGTTGATTTCTGGCGAGTCCGGCACGGGCAAAGAAGTGCTGGCGCGTTTCATTCATCAGCAGTCGCCACGTGCCGACAAGCCGTTCATCGCGATCAACTGCGCGGCGATCCCGGACAACATGCTCGAAGCCACGCTGTTCGGCCACGAGAAGGGTTCGTTCACTGGCGCCATTGCCTCGCAGGCCGGCAAGTTCGAGCAGGCCGAAGGCGGCACGCTGTTGCTCGACGAGATTTCCGAAATGCCCATGGGCCTGCAGGCCAAGCTGTTGCGTGTGCTGCAGGAACGGGAAGTGGAGAGGGTCGGTGCGCGTAAGCCCATCGCTCTGGACATCCGCGTGCTGGCGACAACCAACCGCGACCTTGCGGGCGAAGTGGCCGCGGGGCGTTTCCGCGAAGACCTGTTTTACCGATTGTCGGTGTTTCCGCTGGCGTGGCAGTCCCTGCGCCAGCGACCCGCCGATATTCTGCCGCTGGCCGAGCGGCTGTTGGCCAAACACGTCAATAAAATGAAGCATGCCCCGGTGCGCCTGTCGGCCGGGGCGCAGCAGTGTCTGGTCAGCTATGCCTGGCCGGGCAATGTCCGTGAGCTCGACAACGCAGTGCAGCGGGCGCTGATTCTGCAGCAGGGCGGGGTGATCCAGGCCGAGGACTTCTGTCTCGCCGGGCCGGTCACGTTCGCGGCCGCGCCGATGCCTCAAGTGTCGGCCGTTGCCACTGGCGCCATGGAAGTGGCGCCCGACACCAGCAGTGGTGAAGGGGCTGGCGCGTTGGGGGAAGACCTGCGGCGGCGGGAGTTCCAAGTGATCATCGACACCCTGCGTGCGGAACGGGGCCGTCGCAAAGAGGCCGCCGAACGCCTCGGTATCAGCCCGCGTACGTTGCGTTACAAGCTGGCGCAGATGCGTGACGCCGGGATGGACGTCGAAGGGTTTTTGTTTGCCTCCTGAACAACGCCAAAGCACTTTTTGAGCGCCGACGGCCGCGTGAATATGGGTGTCAGCCCCGTCCTGTTTATCTGATCTGCCGCGTTTGCCAAGGCGTCGGCCGCCGCGTCATCGCGGCCGTTTAAATACACGACCGAATACTTTCATCAACGTGGCACATGGCCGCCATTGGTCTGGCACCCTTGTTGCTAATACTTAGGTAACCGCTGAATCGGTGTCAAAAATTTGCGGCCCTTTTGAGAGAAACGTCATGACCCAAGGTGTTGAATTTAATCGCTTGATGTTGGACATGCGCTCCATGCAGATGGATGCCATGGCTCAGCCCAAGGCAATCGCGGCGCCAGAACAGGCCGGTGCGAGCAGTTTCGCTGACATGCTCGGCATGGCGGTGAACAAGGTCAACGACACCCAGCAGGCGTCGAATCAGTTGTCGACGGCCTTTGAAATGGGCAAGAGCGGCGTGGACCTCACCGACGTGATGATTTCCTCGCAGAAAGCCAGCGTGTCGTTTCAAGCGCTGACCCAGGTACGCAACAAGCTGGTTCAGGCGTACCAAGACATCATGCAAATGCCGGTTTGAGGACGATTTAAGTCATGGCCGAAGCCGTCGTCGATAACGTACCCGCCAAAACGGGTGCGCCAGGAAGCAAGCCGCCGATGTTCGGGCTGGCGTTCCTGCAAAATCTCTCCGAGATGACCATGCTGCGTCAGGTAGGCCTCATGGTCGGTCTGGCTGCCAGCGTGGCGATTGGTTTCGCCGTCGTGCTTTGGTCACAACAGCCCGATTACAAGCCGCTCTATGGCAGCCTTTCGGGGATCGACACCAAGCAGGTGATGGACACGTTGGCGCAGTCCGACATTCCCTACACCGTCGAGCCCAACTCCGGTGCGCTGCTGGTGAAGTCCGATGACTTGTCCCGTGCCCGCATCAAGCTGGCCGGTGCCGGGATCGCGCAGACTGACGGCAACGTCGGCTTCGAAATCCTCGACAAGGATCAGGGCCTGGGCACCAGCCAGTTCATGGAGGCCACTCGTTACCGTCGTGGCCTGGAAGGCGAACTGGCTCGTACCATTTCCAGCCTGAACAACGTCAAGGGCGCTCGCGTTCATCTGGCCATTCCGAAGAGCTCGGTGTTCGTGCGTGACGACCGCAAGCCCAGCGCTTCCATTCTGGTGGAGCTGTATGCCGGTCGTTCGCTGGAACCGGGTCAGGTGCTGGCGATCATGAACCTGGTTGCCACCAGTGTCCCCGAACTGAACAAGTCGCAAATTTCCGTCGTCGATCAGAAGGGCAACCTGCTGTCCGATCAGGCCGAGAACTCCGAGCTGTCCATGGCCGGCAAGCAGTTTGATTACACCCGCCGCATGGAAAGCATGCTGACCCAGCGCGTGCAGAACATTCTGCAGCCGGTGCTGGGCAACGACCGCTACAAGGCAGAAGTGTCGGCAGACGTTGATTTCAGCGCCGTCGAGTCCACCGCCGAAAGCTTCAACCCGGACCAGCCTGCGTTGCGCAGCGAGCAGACGGTCAACGAACAACGCTCCAGCAGCAGCGGTCCGCAAGGCGTGCCCGGTGCGCTGAGCAACCAGCCGCCAGGCCCTGCGACCGCGCCTCAGAACGCCGCAGCCGGTGCAGCCGGTGCCGCAGGCGCTATCGCCCCGGGCCAGCCGCTGCTGGATGCCAACGGTCAACAGATTATGGACCCGGCCACCGGTCAGCCGATGCTGGCGCCGTACCCGGCCGACAAGCGTAACCAGTCGACCAAGAACTTCGAACTCGACCGCTCCATCAGCCACACCAAGCAGCAGCAGGGCAAGGTCAATCGCCTGTCGGTTGCGGTGGTGGTCGATGATCAGGTCAAGGTCAACCCGGCCAACGGGGAAACCACCCTGGTGCCGTGGACTGCCGATCAATTGGCGCGTTTCACCCGCCTGGTGCAGGACGCCGTCGGCTTCGATGCCAGCCGTGGCGACAGCGTCAGCGTGATCAACGTGCCGTTCTCCACCGATCGCGGCGAAGTGATCCCCGACATTCCGTTCTACTCGCAGCCGTGGTTCTGGGACATCCTCAAACAGGCCATGGGTGTGATCTTCATCCTGGTGCTGGTGTTCGGTGTGCTGCGTCCGGTGCTGAAGAACATCACCAGTCCGCAAGGCAAGCATGGCGACGGCGACAGCGAACTGGGCGGCATGGTGGGAATGGATGGTGAATTATCGAACGACCGCGTCAGCCTGGGCGGTCCGCAAAGTATTCTGTTGCCGAGCCCTACCGAGGGTTATGACGCACAGCTCAACGCAATCAAGAGCCTTGTGGCCGAGGACCCGGCGCGTGTAGCGCAGGTCGTCAAAGAATGGATCAACGCTGATGAGTGATAGAGCTGCTGCGGTCAAATTGAACCGCGTGGATAAAGCCGCGATTCTGCTGCTTACCCTGGGTGAGACGGACGCTGCTCAGGTCCTGCGCCACATGGGCCCCAAAGAGGTTCAGCGGGTGGGCGTGGCCATGGCGCAGATGCGCAATGTGCACCGCGAGCAGGTCGAGCAGGTGATGAGCGAGTTCGTTGACGTGGTCGGTGACCAGACCGGCGTCGGTATCGGCTCGGACGGCTACATCCGCAAGATGCTCACCCAGGCGCTGGGCGAGGACAAGGCCAACGGCCTCATCGACCGGATCCTGCTGGGCGGCAACACCAGCGGTCTCGACAGCCTGAAATGGATGGAACCGCGCGCGGTGGCCGACGTCATCCGTTTCGAGCACCCGCAGATTCAGGCCATCGTCGTCGCCTACCTGGACGCCGATCAGGCCGGTGAAGTGCTGAGCCATTTCGACCACAAGGTGCGCCTGGATATCATCCTGCGCGTCTCGTCGTTGAATACCGTGCAGCCGGCGGCGCTGAAAGAACTGAACCAGATCCTCGAGAAGCAGTTCTCGGGCAACGCCAACACGTCGCGTACCACCCTGGGCGGTATCAAGCGTGCGGCGGATATCATGAACTTCCTCGACAGCTCGATCGAAGGCCAGCTCATGGACTCGATCCGCGAAGTGGACGAAGACCTGTCGACGCAGATCGAAGACCTCATGTTTGTCTTCAACAACCTGTCCGACGTCGACGACCGCGGTATTCAGGCCTTGCTGCGCGAAGTCTCCTCCGATGTGCTGGTACTGGCACTGAAGGGCTCGGACGACGCCATCAAGGAAAAGATTTTCAAGAACATGTCCAAGCGTGCTGCCGAGCTGCTGCGCGACGACCTGGAAGCCAAAGGCCCGGTTCGCGTCAGCGATGTGGAAGGCGCCCAGAAAGAAATTCTCACCATTGCCCGTCGTATGGCGGAGGCCGGGGAGATCGTTCTTGGCGGCAAGGGTGGCGAGGAAATGATTTAAGCGTAGGTGCCGTTGATGTCCAGCTCCGATAAAGCAGCACCCAGTGAGCTCATCCGCGCCCAGGATTTGCGTGGCATCGATGTCTGGGCGTTGCCCAGCTTCGACCCGCACGTGGAAAAACCCGAGCCGGAACCGGTCATCGAGGAGGCCGAGCTCGCCGAAAGCGAAGAAGTGCCGCTGGAAGAAGTTCAGCCAATGACCCTGGAAGAGTTGGAAAGCATCCGCCAGGATGCCTACAACGAGGGCTTTGCCATCGGCGAAAAAGAAGGATTCCACAGCACCCAGCTCAAGGTTCGCCAGGAAGCGGAAGCCGCCCTGGCGACCAAGCTTGAGAGCATGGAAGTCCTGATGAGCCATTTGTTCGAACCGATTGCCGATCAGGATGCCCAGATCGAGAAATCGATGGTCACGCTGGTCGAGCATGTGGTCCGCCAAGTCATCCAGCGCGAGCTGAAAACCGATTCCAGCCAGATTGGCACCGTGCTGCGCGAAGCGTTGCGGCTGCTGCCGATGGGCGCGGCGAACGTGCGCATTCTGGTCAACCCTCAGGACTTCGCGCTGGTCAAGGCCATGCGCGAGCGCCACGAGGAAACCTGGCGCATTCTCGAGGACGAAACCCTGCAGCCGGGCGGTTGCCGGGTCGAAAGCGAGCACAGCCGCATCGACGCGACGGTCGAGGCGCGGATCAGTCAGGCCCTGGGCAAAATGTTCGATCAGTTGCACGAACAGGCCCTGCACCCGGCGCCGCCCGATGTGACCATCGAGCTGGAAGAGGCGATTCAGAGCGCCGAAAAAACCATCTACCCGCTGGGTGCTGTCGATGCGCCTTGAACGCACCAGTTTCGCCAAGCGCCTGAGCACGTATCCCGACGCGATTGCTTTGCCTGCGCAGCCAATCGTCGAAGGACGACTGCTGCGCATGGTCGGCCTGACCCTCGAGGCCGAGGGCCTGCGCGCTGCCATGGGCAGCCGCTGCATGGTGATCAACGACGGCAGCCATCACGCTGTTGAGGTTGAAGCCGAGGTCATGGGCTTCTCCGGCGGCAAGGTATTTCTGATGCCGGTCGGCAGCGTCGCCGGCATCGCGCCCGGCGCCCGCGTCGTGCCGCTGCCGGACACCGGCCGTCTGCCAATGGGCATGACCATGCTCGGCCGCGTCCTCGACGGCGCCGGTCGCCCGCTCGACGGCAAGGGCGGCATGAAAGCCGAAGACTGGGTGCCGCTGGACGGCCCGACCATCAACCCGCTCAAGCGCAACCCCATCAGCCAGCCGCTGGACGTTGGCATTCGCTGCATCAACGGTTTGTTGACGGTGGGGCGCGGTCAGCGTCTGGGTCTGTTCGCCGGTACCGGCGTGGGCAAGAGCGTGCTGCTGGGCATGATGACCCGCTTCACCGAGGCGGACATCATCGTCGTCGGACTGATCGGCGAGCGGGGTCGCGAGGTGAAGGAGTTCATCGAGCACAGCCTGGGCGAGGAGGGGCTCAAGCGTTCCGTGGTCGTGGCGTCGCCCGCGGACGACGCACCGTTGATGCGGTTGCGCGCCGCCATGTATTGCACGCGCATCGCCGAGTATTTTCGCGACAAGGGCAAGAATGTCCTGTTGCTGATGGATTCGCTCACCCGTTTTGCCCAGGCCCAGCGTGAAATCGCCCTGGCCATTGGTGAACCGCCCGCGACCAAGGGGTATCCGCCGTCCGTGTTCGCCAAGCTGCCCAAGCTGGTGGAACGCGCCGGTAACGCCGAGGCCGGCGGTGGCTCGATCACTGCGTTCTATACCGTTCTGTCCGAAGGCGATGACCAGCAGGACCCGATCGCCGATTCGGCCCGGGGCGTGCTTGACGGTCACATCGTGCTGTCGCGGCGCCTGGCCGAGGAAGGCCATTACCCGGCCATCGATATCGAAGCGTCCATCAGCCGGGTCATGCCGTCGGTGGTCGACCCGCAGCACATGGTTCAGGCGCAATATTTCAAGCAGCTGTGGTCGAGGTATCAGCAGAGCCGCGATTTGATCAGCGTTGGCGCGTATGTGGCCGGCGGCGACCGTGAGACTGACCTGGCGATTTCGCTGCAGCCTCAGTTGGTGAAGTATTTGCGCCAGGGCTTGCAGGAGAACGAGAGCATGCAGAGCAGTGAGGAGCAGTTGGCGAAGATTTTCAATCCTCAGGCCGGCGGTTAACCGGTTATGGCACTCAGTCGCGCCGCCCGTCTGGCCCCGGTGGTTGAGATGGCCGAGAAGGTCGAGAAGGCCGCCGTGCAGCGCCTCGGGCATTTTCAAGGGCAGGTGCGGCTGGCTGAAAGCAAGCTGGGTGAGCTGGATAAATTCCGCTCCGATTATCAGCAGCAGTGGATCGACAAGGGCGCCCACGGGGTGTCGGGTCAGTGGCTGATGAATTATCAGCGCTTTCTCAATCAGCTGGAGACGGCGGTGGCGCAGCAGCGTCAGAGTCTGGCGTGGCATCAGAATAATTTGAACAAGGCCCGCGGCGAATGGCAGAAGGCCTATGCGCGGGTGGAGGGGCTGCGTAAGTTGGTGCAGCGTTATATCGATGAGGCGCGTGCGCTGGAAGATAAACGCGAGCAGAAATTGCTGGATGAGTTGGTACAGAGGTTGCCTCGGACCGAGCAGTTTTAAAAAGCATCTGCCTGGGGGCAGATTGTTTCGCCTTCGGCGAGTTACTTTTAAAAAGCACTAAAAGTAACCAAAAGTGCTTGCTCCTGGTTTGGCCCTCCTGCGTCGGGTTCCCTCACTCCGGTCTTGCTCCGTGGGCCCGCGCCGAACGGACATCCATGTCCTGACGGCGCTCTCGCCGCATCCATGCGGCTCGGCCCACTGCGCAAGACCTGCGTTCGGCCTGCACCCAAGTCGCGTTTTGCGGTGGTTGGACGTTTTGTGTAGGAAAAGCAACGGCAAAAGCGACGGCAACGGCGAAAGCGATGGCGACGGCGGTACGAATGGTGGAGGCGACGACATAGTGGGACCGGCTTTAGCCGGGAAGGCGTCCGAAGGCACACCGCAAAATTGATGGCGACCAAACGGGCCTCTTCCCGGCTAAAGCCGGTCCCACTGAATGCACGCGGTGTCCTGTAGGACCGGCTTCAGCCGGGAAGCCGTTGATCTGCATTTGATCTTGATCTTCAAACACATAACGCCCCGACGACACCTATCGCGACTTGGGTGCAGGCTGAACGCAGACGACGCGCAGTGGGGCGAGCCGCATGGATGCGGCGAGAGCGCCGTCAGGACATGGATGTCCGTTCGGCGCGGGCCCACGCAGCGTCGTCGGAGTGAGGGTATTCCGACGAAGGAGGAACCCAACCAGGAGCAAGCACCCTTGGTTACTTGGGGTGCTTTTCCAAGTAACTCGCCGAAGGCGAAACAGTTCTGCCGTTAGGCAGAACCCGAAGTCACCATCGAACCATTTGCCACGCCTCACAAGGGCTGCTAAAACTCAAGCGTCTGGCGCTGTTTCATACAAGGAATTTGCCAATGTCAGTAACCTCCGAACGCTCTGCTGATGGACAAGAACTCATCATCACCATCAAAGGACGCTTCGACTTTTCGAAGCACCAGGACTTTCGTGGCGCTTACGAAAAAGAAAACCAGGCCAAACGGTACAAGGTTGACCTGACCCACACCAACTACCTCGACAGCTCGGCGCTCGGCATGCTCCTTCTCCTGCGCGACCATGCCGGCGGCGAAAGGGCCGATGTGCAGCTGGTCAACTGCAACGCCGACGTCTACAAAATCCTGGCAATTTCCAACTTCTCCAAACTCTTCAGAATCGTCGGATGATTCCGTCTGCACCTGATCGCCTGACGGTCCTCATCGCCGATGACAACGTCAGCGACCGGATGCTCTTGTCCGCCATCGTCAGCCGTCAGGGCCATGACGTCCTGACCGCCAGCGACGGTGCCGAGGCCGTTGGCCTGTTCGAGCGGCGGCGGCCGCAGCTAGTGCTGATGGACGCCATGATGCCGGTGATGGACGGTTTCGAAGCCGCTCGCCAGATCAAGGCGCTGGCAGGTGACGCGCTGGTGCCGATCATCTTCCTGACGTCGCTGACCGAAGGCGAAGACCTGGCCCGTTGTCTCGACGCCGGGGGCGACGACTTTGTGGCCAAGCCCTACAACCAGGTGGTGCTGGCGGCGAAGATCAACGCCATGAATCGCCTGCGCGTGCTCCAGGAAACTGTGCTGCACCAGCGCGACCTGATCACCCGCCACCATAAATACCTGCTCAACGAGCAGCGTGTGGCCAAAGCGGTATTTGACCAGATTGCCCACTCCGGCTGCCTGAGCTCACGCAACATCCGTTACCTGCAATCACCCTATGCGCTGTTCAACGGCGACTTGCTGCTGGCCGCGTGGTCGCCGTCCGGCAACATGCACCTGTTGCTGGGCGATTTCACCGGCCATGGTTTGCCGGCGGCGGTGGGGGCGATGCCGTTGGCCGAAGTGTTTTACGGCATGACCTCCAAGGGTTACGGCTTGCCGGAAACCCTGCGCGAGATGAACGCCAAGCTCAAACGCATCCTGCCGGTCGACATGTTCTGCTGCGCGGCGCTGTTGTGCCTGAACTTCAAGCAACAACTGGTTGAGGTCTGGAACGGCGGTTTGCCGGATGGCTATCTGCTGCGTGGGGACGGCCGTCCGCATACGCCGCTGGTCTCCTCGAACGTGCCGCTCGGCGTGTTGAGCGCCGGCAGTTTTGACGACAATACCCAGGTGTATCCCTTCGGGCCGGGGGACCGGGTTTTTCTGCTCTCCGACGGCGTGGTCGACAGCACCGGCCAGGACGGAGAACTGTTCGGCGCCCGGCGTCTGCAGAACGTGCTGGTGAGTAACCGCAACCCGGCGTTGCTGATCGAAGAAGTGCAATGGGCGCTGGCGCGTTTTCGCGGCCAGGCGCGGGACGATGTCAGCATGGTGGAAGTCGCGTTTACCGAGCCAGACCTGCTCGGACCGCCTTCGGTCATTTACACCGACAGCGGCGATTGCAGCCCGCTGGACTGGTCGGCCTCGTTCGAGTATCGCGCCTCGACGCTGAAGCGCTTCAACCCGCTGCCGTACCTGTTGCAACTGTTGCAGGAGGTGCATGGCTTGCGTTTGCAGAGCAGCGAGCTGTATATCGTGTTGTCCGAGCTGTACAGCAATGCGCTGGAACATGGCGTACTGGGGCTGGACTCGGCATTGAAACGCGACGCCGAAGGTTTCGGGCGTTACTACGAGCAACGCGCCGAACGCCTCGATGGGCTGCAGGACGGATTCATCCGAATTGATTTTCGGATCGTCCCGGACGGCGAGGCCGATGGCGGTCGCTTGACGGTGCGGGTGCAGGACAGCGGTGCGGGGTTCGATGCCGATCGCGTGCTGGCGTTGCCGCCTGCGGTAACCCAGCTTTCCGGGCGCGGCCTTGCGCTGGTCCGGCAACTCAGCGACCGGTGTCAGTGGTCCGATAATGGCCGGACGGCCAGCGTGGAATTTGCCTGGGCCGGTCTGGCATAATCCGCGCGTCTTGATCAAGGAGTGAACAAGTGTCGAATATTCCTGTGGACTTCAACGTGCTCAGCACGTTGCGTGACGTGATGGAGGCTGAATACCCGGCGCTGCTGGAGGTGTTCATCTCCGATTCCGCCCTTCGCGTCAACGACATGACCCTGTTGCTGCGCGACCCTTCCTTTACGGCGTCCTCGACGGCGTCGCTGCAACGCCTTGGCCTGATGGCGCACAGCCTCAAAGGCAGCACCGGCAACATGGGCGCCACCCATTTGTCCGAACTGTGCCTGCAACTCGAAGAGCAGGGCCGCGGCGTGGTGGCAGCGGATGAAGTGCAGATTCGTTCGCTGGTGGCCCACATCAAGGATGAGTTCTGCGTCGTGCGAGACATCTTTGAACGCGAGCTGGAACTCTGTCACGCCAGCCATTGAGCCTGCTGCCTGGCGCTACTTTCAGGGCAGCCGTCAACGCCGGTTCCCCCTCGATCCCGCTATTCTTCCGACTTGGCCCGCCATTTGCTTTGCCTCTGTGCATTAGTGCCCTTGCGGAGATTCACATGGCCCTCGCCAACAACCCATTACTGACGGCTTTGACAGCGGCCAAAGTCCAGAAAGCCGGGAATACCCCGCCGGCCAAGGCGCCGGACCCCGTCAAGACCCACGGTTCCAGCTTCTCCGACGTGTTTGCCAAGCAAGCGCCGGTCAAGCCTCAGGCCGCGGACAACCCGCCGGCCAAGCCCGCGAGCGCCAAGAGTTCGGCAGCGGACGACAAGCCTGCCGCCAGCCATACGTCTGCCGCTGCCGACAAGACCGTTGCCGATAACGGCAATGGCTTGCCTGCCAAGCCGGTGAACGGCAAGACAGACGATGAAGCCAGCGCTGGCAAAAGCGATGCCGACGACAAGGATGAGGCTGCTGACCCTGCGCAGGACCCGACACTGGCGGACGCGCCGCCGGTCGACCCTGCGCTGGATCCGACACTGGCGATAACGCCCCCTGTGCAGGAACCGCTGCCCGTCGCCGCTGCCGTTGCGACGCCTGAGCCTGTGGTTGATCCGGCGCTCCTTGCCGGTACGCTGCCGGTGGTTCCGCCGCCGGCCGTGCAGGCCCCGACAGACGCTACCGATGAAGGCTTTGATCCGTCCGCCGATCCGCTGGAGGGCTTGACCGCCGTGCAGGTGGCCCTGGAAAACAAGGCGCAGCTGACGGCACAAACCAAGGGTGTTCAGGGCGACGCCAAAGGCACCGCCAACCAGGACCCCAACGCCGACCCTTCGCAACTGCTGGCCAATAACCTGGCGGCGCTGGGCGATCAACCCGTGGACAAGAGCACCACCGAAGGCGGCGGCGACAAAGCGTTCAGCGGCCTGCTCGCAGACGGCTTGAAAGACGTGAAGGGCGCCACCAGCGACGCGCGGGTGGACAACTTCGCGGACCGTCTGGCCGCCCTGTCCCAGGCTGTTCAGGCGAAAAATACCTCGAACTCGGCGCCGGCCACGCCGTTGCTTAATCAGCCATTGGCGATGAACCAGGGTGGCTGGACCGAAGGCGTGGTCAACCGCGTGATGTACCTGTCGAGCCAGAACCTCAAGCAGGCGGACATTCAGCTGGAGCCCGCTGAACTGGGCCGTCTGGACATCCGCGTCAATATGGCGGCGGACCAACAGACCCAGGTCACCTTCATGAGCGCCCACGTTGGCGTACGTGAAGCGTTGGAAAGCCAGATGTCGCGCCTGCGTGATTCCTTTGTCCAGCAGGGCATGGGTCAGGTCAACGTCAACGTCTCCGACCAGTCCCAGGGCTGGCAGCAACAGGCTCAACAGCAGTCCGGCGGTGACGGGCAACGCAACGGTGGCAGCAACGGCACCAACCGTGCCGGCGGCAGCGACCTTATCGCTGACGGCGCTCCCATCGACGCCGCATCGGCTGCCGCCCAGGCACCGCTGACGGTAGTGGGATCAAGCGCAGTCGATTATTACGCGTAAGCGTGCACTGCACGGATTTCGTAGGAGCCGGCTTGCTGGCGAATGCATTGTATGGGTCAACATCGCCTTCGCTGACCCATCTCATTCGCCAGCAAGCCGGCTCCTACAGATCGTGCGCACCGGATTTATTCGCGGCGGCCCTGACAATAAGGGGCCTGCGCCTCCCCCCTGTCACCGCCCGGCACCGCCGCCTTCGAGCGAAATCAGTCCAGTCTTCGCACACTCTGGCACAACCCTTGCTCCTCCTCTGTCACGCAACACTGAACCCCTTGGATAGTGACGGATTATTGGCATGGCGAAGAGCGACGACGCAGCAGTTACGGACCCCGCGAAAAAGGGCAAGTTGAAAGTCATCATCCTTATTGTGGTGGGTTTGCTGCTGGCCATTGGTCTGTCGGTAGGGGCGACCTGGTTCATCATGCACAAGGCCGAGAGCAAGCCGGACCCTGCGGCCGTCGCCGAGGCGGCGAACGCCAAAAAGGAAGCGATCTTCGAACCGCTGACGCCGCCCTTCGTCGTCAACTACAACGTGAACGGCCGTCAGCGCTACATGCAGGTCAGCATCACTTTGCTGGCCCGTGATCACGCCGACCTCGAAGCCTTGAAAGCGCACATGCCGGTCATCCGTAATAATCTGGTGATGATGTTCTCCGGTCAGCCATTCGATACCATCGCTACGCCGGTGGGCATGGAAATGCTGCGCCAGAAGGCGGCAGCCGTGGTCCAGGAAGTGGGCCAGAAAGAGCTGAGCAAGAGCGTGATCGAACAGGTTCTTTTCACTAACTACGTACTGCAGTAGGACCACGACATGGCCGTGCAAGACCTGCTGTCCCAGGATGAGATCGACGCGCTGCTGCATGGCGTCGACGATGGTCTGGTACAGACCGATAGTGTTGTCGACCCTGGCAGCGTAAAAAGTTATGACCTCACCAGCCAGGATCGCATCGTCCGCGGACGCATGCCGACCCTGGAAATGATCAACGAGCGTTTCGCCCGTTACACCCGCATCAGCATGTTCAACCTGTTGCGTCGCTCTGCCGACGTGGCCGTGGGCGGCGTGCAGGTGATGAAGTTCGGTGAATACGTGCACTCGCTGTACGTGCCGACCAGTCTCAATCTGGTCAAGATCAAGCCCCTGCGCGGCACCGCGCTGTTCATCCTCGACGCCAAGCTGGTGTTCAAGCTGGTGGACAACTTCTTTGGCGGCGACGGCCGTCACGCCAAGATCGAAGGGCGTGAATTCACCCCCACCGAGCTGCGCGTGGTGCGCATCGTCCTGGATCAGGCGTTCATTGATTTGAAGGAAGCCTGGCAGGCAATCATGGAAGTCAACTTCGAGTACATCAACTCGGAAGTGAACCCAGCCATGGCCAACATCGTGGGGCCGAGCGAAGCGATCGTGGTCTCGACGTTCCACATCGAACTGGACGGCGGTGGCGGCGACCTGCACGTGACCATGCCGTATTCGATGATCGAGCCGGTGCGCGAAATGCTCGACGCCGGTTTCCAGTCGGACCTCGACGATCAAGACGAACGCTGGGTCAATGCCCTCAAGCAGGACGTGCTCGACGTGTCGGTGCCGTTGCGCGCCACCGTGGCCACACGCCAGCTCAAGCTGCGCGACATCCTGCACATGCAGCCGGGCGACGTGATCCCGGTCGAGCTGCCGGAAAACCTGGTCATGCGCGCCAATGGCGTGCCGTCCTTCAAGGTCAAGCTGGGTTCGCACAAGGGCAACCTTGCCCTGCAAGTGGTCGAACCGATAGAACGCCGCTGACGCTCCGTCGTCAGTGAAATGAATGTGCTGCGTAAACGAATCAATGTTCCCCGAGGACAACCATGGCTAATGACAACGAAATGAACTCCGCTGACGACCAGGCACTGGCCGACGAGTGGGCCGCTGCACTGGGCGAATCCGGGGACGGGCAAGCAGACATTGATGCGCTGCTCGCGGCCGACGCGGGTTCCACCAGCCGCATGGCGATGGAAGAGTTTGGCGGCATGCCGAAAAGCAACGGCGCCGTCACCCTGGACGGTCCGAACCTGGATGTGATTCTGGACATTCCGGTGTCGATTTCCATGGAAGTGGGCAGCACGGACATCAACATCCGCAACCTGCTGCAGCTCAACCAGGGCTCGGTCATCGAGCTGGACCGTCTGGCCGGCGAGCCGCTGGACGTGCTGGTCAACGGCACACTGATTGCCCACGGCGAAGTGGTGGTGGTGAACGAAAAGTTCGGTATCCGTCTGACCGACGTGATCAGCCCGAGCGAACGTATCAAGAAGCTGCGTTAAGTGCGCGGCGTGTTCAAAACCCTCTCGAGCCTGCCGTTGCTGGCGTTGTCCTGGGCCGTGATGGCCGCAGATCCTGCGACGCCTGCCGCGGCGGCGACCGCGACGGTCCCTTCGACCGCTGCTCAGGCGGCCGCAACACCGGCAGTCGCAGCGCCGGCGGCCGGTTCGCTGAGCGGCGGGATGGGCGGCCAGTTGCTGCAACTGGTGCTGGGTCTGCTGTTGGTGATCGGTCTGATCTTCGTGCTGGCCTGGCTCATGCGCAGGGTGCAGCGCGCGGGGCCGGCCGGCAACCAGGTGATCAAGCTGGTCGGCTCGCGTGCGCTGGGTACGCGTGATCGGCTGGTGCTGGTGCAGGTCGGCAACGAACAGGTGTTGCTCGGCGTTTCGCCCGGCAGCATTACCGCGCTGCACGTAATGAACGAGCCGGTGGAAGTCCCCGATCCGCAAACGGCACCGCCGGAATTCGCCAGGCGGTTGCTCGAAGCGCTGGGCAACAAGGGCGCAGACGGTCAACGACTGGGTAAAAACATCTTCGGTGCGGCAGGTCAGGCACGCGCTGCCAAAGGTGCGACACGTACGACAGGTACTTCGGATCAAAAGGACACGAACTGATGCGCATTGTTTTGACGCTGCTGCTGTTGCTTGCAGCGCCACTGGCGTTCGGCGCCGATCCGTTGTCGATCCCGGCCATCACGCTGGGCACCGGTGCCAACGGCCAGCAGGAATATTCGGTCAGCCTGCAAATCCTGCTGATCATGACCGCGCTGAGCTTCATCCCGGCATTCGTCATGCTGATGACCAGCTTCACGCGGATCATCATCGTCTTTTCCATTTTGCGTCAGGCCCTCGGCCTGCAACAGACGCCGTCGAACCAGATCCTGACCGGCATGGCGCTGTTCCTGACGCTGTTCATCATGGCGCCGGTGTTCGACCGGGTGAACAACGATGCCTTGCAGCCCTACCTGGCGGAGAAACTCACCGCCCAGGACGCCGTGGCAAAGGCCGAGGTGCCGATCAAGGATTTCATGCTGGCGCAGACCCGCTCCAGCGACCTTGAGCTGTTCATGCGCTTGTCCAAGCGCACCGACATCCCGACCCCTGACGCGGCGCCGCTGACCATTCTGGTGCCGGCGTTCGTGACGTCCGAATTGAAAACGGCGTTCCAGATCGGCTTCATGATTTTCATCCCGTTCCTGATCATCGATCTGGTGGTGGCGAGCATCCTGATGGCCATGGGCATGATGATGCTGTCGCCGTTGATCATTTCTCTGCCGTTCAAAATCATGCTGTTCGTGCTGGTGGATGGCTGGGCGCTGATCATCGGCACCCTGGCCGGCAGTTTTGGTGGCGTATGAACCTGTTTGACGTGGAGTGCGTAGCATGACCCCCGAAGTAGCCGTCGATCTGTTTCGCGAAGCGCTGTGGCTGACCACGACCATGGTCGCCATTCTGGTGGTGCCGAGTCTGGTGGTCGGTCTGATCGTCTCGATGTTTCAGGCCGCCACGCAGATCAACGAACAGACCCTCAGCTTCCTGCCACGCCTGCTGGTGATGCTGGTTACGCTGATCGTGGTCGGTCCGTGGATGGTGCGCACGTTCATGGAGTACATCACCAATCTGTACACCAGCATTCCCCAAGTGATCGGCTGACCCGTCGATGGAACCTGTGCTGGCGCTGACCGACACCCAGATCAGCACGTGGGTGGCGGCGTTCATGCTGCCGTTGTTTCGCATCGGCGCGCTGCTGATGACCATGCCGATGATCGGGACAGCCCTGGTGCCCAAGCGGGTGCGGCTTTATCTGGCGCTGGCGATCACTGTCGTGGTTGCGCCAAGCCTGCCGCCCATGCCCGCTGTGCAAGCCCTCGACCTCAGCGGGCTGCTGCTGATTGCTCAGCAGATCCTCATCGGCGCCGGGCTGGGCCTGTCGCTGCAGCTATTTTTCCAGGCATTTGTGATCGCCGGGCAGATCATCGGGATCCAGATGGGCATGGGCTTCGCGTCCATGGTCGACCCGGTGAACGGCGTATCGATCGCAACGGTCGGGCAGTTCTTCACCATGCTGGTGACCCTGCTTTTCCTGGCCATGAACGGGCACCTGGTGGTGTTCGAAATCGTGATCGAAAGCTTCACCACCTTGCCGGTGGGGCAGAGCTTGAGCACTGCCGACCTCTGGCTGTTGGTGATGCGTCTGGGCTGGGTGCTTGGCGCCGCACTCGTGCTGGTGCTGCCTGCCGTCGCGGCGCTGCTGGTGGTGAACATCGCCATGGGCGTGATGACCCGCGCGGCGCCGCAGCTGAACATCTTCTCGATCGGTTTTCCGCTGACGCTGGTGCTGGGCATGGTGATTCTGTGGATCACCCTCGGCGACATTCTCAATCAATACCAACCGCTGGCGGTCGACGCTTTGCAGTTGCTCAGAGATTTGGTCAAGGCGCGCTGACATGGCCGAAAGCGAGAGTGGTCAGGACAAGACAGAAGACCCCACGGACAAACGCAAGCGCGACGCCCGGGAGAAGGGCGAGATTGCCCGTTCCAAAGAGCTCAACACGGTTGTTGTGATGATCGTGGGCGCGGCGGGGCTGCTGGCGTTTGGCGGGTCCATGGCGGAAATGATGATGCAGTTGATGCGCGACAACTTCACCATCACCCGCGAGGCCATTTTGGACGAGCGCAGCATGGCGATCATGCTGATGGCCTCGGGCAAGGCGGCGTTGGTGTCGGTCCAGCCGATCCTGCTGGCGCTGACCCTGGCGGCCTTTATCGGCCCCATTTCCCTCGGCGGCTGGCTGTTCGCCGCAGGTTCGCTTGCGCCTAAATTCAGCCGTATGAACCCGGCGGCGGGCATCAAGCGGATGTTTTCTCCCAAGGCGCTGATCGAACTGCTGAAATCGCTGGCGAAGTTTTTCATTGTGCTGGCGGTGGCCCTGGTGGTGCTGATGAAGGACAAGGGCGACCTCGTGTCCATCGCCCATGAGCCGCTGGAAATGGCGGTGGTGCACAGTTTGCAATTGGTGGGCTGGAGCACGCTGTGGATGGCGATGGGGCTGTTGATTATCGCGGCGATCGATGTGCCGGTGCAGTTGTGGGAGGCCCACAAGAAGTTGCTGATGACCAAGCAGGAGGTGCGCGATGAGCACAAGGACAGTGAGGGCCGGCCGGAGGTCAAGCAGCGGATTCGTCAGTTGCAGCGGGAGATGTCGCAGCGGCGGATGATGGCGGCGATTCCCGATGCGGATGTGATTATCACAAACCCGACGCATTATGCGGTGGCGTTGAAGTATGACGCTGATAAGGGCGGTGCGCCGATTCTGTTGGCCAAGGGCAGCGATTTCATGGCGCTGAAGATTCGGGAGATTGCGGCGCAGCATCAGATTTTGTTGTTGCAGTCGCCGGCGTTGGCGCGGTCGATTTATTACAGTACGGAGTTGGATCAGGAGATCCCGGCGGGGTTGTATCTGGCGGTGGCGCAGGTGTTGGCGTATGTGTATCAGATTCGGCAGTATCGGGCGGGGCGTGGCAAGCGGCCTGATCCGCTTAATGAGAATCTGCCGATTCCGTCGGATTTGCGGCGGGATTCATAGGATTTCGAGACCCGATTGTCGGGATCAACATCAAAGGCGTCTGCCTAACGGCAGAGCGTTTCGCCTTCGGCGAGTTACTTGGAAAAGCACCCCAAGTAACCAAGGGTGCTTGCTCCTGGTTTGGCCCGACTTCGTCGGGTTCCTTCACTCCGGTCTCGCTCCGTGGGCCCGCGCCGAACGGACATCCATGTCCTGTCGGCGCTCTCGCCGCATCCATGCGGCTCGGCCCACTGCGCGAAACCTGCGTTCAGCCTGCACCCAAGTCGCGATTGGCGGTGACTGGGCTGTTTGTGTTCGAAGATCAACAGCAGATCTAAAGCAGATCAAAAGCAGATCAAAAGCAGATCAAAAGCAGATCAAAAGCAGATCAAGTGCAGATCAACTGCTTCCCGGCTAAAGCCGGTCCCACTGGATGCACGCGCCGCTGTTAGTGGGACCGGCTTTAGCCGGGAAGAGGCCGGATTGAGCGCCTCCGTGTCGGTTGTGTACCCGACTGTTTTCCCTGTTGAAGCCAATCCTGCTGCATGCACGCGCCGCTGTTAGTGGGACCGGCTTTAGCCGGGAAGAGGCCAAATTGTGCGCCTCCGTGTCGGTTGTGTACCCGATTGTCTTCCCTATTGAAGCCAATCCTGTTGCGTGCACGCGCTGCTGTTAGTGGGACCGGCTTTAGCCGGGAAGGGTCGTATTGAGCGCCTCCGTGTCGGTTGTGTACCCGACTGTTTCCCCTGTTGACGCCAACCTGTTGCATGCACGCGCCGCTGTTAGTGGGACCGGCTTTAGCCGGGAAGAGGCCGGATTGAACGCCTCCGTGTCGGTTTGTACCCGACTGTCTTCCCTGTTGACGCCAACCTGTTACGTGCACGCGCTGCTGTTAGTGGGACCGGCTTTAGCCGGGAAGAGGCCGGATTGAGCGCCACCGTGTCGGTTGTGTATCCGACTGTCTTCCCTGTTGAAGCCAACCTGTGGCGTGCACGCGCTGCTATTAGTGGGACCGGCTTTAGCCGGGAAGAGGCCGGATTGGTCAGTACCGAACTCAGGCCAGCGCTTCTGCCGGGCCGAAGAATTCGTAGTGGGCCTGGCTTTCAGGCACGCCCAGGTCCGTCAGGGTGCGTTTGATGAAGGCCATGAAGGGTTTCGGTCCGAGGAAATAGGCGTCGACATCACGGGTGGCGGGCAGCCACTGCTGAAGATGTTCAGTGGCCGGAAATCCGACGGCGTCAGGTGTGCGGGGTTCTTGTTCTGCGCGCTCTGCATAGACCACGTGTGCCTTGAACAGCGGGTAGCGCTTTTGCCAGTCGCTCAATACGTCAGCAAACGCATGAACCCGACCGTTGCGGGCGTAGTGGATGAAGGTCACCGGACGCTCGCCCGACTCCAGCGCCTGGGCCGCCATCGCCAGTGTCGGCGTGATGCCTACACCGCCACTGATCAGTACCAGCGGCTTGGTGTGAGGGTTCAGGGTGAAATTCCCGGACGGTGGGAACAGATCAAGGGTGCTGCCCACTTCCACATGATCGTGCAGGTAAGTGGAGGCGACGCCGCCTTGCTCGCGCTTCACACTGATTCGATAGGAGACGCCGTTGGCGTGCTCACTCAAGGAATAATTGCGCCGGATTTCGTTGCTGTCGACCATGAGGCGCACGCCAATGTACTGCCCGGCTTCATGTTTGATCACCGGCTGATGGTCTGACGGCACGAGGTAAAACGAGGTGATCTCGGTACTTTCGACGACCTTTCTCAGCACCGTGAAGGGCCGAGCGCCGCGCCAGCCCCCCGGAGCCGCTGCTATGGCGTTGTACGCGGTGCGTTCGCCCTCGATCAGGATGTCGGCGAGCTGCTGATAGGCTTGCGCCCAGGCGGCGATCACCTCATCGGTGGCGACTTCAGCACCCAGCACTTCGCGGATGGCCTGCAGAAGGCAAGACCCTACGATCGGGTAATGTTCAGGCAGGATCTGCAGGGCAACGTGCTTGTTGATGATCTGGCTGGCCAGACCTCCCAGGTTTTCAAGGCGGTCGATGTTCTTGGCGTACATCAGCACGCCGTTGGCCAGCGCCCGTGGCTGTGAACCATCGGCTTGGTGCGCCTGGTTAAACAACGGCCGAACTTCAGGGTGGGTGTCGAGCATGAGCTGGTAGAAATAAGTAATGAGCGCTTCGCCTCCTGTTTCCAACAGGGGGACGGTGGCTTTGACGATGTCGCGCTGGGCGGGGGTCAACATGGGGAGGCTCCGATGGGGTCTATGCTTGCTGATAGACAGAGCAACGGCCATGCCAGCTTTTTACCCTTGTAAACGCGGGGGCGGGGCGTATAACAGGTGCTTATGACCGAGTCATTAAGACTTTTATTATGAAAAATGCTGTCATTACGACTCACCGGCTGAAGGCCTTGCAGGCGCTGCTTCCGCTTTTGGGCGATCTCACCGCGCAGATCCCGTCGCAGCTTCGCTACCAGAAGGTGCTGGACGCTTTGAGAGCGCTGATCCCGTCGGACGCAGTGGCGCTGCTGCGACTGGATCAGGGCGAGCTGATTCCTGTCGCGGCGTATGGGCTGGCTCAAGACGCCATGGCGCGGCGCTACCCTGTCGCCCACCACCCTCGGCTGAAAACGATCGTTGAATCCGAAGGCGCGGTGCTCTTTCCCCCACAGTGTGATCTGCCGGATCCTTACGACGGGCTGATCGGTTCAAGCGCATTGCCTGTCCACGATTGCATGGGCTGTTCGTTGCGGATCAACGACAGGATCTGGGGCGTGTTGACGCTGGATGCCCTGACAGTCGGTCAGTTCTCCAATGAGGATCTGCAAACCATCGAGACGTTTGCCATGTTTGCGGCGGCAACGGTCGTGGCAGCTTCCCAGTTCGAGGAGCTGGTGCGCACGGTGGCCGGGGAACGCAAGCGGGCAGAGGCCTACAAACTGTCGTCTCGCCCGTCCAAGCCATCCATGATCGGCACCAGCGACCCCTTCAAGCAGCTCCTGTCCGAGATCGACCTGGTAGCGCCCAGCGACCTGACGGTATTGGTGACGGGAGAGACCGGTGTCGGCAAGGAACTGGTGGCGCAGCGACTGCACGATCTTTCAGCCAGGGCAGACAAGCCCTACATAGCGGTCAACTGCGCTGCTTTGCCTGAACACCTTGTTGAAAGTGAGCTGTTTGGCCACGTCAAAGGCGCCTTTTCGGGCGCGATCGAAAACAGGTTGGGCAAATTTGAAGTGGCGAGTACGGGAACGCTTTTTCTGGATGAAATTGGCGAGCTGCCATTGGCCGTGCAAGCCACCATGCTTCGCGTGCTTCAGGGCGGTCAGCTGCAAAGGGTGGGCTCGGACAAAACCCACGTGGTGGACATTCGCTTGATTGCGGCGACGAATCGCGATTTGGCGGAGGAGGTCCGTGCCGGTCGGTTTAGAGCCGATTTGTATCATCGCTTGAGCGTCTACCCGTTGAGGGTGCCGTCCTTGAGGGAGCGCCGAGAGGACATCATGCTGCTCGCGGGGGCCTTTGCAGAGCAAAACCAATGGAGGGTCGGCGTGCCTTCACTGAGGTTCTCGGATGCCGCCCGCCGCGCCTTGGTCGAATATTCCTGGCCCGGCAACATCCGCGAGCTGGAACACCTGATGGCACGCGCCGCGCTGAAGGCGAAGAAACGTGCGGCGCCGTCGTCAGGAAAGAGTGTGCTCACGCTGGAGTTACAGGACCTTGATCTCCTCGAGTCCTTACCTGAGCTGAAGACTGACGACCTCGGTGCTGACCTTTCGCTCCTCCCCCCTGAGGCGGACTTCCGGAGTGCCGTCGATGCCTACAAACGCAGAATTCTGCAAAACGCCTTGAAGCAATCAGACGGCAACGCTGCCGCCGCCGCCCGAAGCCTGGGCCTGGATCGAGCGAACCTCATGCGCTTGGCCGCCAGACTGAAGGTCAGCCTATCGCGGATTGAATAAGGCTTGGCCGCCTGCCTCAGTCGACAGCCCATAACGCCGGTCCGGATAAATTCGCCCATGCCGTCAGCAGCACCGTTCATTACCGGCTAAAGCCTGTGCTACATCCTTCGTCAAGCGGATGACAGTGCGAGCCGAAAGCGACTAGAGTGGCCGCAGTCTTTCTCAAGGCCTCGCCCGTTGACCCTTCAACCGAACGCCGCGCACTTAACTGACGCCCAGTCCAGCGCCGAGGCATTGAATGTCTTGCTGCAGGCTTGCGGCAAAGGCAATCGACTGGCGTTCGAAGCGATGTACCACGCCACATCGGCCAGGCTGTTCGGTATCTGTCTGCACTATTCAGGTAATCGGGCCGAGGCCGAAGAGGTGCTTCAGGAGGTGTACATCATGGCGTGGCTCAAGGCATCGCTCTTCGATCCGCAACGGGCCGGCGCCATGACCTGGCTCGCGACCATGGCCCGCCACAAGGCGATTGACCGGCGCAGGGCCCGTCGTGGTCACGATCCGCTCGAAACGACCCCCGAGTTATTTACGGAGGACTCCCTTGCCGACAGCCTTGAGCGCGAGCAGCAGAGCACTCAACTGGACCGCTGCCTGGAAACCCTGGAGGACGCTCAGCAACGCTATATCCGCGTTGCGTTCTTCGAGGGTTACTCCTATGCCGAGCTGGCCGAGCGCCACGGAATTGCGCCGGGCACGATGAAAAGCTGGATTCGGCGCGGCCTGCTTCGATTGCGCTTGTGCCTTGGCCTATGAACGAGCATCCGTTGCCCCCCGACGACAACCCGGACCTGCTGATCGCGGAGTACGCACTTGGCGTGCTCAGCCATGAAGAGCGTGAGCGGGTGGAGGCGATGATCGCACTGGAGCCTCGCCATCAACGCGCGATGGAACAATGGCAGGGGCATTTCGCCGAGTGGCTCGGTCAATTGCCCGCGTCCAGTCCTCCGGCGGGTGCTTGGGACAGGATCGAGCAGCGGTTGTTTGCCGGCGCCCGTCATTCGCCGTCACGGGCGTCAGGCTGGTGGAACAGCCTCGGGTTCTGGCGCTGGACGACTGCCGCGCTGGCGGCCGGGTTGCTGGCGTCGGTGCTGATTCTTCAGCAGCCTGTTTCCGGGCCAACATCGGGGCCAGCGTCAGGGCCGGCATTGTTGGCGCGTCTTGAACAGAGCGACGGCACGACGCTGTTTGCCGCGACGATCGATCCGGGCCGTCGGAGCGTGCTGTTCGTCAACACGGGCCGCGCCGACTGGCAGGGCAAGAGTGCCGAGGCGTGGGTGATCGCCGCCGATGGCAAGCCCCGGTCGCTGGGCCTGTTGCCCGCCAATGTGTCCACGACGTTGAACGTAGCGCCACAACTGGCCGACCTGCTGGCCGGCGGCGCGGTGCTCGCCGTCACCCTGGAGCCGTTGAACGGGTCCCCTACCGGGCAGCCGACCGGACCGGTCGTCGCCCAGGGAAAAATATCTTCACTCTGATGCATCCGTTTGGGCACTTGCCCCGTATCTCTCTTACCTTCATCCGAAGGACTGGAAATCTGGGAGAAGTACCATGTTGACTGTTGCCAAACGCATCGCCGCTGCCTCCTTCGCCGCCCTCTGCCTTGCTGCATCCACAGGCTTTGCCGCCGACACGGTCATGGTCGGTGGCGCCGCCATGTACCCGACCAAGACCATTGTCGAGAACGCCGTCAACTCCAAGGACCACACGACCCTTGTGGCGGCGGTCAAGGCTGCCGGTCTGGTGGACACCCTCAACAGCAAAGGTCCATTCACCGTCTTTGCGCCGACCAACGAGGCCTTTGCCAAACTGCCTGCCGGTACCGTCGAGTCGCTGGTCAAGCCTGAGAACAAGGCGGCGCTGACCAACATCCTGACCTACCACGTCGTCGCCGGTACCCACACCGCCAAACAGTTGATGGCAGACGCCAAAATGAATGGCGGCAAAGTCGTGCTCAAAACCGTACAAGGCGAACCCCTCACTGTCATGCCGCACGACGGCAAGCTTTGGGTGACGGACGCCAAGGGCGGTAAAAGCGCGGTCAGCATCGCGGACGTGATGCAGTCGAACGGCGTCATTCACGTGGTCGACACGGTGCTGATGCCGTAACCACTGGCGTAAACGCTGCTGTGCCCGGTGGACATCAACCTCGTCCACCGGGTGCCAGGGCCTGACCTGGCGACTGACGTCATGTCGAGCAAAACACTCCCTGCGCTCATCCCCCCGTACCGCCGCTATTCCCCGCGCACCTTTATTTTCGATTTGCTGCATCCAGTTCTGTCTCCCCCGGGTAGTACAAGAAGCGGCGATGGCTGCTGACCTGTTTACCTAATGGAGAGATGGCATGAACGCTAAGAAATGGCTGGGCACGTTCGGGGTTTCATTGGCCACCACCGGCCTGTTGGTTGCGGCGCCAGCGGCGTACGCGCAGATGGCGTTACCGGACGCGGTCAAGGTTCCGGACGGTCACGCGATTGCGATGGAGACGGTGGGTGTGGGTGAAATTACCTACGAATGCCGCGACAAGCCCAATGCCGCCGGCCAGACCGAATGGACCTTCGTCGGCCCGAAAGCGGTATTGAATGATCGCAGCGGCAAGCAGGTTGGCACTTACGTTGGACCGCCTGCTACCTGGCAGGCCGCGGACGGTTCGAAGATCACCGGCACCCAGCTCGCCGTCGCGCCCGCAGGCGCGGGGGACATTCCGTTGCAGTTGGTCAAAGCCAATCCCGCGGAAGGCAAGGGCGCCATGAGCAATGTCAGGTACATCCAGCGTGTTGCCACAAAAGGCGGTGTCGCGCCGAAGATGGAGTGCTCGACGGCCACCAAGGGCCAGCGTGAGGTGGTGAAATACCAGGCGGATTACATTTTCTGGGCGGCGAAGTAAGCCAGCGTTGCGCTTGATGCAGCGTCGCTGACGCACAAAGTCATCTACGCTGCACCGACGCAATCCCGGCCTTGGAGCCGGGGTATTACCCTACGTCGACGGTTGAACATTTTGTCCCTACCCGAACACTGTTTTGACTATGAAGCCTGCCTGGCGGCGTGCGCGCGGGGTGAGCAGCAGGCTTTGCACAACCTCTACACGCAGGACAGCCCACGCCTGCTCGGCGTCGCCAAGCGAATCGTGCGCAGCGACGCGCTGGCCGAGGACATCGTGCACGACGCATTTATCAAAATCTGGAGCAGAGCCGCGAGTTACGATCCGGCGCGAGGCACTGCCCGTGGCTGGATCTTCAGCGTGACGCGGCATCTGGCGCTGAACGTCGTGCGCGACAACGCCCACGAAGTCCAGGTCAGTGAGGGCAGCGAAAGCGCCGTGCTGGCCGAGGCTGCACTGGACGCCGCGACAGAAGCCGATACCTTCGAATTCCGCGCCCGCTCGGGGCGGATTTTTGGGTGCCTGGAGCAACTGGAGCCGGCGCGTCGCAGCTGTGTGCTTCATGCGTATGTGGACGGCTATTCGCACTCGGAAATATCGCAGAAAGTTGGCGCGCCACTGGGCACCGTGAAGGCCTGGATCAAACGCAGTCTGGTGGCATTGCGGGAGTGCATGGGATGACAGGCTATCCGGACGATAACAGCGCCAAAGAAATGGACGCACTGGCAAGCGAATACGTTTTAGGGACGTTGCCGGCCGGGCAACGGCGCGACGTACAAAACCGCCTGGCCGTAGACGCCCACTTGCGCGCCGCAGTGGACGCCTGGGAAGGGCGTTTGCTGGCCCTGACCGAACTCGCCGAACCGCAAACCCCAAGCCCACGGCTATGGGACCGGATTGCGCGCAGTGTCAACCAGCACGACCGTCGAGTCTCGCCCGCCATGCCTGCCGCGAAGCCGCCTTCCTGGTGGGACCTGCTGCCGTTGTGGCGCGGGCTTGCCGGCGCAGGCCTGGTGGCGACCTTGCTGTTGGGCTCGCTGGTGCTGACCCGAACAGCACCGGTGAACCCGACGGCCTATCTGGTGGTGCTCGTCGCTCCCCAGAACCAGGCGCCCGGTTGGGTCATCCAGGCCAGCAACCCGCAAGAGATCCAGCTGATCCCGCTGGGTGTCGCGCAGGTCCCGACCGACAAAACCCTCCAATTCTGGACCAAGGCCGACGGCTGGCAGGGCCCGGTATCCCTTGGCCTGGTCAAACCCGGCCAGACCCTCTCCATCCCGCTGGACAAACTGCCGCCGCTGCAACCCAACCAGCTCTTCGAACTCACCCTCGAAAACCCCGCCGGCTCCCCGACCGGCAAACCGACCGGCCCGATTCAATTCATCGGACGCGCCGTCAAAGTCATCTGAACCCACGGGCTCTGACCGAGCCCATCACCCCCAAGGCGCAGAGCGCCCAACGCGGCATTTCCACGCGGAGCGTGGGAACGATCATGGAGGCGTTCACGTGCCGAGCGTGGGAACGATCAGCACGCAGGTCCTGCGCAGTGGGCCGAGCGGCAACGATCAAGCGCCGGGCCTCAACATCGATGGCGCCCAAACCGGCCCCTTCCCGGCTAAAGCCGGTCCCACTAACAGCAGCGCGTGCAGCCCGTGAAAGTCGCGATGCCTCCCAGCGTGGGACCGGCTTCAGCCGGGAAGCCCTTGATCCCCCTTCATCTGCCCCTGACCTGCCTGTGACCTGCCTGTGACCTGCCTGTGACCCGCTTGTGATCTGCTTTTGATCTGCTTGTGATCTTCGTACGCAAAAAGTCCAGACACCACCAATCGCGACTTGGGTGCAGGCCGAACGCAGACGACGCGCAGTGGGCCGAGCCGCATGGATGCGGCGAGAGCGCCGTCAGGACATGGATGTCCGTTCGGCGCGGGCCCACGGAGCGTCGTCGGAGTGAGGGTATCCCGACGGAGGAGGGACCCAACCAGGAGCAGGCACCCTTGGTTACTTGGGGTGCTTTTCCAAGTAACTCGCCGAAGGCGAAACGCTCTGCCGTTAGGCAGGGCCAGCAATAAGCCAGGCACTGCATTTCTGTCGCCAATCCCAAATCTAAATACTGGCACTCTGATATTTTCCACCCAACCCCAAATGTTGGACCCCTTCTTGCAATACCCCTCCTATAACGCTTCGGCGTCAAAGAATTGATTTAACGCGCAGGTGCCCATTGGTGGAACGCTCACAGATAATCTCCCACGCCAGAACCGGATTGATCGGCCTGGGCCGTGGACAACTCGGCGTACCGCTGCTGCTCCTCGTCATGCTCGCCATGATGATGCTGCCCATGCCGCCGTTCCTGCTCGACGTCTTCTTCACCTTCAACATCGCCCTGTCCATCGTCGTCCTGCTCGTCTGCATCTACGCCCTGCGGCCGCTCGACTTCTCCGTATTCCCCACCATCCTCCTCGTCGCCACCTTGCTGCGACTGGCACTCAACGTCGCCTCCACCCGCGTCGTCATGCTCCACGGCCAGGACGGCCACGCCGCCGCCGGTAAAGTCATCCAGGCCTTCGGCGAAGTCGTCATCGGCGGCAACTACGTCGTCGGTATCGTCGTCTTCGCCATCCTCATGATCATCAACTTCGTGGTCGTCACCAAAGGTGCCGGCCGCATCTCCGAAGTCAGCGCGCGCTTCACCCTCGACGCCATGCCCGGCAAACAGATGGCCATCGACGCCGACCTCAACGCCGGCCTCATCGACCAGCCCGAAGCCAAGCGCCGTCGTCTTGAAGTCGCCCAGGAAGCCGAGTTCTACGGGTCGATGGACGGTGCCAGCAAATTCGTCCGCGGTGACGCCATCGCCGGCCTGCTGATCCTCTTCATCAACCTCATCGGCGGCATGCTGGTGGGCATCCTGCAACACGGCATGACCTTCGGCGACGCCGGCAAGGTCTACGCGCTGCTGACCATCGGTGACGGTTTGGTGGCGCAATTGCCATCACTGCTGCTGTCCACCGCCGCGGCGATCATGGTGACCCGTGCGTCCGGTTCGGAAGAAATGGGCAAGCTGGTGGGCCGGCAGATGTTTGCCTCCCACAAAGCGCTGGCGGTGTCCGCCGGAATCATGATCGTCATGGGCCTGGTCCCCGGCATGCCGCACTTCTCCTTCATCAGCCTCGGTCTGGTCGCTGCGGGCGGCGCCTACCTGCTGTGGAAGAAACAAAATCAGGTCAAGCTCGCGGCAGTGCAAGAGGTCAAGCGTCAGCAAGAGCTGTTGCCATCGCCGACCCGCGCGCAGGAATCCAAGGAGCTGGGTTGGGACGACGTCACCCCGATCGACATGATCGGCCTGGAAGTCGGCTACCGCCTGATTCCACTGGTGGACCGCAACCAGGGTGGTCAGTTGCTGGCGCGGATCAAGGGCGTGCGCAAGAAGCTCTCCCAAGAGCTGGGCTTCCTCATGCCGACCGTGCACATTCGCGACAACCTCGACCTGGCGCCCAGCGCCTATCGCCTGACGCTGATGGGCGTGACGCTGGCCGAGGCCGAGATCTACCCCGACCGCGAACTGGCCATCAACCCCGGCCAGGTATTTGGCAGCCTCAACGGCATCACTGCCAAAGACCCGGCGTTTGGTCTGGAGGCCGTGTGGATCGAAATCAGCCAGCGTGCTCAGGCGCAGTCCCTCGGTTACACCGTGGTAGACGCCAGTACCGTGGTGGCAACCCACTTGAACCAGATTCTCTACAAGCACTCTCATGAACTGATTGGCCATGAGGAAGTCCAGCAATTGATGACCCTGCTGGCCAAGGGATCGCCAAAACTGGCGGAAGAGCTGGTGCCGGGCGTGCTGTCCCTGTCGGCCCTGCTGAAGGTGCTGCAGGCGCTGCTGGCCGAACAAGTGCCGGTTCGTGACATCCGCTCCATTGCCGAAGCCATCGCCAACAACGCTGCACGTAGTCAAGATACCGCCGCGTTGGTGGCTGCCGTACGGGTCGGATTGTCCCGCGCAATCGTCCAAAGCATTGTCGGCATTGAGCCGGAGCTGCCTGTCATCACGCTTGAGCCAAGGTTGGAACAGATATTGCTAAATAGTCTGCAGAAGGCAGGTCAGGGTCAGGAAGAAGGCGTTCTGCTCGAACCGAGCATGGCTGAGAAACTTCAGCGCTCGTTGATCGAAGCGGCGCAGCGTCAGGAGATGCAGGGGCAGCCGGTTATTTTGTTGGTCGCAGGTCCGGTTCGCGCCATGTTGTCCCGCTTTGGACGGTTGGCTGTACCGAATATGCATGTTTTGGCTTACCAGGAAATTCCTGACAATAAGCAAGTCACCATCGTAGCGACTGTCGGGCCTAACGGCTGAGGTAGTGAGTCATGCAAGTTAAGCGTTTTTTCGCCGCCGATATGCGACAAGCCATGAAACTGGTTCGTGATGAGCTGGGCGCTGAAGCCGCCATCATCGGCAACCGGCGGATCGCCGGTGGCGTGGAACTGACCGCCGCCCTGGATTACAAGCTGTCTGCGCTGGCGCCGCGGGTGCCGAACATCGAGCTCGAAGACGAGCTGCGCAAGACCCAGTCGCGCATCGTCACAGCGCAGGCCGAGCTGACCCACCGCAGCGAGCTGGACACCGTCGCCAACCGTCAGTTGTTCGCCGGCCTTGCGATGGATGACAGCAAGCAGATCGAACCGACACTGGAAGAACCGTTCCGCCCGGCCATCCACGCCGCTGTCGCCGCCGAACGTGCCGAACGCAACGCCGAGCCGGCCGTGGGCGACCGCGCCTACGAAGCCATGCGCTCCGAATTGAACGGCCTGCGCGAACTGCTGGAAGTCCAGCTGGGCTCGCTGGCCTGGAACCAGCTGCAAGGCAGCCGTCCGCAGCAAGCCAATCTGTGGCGCCGTCTGCAGCGTGTCGGCCTCTCCGGCCCATTGTCCCGCGACCTGCTGGCCATGGTCCCGGACTCCAACGATCAGGCCCACACCTGGCGCATGCTGCTGGCCCATCTGGCCCGCATGATTGCCACACCGGACGTCGAACCTCTGGAGGAGGGCGGTGTGATTGCCATGGTCGGCCCGGCCGGGATGGGTAAAACCACCACGCTGGCTAAACTGGCGGCCCGATATGTGTTGAAATACGGCGCGCAAAATATCGCGCTGGTGAGCATGGACAGTTTCCGCATTGGTGCTCAGGAACAGCTGAAGACGCTGGGCCGCATCCTCAATGTACCGGTGACCCACGTCGACCCGGGCCAGTCTCTGGCACAGGCGCTGGAGCCGCTGTTGCGCAAGCGTGTGGTGTTGATCGACACCGCCGGCCTGCAAGCCAGCGATCCGGCCCTGCGTCTGCAACTGGAAACCCTCGCCGGCCGTGGCATCAAGGCGCGCAACTACCTGGTGCTGGCGACAACCAGCCAGAAGCAGGTGTTGTCAGCGGCCTACCACAGTTATAAACGTTGCGGCCTGGCCGGGTGCATCCTGACCAAGCTCGACGAAACGGCCAGCCTGGGCGAAGTGCTCAGCCTGGCCGTGACACACGAACTGCCTGTGGCCTATCTCACCGATGGCCCACGGATACCGGATGATCTGCATTTGCCGCGTCGGCACCAATTGGTGAGCCGGGCTGTCAGCGTGCAGATGCAGGAGGAGCCTAGCGAGGAAGCGATGGCGGATATGTTTGCGGATCTTTATCACAGCACCGGCAAGCGCGCGGGCTAGGTAGAGAAAATGACAGTGGAATTTTCCTGCATCGATGGTCTGCCAGGCATTGTTCAGACACTGAACGTGCAGCCCGACATGTGGCTTAGGTCTAAGCAAGACAAGGTAAACAATTAACATGGGCAGCATGCATCCCGTACAGGTTATCGCGGTAACCGGTGGCAAAGGTGGCGTAGGCAAGACCAACGTATCAGTGAATCTTTCACTGGCGCTGGCCGAGCTGGGACGTCGCGTCATGCTGCTGGACGCCGATCTGGGTCTGGCCAACGTCGACGTATTGTTGGGTCTGACCCCCAAGCGCACCCTGGCTGATGTCATCGAAGGGCGGTGCGAGCTGCGCGATGTCTTGCTGCAGGGGCCGGGCGGCGTGCGCATCGTGCCGGCAGCATCGGGCACCCAGAGCATGGTCCACCTGACCCCGGCGCAGCATGCCGGGCTGATTCAGGCATTCAGTGACATCGGGGACAACCTCGATGTACTGGTCATCGACACGGCCGCCGGCATTGGCGAGTCGGTGGTGAGCTTCGTACGCGCAGCGCAGGAAGTGCTGCTGGTGGTGTGCGATGAGCCCACGTCGATTACCGACGCCTACGCCCTGATCAAATTGCTCAACCGCGATTACGGCATGAACCGCTTCCGCGTCCTGGCCAACATGGCCCAGAGCCCGCAGGAAGGGCGCAACCTCTTCGCCAAGCTGACCAAGGTCACCGACCGCTTTCTCGATGTGGCCCTGCAGTATGTGGGCGCCGTGCCGTACGACGAATGCGTACGCAAGGCCGTGCAGAAACAGCGCGCCGTGTACGAAGCGTTTCCGCGTTCCAAATGTGCGCTGGCGTTCAAGGCCATCGCGCAGAAAGTTGACACCTGGCCGCTGCCGGCGAACCCGCGCGGCCACCTGGAATTTTTCGTAGAACGCCTCGTGCATCAAACCAGCGCAGGGCCCGTCTCATGACAGCAAGTGGCTATCGCATGTACAGCAAATCGTCCAAAGACTCCCAGTATGAGCTGATCGAGCGCTATGCGCCGTTGGTCAAACGTATCGCCTACCACTTGCTGGCGCGTCTGCCGGCCAGTGTGCAGGTCGAGGATTTGATCCAGGCGGGCATGATTGGCTTGCTCGAGGTTTCGACCAAATACGACTCCACCAAAGGGGCCAGCTTCGAGACGTACGCGGGTATTCGTATCCGTGGGGCGATGCTCGATGAAGTGCGCAAGGGGGATTGGGCACCGCGCTCGGTCCACCGCAACACGCGCATGGTCAGCGACGCGATTCGTTCAATCGAAGCAAAAACCGGCCGTGACGCTAAAGATCACGAGGTTGCTGCCGAACTTGAATTGAGTCTCGACGATTACTACGGGATTTTGAACGATACCCTGGGCAGCCGCCTGTTCAGTTTCGACGACCTGTTGCAGGACGGCGAACATGAAGGGCTGCACGAGGACGGCGCGAGCCAGTCGCTGGAACCGTCGCGGGACCTGGAAGACGAACGTTTCCAGGCTGCGCTGGCCGAGGCCATTGCCAACTTGCCCGAACGTGAACGCCTGGTGTTGTCGCTTTACTACGACGAAGAGCTGAACCTCAAGGAAATCGGTGAGGTTCTGGGGGTCAGCGAGTCGCGTGTGAGCCAGTTGCACAGTCAGTGTGCGGCGCGGTTGCGCGGTCGTCTTGGCGAGTGGCGCGCACGTTCGTGAATCAGGCGCGGGCCCTGGGGCCTGCGTGTTGCTTGTAAGACCGGCTGTGCAAGATGTGAGCGGGAAGCGGCAAGAGACAAGGCAGGAGTCGGTCGAACCGGGTCATCACGATCCGGTTTCGCTGCGCTCGTACCGGTCGATTCCAATCCCCCCTTCATGTTCGGCAGCCGGTATTGATTGAACGCGCGTTCAGGTGCTGAACGCGTTAAAGACTGCTTGGAGGTCGAATTGGACAAGAACATGAAAATCCTCATCGTTGATGACTTCTCAACGATGCGGCGGATCATAAAAAACCTGTTGCGTGATTTGGGATTCACCAACACGGCCGAAGCCGACGATGGAATCACTGCGCTGCCGATGTTGCAGAGCGGTGCATTCGATTTTCTGGTGACTGACTGGAACATGCCTGGCATGTCCGGCATCGACCTGTTGCGCCAGGTGCGCGCCGATGAACGACTCAAGCACCTTCCCGTGCTGATGGTCACGGCCGAAGCCAAGCGCGACCAGATCATCGAAGCGGCTCAGGCCGGGGTCAACGGTTATGTTGTGAAGCCATTTACGGCTCAAGTGCTGAAAGAAAAGATCGAGAAGATCTTCGAGCGCGTCAATAGCTGATGTTTGCCGCGAGGGCGCTATGGAGCATAAAGAGTCATCAATGGGCGACTTTGAGTCGACCCTGAAAAGACACGCGCAAGAGCTGGTAACCAGCCTTGAAAAAGGTCGTTTCGGCGAAGCCGTGCAATTGATCCATGAGCTTAATCAGACTCGTGATCGCGGCTTGTATCAGGAAGTCGGCAAGCTGACCCGCGAGCTGCACAGTGCAATCGTCAATTTCCAGATTGACCCGAACATGCCCCAGGCCGAAGAAGTGTCCCAGATCACGGATGCTACCGAGCGTTTGTCGTATGTTGTCAAACTAACCGAGAACGCGGCCAACCGGACCATGGATCTGGTTGAGCAGAGCACGCCCCTGATGAACGGCCTGAGCACCGACGCCAAGGCGTTAAGCCAGGACTGGGGTCGTTTCATGCGTCGTGAACTCAATGCTGACGAGTTCCGTGAGCTGGCAAAGCGTGTCGATGGTTTTCTGACGCGAAGCGAGCACCAGACCCATGAGGTTGCAACCCACCTCAACGATATCCTGCTGGCCCAGGATTACCAGGACCTTACCGGTCAGGTGATCAAGCGGGTCACGCAGTTGGTCACTGAAGTGGAAAGCAATCTGCTCAAATTGGTGCTTATGGCCAGTCAGGTCGATCGCTTTGCAGGCATCGAACATGACGATGAATCCATCCTCGCAGAAAAAGATCCAAAAAAAGGTCTCTCTCAGGGTGAAGGTCCGCAGATTCATGCCGATAAACGGGAAGACGTTGTGTCCGGACAGGACGATGTAGACGATCTGCTATCGAGCCTGGGCTTCTAGGTCTGTTGACGGTTAATTTTAGGGAGCACCCCAATGAGCTTCGGCGCCGATGAAGAAATCCTTCAGGATTTTCTGGTAGAGGCCGGCGAAATTCTGGAGCAATTGTCCGAGCAGCTGGTCGAGCTGGAAAGCCGACCGGATGACGCAGACTTGCTTAATGCAATTTTTCGCGGTTTTCACACTGTAAAAGGCGGCGCCGGCTTCCTCCAGCTCCATGAGCTGGTGGAGTGCTGCCATATCGCCGAAAACGTTTTCGACATCTTGCGCAAGGGCGAACGTCGCGTCGACTCCGAGTTGATGGACGTGGTGCTTGAAGCACTGGATGCGGTCAACGGCATGTTCAGCGAAGTCCGCGAACGTACTGAAGTCACGGCCGCCACGCCTGAATTGCTGGCAGCACTGGCGCGTCTGGCCGAGCCTGCGTCCGCGGACGAAGTGGCCTCTGCGCCTGCGCCGGTCGAAGAAGTGCCTCCTGCTTCCGACGAAATTACCGACAACGAATTCGAGCTGCTGCTGGACTCGCTCAACGCCGTCAAGGCTCAGGCAGCGGAGTCAGCCAGCGCGCCTGCACCAGCGGCACCGATTGCTGCGTCTGCTCCGCCAGCGGCGGGCGATGAAATCAGCGACCAGGAATTTGAGTCCCTGCTTGACCAGTTGCACGGTAAAGGCCAGTTCGCGGCCGATGCCGTTGCAGCGCCCGTCGCGACTGCGGCTCCTGCCGCCACCAGCGCCGCGCCGGCCAGCAACGAAATTACCGACGATGAATTCGAAGCGTTGCTTGACCAGTTACATGGCAAGGGTTCATTCGACGCAGGTGCGGCGGTAACCACCGCGCCGGTGGTCGCGACTGCGGCGGCAAGCCCGGCTGCGCCGTCCAGTAACGAAATCACCGACAACGAATTCGAAGACCTGCTCGATCAGTTGCACGGCAAAGGCAAGTTCGAACCTGAAGCCGTTGCTGCCGCAGTAACACCTGTAGCCGCCCCGGCAGCCAAGCCTGCACCGGTTGCCGCCGCCAAGCCGGCTCCTGTTGCCGCTGCAGTGCCGGCCAAGGCTGCTGCGCCCGTTCCGGCCAAGGCGCCCGCAGCGGCTAGCCCCGACAAACCGGCTTCCGAAGCTGAAACCACCGTGCGGGTCGACACTGCGCGCCTGGACGAAATCATGAACATGGTCGGCGAGTTGGTGCTGGTGCGTAACCGTCTGGTTCGCCTGGGGCTCAACAGTGGCGATGAGGCCATGTCCAAGGCGGTTTCCAACCTGGATGTGGTCACGGCCGACTTGCAGACGGCGGTGATGAAAACCCGCATGCAGCCGATCAAGAAAGTCTTCGGCCGCTTCCCGCGTCTGGTTCGCGACCTGGCTCGCCAGCTCAAGAAAGAGATCAACCTGGAACTGGTCGGCGAAGAAACCGACCTGGACAAGAACCTCGTCGAGGCCCTTGCCGATCCGTTGGTCCACTTGGTGCGCAACGCGGTCGACCACGGTATCGAAACCCCGGAAGAGCGGGAGGCTTCGGGCAAATCCCGTGGCGGTCGTGTGATTCTGTCGGCGGAGCAGGAAGGCGACCATATCCTGCTGTCGATTTCCGATGATGGCAAAGGCATGGACCCCAACGTCCTGCGTTCCATCGCGGTCAAGCGCGGCGTTATGGACAAGGATGCTGCCGATCGCCTGAGCGACACCGATTGCTACAACCTGATTTTCGCACCCGGATTCTCCACCAAGACCGAGATCTCCGACGTGTCGGGTCGTGGCGTGGGCATGGACGTGGTGAAAACCAAGATCGCCCAGCTCAACGGCACTATCAATATCTACTCCACCAAGGGCCAGGGCTCTAAGATCGTCATCAAGGTCCCGCTAACCCTGGCGATCATGCCAACGCTGATGGTGATGCTTGGCAACCAGGCGTTTGCCTTTCCGCTGGTCAACGTCAACGAGATCTTCCATCTGGACCTGTCGACCACCAACGTCGTCGATGGTCAGGAAGTGGTCATCGTGCGCGACAAGGCATTGCCGCTGTTCTATCTCAAGCGCTGGTTGATCAGTTCGGCCGCTCATGAAGAGCAGCGTGAAGGTCATGTGGTAATCTTGTCGGTCGGCACCCAGCGTATTGGTTTTGTCGTCGATCAGCTGGTCGGGCAGGAAGAAGTGGTGATCAAACCGCTGGGCAAGATGTTGCAAGGTACGCCAGGCATGTCGGGCGCCACCATTACCGGTGACGGTCGCATCGCCTTGATTCTCGATGTACCGAGCATGCTCAAGCGCTACGCCGCACGGCGTATTTGATTCTGGTGCCGCGGGCGGCCTGTGTCGCCTGCGGGACCTAATGGAGTGTTTATGGCAGTTAAGGTCCTGGTGGTGGATGACTCCGGTTTTTTCCGCCGCCGCGTCACGGAAATCCTTTCTTCGGACCCGAACATCCAGGTTGTCGGTACGGCAACCAACGGCAAGGAAGCGATTGAGCAAGCATTGGCGCTCAAGCCCGATGTGATCACCATGGACTACGAAATGCCGATGATGGATGGCATCACTGCCGTGCGTCATATCATGCAGCGCATCCCGACCCCGGTATTGATGTTCTCCTCGCTGACTCACGAAGGTGCCCGCGTCACGCTGGACGCACTGGACGCCGGCGCGGTGGATTTCCTGCCCAAGAATTTCGAAGACATCTCGCGTAACCCCGAGAAGGTCAAGCAACTGCTGTGCGAGAAAGTCCACAGTATTTCGCGCAGCAATCGTCGCCTGGGCAGCTACAGTGCGCCGGCGCCGGTTGTTTCTGCTGCACCGCCTGTCAGCACCCATAGCACCCCGGCGCCGGCCCGCAGCAGCCTGGCCCCACGCCCGGCTGCGCCCGCGCCATCGGTTTCAAATAGCCATGGCACCGCATCTGCGGCACCTAAACGCAAAGCGTACAAACTTGTCGCCATTGGCACCTCCACTGGCGGCCCGGTTGCCTTGCAGCGGGTCTTGACCCAATTGCCCGCCAACTTTCCGGCACCCATCGTCCTGATCCAGCATATGCCGGCGGCCTTCACCAAGGCCTTCGCCGAACGCCTGGACAAACTGTGCCGCATCAGCGTCAAAGAGGCCGAAGACGGCGATATTCTGCGTCCGGGTCTGGCGTTGTTGGCGCCTGGCGGCAAGCAGATGATGATCGACGGTCGTGGCGCGGTGAAAATCCTGCCCGGCGACGAGCGTTTGAATTACAAACCCTGCGTGGATATCACCTTCGGTTCAGCCGCCAAGTCCTATGGCGACAAAGTGCTGGCCGTGGTGTTGACCGGCATGGGCGCTGATGGTCGCGAAGGCGCACGTCTGCTCAAGCAGGGCGGCAGTCACATCTGGGCGCAGGACGAAGCCAGCTGTGTGATCTATGGCATGCCCATGGCCATCGTCAAAGCCAACCTGGCCGACGCGGTGTACAGCCTTGACGATATAGGCAGGCATCTGGTCGAGGCGTGCGTCTGATGGATGTATTGAGTCTGATCGGCCTGATCCTCGCGTTTGTAGCAATCATTGGCGGTAACTTTCTGGAAGGCGGGCATCTGGGCGCCTTGCTCAACGGCCCGGCGGCATTGATCGTGTTGGGTGGCACGCTGGGTGCCTCGATGCTTCAGTCGCCCATGAGTGCGTTCATGCGAGCCATGCAGATCGTCGGCTGGATTCTGTTTCCACCGCGCATCGATCTGGCGGGCGGTATCGACCGAGTCGTCAACTGGAGCCTCACCGCACGCAAGGAAGGACTGCTCGGTCTGGAAACCATAGCCGACACCGAGCCGGACTCTTATTCGCGCAAAGGCCTGCAATTATTGGTCGATGGTGCCGAGCCGCAAGCGATCCGCAGCATTCTGGAAGTGGATTTCATCACTCAGGAAACCCGCGACATTCAAGCTGCCAAAGTCTTCGAAAGCATGGGCGGCTATGCACCGACCGTGGGGATCATTGGTGCCGTGATGGGCTTGATCCATGTCATGGGCAACCTGGCAGACCCCAGCCAGCTGGGCAGCGGTATCGCCGTGGCATTTGTGGCGACCATTTATGGCGTCGCTTCGGCCAACCTGATCCTGTTGCCGATTGCCAACAAGCTCAAGGCCATTGCCCTGCGCCAGTCGCGCTATCGCGAAATGCTTCTGGAAGGGCTCTTGTCCATTGCCGAGGGCGAAAACCCGCGCTCCATCGAACTCAAGCTGCAAGGTTTCATGGAGTAGCACGCTATGGCCCGCCGTCGTCAGCCCGAAGAGCATGAAAACCACGAGCGTTGGTTGGTTTCCTATGCCGACTTCATCACCTTGCTGTTTGCTTTTTTTGTGGTGATGTACTCCATCTCTTCACTGAACGAAGGCAAGTACAAGATCCTCTCCGAGGCGCTGGTGGGCGTTTTCAATGAGTCCGAGCGCAGCGTCAAACCGATCCCCATCGGTGACCTGCGGCCGCAGACCATCACGCCTGCCCAGCCGCTGGTCAAGGACAGCGACCAGACTGACGCCGGCATTGCCCAGAATTCCTCCGATCCGCTCAAGGCCATCGCCGACGATGTGCGCGATGCGTTTGGCGACTTGATCAAATCCAATCAAATGACGGTGCGTGGCAACGAGCTGTGGATCGAAGTGGAGCTTAATTCAAGCCTGCTGTTCGGCAGCGGCGACGCCATGCCCAGCGACAAAGCCTTTGCGATCATCGAGAAGGTCGCCAAGATCATCAAGCCGTTCGACAACCCGATCCACGTCGAAGGCTTTACCGACGATCAGCCGATCAGTACCGCTCAATACCCCACCAACTGGGAGCTTTCATCTGCGCGTTCGGCGAGCATCGTGCGGATGCTGGCCATCGACGGTATCAATCCGGCGCGCATGGCTTCTGTCGGCTATGGCGAATTTCAGCCGGTGGCCTCCAATGCCACCCCCGAAGGGCGAGGGCGTAACAGGCGAGTGGTGTTGGTGATTTCCCGCAATCTGGACGTGCGCCGCAGCCTGACGGCGACGGGCGCGGCGGCCAATGCTCAACCTGATGCGGCAATGCGTCGTGCTGGCACACAAACTGCAATCACGCCAGTCAACCCAGCGGTGCGCAGCAATACCGTCAAATCTTCGTCACCCGCCCCCTAGTCATTCTCGTGATGGCCATCGCCATGGCGGGAGGAAAAAACACAATGAGAGTCTGGGCAGTAGCCAATCAAAAAGGTGGCGTCGGTAAGACCACCACCACGATCGCGTTAGCTGGATTGCTGGCCGAGGCGGGCAAGCGCGTGGTCGTTGTCGATCTGGATCCCCACGGCTCGATGACCAGTTATTTCGGGCATGACCCCGACGTGCTGGAACACAGCGTCTTTGACCTGTTCCTGAATAAAGGCGCCATAACCGACGGACTTCCAGGTCAGCTGCTGTTGCCCACCAGCGACAAGCGCATCTCGCTGCTGCCATCGAGTACAGCGCTGGCCACGCTTGAGCGGCAATCGCCCGGCCAGAACGGCCTTGGCCTGGTGATCGCCAAAAGCCTTGCGCAGTTGTGGCAGGATTTTGATTACGCTTTGATCGACAGTCCGCCTTTGCTGGGCGTGCTGATGGTCAATGCGCTGGCGGCGAGCCAGCAGTTGGTGATTCCGGTGCAGACCGAATTCCTGGCCGTCAAAGGCCTGGAACGCATGGTCAACACCCTGGCGATGATCAATCGCTCGCGCAAGACGCCGTTGCCATACACCATCGTGCCGACCCTGTTCGACCGGCGCACGCAGGCGTCGATGGGCACCCTGAAATTATTGCGCGACAGTTTTCCCGAGCATGTCTGGAAGGCCTATGTGCCCGTGGACACGCGGCTGCGCGATGCCAGCCGGGCCGGCGTCACGCCGTCGCAGTTCGACAACAAGAGCCGGGCAGTGCTGGCCTATCGTGCATTGCTCAAGCATCTGCTGTCCGAGCAACTCATGGCGCAGGTGGCCTGACGTGGGCGCTCATTCAATGTCGCCAGGCAATGGGCAGAAGCATTCAAGTCGGACGTCATTGCGGCCGATAACTCAATCAAGCGGTCATCGCGTCATTCATTGTGTGGCACCCGTATGAATCACCGGCCTGTAGAGATCGCAACACGACCGCAACTGGCATTGCAGTCTTATCTGGACGCGCTGCTTCAGGACGCCACTGAAGATGTGACCGAGCTGTCCGGCATCGATGAATTCGAAGCGGCCGTTCTTGAGGAACAGGCTTACGACGCTCGGATGTTGGCCCTTGCCACGCCGATTGCGGTAGCGGCGCCTGCTCCGGTGGTTTCTGCGCCGGTGGTCGCCCCTGTGGTGGCGCGAGTCGAGACCGTTGTCGTGCCGGTTGCCCCGGACATTGCGCCCGTCGTGGCGTTGGTCGAGCCGGTCGCGCAGGTGTATTTGCCTTCGGCCCAGCGCACGCCAGTGCCACCGTCGACTACTGACGGGCGACCGGCCTGGGCAGAGGAACCGTTCGAATGCCTGTTGTTCGATGTCGCCGGATTGACGCTGGCGGTGCCGTTGGTGTGCCTGGGGTCGATTTACCCATTGGCCGGTCACGATCTGACACCGCTGTTCGGTCAGCCGGACTGGTTCCTCGGCATCCTGCCAAGCCAGGCCGGCAACCTGAAAGTATTGGATACCGCGCGCTGGATCATGCCTGATCGCTACCGCGACGATTTTCGCCAGGGCTTGCAGTACGTGATTTCCGTACAGGGCTATGAGTGGGGGCTGGCGGTGCATCAGGTCAGCCGCTCGTTGCGACTTGATCCCAGTGAAATCAAATGGCGCAGTCAACGAGGTCAGCGCCCCTGGCTGGCGGGCACCGTGATCGAACATATGTGCGCATTACTGGACGTTTCCGAGTTGGCCGAGCTGATTGCCAGTGGCGCGGTCAAGCAGATGCAAAAAATCAAATAATCATGGGATGACGTAAAAACGTCGCCTGCACAGCACACACGTGAGGGGTTAGGGTTATGAAGAAGTCGTCCGCACAAGGTTCCGAAGATCCTATTCTGCAATGGGTTACCTTCCGCCTGGATAACGAGTCGTATGGCATCAATGTGATGCAGGTCCAGGAAGTGCTGCGCTACACCGAAATCGCACCGGTGCCGGGTGCGCCAAGTTATGTGCTGGGCATCATCAACCTGCGCGGTAACGTGGTTACAGTCATCGACACCCGCCAGCGTTTTGGTCTTGAGCCTGTTGAAGTCAGTGATAACACCCGCATCGTGATCATTGAAGCGGACAAGCAAGTGGTGGGTATTCTGGTCGACAGCGTCGCCGAGGTGGTTTACCTGCGTCAGTCTGAAGTCGAAACCGCGCCTAACGTGGGCAATGACGAATCCGCCAAGTTCATCCAGGGCGTCTGCAACAAGAATGGCGAACTGCTGATCCTCGTTGAACTGGACAAAATGATGTCCGAGGAAGAGTGGTCCGAGCTGGAGAACATCTGATTGATCCTTGAGGTAGCTGTCACTTTTCTGGGCATTCTCTGGGTCGTGACCCTGGGAATGTTCCTGGCGCACGCCAAGCGCCAACGTCAGCTGGATCTCAAGCGCGCAGAAGCGGACACGCAACGTGACCAGCGCTACCGGGACCTGGCCAGGCGTGTGGATAACTTCCAGAACGGCACCGTGAAAATGGGCGAAGCGTTGCATGAGTTGCGGGCGATTGTCGGGCCGCTGCCCGACAAGCTCACCGCACTTGAACAGCGCGACCCCTCCAGCTTGTCCTTCGCCCAGGCCGCGCGTCTGGTGGGCATGGGCGCCAGCATTGACGAACTCACCCAGGCCTGCGGTCTGACCCAGGCTGAGGCGCAGTTGATGACCAAGCTGCACAAGTCATGATCACGGGTGATTGCCTTAAGGGTTAATAGTTGGCAGCGCTCTGAAACTATGGCCCCGCCTTACGGCGGATGACTTCTGGCAAACACCCCGGCTTGCTCGATGCGCTTATCTCTTCCCAATTGGCGGCATTGACCCTGTATATCGCACGCCTCTCCCTGCGGGTATCCCGGCCATGAACGACTGCAACTTTCCGCAGACTTATAAACCTGCCTCTACGACTTTGGCGCTCGAAACGAGTGAGCGCCGTTTTCAGTCTGTGGGCGCTCAAGGCACTTCTGGAAAACAGGGTCGAAACCGGATTAAGCGGCAGTGAGTTTTTCCGGCACGAAGCAAACTCCCCATCGCAGGCCTTTCACCCCTTCGGCGTAATATCCCGCTCCACCATCGGTGCATTGGGATCCTGGCCCTCCGGGAATTTGCCTTTCAAATGCCACGCAAACGCAATGATCTCGGCAATGGTCCGATACAACGGCTCGGGAATGCTGTCACCCAGCTCCATGCGCGCCAGCAATTTGACCAGCTCGGCGTTTTCATAGATGGGCACTTCATATTCCCGGGCAATGGCCAGGATCGCTTCGGCCAATTGATCGTCGCCCTTGGCGCTCAAGGTTGGCGTGTGCTGGCCGTCGTAACTCAGGGCGATGGCCTGGCGTGGACCGCGTTCAGGTTGGCTCATCAGGCGTTCTCGTCTATCCAGCGTCGTTCAAGGGTGGTGCGGGCACCTTGGGGTGGCGTGCCCTGGCGGCAGGCCAGTTCACCAACGGTCAGGCCGCAGGCCACCAGGCGCTCACGAAGGTGATTCAATTCATGGCTGATCAACGCCGCACTGTCAGCGCGTTCGGCCCACAGCTGGCTCGACAGATTGCCTCGAAGCAACCGGGCCTGCACTTGCAGCGGTCCCAAGGGATCCAGATCGAAGGCCAGGTCGATGGTCCAGAGTTTCTCCCTCACTTCCCCGACTTCGCCTTCCTCCTTGTCGGCAGCCTTGTCTTTTTCGGGTGTGTCTTCGCGCTGCACCTTGACCTGTAGCGGCACGATGTCGTGCGCGTTGCGCATGGGTATCTCCAGTTGCCATGTCGTCAGCTGTGTACCCTCGGCGGTGGTGCGTGTCTGTTCCAATCCGCCCAGCTGATGGCTTTGCAGGCGCGATACGGCGGCGGCCGCGAGTTTGAGCAGAATCTCCAGATCGTCTTCCTTGCCGCCACCTTTCACCGAGCGCGACGGTAACGGGAAATGGACCGGCAGCGCCGGTGCTGTCACCAGCCCCATGGTCCCCAGAACGCTACGCAACGCTCCAGGCATGGTGCGGGTCAGCATGTTGGATGCCGCCGCTGCGTCATACCCGGGCCCGCCGGGCAGACCGGGCAGAATTTGTTGGATCACGCGCATCAGATTGGCTTTGAGGTCCGGGCCGGCCATGGGGTTCAGACCGCTCAGCAACTTGGCCTCCATGAACAGGCCGCTGGAATTGAAGGCTTGGGCCACGGTCTTGGGGCTGGTCATTTGCTCGATGTCCGGCAAATCGGCCAGCAACTGATCGACGCTCGCCTGCAAGGGGGCAGAGATCGCCGGGCTTGATGATGGCAAGTTGCGTAACGCATTGATCAGCACATCCAGCGAGCCCTGACGATTTTGTTGCGTGGTCAGTTGTTGGCTCAACGCCAGTTGATCGAGACGACTGGGCAGGGGCACGAAGCTCAACGCCTGGCTGCCTTGCACCTGAGCGCTGAGCAGTGTGCCCGTCGTCAGCGGCCGTGGGCTTTCTATTGTCAGGGTCGTGCCAATCAGAGCGGTGTTGAGTAGCAGTACCAGGGAGCGATAAAGCGCCGGTGATGCAGTGCCCGGTTGCGCGGTGGTCTGACCGTTGGCCTGTTCCAGTGCGGGATTGATCGCTTGGGTTGTCAGGACTCGGCCCTGCAGCAGCGTGCCCACCGGCAACTGCTTGGTATCGATGTGGGTCTGGGCGTTATTGAGCGCAGTATTGATCTGCTGCAAGGTCAACGTCAGCGTGTTGGAGGATGCTTGCGAGACCGTGAGGCTGGTGCCTGGAGTGAAGGGCAGGGTGCTTTCGACCTGAACGCTGGTCTGGCCGCCGTTGCTGGTCGCCAGGGTGAGCAGCAATTGGAAGCTTTGACTCAGCTGTTTGAGTGTCACCACCTGAGCTTCGACGGACTCACCCGGGGGCAGGAGACTTTCCATCGGTTGCAGCAAGGTCAGGACTTGCGCGGGGGAAAGTCCGGTGCGGACCAACGCAGCAGCAGCCGTCGTCGGTTGGAGGCTGGTGATATCACCTGTCATGGAATCGTGACCTTGTTGAAATTGCCCTCTTGTACCGGGACATGCCATGTATAATGCGGCCCGGTCGCGACCGGGCCACATATGCACCAAATCTGTATCCATATAACGGCCGTTTCAACGCCGACTTGAACACCCATTTCTTCGGCCTGCGCCTTGTCTGGCGCGCCTTGAGGCGACACCGCAGCGCTGGGAATCATCAATGACTCGTTCCAACCCTGTTTTGCAGGCCATCGGCCTGGCCTGTGAGCGCGACTGGCGGATGCTTTTCGAGCACCTTGAACTGTCCCTTCACGCCGGTGACATGTTGCAGATCAGCGGCCCCAATGGCAGTGGCAAAACCAGCCTGTTGCGTTTGCTATCGGGGCTGATGCAGCCAACATTCGGTGAAATCCTCATCAATGGCCAGCCATTGGCGGCGCAGCGTGCCGAACTGGCGCGTAACCTGCTGTGGATTGGCCATGCCGCTGGCATCAAGGATCTGCTGACGCCGGTGGAAAACCTGACCTGGCTGTGTGCCTTGCATCGTCCTGCGGAACCCGCCGAGATCTGGCAGGCTCTGGACGCGGTCGGTCTGCGCGGTTTCGAAGATGTTCCCTGCCACACGTTGTCGGCGGGGCAACAGCGTCGGGTTGCACTGGCCCGCCTGTATCTGGACAGCCCTGCGATCTGGATTCTCGACGAGCCCTTCACCGCCCTGGACAAGCAAGGCGTGGCGCAACTCGAAAATCACCTGGCCAAGCAGTGCGAGCGGGGCGGGATGATTGTCCTGACCACGCACCACACCCTGACGCGGATGCCGTCAGGTTATCGGGATATTGATCTGGGGCAGTGGTCCGTATGAGTCATGTGTTTACCCTGCTGGTCGCGCGCGAAGCACGGCTGTTATTTCGGCGTCCGGCAGAGCTGGCCAACCCCCTGGTGTTCTTCGCAATCGTCATCGCCTTGTTCCCGCTGGCGGTCGGACCGGAGACTCAATTGTTGCAAACCTTGTCGCCGGGGTTAGTCTGGGTAGCGGCGCTATTGTCCGTGCTGCTCTCGCTGGACGGGCTGTTTCGCAGCGATTTCGAGGACGGTTCCCTCGAACAGTGGGTCCTTTCGTCGCACCCCCTGGCCCTTCTGGTCCTGGCCAAGGTGCTGGCACACTGGGCCTTTTCCGGGCTGGCGCTGGTATTGTTGGCGCCGCTGCTGGCACTGATGCTGGGTTTGCCGAGCCAATGTCTACCGGTGCTGTTGTTTTCGTTGTTGCTGGGCACGCCGGTACTGAGTCTGCTCGGTGCGGTGGGCGCGGCATTGACCGTGGGATTGAAGCGTGGCGGCCTGTTGCTGGCGCTGTTGATCCTGCCCTTGTATATCCCGGTGTTGATCCTGGGCAGTGGCGCGCTGCAAGCGGCTCTGCAAGGTATGCCGGCAACGGGTTACCTGCTTTGGCTTGGCAGCCTGACCGCCCTGGCGGTGACCCTGACACCCTTTGCAATAGCGGCTGGCCTGAAAATCAGCGTCGGCGAATAATTGAGGTTCTGACAGGCCGACATTCCGTCTGTCAGTAAAAACCCGAGCGACACCGTGATGAAAGGCGGCTTGATGAAAGGCAGCGTGACAAAAAACAGCGCCCGAAGCGGCGTGAGCTGGGCCTGGTTTCATAAACTCGGCTCACCGAAGTGGTTCTATGGCATCAGCGGGCGCCTGCTGCCCTGGCTGAGCATGGCGGCTGTGCTTTTCATAAGCATCGGCGTGGTCTGGGGCCTGGCCTTTGCACCACCGGATTATCAGCAAGGCAACAGTTTCCGCATCATCTATATCCATGTGCCGGCAGCGATGCTCGCTCAGTCCTGCTACATCATGCTGGCGGTGTGCGGCGTGGTTGGTCTGGTGTGGAAAATGAAGATCGCCGACGTAGCCCTGCAATGTGCCGCGCCCATCGGCGCCTGGATGACCGCAGTGGCCCTGGTCACCGGTGCCATCTGGGGCAAGCCGACCTGGGGTTCGTGGTGGGTCTGGGATGCACGCCTTACGTCCATGCTGATCCTGCTTTTCCTGTACTTCGGTCTTATTGCCCTGGGCAACGCGATCAGTAATCGTGACAGCGCCGCCAAGGCTTGTGCGGTATTGGCAATCGTTGGCGTGATCAACATTCCAATCATCAAGTACTCGGTGGAGTGGTGGAACACCCTGCATCAGGGCGTCACCTTCAGCCTGACCGAAAAGCCCGCGATGCCTGCCGAAATGTGGCTGCCGTTGCTGTTCACCGTGCTGGGTTTCTACTGCTTTTTTGGTGCCGTCCTGCTGCTGCGCATGCGCCTTGAAATCCTCAAGCGTGAGGCGCGGGCCAGTTGGGTCAAGGCCGAAGTGATGAAGTCCCTGAAGCAGCCGCCTGTCAAAGGAAGCGAGCTATGACATTTGATTCGTTCGCCGATTTTCTGGCCATGGGGCACCACGGTCTTTACGTCTGGTCGGCCTATGGCATTTGCCTGTCGGTTCTGGCCATGAACGTGGCGCTGCCCGTTATGGCGCGTCGACGTTACCTGCAACAAGAGGCGCGTCGTCTGCGCTGGGAGAGCCAGAAGTGAATCCGCTGCGCAGAAAACGTCTGTTGATCATCGTTGCGATCCTGGCCGGGGTTGGCATTGCCGTCACCCTGGCCTTGAGTGCCCTGAAGGAAAACATCAACCTGTTTTACACCCCAAGCCAGATCGCCAACGGCGAAGCGCCTCACGACACGCGAATCCGTGCCGGCGGCATGGTGGAGAAGGGGTCGCTGCAACGCTCCGCCGATTCCCTGGACGTGAAGTTCATCGTTACCGACTTCAACAAATCAGTGACCATCACCTACCGCGGCATCCTGCCGGACTTGTTCCGCGAAGGGCAGGGCATCGTCGCCCTGGGCAAGCTCAATGCAGATGGCGTGGTGGTGGCCGACGAAGTGCTGGCCAAGCACGATGAAAAGTACATGCCGCCTGAGGTCACCAAGGCGCTCAAAGAGAGCGGCCAGGCTGCACCTTCTTCACCTTCCAAGCAGGGTTGAACCATGATTCCTGAACTCGGCCATCTGGCCATGATTCTGGCGCTGTGCTTTGCCGTCGTGCAGGCCAGCGTGCCACTGATGGGCGCATGGCGGGGCGACCGTATGTGGATGGGGTTGGCGCAACCAGCGGCGTGGGGCCAGTTCGCCTTTCTGGTCTTCGCCTTTGGGTGTCTGACCTACGCATTCATGACCGACGATTTTTCCGTGGCCTACGTAGCGGAAAACTCCAACAGCGCCTTGCCGTGGTACTTCAAGTTCAGCGCCGTGTGGGGTGCGCACGAAGGGTCGCTGCTGCTCTGGGCGTTGATTCTCGGCGCATGGACCTTCGCTGTCTCGATCTTCTCCCGGCAATTGCCGCAGGTGATGCTGGCCAGGGTATTGGCGGTCATGGGCATGATCAGTGTCGGCTTCATGTTGTTCCTGATCCTGACGTCCAACCCTTTTTCGCGCATCCTGCCGCAAATTCCCGCCAATGGCCGCGATCTCAATCCATTGTTGCAAGACATTGGCCTGATCGTGCATCCACCGATGCTGTACATGGGCTACGTCGGTTTCTCGGTCGCCTTTGCCTTCGCCATTGCCGCTTTGCTTGGCGGACGTCTGGATGCGGCCTGGGCGCGCTGGTCGCGTCCATGGACGATCGTCGCCTGGGCGTTCCTTGGAATTGGTATCACATTGGGCTCCTGGTGGGCCTATTACGAACTCGGCTGGGGCGGCTGGTGGTTTTGGGACCCGGTGGAAAACGCATCGTTCATGCCTTGGCTGGTGGGGACGGCGCTGATTCATTCATTGGCAGTTACCGAAAAGCGCGGCGTGTTCAAAAGCTGGACCGTGTTGCTGGCCATTGCGGCGTTTTCCCTGAGTCTGCTGGGGACGTTCCTCGTGCGTTCCGGTGTGCTCACCTCGGTTCACGCCTTTGCGTCCGATCCGGCCCGTGGCGTGTTCATCCTGATTTTCCTGTTGTTCGTGGTGGGCGGCTCGCTGACCTTGTTCGCCTTTCGCGCTCCGGTCGTAAAAAGCCATGTCGGCTTTGGCCTATGGTCCCGGGAAACCCTGTTGCTGGGTAACAACCTGGTATTGGTGGTGGCCGCTTCCATGATCCTGCTCGGCACCCTGTACCCGCTGGTGCTGGATGCTGTGAGCGGCGCAAAAATGTCCGTCGGGCCGCCTTACTTCAACGCGCTGTTCGTGCCGCTGATGGGGTTGCTGATGGCGGTGATGGCAGTGGGCGTACTGGTGCGCTGGAAAGACACGCCGGTGAAATGGCTGATGAGCATGCTGGCCCCGGTATTGATCGGCAGCGCCGTGCTGGCAGTGATCGCCGGTTTCGCCATGGATGACTTCCATTGGGCCGTGCTGGCGACCTTCATGCTTGCAGCGTGGGTGTTGCTGGCGGGCGTTCGGGATCTGCTGGACAAAACCCGTCACAAAGGCCTGATCAAGGGTGCCCGCGGCCTGACCCGCAGCTATTGGGGCATGCAGGTCGCGCACATTGGCATCGCCGTTTGCGCCTTGGGTGTGGTGCTTTCCAGTCAGAACAGCGCCGAGCGCGACCTGCGTCTGGCCCCCGGTGAATCCATGGAATTAGGCGGATACATGTTCGTGTTCGACGGCGCCAAACACTACCAAGGCCCGAACTTCACCTCGGATCGGGGCACCATCCGCGTCCTTGAAGACGGCCAGCAAGTGACCATCCTGCACCCGGAAAAACGTTTGTACACGGTGCAACAGTCGATGATGACCGAAGCCGGCATCGACGCCGGTATCACCCGCGATCTGTATGTGGCGTTGGGTGAACCGCTGGGTGATGGCGCCTGGGCGGTGCGGGTTCACGTCAAGCCGTTCGTGCGCTGGATCTGGTTCGGCGGGTTGATTACCGCACTGGGCGGCTTACTGGCGGCGATGGACAAGCGCTACCGAATCAAAGTCAAAAGCAAGGTACGTGACGCGTTGGGTCTGGCGGAGGCGACGGTATGAAGCGCTGGATTCTGTTATTGCCCTTGGCGATATTTCTCGGCGTGGCGGTGTTTCTCTATCGCGGGCTGTACCTGGACCCCGCCGAGTTGCCATCGGCCCTGATCGACAAGCCATTCCCCGAGTTTTCCTTGCCACAGGTGCAGAGTGAAAAACTGCTGACCCGCGCAGACCTGCTGGGCAAACCGGCACTGGTCAATGTCTGGGGCACCTGGTGCGTGGCCTGTCGGGTCGAGCATCCGGTGCTCAACAAGCTGGCACAGCAAGGCGTGGTGATCTACGGCATCAATTACAAGGACGTGAACGCCGACGCCTTGAAATGGCTGCAGGATTTTCATAACCCCTATCAGCTCAATATCCGGGACGAACAAGGCAGCCTGGGACTCAATCTTGGGGTCTATGGCGCGCCGGAAACCTTCCTGATCGACAGCAAAGGCATTATTCGTCACAAGTACGTTGGCGTGATCGACGAGACGGTGTGGCGCGAGCAACTGGCCGGGTTGTATCAGGGACTGGTTGACGAGGCAAAACAATGAAGCGCTGGGTTACCGCTGCCCTGTTAACGCTGGGAATGGCAACACTGGCCCAGGCCGCGATCGACGCCTACGAGTTTCGCGATGAAGCCGAGCGGGCACGTTACGCCGAGTTGACTAAAGAACTGCGCTGTCCCAAGTGCCAGAACCAGGACATCGCCGATTCCAACGCACCGATCGCCGCTGACCTGCGCAAGGAGATCTTCCGCATGCTGGGCGAAGGCCAGAGCAACCAGCAGATCATCGATTTCATGGTTGATCGCTATGGTGATTTCGTGCGCTATAAGCCAGCCCTCAGCTCGCGAACCTGGCTACTCTGGTTCGGACCGGCCGGTCTGCTGCTGGGCGGCCTGCTGGTGATCGGCGTAATCGTTGTGCGTCGCCGTGGCCAGGGTCGCGGCGAGAGCGAAGCCCTTTCCGACGAGGAGCGTCAGCGCCTCGCCCACCTGTTGGATAAAAACCGCGAATGATTGATTTCTGGCTAGCTGCCGGCCTGCTGTTGCTGGTGGCCCTGAGTTTCCTGTTGATTCCTGTCCTGCGTGGTCGTCGTGCTCAAAGCGAAGAAGACCGCACGGCCCTCAATGTCGCTCTTTATCAGGAGCGCGTGGCAGAACTGCAAAGTCAGCAGCAGGAGGGCGTGTTGTCTGGCGAGCAGATGGACAATGGCCGGGCCGAAGCGGCTCGGGAGCTGCTGGCCGACACCGAAGGCGTAGAACCGCTGCGCACTTCACGGTTGGGCAAGCCCCTGCCGCTGCTGGCAGCGCTGCTGGTGCCAGTTTTGGGGTTGGCCTTGTATCTGCACTTCGGCGCCAGTGACAAGGTCGAACTGACCCGGGAGTTCGCCCAACCGCCCGGCTCTCTGGAGGAAATGACCAGTCGCCTGGAACGTGCGGTCAAAGCCCAGCCGGACTCGGCCGAAGGCATTTATTTTCTGGCGCGGACCTACATGGCTCAGGATCGCCCAGCGGATGCCGCGGCGATGTTCGAACGCGCCGTGGCCGTCGCGGGTCGCCAGCCGGAACTGCTTGGGCAGTGGGCCCAGGCTTTGTACTTTGCCGGTGACAAGAAATTCTCCCCGCAAGTCCAGGCTTTGACCGATGAAGCCCTCAAGGCCGATCCAAAGGAAGTCACCAGCCTTGGCCTGCTTGGCATCGCCGCGTTTGAGACCGAGCGATATCAACAAGCTGTGGATTACTGGAAACGTCTGCTGGCGGTTCTGCCGCCGCAGGATCCTTCGCGCTCGGCGCTGGAGGGTGGAATCGCCCGTGCCAGCGAGAAGTTGACAGCCGCCGGTGGCGCCGTCGAGGCACCGGTGGTTGCGGCGAGCAAGACCGCGCTGATCAAGGTGCGTGTCGATCTGGCTGCGGAACTGAAAGCCAAGGTCGCGCCGGGCGATAGCGTGTTCATTTTTGCTCGTGCGGTCAAAGGTCCGCCCGCGCCTCTGGCGGTCAAGCGCGTAACGGTCGCGGACTTGCCGGTAGAAGTCGAGTTGGCCGATGCCGACGCGATGATGCCGCAACTGAAACTGTCGAACTTCCCTGAAGTCCAACTGATGGCTCGGGTGTCCCGTGCAGGCCAGCCGACCAAAGGCGAGTGGGTCGGCCGCAGCAAGCCGCTGGCCAGCAGCGTTACGTCGCTGCAGACGCTCACCATCGACAGCCCAGATCAGTAGAGAATCCGCTTATGTATCGCGCAGCACGTATTACTTTGTTGGGGATGATTCTTGGCTTGAGCGCTTGTGCGGTCCAGCCCACAGGCCCACGCAGCCAGGAGCCGATCCCGACCTTGCCTGGCAAATCGCCTGCGCCCGGCAAACCCGGCGCTCCGCAGATCCCGAAAGCACCTGCGGCAGGCCCCAAAACCTCGGCCAACTTCGCGCCACCACCGGGCGGCAACAGCCATTGGGATGCGAAGCTGGGCGTTCACGTGCTGGACGACCAAACCAACACTTTCTACCGTCAGCGCACCTATTACCGCTGGAACAACGGCTGGAGCTGGTCCACCTCGCCAAACGGCCCGTGGCAGGAAACCGATTCCAGTGGTGTGCCAGCGGGTTTGAGTCGTCAGTTCGGGAATTGAGTGGGTAAGGCATATACCAACAAAAGCGGCGCCTTAGGGCGTCGCTTTCGTTGGGGCAGGATTAAAAATACGTACACGGTATTCGGCCATTTCCTACTTTGCGCGTGGGGTGAAGAGGGGCGGTGAGACACAAAGCTGCACTGCCGCCCTGCATCTGGTCCCAACGCCGATGACATTCGCAAATGAATTCGCGCATGGTCAAACACGTCTAACGGCCCCTGGCAGCAAACCGAATCCACGGTATTGAACCGCCTGGAGGAGCGTCCACCTTGTTCGCGAGACGATATTGCTGCGCGCGCAGGGAAAGTGTCTCGCCGACAAGTTGGCTCCTACAGATGGTTAGCAATGTCGGTACGCCTCAAGCCTTTGCAGTTTGAGCCGCTCTCTTCGCGTCTTGTGCCGCGTCACGAGCCGCGAGGATGGCTGCATGCGATTCCGGCGTTGCGAGTTCGCCTTTGCTCCATAGCTGGTGCGAAAACCAACCCGCCATGGCTTCAGGATCAGGTTTATCGGTTTTGGGTATAAACAGCGCCGCCAGATCAATGGTGCTGGCGAAGTTGTCCTTATCCAGCTGGTAATCGCCCAGATAAGAGCCGCCCCAGGTTCCGTCGGCCGCCACCAGATCTATGGAAACATCTCGATAAGTGCCGGCAGCGCTTTTCAGCGAGCTGGAGGCGTTCAACAATTTATCCAGCTGATCCATATCGGTAGTGCTGAGTTCGCCTGCTGTGTTGAGCGCCTTGAGTTTGCCGTCGGCCTCGATGGTGAAGCCAAACTTTTTGTCGGCGAGGTCCGGGAAAGCGTAGGCAAGCGCAGAGTTAAACTCTTCGAACGCGGCCTTCAACCCATAATGAGCACCTTGATGCAACTTGGCCATCGCCGGGAAGTCGGCAGACTGAGGGCGCCCGTAGGTGTTAACGACCACCATAGGCTGAGTCGATACGGTCTGACTTAGCGCGGCGGCTGCTTCACTTGGATGATAAATCGCCGCCGGTGTGGCGCTACCGAACGCCAGCTTCTGTTCCTCGCTGATAGGTTGCGCGGTCAGTGTCTGGCTGGATGGGTTAAGTCGCATCGTAGATGCCAGGGTCGAGCCGGCAGTTAAAGAGATTTCCATGTCGTCACTCCTTGAACGTTTGGTGTAGGACGTTTATCGACGGTTTGTAGGAAATCTTGATACAAAGGCGTTTGCAGCATGCGTATTAACGCGTCAATGTTGTAACAGGTTGTGTAATGAATACAGAACGCAGGGGACGTGGAAGGTGTTGCCGGGGGCGTTAATCGCGAGGCGGATCCAGGCGCAATGTGCTGACTGGAGACGGGTGAAGGGGCTCTGAGTAGCCTTTGCCTGTGCCGGCTCATTCCCGGAAGAATCCGTCCCCGGGGCTGTATTCCAACCCTGGGAACCGATTCATCGCCGGGGCTCGGCGGTCAGTTATTTGGCCGGATAAATCTGATCGAACACGCCACCGTCGTTGAAGTGGGTCTTCTGCACGGTGCGCCAATCGCCGAACGTTTTCTCGACTGACAGGAAGTCGACTTTCGGGAAGCGATCAGCGTATTTGGCCAGCACTGCCGGGTCGCGAGGACGCAGGTAATTGGCTGCGGCGATTTCCTGGCCTTCAGGCGACCACAGGTATTTCAGGTATTGCTCGGCGGCGGCGCGGGTGCCTTTTTTGTCGACGACCTTATCGACCACGCTAACCGGCGGCTCGGCTTCAGCCGAGACGCTTGGGTAAATCACTTCGAACTGGTCGCGACCGAATTCCCGGGCGATCATTTCTGCTTCGTTTTCGAAGGTGATCAGCACGTCACCGATCTGGTTGGTCATGAAGGTTGTCGTTGCGCCACGGCCACCGGTATCGAGCACCGGAACATGACTGAACAACTGGCCGACGAATTTCTTCGCCGCCGCCTCGTCGCCGCCATTCTTCAGGGTATAACCCCAAGCCGAGAGGTACGTGTAGCGGCCATTACCCGACGTTTTCGGATTGGGAACGATGACTTCCACGCCGTCCTTGACCAGGTCTGACCAGTCTTTAAGGGCTTTGGGGTTTCCCTTGCGCACAATGAACACGGTTGCGGAAGTGAACGGCGCGCTGTTGTTCGGCAGACGCGTCACCCAATTGTCCGGGACCAGTTTGCCGTTATCGGCCAAGGCGTTGATATCCGTGGCCATGTTCATGGTGATCACATCGGCGGGCAGGCCGTCGATCACCGAGCGCGCTTGTTTGCTCGAACCGCCGAAAGACATCTGCACCGTGATGTCTTCCTGATGATCGGCTTTCCAATGCTTCTGGAATGCGGCGTTGTAATCCTTATAGAAGTCACGCATTACGTCATACGACACGTTCAGCAGGGTCGGGGCGGCTTGGGCGGCGCTGCTCAAGGCCAGGCCCGCAGCCAATAACGAGGCGGCAAAAAGTTTATTCACTGCACATTCCTTTTGTAGATGACACGTTCTTATAGAGTTAGTGGCTTATGGCCCGCGACTATAGCCGCAGGGGCTTAGGCGGTTATAGATTTAAAAATTATGTAGTTATGCTTTTTCGCTAGCCCGAGGGAACAGCGCGTTGCCACAACGCGAGCAGAACGCCGCTCCGTGTTCATGGCTGTTCTTGGCGCAGACCGGGCAATCGTGTTGCAGCTGTTCACCGCGCATCGCGTTGGCCAGTTCCGCAGTAAAGATGCCGGTGGGCACCGCAATGATCGAATAACCCGTGATCATCACCAGGGAGGACAGCATTTGCCCCAGCGGCGTTTTGGGAACAATGTCGCCAAAGCCCACGGTCGTCAGGGTCACGATGGCCCAGTAGATCCCGGTGGGAATGCTAGTGAAGCCATGTTCCGGGCCTTCGATTACATACATCAGGGTGCCGAACACAATGACCAGCGTCGAAACGCTGACCAGAAACACAATGATTTTCTGTTTGCTGCCCCGCAGCGCCGCCAGCAGGTAATTGGCCTGCTTCAAGTAAGGGCTGAGCTTGAGCACCCGGAAGATACGCAGCATGCGCACGATCCGCACGATCAACAGGTATTGTGCATCGCTGTAATAGATCGCCAGGATCCCCGGCACGATGGCCAGAAGGTCCACCAGCCCATAAAAACTGAAGGCGTATTGCAGCGGCCGGGGCGAGCAATAAAGGCGCAGAAGGTATTCGACCAGGAAGACCAGCGTGAAACCCCATTCGATATAGGCCAGCCAGTCTGCATAGTTGGCGTGGATCGCCGGAATGCTGTCTAGGATCACCACGATCAGACTGCACAGAATGACCGCCAGCAAGGTCTTGTCAAAGCGTCGGCCCGCTGGAGTGTCGGTCTGGAAAATGATGATGCGCAGCTGTTCGCGCCGGCTGATGTTGCTGTCCATGGTGTCTTCCGAATCAAAAGTCGGGTGAGCCTATGAGCAATACCTCAGGCAACGCAAGCGTAGTCGGCCCTGTCTGACAGGTTTGAGCGGCGGATGACCGGAGGCGCGCAGGGCGGCGGCGCTCAAGGCCGGGAATTGGCGTTCCCGGCCTTGGCAGCTTCAGACGCGAAATTGCTTGAGCAGGCTGTTGAGTTGTTCGCTCAGGCTACGCAGGTGCAGGCTGGCTTGGCTGGAGTTTTCAGCGGCGATGGCCGTGGTTTGTGACAATTGCGCTGCCTGGGTAACGTTTTGGTTGATGTCCTCGACGACGTGGGATTGCTGGAGCGTCGCACTGGCAATCGAGGCATTGAGGCTGTTGAGGTTCCGCAGGGCCTGACTGATGGAGGTCAGGCTTTGACCCGCCTGATTGGCTTGTTCGATGGTCAGCTGCGACGAGCGGCTGCTATCGGCAATCACTTTTACCGCAGCGTTGGAATGGGTCTGAAGGCGTTCGATCATCGCCTGGATTTCCGCAGTGGATTTCTGCGTGCGTTGTGCCAGCAGGCGTACTTCATCGGCAACCACGGCAAAGCCCCGGCCTTGTTCCCCTGCGCGGGCTGCTTCAATAGCGGCGTTGAGGGCCAGCAGGTTGGTCTGCTCGGCAATGGAGCTGATGACTTCCAGAACACTGCCAATCTGCGTGCTTTCGGCCGCCAGCGTGCGGATCACTTCCACCGCTTCGTTGATGGTGCCTGACAGGTGATCGATCTGACGCAGGCTGCTGTCGATATTGACCTGGCCCTGATGCGCCTGGGCTTCAGCATCACGCATTTCAGTGGCGGCGTGTTCGGCATTCTTGGCGACGTCCTGAACGCCATAGGTCACTTCGTTGACGGCAGTTGCAACCAGCTCCATCTGCTGGGATTGCTGCTGACTGCGCGCCTGAGCCTGTTCGGCGTTGTTGCCCAGATCAGTAGATGCCTGCTCCAGCCCGTTGGCGGAGGTTTGCAACTGGCTCACCACACCCCGCAGCTTGGCTGTGAAGGCATTGAAATGCTTCGCCAGCTGGGTGACTTCATCATTGCCCTGGGTTTGCAGGGTGCGCGTCAGATCGCTTTCGCCGCTGGCGATGTCGGACATCGCCTGCACTGCTTCGCGAAGCGGCCGCACGATGCTTCGGCCAATCAGGATGACCAGCAATGCCATGACCAGCACGATGGCCAGGCTGAACAACGCTGCACGCCACACTTGCTGCTGGAACTCGGCGGAAACGTCGTCAACATAAACGCCGGAACCCAGAATCCAGCCCCAAGGCGCGAAGAGCTGCACATAGGAAATTTTCTGCACAGGCTCGCTGGCGCCCGGTTTCGGCCAGCGATACTGGATCATCCCGGCACCTTTTGACTTGGCCACCGCAACCATTTCGTTAAAGACTGCAAACCCGTCGGGGTCCTTGATGGCCGACAGGTCCTGGCCAATCAGTTTCACGCTGACCGGATGCATGATCATCACCGGGCGCAAATCGTTGATCCAGAAGTAGTCGCTCTGGTTGTAGCGCAGGCTGCGGATCGCGTTGAGGGCTTGTTCCTGCGCCAGTTCCTTGCTCAGTGTCCCGGCGGTTTCAAGGCCATGGTAATACTCAAGAATGCCGCTGGCGGTCTGCACCACGTGCATGGTTTTCTGGGCTTTGGCGTCGTATAGATCGATATGAACTTGCCTGAGCATTGCGGCCGTCAAGGTGCACAGCATCAATACGGACACGATGAGGATCAGCCAGAGTCGTCGGCTGATCGATACATTGCGCATAGTCATGAGCATTACTCCGTATTTTTATAGTTCTCGCGTGCGCCCATGACCTGCGTCGTGGGGGCCTAATCCGATTTGTCCTGCCAATATTGTCGGCTCAATGGCCGCAAACCTGAGAGGTGGTTCACTAATTGTTGTAGGGAAAATCCATCTATAGCGAAAGGCTTACACGAACTGGGGAAAATCGCCCTATTGCTGACTGACGCAGAGGGCTAATATTGGATCCAACAACCGCAGCGAAGGAAGCGCTACGGGATCAGGGATGATCGACCATTGCCAGGAAGGCTACTGACAGGATGTTGGAATGGTCATACAAAAAACCCGCTTCGGCGGGTTTTTTGTTGTTCGCGTTTTTTGTTGCGATGGGGTTTGACAGGCAGGCCTGCATTTCAATCGTGGGAGAAAGAAGGTCAGCCTGGCTCGCAGCCCTTGAGCACCAGGCGAATGATCGTTTGCGCGGCGGCGTCGTAATCGGCGTCTTCCAGTTTCGCTTTGCCGGTAACTGTCGAGATCTGCCAGTCGAAATCAGCGTAGGTCTGAGTCGCGGCCCAGATGGTAAACATCAGGTGATGGGGATCGACACCTGTGATCTGCCCACTGTCGATCCAGGCCTGGATGCATTCGATGTTGTGGCGGGCCTGATCGTTGAGCTGCTCGACCTGCTCGGGCGTCAAGTGCGGTGCGCCGTGCATGATCTCGCTGGCGAACACTTTCGAGGCAAACGGCAGGTCGCGGGAAATACGGATTTTTGAGCGGATGTAGGCGCTGAGCACCTCAGCCGGTACGCCATCGCGATTGAAGGGCGTCGAGGCACGCAAAATGGGCTCGATGATGCTTTCGAGCACCTCGCGGTAGAGGTTTTCCTTGGACTTGAAGTAGTAGTAGACATTGGGCTTGGGAAGACCGGCCTTGGCGGCGATGTCGCTGGTCTTGGTTGCCGCGAACCCTTTGTCGGCGAACTCTTCGCTGGCTGCACGCAGGATCAGCTCTTTATTGCGCTCGCGAATACTGCTCATAAACCAGAGGTTTCCTTGCCCGTTCAGCGGAGGCGCATGGTAGCACCGCCCTCACGGGAGCCTCAAGATCGCGGCATATGCCGGCATGGCTATGGTTCAATAGCATTCAGTCTGATTTTTTTAAGGATATTGCCTGTGGCTGCTGGAAGCTTGCTGACCCTTCTCGATGACATCGCGACGCTGCTTGACGATGTCTCCCTCGCTGCAAAGAAAACCGCCGGTGTGCTGGGTGATGACCTGGCGCTCAATGCACAGCAAGTCACCGGCGTCACTGCGGATCGTGAATTACCCGTGGTTTGGGCCGTGGCCAAGGGGTCGCTGCTCAACAAGGCGATTCTGGTGCCCGCCGCATTGCTGATCAGTGCTTTCGCGCCATGGGGGATCCTGCCGCTGCTGATGATTGGCGGTGCGTTTCTGTGCTTCGAGGGTTTCGAAAAGCTCGCGCACAAATGGCTGCACCCTGAAACCGAAGCCGAGCACCAGCAACGCAAGCAGGCCACGGCCGACCAGAACGTCGACATGGTGGCCTTCGAAAAAGAGCGCATCAAAGGCGCGATTCGTACTGACTTCATTCTCTCCGCCGAGATCATCGTCCTGGCCCTTGGCGTGGTGTCGACCCGGCCGTTCATGGATCAGGTGGGTGTGCTGGTCATTGTTGCCGTGCTGATCACCATCGGCGTTTATGGCCTGGTGGCAGGCATCGTCAAGCTCGACGATCTGGGGTTGTATCTGAAGAAGGGCACCCACTCGGCATTGCAGGGCCTGGGCAGCGCGTTGCTCTGGCTGGCCCCGGTGCTGATGAAGGTGCTGTCTATCGTCGGCACGGCTGCCATGTTCATGGTCGGCGGCGGTATCCTCACCCATGGCCTGCCGTTCGCCCATCACTGGAGCGAATCCATGACTCAGCGAGCCGCTGAATCGGTTGGCGGGATTTCAATGCTTGTCCCGACAGTCATCGACGCGTTCGCCGGGTTGGTAGCGGGCGCACTGCTGGTATTGCTGGTGACCGTTGCCGGAAAAATCTGGAAACGTATCAGGGCCTGAATGGGGAGGTTCGACTCAATGAGTGGTAATAGTCCTTTGTTTTCCAGCGTGGTCGCCTATGCACAACAGTGCGAGCGCCAGCTGGTAGAGATTCTTCATCTGCGGCCGAGTCTTGAGCGCAAACAGGTCACAAGCTGGGTCGACGAGCAAAGTCATGCACGCACCGATCGCGACCCGCTGGAACTGCTGCGCTCTATCAATTCGAGCATTCGCGCGGGCAAGCCGTTGCCGTGGGAGTAGCTCTTCAACCCTGAACCGAGTGGGATGCATTCGTCAGGCTATGCCCGCCAGGAAAATAGCTGATTAATAGCAGGTGCCCACTGATTAATTAGCTGAAGAAAATTCCGGCAGGATATATAGAAATTTCAGATGCTAATTAACGCTATTGCACCCATGAAATTGAGCTGGAATGTTATATAACTATTGGCTTGGAGATGGAGCTGAAGCATTCCTTTGGGAATAATGCTCATACGGCGACTTTGGAGGACTATAAGCTCAACGATCACAAGGCCCTTCTCTATCATTCAGATGTATTGGATAGGTGGGGCGAGAAGAGCAGCGGTACTTCAAGGATTATTTGAGGGGGAGTGTTGTGAATATTGTCGAACAGGTTGTGATAAATGAGTCTGTTGAAGACGTAGTTAAGATTTTCGCGCTCAAGTCAGGCATACCTTCCCTTGATATTATGTTTGGGCGGTATAGAAAAGAGGTTGTTCTCAGTGGTGAGCTTTTTCGAGTATATGATCGGCTTTTTAAAGAAGGTGTTCTCGCTCCCGGTAAAAACGGCGTTGCGATAAAAGGCCCTAACTGGACAGCGCCAGATTTCCTGACGGAAGGACGCCACGCTGAATAGGCCAGTTTAACGTCGTCTCGTTTGGGGCGCTTAAGTGTCCTCTTCACACTTGGCTTCAAGATGATGAGTCGTGAGTCCACACGTCTGAAGCGTTAGAGCAGGCCAGCGGCAAGACCATGATTTTTATAATGAGCTGTTGCAGGAGGTGATGTAGTGAGTATTATCGAGAAGATTGTTAAAAATGAGTCGGTCGAAGACGTGCTCACGGTCTTTGCTCTTAATTCTGGAATACCATCGCTAGACAGAATGTTTGGACGTTACAGGCATGAAGTGATCGCGAGCGGCGAATTTTTACGGACTTATAGGCGTCTTTTTGAAGAGGGGGTGTTGGCGCCAGGCGACAACATAGTCGCTGCCAAAGGGCCCAATTGGAAAGCGCCAAAATTCGTTGTAGAAAAAAAGTACAGTGAATAACTAATGCGTGGAGGTTGATGTTGTTGATCAAGTGATCCGCGCTGACGTAAGCACGCTAACACGTGCTATCCGTTCAACGGCGACGACGTTCTGAACGTCTGTGACGTCCAGAACGTCTCGCAGGGGTAATTTGACTCCGCAGAGCCTGACGTGTGGCGACGACCTCAGCTATCCCCGAGAGCAGCCAGTTGCGGCTGGTTTTCTCTTGGCTTCTTCTGGCTGTTGTAGATCGTCGCCAGCACCACCAGCGCGACCAACACCGCCAACAACACCAGCGACGAGCCGACGGTGCCAAAATCCAGGCCGCCCTTGTCAAACGGCTTGGTCAAGAAGTCCCCCAGCGTTGCACCGAATGGTCGGGTCAAGACAAAGGCCACCCAGAACAACAACACCGTCGAAATTTTCGTGAAGTATTTAAGCGCTACCACGATCACGATGGCGCTGCCGATCAATAATGCCCCGCCTGCAAAGCCCAGGCCGGAATCGTCTGCCAGGAAATCGCCCAGTGCAGTGCCCAAGGTATTGGAGAAAAGAATCGCGAACCAATAGAACAGTTCACCCTTGAGGGTCGTAATACGGTCTACGGACAGGGACTTTTCACTGAAATACCAGGCGGCGAATATCGCCAGCAGGATTGCGATCAATATGGCCGAACCGGTGGCGTAGCCAAGGCCAAGGGTGCGATCCATGAAGTCCGACATGGTGGTGCCAGCCGTACTGGTCGAAAGAATCACGATCCAGTAGAGCGCCGGGTGGTAACGCCGGGATGCCAGTTGAGTGAAAAGTGTGGCAACAAAGACGCTGATTAATATCAACGAACTCATCGCATAGCCCACATCCAGCGTCATGGACAGCAAATCACCGGCTGTCTCGCCTAATGTGGTTGCACAGATTTTCATGATCCAGAACGCGAGCGTGATCTGCGGTAGTTTATTCATGTCTGAAACTCAGAAGTGGGCCAGCGAAGTCGTTATTGTTAGGTCTATACGCGAGGGTCGGACATTGCGCCCGACCCTGAATGAATAATGCCAAGTCAAAAGTAAAAAATAAGTCAGCTGTGAATGAAAAATTTCTCCATGTGGCTGTTAGTTGTCTGTGACTAACTCGGCTTGTGCCGCGGGAACCACCGGAACCGTTTTTTTACGCAGCGGTAATTCCAGGACGCTTCGCCCGTAAAAAGCCAACGCTGTAAAGAATGCCGAAAACCAGACGAGTATGCCGGCCCAGAACGTGTGCGACATGAAATGCCAGCCTTGCAGGACGCGGGTGGTGCCGTAAACCATGCCAAGCAATAACGTCCAGTAAAGCAGGGCCTTGGCATGGCGCCAGCGATAACGGCGCGCCACGAAGTACAAGGCGAGCATGGTGAAACCGCCGGACGCATGGCCGCCCGGCCAGCATCGGCCTTCACCCGCTTCATGCAGCAGGTTGAAGTTTTCAAACCATTCTTTCTTGTCCATGCTGCCGCCATACTGGGTCAGTTCGATGGGGCAATAAATGCTGGTGTGACTTTTGAAGTAGTGAATAACCCCGGTGGTGATGGCGAATGCCAATACCAGAAATAGAAAGTCTCGACGATGCCGTGTGCAGAACTTCAACAGGTTTGCCACGTGGATTCGCTCCAGAAAGGCGATCATCCGGACATGTTTTTCAGCCCTGAGCCGTGGCCACAGAAAGGAAAGTACCGCGCCAATAATTGCGGCTTCGCCTGTCCAGTTGGGAATAATGCGCGCCCAGCGATGGGTAATGTCTTCAAACAGCTTGTTGTGTTCCAGCCAGAATGTGTGAGTGGCGGGTGTGTATAGGAGGTTGCTGATGGCAACGTCCAGATGGGTCAGATCGAACGCCACAAATACGACAATCGCGAGCAACAACGGCAGACCGATGTTGATCAGATAAAACTGATGTTTAGGGTTATTCACGCGGCATGTCTCGGCTCAATGTATTCAGGAAGGTTACGGACGTTTGGCGAGTATGGCTTTCCAATCCGGCGCATCGAGGAAGCCCAATACATGCGCGGAATGATCCTTGGGATCAATGGCAACGAACAGCGAACTGCCGTAGTCGAGCAAAGTGCGCGACGACACTTGTAGAGCGCGCTCCAGTTGATCAATGCATTCGCTGTGCGTCACCAGGATCAGGTTGCGTTGATCAGCTTTGTGGCGCAGCACGTCCTGCAGCAGCGTATGGCGACAGTTGACCAGCCAATCCTCGCTCGTGCTGGCGTGGTTGAAAGCGTAGGTCGATGTTTGTCGGGTTCGCGCCAGTGGACTGCTGAAGATATCGGCCTTTTCCAGGCCCAGTTGCCTGTAGGCGTTACCCAGTTCGATTGCTGCTGCCTGGCCTTTGCGGGTAATGCCGTCGGATACGTCGAGGCATGGGTTGGTGGAATGGTCACAGCGTTCGGCGTGACGTACCAGTACTACCAGTTCACCTTTGGCCCAGCGGTTGTAGATATCGGCGTTGCGCATGTTGCGGCCCTGAGCGAGGTCCACAGGTGCTGATGCGCGAACAAACCACATGCCGATCAACAGCGCCAGAAGCAAGCAGAACATCATGACGATCAGCGTTCGATAAGCCGCCAGGGCGCCGATGCGTTGGGCGTTGCCCGCTCGGCCATGGGCGACGATTCGGCTGAACAAGGATTCCATCATGGGGCGCTATCTACCGTCCGGGTCGGTTGGTTGAAATCGACAGCGTCGTAAACGGGGCGTGCTGAAGACCGTGACTGGGCGAGAACTCAACGAAGCAGTGAGTGCTCTGGCGCCGATCTTAGGGAAGCGGGAGTCAATGAGGGGTCAAAGGGATGTGAAAAATAAATTGATCTGATGTGGCATTACTTTGCCAGTGGCGAGGGTGCTGATGACCCTCGCCAGGCTTCGCTTAAAAGAACACTTTGACCCATAAACTGGCGGTGTTCTGATTGGTGTCAAAGTACTTGGTATCTTCGATACCGTACTTGTCAGACCAGTAGTCATATGTGCTGGGTGATGACCTGGCGCTCAATGCACAGCAAGTCACCGGCGTCATAGGAACTTTGATCAGGATCATTAATTTGAACACAATAAATTTACCCCCTATACACATTCGTGCTCCCGCTTATGAAGAGCCTTTTGCTCATATGCATTATGTTGGCGGAACGAATGGGCCTATACGTAATTATAATCTCGATATGGGGTTGACCGGTTATACTGATCCGTTTGGGCCAGATACGCCAGCCCTATCAAAACTGGCACGACTCGGTGTTCGAGTATCACAAGGTTCATCTGCTCCGGGAATCCAAGGGTCTTCTTGTCAACAAGTTGGCGGTGCACACTCTGCAACCTTAAAGGACTATAAATTACGAGATGATGGGGCGCTGCTTTATACTCAGGAGCGTTGACAGCATTGCTGAGGAAATGGAGTCAGAGTTTAGATTGTTGCTGGGGAGGATGGGGTCATGAGGATGCTTGAACATATTTTCAAAAATGAATCGGTAGAAGATGTGATTACCGTGTTTGCTCTAAATAGCAGTGTTGCTTCTTTAGATGTCATGTTTGGGCAATATAATCCAGGCGCGAAAAAAGATGGAGTTTTTTTGAAAGAATATGCCCGGCTTTTTGAGGAAGGAGTCCTTTCAAGAGGGGATGATGGGACTGTGGTAAAAGGGTCAAAATGGAAGGAGCCAAAGTTTTTGTCAGGTAGTAAATATCTTGGAGGAAGTTAAGTAGAATTTGCACGGTGGGTCGGGGCTAATCGCCCTGCTTCACTTTAGACGGGATGTTCAACCGGTATCGCCGCGAAGCATTCGTGAGCGGTGAGTTTGCTGAAGTCTATGGAAGACTTTTTAAGGAGGGTGTCCTGGTTGATGATGGTAATCTCGCGGTTAAAGGCCCTAACTGGAAAGCGCCCCCCATTTTTTATCGAGCAACAAAAGCTGGCTGAAGAACAACAAATATAGGTAATTTTTGCGGGACGCGGGGCATATTGCCCCACGTCCCACGTCCCACGTCCCACGCGCCTCGACGCAATCAGAAAAACACTTTCACCAACAAACTCGCCGTGTTCTGGTTGGTATCAAAGAACTTGGTGTCTTCAATACCATACTTGTCGGACCAGTAGTCATACTCGATACCGACATACAATTGGCGATCCGGCAGGTTCAACGCTTTACCCAGGTCGTATTTGATCTGTGGGTTGAAGTGCACGTTGGACTTGTATTCGCCATTGTGATCGGACTTGTTATCGACAACCCAGTCCATGAAACCGTCGATCAGGATATCCGACTTGCCCACCGCAATAGTGTAGGACCAGACCGGAGTCACCTGCCAGGCGCCATAGCCTTGGCGATGTCCGTCGGTATAGCGTTTGTAGAAGTTCAGCTGGAAATAATCGAAGCCGGGGACCTTGAGGTCGAAGCCCGGGCCGATCAGGTACGACTCGTTATCGCCTTCGCCGAATTCATAAGTTGCTGCGAGCAGAACGTCGGAAATAGGGCCGAATTCGAATTTCTGGCCAAAGATCTTGCCCATGGACAGGCGCGGGGAGAACTCGCCGTAATAGGTGTTATCGCCTGAAGTGGCATCGCCTTTGCCGTTATAGAAAATCTTGTCGACGAAGAAAAAGTTATCGCCGTATTTCCAGCCGTCCGCATGTTCGAAGGTGAACGTCTGTTGGTTCGATGGGTTGACGGCAAAGTCTCGACCGTTGAGGTAAGTCAGGCTATTGCTCTGCCATTGCAGCAGGTCGCCAGCCATTGTCTGCCCGGCGGCCAACACACTGCCGGCAAATACCAGGCTGGAAATAGTACGGTTCATGCGGTGCTCCCCTGTTGATAGGTATGTTTTGGGCGCTCTGTCTTGGCGCCTTTTATTGCCGGTTAAAACATGTCTGTTTGGTCAACTTTGTTCTGCGTTGATACATAGCAAGAGCTGGGCCAATGCCATAAAAAACGCGCAAAAGTTCAATCGAAAGCGTCCCGGCCAATCGATTAAGGGCGTTTTTGCTGAAACTTACACAATTGACCGCTTGGTCAGGTAGTTGGCCGGATGGTCAGCATCCAGCGAGGTGCTGTTTTAGCGCGGCGGCGGAGGATACTGGGTCCTGATGCCAGGCTCAAGTGCTCTGCGACGGGGCACAGATGGCAAAACTGGGGCACATTGGGTCACACGCTCACTCTGCCATCCTCCTCGGTCAATGCGGATGAAGGGGGGCTTTGCGAGGGTTGGCGTTCGACGCCACCGAAGCTATTGAACAGCAGGTTCAACATCACTGCGCTGAGCGCCGTCTTGGCGGCGCGGCGGGGATGCGTGCGTGAGGGACTCGGACCTGCAACACCGCGGATTTTGCTTTTATTGTGGTTGGGGGCGGCGAATCATTTTTGTGTAGGAGCCAACTTGTTGGCGAAAAGGCTGGCCTGCGCTTGACTGATCAGTCGCTTCGCGAACACGTTCGCTCCTACGGGGATATCGCGTTACATCAGTTCGTCTGCGCTCCGTTGTCGATCCATTGCCCCAGTAACTCACGCTCCTGCTGGGTCATCTGGGTGATATTGCCCAAGGGCATGATTTGCGACACCACGGCCTGGGCCTGGATACGCGGGGCCAATTGCTGGATCTGCTGGGGCGTGTCGAACATGATTCCGGCCGGCGCCGTGCTGAACAACGGGCTGGTGGGTTTGGCCGAATGGCACACGGCGCAGCGTTCCTGAATCACGCTGTGGACCTTTTCGAAATTGACATCGGGGCTGGCCGCTACTATTTCAGCGGGCGCCGGGGCAGGTTGCGGTCTGGCTTCGTCATGGCGATAGCCTCCGATCGCGGTGCCGGGCAGCGGTTGGTATTCGATCTGCGCGGCGTGCGGCGTTTTCGGCATCTGCGCCGGCCCCGTCACATAGGCCAGGCACAGCATGCCCAGCGCCGCAACCGGCAAGGTCCAGGCGAATTTATGGCTGTTGTGCCGGGTGTTGAAGTAATGGCGAACCAGCACCGCCAACACTGCGATCCCGGCCAGAATCAGCCAGTTGTACTGACTGCCGTAAGTGCTCGGGAAGTGGTTGCTGATCATGATGAACAGCACCGGCAGCGTGAAGTAGTTGTTGTGCCGCGAACGCAGCAGGCCTTTGGCCGGCAGGGACGGGTCCGGCGTGCGGTTCTCGGCGATGGCCGCTACCAAGGCGCGCTGCGCGGGTATGATGATGCGGAACACGTTGCCCACCATGATGGTGCCGATGATCGCGCCCACATGCAGGTAAGCGCCGCGTCCGCTGAATACTTTGCTGAATCCATAGGCCGCAGCGATCAACAGCACGAACAGGATAAAGCCCAGCAGGGCAGGGCGTTTGCCCAGGGCCGAATCGCACAGAAAGCTGTACACGAACCAGCCGACAAACAACGAGCCCAGCCCCAGCGCGACACCTTCCAGCCCGGAAAGACTGCTGCCCGGAGCCAGCAGATACAGCGTCGGATTGGCGTAAAACACCACGCACAGCAACGCAACGCCGGACATCCAGGTGAAATACGCTTCCCATTTGAACCAGTGCAGGTTGTCCGGCATGGTCGGCGGGGCGAGCTTGTACTTTTCCAAGTGATAAATGCCGCCACCATGGATCGCCCATAAATCCCCGGACAGACCGTCACGAGGGTTGACCCGATTGAGGTTGTTCTCCAGCCAGACGAAGTAAAAGGACGCGCCGATCCAGGCGATCCCGACAATCATGTGAATCCAGCGCACGCTCAGATTCAGCCATTCCATCAAATGTGCTTCCACGGTTTTTACCTCTTGTCTGTCGTCACTGGCGCACGCTCAGACCCTTCTCTTATCGGTGGGGGTCGAGAACCAGCTTCTGGTCCTCGGTGAAGAAATGCTCATCGCAGTTATTGCCGGTTCCACTGCGATCAACCACCAGGAAGTCATCCCGCTTTTCGATCGTCAGCACCGGGTGGTGCCAGACGCCGCGATGGTAATTCACGCCCTGCCTGCCATTGGAAATGAAGGCGCGGACCAACTCTGATTCAGGTGCATCGCCAACTGGCGCGACCACGATCAGAAAGGGGTTGCCAAGCAGCGGCACAAAGGCCTGGCTGCCCAGCGGATGCCGTTCCAGCATGCACACCGTCAACGGCATTTCCAGCGCCTGGGCACGGAAGATACTGATGATCGCCTTGTCATCCGGCGTCGCGGTCTGCACCTGGGCCAGACAATGAAAACGCATGGTCGAGCCGTTGTTGATCATGAAGTGATCGCTGCCGTCGGTTTCGATGACATCACCGAAAGGGGCGAAGGCTTCTTTGGTCAACGGCTCGATGGTTAGTGTGCGCATGCTGGGTCTTCTGTTTTGAATTCAATTGAGTTAGCTCTGGACCGGACCTGTAGGAGTGAGCTTGCTCGCGATAAGGGCCGCAGGACCTTCATGGCCAGACACACCGTGATCGCGAGCAAGCTCACTCCTCTAGGATGTTGTGTTACTTCGTGACCTTGCCCAACACCCGAAGACGACTCACCCCGCCATCCGGAAACACATTCAGGCGGATATGGGTGATCGGGCCCAGCGCCTTGATCTGTTCGGCGAACTCGTGTTCGGCGTGCATGCTCAGTTTCTGGCTCGGCAGCAGTTCGCGCCAGAACAGGCTCTGGGTTTCGATCTGGCTGTCGGTGCCGCCTTTGACGAACGCGCCCTGAATCGAGCAGCTGTCCGGGTAGTTGCCCTTGAAGTGCAGGGTGTCGACGATGACTTTCTCCACTTCCCCGGCATGCCCCAGAGCAACGATTACCCAGTCATTGCCCGGTGTGCGGCGACGCGCGGTTTCCCAGCCATCGCCCATGTTCACGCCACGGCCCGGATTGAGGATGTTGCTCATGCGCCCGAAGTGCTCATCGGAACAGGCCAGGGCACGGCCGCCATTGAGGGCAGACGCCAGATCCACTTGCTCGTTGTCAGCCACTGCCGACCAGTTACGGAACGGAATGCCATACACGCGCAGGCGTGCTACGCCGCCATCGGGATAGATATTGAAGCGCAGGTGGCTGAAGGCCTGATCGTTGCTGATCTCGTGGAAGTGGTGGCTGTCGCCGTTCAGTTCTACCGCAGAGAGGATTTCCGTCCATTGAGTGCTGTCGTCCGGTTCGCCAGAGGCCAGGAAACAGGCTTCCAGCGATGCCGACGGCGGGTAGTTGCCGGTGAAGAACGAGGTATCGATGTCCACGCCCTTGATCGAGCCGGCAACGCCCAGGCGGATCACCGCGCTGTCATAACCTTCAAAACGTTTGCGTCGTGATTCCCAGCCATCCATCCACTTGCCGTTGTCATCGAACACGCCTTCCTTGAATACGGCGGGCGTCGGCTGGAACAGACGATTGGCATCGGCGAACCAGTCGTCGGTCACGGAAACGATTTTGGTGCCCAGTCGCGCATCGGCCAGGTTGACGAATTTTTCGAAGGGTACGGCGTAAGCTTTCATTCTTTTTGTCTGCCTTTTATCAGTCGGTGGCGTGGGAAAGGTCGGTATTGAAGGGTTGTCAAAGGGCCTGCAAGCGAAACAGGGCAATCTTGTTGATCTCTGCCAGGGCGCAATCAAATTCGGCTTGTACCGAATGATGAATACGCGTCTCGAACGCGGCGAGGATCTGGTGCCGGTTGCTGCCTTTGACCGCCATGATGAAGGGGAACGCAAACTTGGCTTTATAGGCGGCGTTCAGCTCCGTAAAGCGCTGGAACTCTTCGGCCGTGCATTGGTGAATGCCCGCGCCCGCTTGTTCGTTAGTGCTGGCTTGGGTCAGTTGGCCTTGTACGGCAGCTTTGCCGGCCAGGTCCGGGTGAGCGTTGATCAGCGCCAGCTGGGCGGCGTGATCGGCGCTCAACAGAATGTCGCTCATGCGAGCATGCAGCGCCTCGATATCGTCAAGCTCAGCGCCCTGGCCCTGGTCGTAGGCCTGCTCAGCGACCCAGGGCGAATGTTCGTAGATGTCCGCAAAGGCCTCGACGAAGCCTTCGCGGGTCAGGGTCGATGGGCTCAGGGTCTTGAAATGGCTCACAGCGCGGTCTCCGTCTGCGGGTTGAACGGATGCTGAGCGTGCCAGTGGCGGGCAATGTCCACGCGCCGGGCAAACCAGACCTGCTCATGACTTTTTGCGTATTCAAGGAAACGCTTGAGGGCGGCCAGGCGAGCGGGGCGGCCGATCAGCCGGCAGTGCAGGCCGATGGACAGCATCTTCGGCGCTTCGGCACCTTCGGCGTACAGCACGTCGAAAGCATCCTTCAAGTACTGGAAAAACTGCTCGCCATTATTGAAACCCTGCACCTGGGTGAAGCGCATGTCATTGGTGTCCAGGGTGTACGGGATCACCAGATGCGCCTTGCCGGTGGGATTGTTCGGCTCCCAATAGGGCAGGTCGTCGTCATAGGTGTCGCAGTCGTAGAGAAAACCGCCTTCTTCCATGACCAGTCGACGGGTATTGGGGCCGGTGCGGCCCGTGTACCAGCCCAGCGGACGCTCACCGGTAATGTCCGTGAGGATGCGGATCGCTTCGAGCATGTGCTCGCGTTCCTGGGCCTCGTCCATATATTGGTAGTCGATCCAGCGATAACCGTGGCTGCAAATTTCATGGCCGGCAGCGACCATGGCCCGAATCACATCGGGATGGCGCTGCGCCGCCATGGCCACGGCGAAAATCGTCAGGGGAATATCAAATGCCTTGAACAGCTTGAGGATGCGCCACACGCCGGCACGACTGCCGTATTCGTAAAGCGATTCCATGCTCATGTTGCGCTCGCCTTGCAGCGGTTGCGCAGAGACCATTTCCGACAGAAAGGCTTCGGACTCCTTGTCGCCGTGCAGAATATTGCGCTCGCCGCCTTCCTCGTAATTGAGCACGAACGACAGCGCGATTCGCGCGTTGCCCGGCCAATGGGGGTGGGGTGGATTGCTGCCGTATCCGATCAGGTCGCGTGGGTAGTCAGCGCTCACTGCAGTCTTCCTCGTGTCGGTGGTGTCATGTGACCGCTGGAGACCATGACCTTGCTTGATCTCGCTGCGGCGCTGAAATTGTATACAACTTGGTTTGTTTTTTGTAACCCTGTTTTTTGCCTTCCTGATGAATACTACTGCTGCAAGAAACTTGCCTGACTGGTCAGGTTATTGGCTTAAAACTCAACAATATCCTCATTTCCCGATAATACGGGCCTCCACCAAGCAACACGTTCCACTCCGCGCTGAATTCGTTTTTTATTGTGTACAACTTTCGGCAGAAGTGTCTTAATCGGGCATCGCTCGTATTTTTCCGGCACTGGATTGGTGCGAGGCGGGCTATTTTTACTCACTCAGGAGGCGCAGACGAGCAATGGGAAAATTGACGACGCATGTATTGGACGCTGCGCATGGTTGTCCCGGCAGTGCCATCAAGGTCGAACTCTATCGGGTTGAAGGCGAGCGTCTCGATCAGGTCGCAAGCACGGTGACCAACCGTGACGGACGTTGCGACGCGCCTTTGTTGCAGGGCCAGGATTACCGTTCCGGTGTCTACCAGCTGCACTTTCATGCTGGAGATTACTACCGCGCACGGGGCACGGAATTGCCCGCCCCGGCGTTTTTGGATGTGGTGGTGCTGCGCTTCGGGATTGACGCGGGTCAGGAGCACTATCATGTGCCGCTGCTAATCTCGCCCTACAGCTATTCGACCTATCGCGGCAGCTAGTTCGCCACGACACGTTCAATGGTTACCTTGCCCGCCCACACTGCGGGCTTTTTTTTTGGCATTAACCTGTAGGAGCGAACTTGTTCGCGAGGCTGCATGCCTGAAGACGCAGGCCTGGCGCCTGACCCTAACAGAGCCTTCATCAGCCTCCGGATTACCGACTCAGCAACGAAGCCGCCCCCGCCGTACCAAACAACCCGGCACTGATGCGGTTGAACCATGTCTGGCCTTTGCCGCTGCGCAGATAACGCGCCGCACCGTGGGCACCGAGGCCATAGGCCAATTTGCAGGACAGATCCAGCGCAGTCCAGGTGGCGATCATGATCAGCAACTGGCTCAGAAACGGTTGTCCGGCGTTCAGGAATTGCGGCAGGAAGGCGGCAAAGAACAGGATGTCTTTCGGGTTGCTCGCCCCCAGTACAAAGGCCCGCCAGAACAATGAACCAAAGCGCGGGTTGCTCTGGGCAACGGGGACGTGGGCGGTCGTGGCCGGTTGACGCGATTGCTTCCAGCTTTGCCAGGCCAGATAAAACAGGTACAGGCCGCCGACGATTTTCAAGGCGCTGAACAACTGCTCAGAAGCCAGCAACAACGCCCCAAGGCCCAGCGCCGAAGCACTCAGCAAACACACCGAAGCCAGCACGCCGCCCAGAAACGCCGGATACGACCGCAGCAGCCCGTAATTGAGGCTGTTGCTGATCATCAGCAGGGATAACGGTCCCGGTATCAGAATCACCACCAAGGCGGCGCCACTGAACAGCAGCCAGGTTTCCAGGGTCATGGGTTACTCCTTTGTACGGTCTGGCTAAAGAAAGATGAATTTGGCAATGAAGATCGCGCACAACACCGAGGCGGGAATCATGCCAGCCAGAGGCGCAAAAAACATCGCCGCGGCAAACAAAACACCACGGTCACCGCGGTCAGCCCGGTTCCGCCAGCGCCAGTCACGGTCGCCGCGAGGTAAAGCCTGTCCCGTTTCGGTATGTGTTGACTGGAAGGTCAGAAGCTTGCACGCAACGGATTATGCTTTTGTATACAAATAATGTGTGCATAAGACATTAGCGCCCATGTGTGAGCGAGCTTGCTCGCCAAGGCGGTCTTCGGTGTTGACGTTGCCTGATGCCCGGCGGCGCTCACCAGCACTGCTCTACACCTGTTGTCTGTGTACAATGCGCCCATCCTTTCAGCACCGAACTCACTGCCCCGAGCCCTCATGAACGAACCGTTGCAACCCCTCAAAAAACAGCCGCGTGCGCCCAAGAGCGGTCGTACAGGGACCCAGGACGATGTTGTTTATGCGCATATCTTCGAGGCAATCCTCGAACAGCGCCTGGCGCCGGGTACCAAGTTGAGCGAGGAAGCGTTGGGTGAGATTTTCGGCGTGAGCCGCACGATCATCCGGCGTGCGTTGTCTCGACTGGCCCATGAGGGCGTCGTCCTGTTGCGCCCCAATCGGGGTGCCGTGGTGGCCAGCCCCAGTGTCGAGGAAGCCCGACAGGTGTTTTTCGCGCGTCGTCTGGTGGAAAAAGCCATCACCGAGCTGGCAGTTGAGCATGCAACGCCTGAGCAATTGGCGCAGTTGCGGCAGATGGTCAGCGATGAGCGGGACAGTTTTTCCAAAGGGGATCGGGGCGCGGGGATTCGCTTGTCGGGGGAGTTTCACTTGCAGTTGGCCGTTGCCGCGAAGAATGCGCCGCTGATCAGTTTCCAGCGCAGCCTCGTCTCGCAGACGTCTCTGATCATCGCCCAGTACGAAAGTGGTAACCGCTCCCATTGCTCCTACGACGAGCACATTCAGTTGATCGACGCCATCGAGGCGCGGGATGCCAAGCGGGCGGTTGAGCTGATGATGCATCACATGGATCACATCGACAGCAAGCTGAACCTCGATGAAGACAATGCGTCGGACGATTTGCACGCGGTGTTTTCCCACCTGATGCTGAACAAGAAAAAACCGGGGCGGGTGGTTTGAGTCCAGCACCGGATTGATCCCGGGTAAGACTCACTCTCTATCAGCACGGCTGACGGCGTTCTCCCGGCCCGGATGAATCCGGCCCCAGAGCCCCCTCACGTCTTGGCCGCTCGGCCAGGGTGCGCCAGTGCTAGACTTCGCCTTTATCCCGTCGGCTCCGTAACGTGTCGCTCAAACCCATCTTGTGGCAACCCCAGGCCCCTCTGGAATCGTTAAACCTGCATTGGCTTGCGCAAGCCGGAGTCGAGGTGGCCGTGTTGCGTCTGGACCTTATCGATGCGCTGATCAGCGGCAATAAATGGTTCAAGCTTGTCGATCACCTTGCTGCGGCGACTCACACCCATGCTCAAGGGGTTATCAGCCTGGGCGGCGCTCATTCAAACCATCTGCATGCCTTGGCGGCGGCGGGCAAGCGCTTCGGTTTCCCGACGGTTGGGTTAATGCGCGGTCATGCCCAGGAAACGCCAACTACCCGGGATTTACAGGCTTGCGGGATGCGACTGCATTGGCTGGGTTATGGCGGATATCGGGCGCGACATGAGCCTGATTTCTGGCAGCCCTGGCTGGCGCAGTATGCGCATTTCTACCCGATTCCCGAAGGTGGTGGCGGATTGGCCGGGGCATCCGGTTGCGCGCAGCTGTTGACCATGGCCAGTACACAGCTCAATGCCATTGGTTGGGACGATTATCACGGCTGGTGGCTGGCCGCCGGAACGGGCACCACACTGGCCGGGCTGGTGTTGGCGGAGGCCGGCGCGCATCCGGTGTATGGCGCCATGGCCGTGCCGGATGGTCATGGGGTGCGGGAAAACGTCGCGGCGATTCTCCAGGCGGCAACTGCGCAAGGCGGCGGGAGCGAACTTGATTGGGAGCGAGCCTGCTCGCGGGGCAGACTGGCACTCAGCGTTGCCGACCCGCTGTCTCCTGTCGCAGATTCCCTGTTTCACCTGCTCGATGCCAGTCGTGGCGGCTTCGCCAACACCGACGCCGAGCTACTGGACTTCATCGTCACCTCGGAGGCTGAAAGCGGCGTTCTCCTGGAGCCGCTTTACACCGGCAAAGCCCTCTTCACCCTGCGTGATGAAGTGCGTGCCGGACGATTTGCGGCGGGCACCCGCTTGATCTTCATCCACACCGGCGGCTTGCAAGGTCGCAGGGCGATGGGCCTGTAGGCGACCAATCCTCGCCAGTGGCACGAATCCTGCGCTTGTCTCCTCACGATGGGTCGGCCCTGAATACGTGGATGACACTTTTGGAGTGAACCCTTTCAGCGGCTGTCCCGATAATCGTTAGCTTTCTGATGAAACGTCGAGGTTCAGCATGACCAGTGCAACTGCAGGGCAGGTCAGTCCCGCCACTTTGAGAAAAGTCATTGTTGCCGCAGCCATCGGCAACTTCGTCGAATGGTTCGATTTTGCGGTTTATGGCTTTTTGGCCACCACCATCGCCCAGCAATTCTTCCCCAGCGGCGACGCCAGCGCCGCGTTGTTGAAAACCTTCGCGGTGTTCGCCGTGGCCTTTGCGTTCCGTCCTCTGGGCGGGATTTTCTTTGGCATGCTGGGGGACAGGATCGGACGCAAACGAACCCTGGCAATGACCATTTTATTGATGGCGGGTGCGACCACCCTGATCGGCGTGTTGCCCACTTACGCGGCAATCGGCGTTATGGCGCCGATCTTGTTGACCCTCATTCGTTGCGCTCAGGGTTTCTCGGCCGGTGGCGAATACGCTGGCGCCTGCGCCTATCTGATGGAGCATGCGCCCAATAACAAGCGCGCCTGGTATGGAAGTTTTGTACCTGTGTCGACCTTTTCCGCCTTCGCCGCCGCTGCGGTGGTGGCTTATGCACTGGAAGCTTCACTGTCTGCCGAGGCCATGGGCAACTGGGGCTGGCGCCTGCCGTTCCTGATCGCCGCGCCGCTGGGGCTGGTTGGCCTCTATCTGCGCTGGAAGCTGGATGAAACCCCCGCGTTTCAAGCCGTCAAGGAAGAACAGGCCGTTGCCCACTCACCCCTAAAGGAAACCCTGCGCAATCACGGTGCCGCCATCTGCTGCCTGGGGGCATTCGTTTCCCTGACGGCCTTGTCGTTCTATATGTTCACCACCTATTTCGCCACTTACCTGCAAGTTGCCGGCGGCCTGAGTCGTGCCACGGCGTTGTTGGTGTCGTTGTTGGCGCTGATCTTCGCTGCGGCCATCTGTCCGCTGGCCGGGCTGTACTCGGATCGGGTAGGACGCCGGGTCACAGTCATGAGTGCCTGCGCGTTACTGATCGTTGTGGTTTATCCGTCATTCCTAATGGCCAGCAGCGGCTCATTCGCAGCCTCCGTCGTCGGCGTCATGTTGCTCGCGGTGGGCGCAGTATTGTGTGGCGTGGTGACGGCGGCGCTGCTCTCCGAGACCTTCCCGACCCGCACCCGCTATACCGCGTCGGCGATCACGTACAACATGGCGTACACCATCTTTGGTGGTACTGCGCCATTGATGGCGACCTGGTTGATCACCACGACGGGCAGCAACCTTTCTCCGGCGTTTTATCTGATCGCAGTGGCTTTGCTGGCATTGGCGGGGGGCATGGCATTGCCGGAGACATCGAGGATCTCGCTGCACGACATTCCGGTTGGAGAGGATGCCAAGGTCGTGGGCGCTGCGGCTTGAGGAATTTGATGGGCGTGAACGCTATCCAGTAAAACGCTGTGGGAGCCAGCGGGTGGCGATCAACCTTGCTCGGGAAGAGTGCGGCGCATCCGCTGGCGGCTCGCTGACCCGAAACCGCCTTCGGGAATGAATCCCTCCCGCAGTGCTTCATCCTGGAAAAGGGCGTGGCTTCATAACCACACCCGGAAGTTCTCGGTTGTTCTGCGACAAAATGTAGCGACAACGCCCTAAAAAATGGCACATTGGCGAACCTTGTGCCGCTGACATATCTTGCAATGAAAGGTCGTGGCGCATCCAATAGCTCTGCGGATGAACTTCATGGCCGTCAGCAATCCCCTCTCAAATGCAATTCCTGCTTCAGCGCCTTCGGCATCCAGCACCAGCAGCCCGCTGGTCATGCGCATCATCGGCGCGGTGGCGCTGGCGCATTTGATCAATGACCTGATTCAGGCCGTTCTGCCCTCAATCTACCCGATGCTGAAGGCAAACTATGGCCTGAGCTTTACCCAGGTGGGCTTGATCACCCTGACGTTCCAGATCACCGCTTCGCTGCTCCAGCCCTGGGTCGGTTACTACACCGATCGCCATCCCAATCCGTTGGTGCTGCCCATGGGGTCGCTCTGCACGTTGATCGGCATCCTGATGCTGTCCATGGTCGGCAGTTTTCCGATGATTCTGCTGGCGTCAGCGCTGATCGGTGTTGGCTCTTCGACGTTTCACCCGGAAGCTTCGCGTATCGCAAGACTGGCTTCAGGCGGGCGTTTCGGGCTGGCGCAGTCGACGTTCCAGGTGGGCGGTAACACCGGCTCGGCATTCGGCCCGCTGTTGGCCGCGGCAATCATTATTCCCTTCGGACAGGGCCATGTAGCGTGGTTCGCCATGGTTGCGTTGTTCTCGGTTGGCCTGCTGTATGCCATTAGCCGCTGGTATCGCTCGCACCTGAATCTGTTCAAGCTCAAACAAGGCCTGGCAGCGACCCATGGGTTGTCCAAAGGGCGGGTGACGTTTGCGCTGGCAATCCTGGCGTTTCTGGTGTTTTCCAAGTTCTTTTATATGTCGAGCATCACCAGTTACTTCACTTTCTACCTGATCGAGAAGTTTGATCTGTCGGTTGCTCAGTCGCAGTTGCAGCTGTTCCTGTTTCTCGGCGCGGTCGCGGCGGGCACTTTCTTTGGTGGCCCCATTGGCGACAAGATCGGCCGTAAGGCGGTGATCTGGTTTTCGATCCTGGGCGCCGCGCCGTTCACCCTGGCACTGCCATATGCTGACCTGTTCTGGACCAGCGTGCTGAGTGTCATCATCGGCTTTATTCTGGCTTCGGCGTTTTCCGCCATCGTGGTGTACGCCCAGGAATTGGTGCCGGGTAACGTCGGCATGATCGCCGGGATTTTCTTCGGGCTGATGTTCGGCTTCGGCGGTATTGGCGCGGCGTTGTTGGGCTATCTGGCCGACAGCCACGGCATTTTGTTCGTCTACACGTTGTGCTCGTACCTGCCTTTGCTGGGCATCCTGGCGATTTTTCTGCCACGCACCCGAAAAACCGTCTGAAGGGTCAGGCTGGGGAGGCGGGCTGGGTGAAGATTGCGGTGGCATTGGTGGTGTCGCCCAGATTGGGCCAGATGTCTGCGACCAGAAACAATCGCTCGGCTTCTTCCCACTCGCCGTCAGGGTTTTCGGTCAGGCGTACCAGAAGTTGTGCAGGGGCTCGCGGGTCAAGCTGCATGAGCCAGTCATCCAGTTGCGCGTCGCTCCAGGGCTGTGCGTAATGTGCCGGCGCAAGCCAGGCGTGACGGGGCAGCGGTTGCCAGTGACCTTTGGGCCGCTGGCTGGCAAATTCCTCCCAGTCCCGCTGATGCAGCCAGCTGCCGCGCAAGTGCTGGCGATGTGCGCCGTTCGGAGGTTGCGCCAGGCCGGGCCAGGGATAAAGCAGGTAGCCGCCCAGCCACAGCTCGGCACTGAACTTATCGACGCCCAGCTTCGCAAGGGTTTCGCGGCTTTCAGGGCGCGCTGAAATGGGCAACTGATGTTGGCTCAGGTGGGTCAGTTTGCGATCCAGCCGGTCATGACAGCCAGGACCCAGCCATTGCGCCGGGTCGCTGCCATCACCGCTTTGCGGGCCCAGGTACAACTTGATTGCCAGCTCGACATGATGCACGCCGTCGGTATCGCGCAGCAGCATGTCCAGTTCCCCCAGTGTGTGGCCTGCCAGGCGTATTGGCAGATTGGCGGCAATCATTTCGACACCGGGCGCGTGATGCACGGCGAATTGCCACAAACGCTCGTAATACAAACCCAGGCGGCGGGTGGCACCCAATGCCAGCCAGTGGTTGAGCAGGCGGCTGTCCTGATCCAGCTGGCAGAGAAAGTCCGCCAGCCGTTGCGGGGCCTGCACCCAGTCACTGCCGGTCAGCGGGTGCCGCTGCGGCCAAGGGGTTGTGGCCAGCATCGGTGGCGCCAGGATGACCCAGGCCAGGTCGCGCACCTCAGGGTTGCGCAACTGGCGGGGCAGGTCGATCAAGCTGGGGAATAAGGTCATGGTCCGAGAATAGCGGAACTTGCGGCAGGGAAGCAGCCGAACATGGTGGGCGAGCGTGCTCGTGAAGGAATGAGTCCCGGCATTGCTTGGCGAGCACGCTCGCTCCCATGGACTGGGCTGCCCTCGAACATGCATTTGCCAACCAGGTTCAAGCCCAAATCGTTTCCCGGTTTGCCGCTACCCCGGCCTTTCACCCATAATCCCCTTCTTTAAGCCGTATCGAACCCCAGCAGGAGCCCCATGGAGCAATTTCGCAATATCGGCATCATCGGTCGCCTGGGCAGTGTCCAGGTGCTCGATACCGTTCGCCGACTCAAGAAGTTTCTGCTGGAACGGCATCTGCACGTCATTCTTGAAGACACCATCGCCGAAGTGTTGCCAGGTCATGGCCTGCAAACCTCTTCGCGCAAGATGCTCGGCGAAGTGTGCGACATGGTGATTGTCGTCGGCGGCGATGGCAGCCTGCTAGGCGCCGCCCGCGCCCTGGCCAAACACAACGTGCCGGTATTGGGAATCAACCGGGGTAGCCTGGGGTTTCTTACCGACATTCGCCCCGACGAGCTGGAGGTAAAGTGCGCCGAAGTGCTGGACGGCCACTATCTGGTGGAAAACCGCTTCCTGCTGCAAGCCGAAGTCCGCCGTCACGGTGAAGCCATCGGCCAGGGCGACGCGCTGAACGACGTCGTACTGCACCCCGGCAAGTCAACCCGCATGATCGAATTCGAGTTGTACATCGACGGCCAGTTCGTGTGCAGCCAGAAGGCCGACGGTCTAATTGTCGCTACGCCCACCGGTTCCACGGCCTATGCGCTGTCGGCGGGGGGGCCGATCATGCACCCCAAGCTGGACGCCATTGTCATCGTGCCGATGTACCCGCACACCCTTTCCGGGCGGCCCATCGTGGTGGATGGCAACAGCGAGCTGAAAATCGTGGTGTCCAAGGACATGACGATTTACCCGCAGGTTTCCTGCGACGGGCAAAACCACTTCACCTGCGCCCCCGGTGACACCGTCACGGTCAGCAAGAAGCCGCAGAAACTGCGCCTGATCCACCCGCTGGATCACAATTATTACGAAGTGTGCCGCACCAAGCTTGGCTGGGGCAGCCGGCTCGGTGGTGGAGGCGACTGATGCTCGATCCCGTGCGTAGCTACGATTTGATCGGTGACGTGCATGGATGTGCCCATACGCTGGAGCGATTGCTGAGCGTGCTGGGCTATCGTTTTCAGGCTGGCGTCTGGCGCCATCCGGAGCGCATCGCGGTGTTCCTTGGCGACATCATTGATCGCGGCCCATTGATCCGCGAGGCGCTGCATATCGTGCGCGACATGGTCGTGGCCGGTCATGGGGTGTGCATCATGGGCAATCACGAGTTCAATGCGCTGGGGTGGGTGACACCGGCGTTGCCCGAGAGCGGCAAGCTGTTCGTGCGTGAGCATTCGCCACGGCATGCCCGATTGATCGGTGAAACCCTGGCTCAGTTTGAACGCTATCCGGATGAGTGGGACGAGTTCGTTAACTGGTTTTACGAACTGCCGTTGTTCATCGACGCCGAGCGCTTTCGCGTGGTGCATGCCTGCTGGGACCCGACCCTGGTCGTGCCCTTGCTGGGTTTGCATGGCAATGGCTGCATCGACAAGCATTTTGTCCAGGCATCGGCCGTTCCCGGCAGTTTTGCCAGCGCGGTGTTTGATCGTCTGCTGCGGGGCACCGATATGCGTTTGCCGCATGGCATGACCTTTACCGGCGGCGATGGCCTGACCCGTGCGTTTTTCCGCACCAAATTCTGGGAGGACGATCCGCAGACCTACGGCGATGTGGTCTTCCAGCCCGACGCGCTGCCCGAAGGCGTGGCCAAGACACCGCTGTCCACCACGGAGAAAAACGCCTTGCTGCGTTACGGCATTGACGAACCCTTATTGTTCGTTGGCCACTACTGGCGCAGCGGCGTTCCTGCTCCCATTCGGCCAAACCTGGCTTGCCTGGATTACAGCGCCGTGCTTTACGGCAAGCTGGTCGCCTATCGGCTTGACCAGGAAACCTGCATCGACCCTGACAAGTTCGTCTGGGTCGATGTCAAACGCCCCGAGGCTATGTAATGAGTCCTGTTGCTGTACTGCGCCTGCCGTTGACCACCGACCTGAGTGGTTTCGTCAGTCTGTTGAATCGTTTGCGCGTGCCTCATCGAGTCAGCGAGGAAGCGGGCGAACAAGTGTTGTGGGTGCCGGATACGCCACAACTGGCTGAAGACGTTCGTACGCTGTATCAGCGGTACCCGGAAGGCGATGAGAATTACCAGCTGCCTGCAGGCGAACATTCCAGCAGCCTGCCGCGTTCGGGTTTTGTGCAACAGCTCAAGGACAGCCCGGTCACTTCCCTGGTCCTGCTCGCCTGCCTGATCGTGGCCGGCATTACACTGCTGGGCGATAACCTCCAGGCCGTAAGCTGGCTGACGTTTCTTGATTTCCGGATTCACGGCGAGTACGACAGCTACAGGTCACTGGCCGATAGCCTGGCAGCGGGGCAGTGGTGGCGCATCGTCACGCCGATGCTGATCCACTTCGGCATCCTGCACCTGGCGATGAACGCCATGTGGTACTGGGAACTGGGCCGCCGTATTGAGTTGCGTCAAGGCAGCTGGCATTTGCTGGGCCTTACCCTGTTGTTCAGCGCGGTTTCCAACTACGTTCAATACCAGTTCGGTGGCCCGAGCCTGTTCGGCGGGTTGTCCGGCGTACTCTATGGTCTGCTCGGTCACTGCTGGATCTTTCAAATGCTTGCACCGAACCCCATCTACCGTTTACCTCGCGGGGTTCTGGTGATGATGCTGGTCTGGCTGGCGCTGTGCTTTTCGGGGCTGGTCAGCATGCTCGGCTTCGGTGCAATCGCCAACGGCGCCCATCTCGGCGGTCTGATCATTGGTTGTGCAACAGGTCTGTTGGGGGGCGCGCTGGCGCGTCGTCATCGTTAACTCTTCCGCTTATTTCAGGAGTGTTTTATGTCCTCTTTTGTAGAAATGATTGAAAACATCACCCCGGACATCTACGAGAGCCTGAAACTGGCCGTGGAAATCGGTAAATGGTCCGACGGCCGAAAACTGACCCAGGAGCAACGCGAGCTGTCCTTGCAGGCGTTAATCGCCTGGGAAGTGCAGAACCTGCCTGAAGACCAGCGCATCGGCTATATGGGCCCGCAGGAATGCGCATCCAAGTCCAAGACCGTGCCCAATATCCTGTTCAAGTCGGATGCTATCCATTGATCGAAATTGGTCGCGGAGCAGTCAACAAAATGTCGGCGCGCCTCAATGAGCCGCTGGTGCAATACAGCTTTCGTCTGGGTGACAGCGAGATTCCCGTCAACCCGATGATTGGCCAGACCGTGCGCCTGGAGTTTCTGGGCGCCATCCATTGCAGCCATTGCGGTCGCAAGACCAAAACCAGCTATAGCCAGGGTTATTGCTATCCATGCATGCTCAAGTTGGCGCAGTGCGATATCTGCATCATGAGCCCGGAAAAATGCCATCACGAACACGGCACGTGCCGTGATCCAGCATGGGGCGAGCAGTTTTGCATGACCGATCACGTGGTGTATCTGGCTAATTCGTCGGGGGTCAAAGTCGGCATTACCCGGTCTACCCAACTGCCGACCCGTTGGCTGGATCAGGGGGCAAGCCAGGCGTTGCCAATCATTCGTGTCGCCACGCGCCAGCAGTCCGGTTTCGTCGAAGACCTGCTGCGCAGTCAGGTCGCCGACCGCACCAACTGGCGCGCACTGCTCAAGGGCGATGCCGAGCCGGTGGATCTTGCCGCCGTTCGCCAGCAATTGTTCGACAGTTGCGCCGCCGGCCTGGCGGGCCTGCAAGAACGATTCGGGTTACAGGCTATCCAATTGCTACATGACGTCGACCCCATCGAGATCCGTTATCCGGTCCAGGCGTATCCGACCAAGATTGTCAGCTTCAACCTGGACAAGAACCCCATCGCCGAAGGGACGTTGCTGGGCATCAAGGGCCAGTACCTGATTTTCGATACCGGCGTGATCAATATTCGCAAATACACGGCCTATCAACTGGCCGTGCATCAGTAAAAGGACTCCATCATGCGTACCGATCAACCGAAAATGATCTACCTGAAGGACTACCAGGCGCCCGAGTACCTCATCGACGAGACGCACCTGACGTTCGAACTGTTCGACGACCATTCCCTGGTACACACCCAACTGGTCATGCGCCGTAATCCGGCCCGTGGCGCCGGTCTGCCGCCGCTGGTGCTGGACGGTCAACTGCTGGAACTGCTGTCGGTCAAGCTTGACGATGTCGAGCTGAGCCACGCTGATTACCAGTTGACCCCGGACCACCTGACCCTGCACCCGAAGGCTGAATCCTTCGTGGTGGACAGCAGCGTGCGCATCCATCCTGAAACCAACACCGCCCTGGAAGGCCTGTACAAATCCAGCGGCATGTTCTGCACCCAGTGCGAGGCCGAAGGTTTTCGCAAGATCACCTATTACCTCGACCGCCCGGACGTGATGAGCAAGTTCACCACGACCCTGAGCGCCGACAAGCACGCCTTTCCGGTCCTGCTGTCCAACGGCAACCCGATTGCCAGCGGCCCTGAAGACGACGGCCGGCACTGGGCGACCTGGGAAGACCCGTTCATGAAGCCGGCGTACCTGTTTGCGTTGGTGGCGGGGGACTTGTGGTGCGTGGAAGACAAGTTCACCACCGTGAACAACCGGGAAGTGACCCTGCGCATCTATGTCGAGCCGGAAAACGTCGACAAATGCCAGCACGCCATGACCAGCCTGAAGAAATCCATGCGCTGGGATGAAGAGACCTACGGTCGCGAGTACGACCTGGACATCTTCATGATCGTTGCGGTCAACGACTTCAACATGGGCGCCATGGAGAACAAGGGGCTCAATATCTTCAACTCCAGCGCCGTGCTGGCCCGTGCCGAAACCGCCACCGACGCCGCCCACCAGCGAGTCGAGGCCATCGTCGCCCACGAATATTTCCACAACTGGTCCGGCAACCGCGTGACCTGCCGCGACTGGTTCCAGCTGTCGCTGAAAGAAGGCTTCACGGTCTATCGTGATTCCGGTTTCTCGGCGGACATGAACTCGGCGACGGTCAAGCGTATCCAGGATGTGGCTTACCTGCGCACCCACCAGTTCGCCGAAGACGCCGGCCCCATGGCCCACGCCGTGCGCCCGGACAGCTTCATCGAGATATCCAACTTCTACACCCTGACCGTGTACGAAAAAGGCTCTGAAGTGGTCGGCATGATCCACACCTTGCTGGGTGCCGAAGGCTTCCGCAAAGGCAGCGACCTGTACTTCGAGCGCCACGACGGCCAGGCCGTGACCTGCGATGACTTCATCAAGGCCATGGAAGACGCCAACGGCGTCGACCTGACCCAGTTCAAGCGCTGGTACAGCCAGGCCGGCACACCGCGTCTTGCTGTGAGCGAGTCCTACGACAGCGCCGCCAAAACCTACAGCCTGACCTTCCGTCAAAGCTGCCCGACCACGCCAGGCCAGCCGGGCGATGCCAAGCAGCCGTTTGTGATTCCCGTGGAATTGGGGTTGCTGGACAAGCAGGGCAACGAGATTGCCTTGCGCCTGCAAGGTGAAAACGCTGCGGTGGGCACCACTCGGGTGATTGCCGTCACCGAAGCCGAACAGACCTTCACCTTTATCGACATCGCCGAGCAACCATTGCCATCGCTGCTGCGTGGTTTCTCGGCTCCGGTGAAACTGAGCTTCCCGTACAACCGCGACCAGTTGATGTTCCTCATGCAACACGACAGCGATGGCTTCAATCGCTGGGATGCTGGCCAGCAGCTGTCGGTGCAGGTGTTGCAGGAATTGATTAGCCAATATCAGCAAGGTCAGGACATGGTCCTTGATCAGCGTCTGGTCGCCGCGCTGGGCACGGTGCTGGCGGACTCGTCGCTGGATCAAGCCATGATCGCGGAAATGTTGTCGCTGCCGGGCGAAGCGTATCTGACCGAAATCAGCGAAGTGGCTGACGTGGAAGCGATCCATGCCGCTCGTGAGTTCGTGCGCAAGCAACTGGCCGTCAGCCTGTTCGATGGATTATGGTCGCGTTATACCGCCAACCGCGCAGTGTCCAAAGCCACGCCATACGTGGCCGAAGCCGAACACTTCGCTCGACGCGCCCTGCAAAACATCGCGCTGTCCTACCTGATGCTCAGCGAAAAGCCGGAAGTCCTGGCCGCTACCATCGAGCAGTTCGACACCAGCGACAACATGACCGAACGCCTGACCGCCTTGGCTGTTCTGGTGAACTCCCCATTCACCGCCGAGAAGGACAAAGCGCTTGCGGTCTTTGCGGAGAATTTCAAGGACAACCCGTTGGTCATGGATCAATGGTTCAGCGTCCAGGCCGGCAGCACCTTGCCGGGCGGTCTGGAGCGGGTCAAGGCACTGATGCAGCATCCGGCGTTCACCCTGAAGAACCCGAACAAGGTTCGCGCCCTGATCGGCGCCTTCGCCGGGCAGAACCTGATCAACTTCCACGCAGCGGATGGCTCCGGTTATCGCTTCCTGGCAGACCTGGTTATCGAGCTGAACGCCTTCAACCCGCAAATCGCCTCGCGTCAGTTGGCGCCGCTGACCCGCTGGCGTAAATACGACAGCGCCCGTCAGGCACTGATGAAAGCCGAACTGGTGCGCATCCGTGATTCGGGCGAGCTGTCCAGCGATGTGTTTGAAGTGGTGAGCAAAAGCCTGGCGTAATTCACTCGGGCTTTGATTGAAGGGCCATCCGTGCAAGCGGGTGGCCCTTTTTTGTGGGTGTTATGTCGGACGCCTTCTCGGTGACCCAATAAGCAACGGCTGAAGTTTGGCAGCGTCGGGCTGGACTTGGGCGTCGGATTCTTGAATGACGAGTCCGAACACAACGCTCGAACAGGGGGTGTTACTTGCAACGAGGTAACACTCACTTTGTTACCTGAGGAAATGTTCGTCGAGAAGTTGTATTGTTCATACAAGTTTGGTTACGAGATTTTGAGTGCTGCCGGGCTTGTAATTTTTCATTGGGTAGGGTTTGCGAACTGGAGCGATAAATTATCTGGTTGGATTGTCTGACAGATATTTTTAAATAGTGTGTATTCCGCAAGAGTCTTTCGGATTTATTCCCGGTTTTTTGCATTGGCTCTTCAATTACTGCCTTTATGTTTTTGATCTGGCATTCAGGTTGCAATGTTTTTCGAGTCGTATCAAAAACATACGATCGTTCTGAAGCCTGTCTTCGTACGCCTTAAAAAACTTTCGCTAATTTAGAGAAAATTCCTACGAAGTAAGTGCGTAGTTCTTACAAATATATCTGCCTATTTAATTCAATAAAAATAAGTGACACAGGAGTTGAGTGTGATGACTAATTCAAAAGTCAGACCGACACCAGGGCTGGCACCCAAAGCCGCAGGCTTTACCCTGGCAGGCTTGTTGCCTCTGCTGGGATGCGCGGGGGCGCAGGCGGTCGAGCTTGCTTTCGCTGAAGGGGAAATCCAGGGATCATTGGACAGCACGGTTTCATATGGTCAGATGTGGCGCGTGCAAGGGCGCGACAAAACCAATGACGACATCAATATCAATGACGGTAATCGTAATTTTGATACTGGGTTGGCTTCCGAAGTTTACAAACTTACAAGTGAGTTAGAACTTTCCTACAAAAATTACGGACTACTCATACGAGGATCGGCGTTCTACGATACGCAGATCATGGATAAGCGGACGAACTACGCAAGGAATAATAATCCCTCGCAGCCGAGTCAGAATTTTCCCGATAACAACAGTTTCAGCTATGACACCCGTCATAGCGCCGGGCGCAACGCGGAAATTCTGGATGCATATGTCCACGGTAACTGGCAGTTGGGCGATATGCCCGTTGGGGCACGGCTGGGACGGCAGGTTTTCAACTGGGGAGAGGGGGCGTTCTATCGCGGCGGGGTAAATACCACCAACCCCATCAATGCGGCAAGTTTCAGATTGCCGGGCTCTGAACTCAAGGAAGTCCTGATGCCGGTGGAGGCGTTGAGCTTCAATATTGGCTTGGGCGATAACCTGTCTCTGGAAACCTTTTATCAGTTCAACTGGAAAGAAACCCGGGTTGATCCGGTCGGCACTTATTTCTCGGAAACCGACCTGTTTGCGGACGGCGGCAGGACGGCCTACGCACCGACGCCGCAACTGGTTCCGCTGGGCGGCCTGTATCAGGGCCTGAGCGCTGCCGGGGTCGGTGGCCTGCAGGGCGGCGGGCGAATCGATGGTGCAGGCAATTTGAAAGTGGCCAATATCGGGCCTGATATCAACGCCAAAAATGACGGGCAATTCGGTCTGGCCCTGCGCTATACCGCCGAGCAGTTGAATTCCACCGAGTTCGGCTTTTACTTCGTCAACTACCACGCCAAGGAACCGACCATCTACGCCGATCTCGGCAACTATGCCGGGTTGAACCTGGCACAGATCAGCGCTGCGACCGCACCGGCAATCCAGCAGCAAATGGCCGCAGCGCTGGGCATCAGCGTTGCGCAACTGATGGCGGGCATCAGTGCCGACCCCACCGGCCCTCTGGCGCAACGCTATCGCAGCACCTTGAGTACGGCGGTGGGCGGTATCGCCACCATGGACGTTGCCAATCAGGTGCAGGGCCGCCGCGAATACGCCGAAGACATTCGCATGTTCGGTGTCAGCTTCAACACCAACGTGGGCGATGCCTCGGTTTTCGGTGAGCTGGCCTATCGGCCGAATATGCCCATCGGCATGGCGGCCACCAGTGACCTGCTGGGTGACCTGCTGCTTCAGGCGCCTCAAATGGCTGGCGGATCGCGGGTCAATATTGGCGGGCATGACGTGGCACTGGGCGAGCAAATCCACAATGCCGAACGGGTCGAGATGTTCAACGCGTCCCTCGGCACCGTCTACAACTTTGGCCCACGGCTGAGCTTTGACGCCTTGAGCGCCGTGGCCGAGCTGTCCTCAGAACATCTTCGCGGCAGCAGTCTGCAGTACACCGCGTTCGACGGCAGCGTTCGTTATTACAGCGGACGCGGCAACGGCTCGTATATCGCCGGTTACGACCGTGGCGATCAGGTCAACAAGAATGCCTATGGCTACACCGTGCTGTTCCAGGGCACGTGGAACGACGTGTACGCCGGGGTCAACCTATCACCGTTCCTGATCTACAAGGACGACTTCGAGGGCAATTCCCACCAGACCGGCAATTTCATCGAGGGCCGTAAGGCGTACACCCTGGGAGTCAAAGCCAGCTACCAGAACCGCCTGGAAACCGAACTGCAATACACCGAGTTCTACGGCGGCGGCAAGAACAGCGCCGTTCGGGATCGGGACAACATCGGCCTGAACGTGAAGTACTCGTTTTGATGATTCAAACCAGGAGAACCTTATGCTGATCAAACACCTGATTGGGGCCGCGGTCGCGCTGACACTCAGCGCCAACACGGCATTTGCGGCCGATGTCGCACGCCTTGGGGCAGATTTGACCCCGCTGGGTGCAGAACGCGCAGGCAACAGCGCCGGCACGATCCCCGCGTGGAACGGCGGTATTACTCAACCTCCGGCGGGCTACAAGGGTTCGGGGAGCGCGCATATTGACCCGTATGCCAGCGATAAACCGTTGTTCACCATTACCAAGGCGAATCTGGATCAATACCGGGCCAACCTGACGCCGGGTCAGATCGCAATGTTCAACACCTATCCGGACAGCTATCAGATGCCGGTTTACCCGACCCGCCGTTCAGGCTCGGCGCCACAGTGGGTGTATGACAATGTTCGCAAGAATGCCAATAGCGCGAAGCTGGCCCTTGGCGGTGACGGATTTACCGATGCCTATGGGGGGATTCCATTTCCCCTGCCTGAATCCGGCGTTGAAGCGGTGTGGAACCACATTGCCCGTTATCGCGGTGGTTACGTGGTACGTCGGGCTTCGGAAGTCGCCGTGCAGCGTAATGGCAGTTTCAACCCGATCACCTCCCAGCAGGAGGCCTTGTTCAAGTACTACGATCCAAAGGGCTCGTATGCCGGCCTGAACAATGTCCTGTTCTATTACCTGTCCTTTATCAAAAGCCCGGCGCGTCTGGCCGGTTCCGCAGTACTGGTGCATGAAACCCTGGATCAGGTACAGGAACCGCGCCAGGCCTGGGCCTACAACTCGGGTCAACGGCGTGTTCGACGAGCGCCGAGCCTGGCCTACGACACGCCGATCCCGGCGGCCGATGGTCTGCGCACTGCCGATGACACCGATATGTTCAACGGCTCGCCGGATCGCTATGAATGGAAGCTGGCAGGCAAGCGGGAAATTTACATTCCCTACAACAATTACAAAGTCTCCAGCCCGGACATTACTTATAAACAGCTGTTGCAGGCTGGCCATCTGAACCCGGCCTACACTCGTCATGAGCTGCATCGGGTCTGGGTGGTGGAGGGCACGCTTAAATCCAGCGCCCGTCATGTCTATTCCAAACGGACGTTGTATCTGGATGAAGACAGCTGGCAGGCCGCCGTGGTTGATCAGTACGACGGGCGTGGGGAATTGTGGCGGGTGTCCATGGCCTACCTGAAAAACTATTACGAGCTACCGATCACATGGTCTGCCCTGGATGTATTCCATGATCTGCAAGCGCGGCGCTATCACGTGCAGAATCTGGTGAACGAGGACGGTGGCACCATCGACTTCAACCAGGCTGCACCGGAGGAAAGTGAGTTCAAGCCGGCAGCGTTACGGCGCAGAGGATTGCGCTAAGCATCTCAAGGCAGGCGTACCGGCGAAGACCTGTTCGCCGGTACGCCTGCTCCCCACAATGATCAGCTTCACTAATAGCCAATCAATCACAAAGTCCGCTTAACAAAAGATAACGTCTTGTCGATTGTCACGGGTTTCCAAAGCTGGATAGGATAGGTCCGCTTCCAAAGGCTATGACTAGAGCGCTTGCAGCGTTTTTTTGCGGCATCTGGTCGGCCTCTGGCGGACCTCATAACAATAAAAGGGGAACGCTCCATGAGTGAGCCTGTAAATCGGCGCACCCGGTCCAGTGTGGACGCGGCCATAGGTCGCTCACTGGCATCACGCACAGGCAAGCCCCTGGCGAAAACGCACCTACTGCTCGCTGCGATGTGGCTGGCGAGTTTCATTCCCCACTCCATGGCTGCCACCGAGAGCGCCAAAAGCAGCGCCATTGTCGATCCGGCTGCGCTGTACTCCATCGAATCCCGCAAATCGGCACGCGGCCTGTTGCTGGACGTGACCCATGCCGGCTCGCGCCTGGTGGCGGTGGGTGATCGCGGCCACATTCTTTATTCCGACGACCAAGGCAAGTCCTGGACCCAGGCCAAAGTACCGACCCGCCAACTGCTCACAGCGGTGTATTTTGTCGACGACAAAAACGGTTGGGCAGTCGGCCACGATGCACAGATCCTCGCCAGCAGCGACGGCGGCGCGACCTGGATCAAGCAGTTTGAAGACCTCAAGCGTGAAGCGCCGCTGCTGGATGTCTGGTTCAAGAATGTCAGCACAGGCTTCGCAGTCGGTGCCTACGGCTCGTTGATGGCCACCACTGACGGCGGCCAGCACTGGGAAGACGTCAGTGACCGTCTCGATAACGAAGATCAATATCACCTCAACGGCATCGCCCAGGTCACCGATGCGGGCCTGTTCATCGTTGGCGAGGCGGGCAGCATGTTCCGCTCGGCCGACGACGGCCAGACCTGGGAAAAGCTCCAAGGCCCTTATCAAGGTTCACTGTTTGGCGCTATCGGCACCGGGCAGCCCGGCACGCTGCTGGTCTACGGGTTGCGTGGCAATCTGTATCGCTCCACGGATTTCGGCGACAGCTGGAGCCCCATCGAATTGAAGGCTGCACGTGGGCCGCTGGAGTTCGGCCTGTCCAACGCAACCTTGTTGGCCGATGGCTCGCTGGTCCTGGTGGGTAACGGCGGCAGCGTCATGCGCAGTACGGATGACGGCCTGTCATTTCAGGTTTACAACCGTCCGGACCGGATTTCACTGTCCGGCGTGGCGGCCGATGCCAAGGGCAATCTGATTCTGGTTGGACAAGGTGGCGTCCGTGTGACTTCGCCCACCGGCGCCGAATCGACCCAACAATAAGAAACATCAAGGCGGGACATTCCGGCATGAGTAATCTTCATCACACTCAACAGCACAGCAACGACAAGACCACATTCCTTGAGCGTTTGATTTTCAACAATCGGCCGGCGGTGATTGTCATCTGCCTGCTGGTCAGCGCCTTTCTGTTCTGGCAAGCGACTCTGGTTCGCCCCTCCACCAGCTTCGAAAAAATGATTCCTCTGGAACACCCCTTCATTCAGAAAATGATGGAACACCGCAACGACCTGGCCAACCTGGGCAACACGGTGCGCATTTCCGTGGAAGCGGTGGATGGCGATATTTTTTCCAGGCAGTACATGGAAACCCTGCGGGAGATCAACGACGAAGTGTTTTACATCCCGGGCGTCGATCGCTCCGGGCTCAAGTCATTGTGGAGCCCCAGCGTGCGCTGGACCGAAGTAACAGAAGAGGGGTTCGCAGGTGGCGAGGTCATCCCGCAGAGTTACAACGGTTCGGATGACAGCCTGGATTTACTGCGCAACAACGTGCTCAAGTCTGGTCAGGTCGGCCGACTGGTGGCCAACGACTTCAAGTCGAGCATTGTCGACGTTCCCCTTCTGGAGTCTTATCCGGATCCTGAAGATCAGGGCAAGCTGATCAAACTGGACTACCAGCAGTTCTCTCATCAACTCGAAGAAAAGATTCGCGACAAGTACCAGGCGCAAAACCCGAACATCAAGATTCACATCGTCGGTTTCGCCAAGAAAGTCGGCGACCTGATCGACGGCCTGTTGATGGTGGTGCTGTTCTTTGGCGTCGCTTTCATGATTACGCTGGTGTTGCTGCTCTGGTTCACCCGCTGCATCCGCAGCACGATCGCGGTGTTGAGTACGACGCTGATTGCCGTGGTCTGGCAGCTGGGCCTGATGCATGTGGTGGGGTTCGGCCTGGATCCGTATTCGATGCTGGTGCCGTTCCTGATTTTCGCTATCGGTATTTCCCATGGCGTGCAGAAAATCAACGGCATCGCCCTGCAATCCAGTGACGCCGACAACGCCCTGACCGCTGCCCGACGCACCTTTCGCCAGCTGTTTCTGCCGGGGATGATCGCGATTCTGGCGGACGCGGTGGGCTTCATCACCCTGCTGATCATCGACATCGGCGTGATTCGTGAGCTGGCCATCGGCGCTTCGATTGGTGTCGCGGTCATCGTGTTCACCAACCTGATTCTTCTGCCTGTGGCAATTTCCTACGTGGGCATCAGTAAAAAGGCGGTGAGTCGCAGCAAGAAAGATTCGGTTTCAGAGCATCCGTTCTGGCGCTTGCTGTCGAACTTCGCCAGCGCAAAAGTCGCCCCGGTATCCATTGTCCTGGCCTTGCTGGCCTTTGGTGGCGGCCTTTGGTACAGCCAGAACCTGAAAATCGGTGACCTTGACCAGGGCGCGCCGGAATTACGCCCGGATTCGCGTTACAACAAAGACAACAGCTTCATCATCAGTAATTACTCCACCAGCTCCGATGTGCTGGTGGTCATGGTCAAGACCCCTCGTGAAGGCTGCTCGGCATACCCAACCATGTCAGCGATCAACGAACTGACCTGGAAGATGGAAAATACGCCGGGCGTGCAATCTGCGATTTCCCTGGTCACCGTGTCCAAGCAGATGATCAAGGGCATGAACGAGGGCAACCTCAAATGGGAATCCCTGTCACGCAACAAGGATGTGCTCAACAGTTCGATCGCCCGTGCTGATGGCTTGTACAACAACGATTGCTCACTGGCACCGCTGCTGATCTTCCTCAACGACCACAAGGCCGAAACCCTGGACAGGGCGGTGCATGCGGTGCAGGACTTCGCTAAAGAGAACAACCGCGAAGGTCTGGAATTCCTCCTGGCGGCGGGTAACGCCGGTATTGAAGCGGCCACCAATGAGGTCATCAAGCAGACCGAGATGACCATCCTGATTCTGGTTTATATCTGCGTCGCGACCATGTGCATGATCACCTTCCGTTCCTGGGCGGCGACCTTGTGTATTGTCCTGCCGTTGGTGCTGACCTCGGTGTTGGGTAACGCCTTGATGGCATTTATGGGGATCGGCGTCAAAGTGGCTACTCTGCCGGTGATTGCCTTGGGCGTGGGGATTGGTGTCGATTACGGCATCTATGTTTACAGTCGTCTGGAGAGTTTCCTGCGAGCAGGTCTTCCGCTTCAGGAAGCGTATTACGAGACCTTGAAGTCCACCGGCAAAGCCGTGCTGTTCACCGGTCTGTGTCTGGCCATTGGCGTGTGCACCTGGATTTTCTCGGCGATCAAGTTCCAGGCGGATATGGGCCTGATGTTGACGTTCATGCTGCTCTGGAACATGTTCGGCGCATTGTGGCTGCTGCCTGCGCTGGCGCGGTTCTTGATCAAGCCAGAGAAGATGGCAGGCAAGGTAGGGAATTCGTTGTTCTCACATTAAGCGAGAGCGAGTTTGCTTGCGAAGACGGCGTAACAGGCGCCAGGGATGGATGTTCCCTATGACCTCTTCGCGAGCAAGCTCGCCTGCATTAGATGCTCACCAGCCGTCAATTCAGCCGGCCTACAACGCCGACTCCTGCCCCAGCACCACACTTAACGCATTCCTCGCATCGTCGAGCTGCACCAGCGTTGCATGACGGGCGCCTAGTGCGTCGCGGCTCTGGATGGCGGTAAGAATCGCCTTGTGACGCGGCAGCGCCAGCTCATGCAGGTTGGGTCGTCGGTTGGAATGCTTGAGGGCCTCGCGCAAAGCCAGCGACAACATATTGCACAAGTGGGCGAGTAAATCGTTATGGGTGGCGTCGGCGATCCGGCTATGGAAGTCAAGATCCGGCTGCAACAGCGCTTCCGGCGTCGGAGCGGCTTCCATGCGCTGGTAGGCTTCCTCGATCGAGGCGATTTCTTCATCGGTAGCGTACTGGGCCGCCAGCGCGGCAACCGCCGGCTCGATAACCGCCCGCACGCTGGTGAGCAAGTTGAAGAACTCGTTTTGCGGGGTGCTTTGCATGACCCAATGCAAGACGTCCGGATCGAGCAAGTGCCATTCGCGCCGGGCTTTAACGACAGTGCCCACTCGGGGCCGGGAATAAACCAGCCCCTTGGCGACCAACACACGCGTGGCTTCACGCAAGACCGGGCGGCTGACCGCGTACTCCTCGCACAGCAAGGCTTCGGCGGGCAGCTTTTCGTCAGGCTTGAAACGCCCGGAGACGATCTGCATGCCCAGTTCCTGGACGATGCGGGCGTGCATGCTTTTACGGTCGGAAGGCTTTCGGTAGTCCATGAGAACGCATGTCGATCCTGAGCGATGAATGCGGCGCATCATAGCATTGGCGGCAGCAAGACAGCCTTTGTAGGCGTTAACTCGTTGGCGAGGCGGTCAACCTGACACACCTGCGCCAGCCTTATCGCGACAAGTTCGCGCCACGGTTACCTTTCAATGGGAATGACGCGGCACCTCAGCCCCACGGCAGCCCACCAGAAAGTCGAAGTCGCATCCCTGATCGGCCTGCAACACATGCTCGACATAGAGTTCCCGATAACCGCCCACCAGCAGTTTCTGAGGCGCTTGCCAGTCGGCCAGTCGTGCGGCGAGTTCTGCATCGGGAATATCCAGATGTAGGCGGCCGCTGGCGCAGTCGAGTTCAATCCAGTCACCTTCCTGCACCACCGCCAGCGGGCCGCCAGCGGCGGCTTCCGGCGCCACATGCAAAACCACAGTGCCGTAGGCGGTGCCACTCATGCGCGCATCGGAAATCCGCACCATGTCGGTCACTCCTTGGGCGAGCAGCTTGGCGGGCAGGCCCATATTGCCGACTTCGGCCATGCCCGGATAACCCTTGGGTCCGCAATTTTTCATGACCATCACCGAGTTGGCATCGATGTCCAGGTCCGGATCGTTGATCCGCGCCTTGTACATGTCGAAGTTCTCGAACACCACGGCACGGCCACGGTGCTGCATCAATGACTCGGTGGCTGCTGAGGGTTTGAGCACGGCGCCCAATGGCGCCAGATTGCCGCGCAGAACGCAGATACCGCCGTCGGCGCGAATCGGATTGTCCAGAGCGCGGATGACCTCGTCTTCGCCGTAGATCGGCGCATTTTGAGTATTTTCCCGAATCGATTTGCCGTTGACGGTCAGTGCATCCGGATTGGGCAGCAGACCGGCTTCATCCATGCGCCGCAGCACGGCCGGCAGGCCGCCCGCATAGTAGAACTCTTCCATCAGGAAGCGTCCGGAGGGTTGCAGGTCGACGATGGTCGGCATGCCGCGACCGATGCGGGTCCAGTCATCCAGCTCAAGATCAACGCCGATGCGCCCGGCAATGGCCTTGAGGTGGATCACGGCGTTAGTTGAGCCGCCAATGGCAGCATTGACCCGAATGGCGTTTTCGAACGCCTCCTTGGTGAGGATCTTAGACAGACGCAGGTCTTCGCGGACCATCTCCACGGCGCGCATGCCGGACATATGCGCCAGCACGTAGCGGCGCGAATCCACCGCCGGGATCGCTGCGTTGTGGGGCAGGGAAGTGCCCAGTGCTTCGGCCATGCAGGCCATGGTCGAAGCCGTGCCCATGGTGTTGCAGGTGCCCGCCGAGCGAGACATGTCGCCTTCGGCTGCCAGGAAATCGTCAAGGGTGATCTGCCCGCCTTTATAGGCTTCGTGCATTTGCCAGACCACGGTGCCAGAGCCGATGTCCTTGCCTTTGTGCTTGCCGTTGAGCATCGGGCCGCCGGTGACAACGATGGCGGGCACGTCGCAACTTGCCGCGCCCATCAGCAGCGCCGGCGTGGTCTTGTCGCAGCCAGTGAGCAATACGACGCCATCAATGGGGTTGCCGCGGATCGCTTCTTCGACGTCCATGCTGGTCAGGTTGCGGGTGAACATGGCGGTGGGACGCAGGTTGGATTCGCCGTTGGAGAACACCGGGAATTCCACCGGCCAGCCGCCTGCTTCGATCACGCCGCGCTTGACGTGTTCGGCGATCTGCCGGAAATGGGCATTGCAAGGCGTCAGCTCGGACCAGGTGTTACAGATGCCGATGATGGGCTTGCCTTGAAACTGGTGGTCGGCGATGCCCTGATTCTTCATCCAACTGCGGTACATAAAGCCATTTTTGTCGGCAGTACCAAACCATTGGGCAGAACGCAGGGTGGGTTTTTTATCGGAATCAGACATGATCGGCTCTCTTATTGTAAGACTTAATGGCGTTTCTGACGGTTAAAGTAAGCGTTAAATCGTGCCATTGGAAGAGTTGTGAGCTAAATAGTAATACTATATAGTCGATTTTCAATGAGGGAATGACCCTGGCCGGAGCACTTGAAAGCTTCCGGGTCAGAGGCGGCCCCAGAGGTTCCATAACAAAAACAATTGGAGACCGCTTTCATGAGCCAGGAACTCAGGCTTATTCGTCGCATCACCCTGAAATTGATCCCTTTTCTGATTCTGTTGTACCTGATCGCTTATGTGGACCGGTCTGCCGTTGGCTTCGCCAAGTTGCACATGGGGGCTGATATTGGCATTGGCGATGCGGCTTACGGTCTTGGTGCGGGCCTGTTCTTCATCGGCTACTTTTTGCTGGAAATCCCCAGCAATCTGATGCTCGACCGTTTCGGCGCGCGGCGCTGGTTTGCCCGGATCATGGTGACCTGGGGCGCAATTACCATCGGCATGGCCTTCGTGCAGGGGCCCCACAGCTTTTACGTGATGCGCTTCCTGTTGGGTGCCGCTGAAGCAGGCTTCTTTCCGGGCGTGCTGTACTACATTACCCAGTGGTTCCCGGTTCGCCATCGCGGCAAGATCCTCGGTCTGTTCATCCTTTCCCAACCCATTGCCATGATGATCACCGGGCCTGTGTCCGGCGGTTTGCTGGGCATGGATGGCGTTCTGGGCCTGCACGGCTGGCAATGGCTGTTCATCGTCATCGGTACGCCAGCGATTCTGCTGACCTGGCCGGTGCTGCGCTGGTTGCCGGATGGCCCGAAACAGGTCAAATGGATGGATCAGGCCGAGAAGGACTGGCTTGCTACAGAGCTGAAAAAAGACCTTGAAGCCTACGGCCAGACCCGCCACGGCAATCCGCTGCATGCCCTGAAAGACAAACGTGTCCTGCTGCTGGCGCTGTTCTATCTGCCCGTGACGCTGAGCATTTATGGACTGGGTCTGTGGTTGCCGACGTTGATCAAGCAATTTGGCGGCACCGATCTGGTGACCGGCTTCGTTTCTGCGGTGCCCTACATTTTCGGCATTGTTGGCCTGCTGATCGTGCCGCGCAGTTCCGACCGCATGAACGACCGTTACGGACACTTGGCGGTGCTTTATGTGTTGGGTGCCATCGGCCTGTTCCTCAGTGCCTGGCTTACCGTTCCGGTGGCGCAATTGGCGGCGCTGTGTCTGGTGGCGTTCTCACTGTTTTCCTGCACTGCCGTGTTCTGGACCTTGCCGGGACGTTTCTTCGCGGGCGCCAGTGCCGCTGCCGGGATTGCGCTGATTAACTCGGTGGGCAATCTGGGCGGCTATATCGGCCCGTTCGTGATCGGCGCGCTCAAGGAATACACCGGCAACCTCGCGTCCGGGTTGTATTTCCTATCCGGCGTCATGGTGTTCGGGCTGATTCTGACCGGCGTGGTGTATCGCCTGCTGGAACGCAAGCATGTCTTGCCAGCGACCGATTTCGCCGCCAGCGCCCGAAGCCGCCAGGCCTGAACACCGATCCCCTGTAGGAGCGAACTTGTTCGCGAGGCGGTGTGCCTGAACCACCGCGTTGCTTGATCGCCAACAAGTTGGCTCCTACAGGTTTTGCGAAAGCATTTCACAAAGGAGCTAAACCCATGAACCTAGTGCAATTCGAACTCAGCAACGGCCAACGCCGCGTCGGTCTGGTAGAGGGTGATCTGATCCGCGAAGTGCAGGGTGCGCACAGTGTCCGCGAACTGGCGTTGTCGGCCATCGACGCGGGCATTGGTCTGGCGCAACAGGTCGATAATCAGGGGCTGGGCGACAGCCACGATTATTCGCAACTGCTCGACGAGCAGCGCATCTTGCCGCCACTGGACCATCCGGACCCGTCGCACTTGCTGGTCAGCGGCACCGGGTTGACCCATCTGGGCAGCGCTTCGGCCCGAGACAAAATGCACCAGCAGGCCGGCGATGAAGCCTCGATGACTGACACCATGCGCATCTTCAAGTGGGGCGTGGAGGGTGGCAAACCTGCGGCGGGGCAGGCGGGTGTGCAACCTGAGTGGTTCTATAAAGGGGATGGCAGCATCGTCGTGCGCCCTGGCGCAGCTTTCGGGTTGCCACCTTTTGCCGAAGATGGTGGTGAAGAGCCGGAACTCAGCGGGTTGTATGTCATCGGCAACGACGGCAAGCCGTATCGATTGGGTTTCGCCATTGGCAATGAATATTCGGACCACATCATGGAGCGTCGCAACTACCTGTATCTGGCCCATTCCAAGCTGCGCGCCTGTTCATTCGGGCCTGAGCTGCGCGTGGGCGAACTGCCGCAGAACCTTGCCGGCACCAGCCGGGTGATCCGTGACGGTGCCGTGCTCTGGGAAAAAGAATTTCTCAGCGGCGAAGCCAACATGTGCCACAGCCTGGAAAATCTTGAATATCACCACTTCAAGTACGCCCAATTCCTGCGTCCGGGCGATGTGCATGTGCATTTCTTCGGCACGGCGACGCTGTCGTTCGCCGAGGGTATTCGCACCCAGCCAGGCGATCGCTTCGAGATCAGCCAGGCCGAATTCGGCAAGCCATTGGTCAATGGCATAGCGAAGACCGAAGCAGCGTTTCTGCCGGGCGGTATCGGGCGGCTTTGAACCTGCTGTGGCGCAGCAAAATGTAGCTCGTGAGTTCCTACAGATTCGCTCCAACACCCTAATAACAACAATGAGGTGCGCACATGACCCACCATACTGTGCCTGTCGAAGCCTTCGACGAGGACGCCTTCGAGGACAGGATTTATCGCAAAGTGAACTGGCGAATCATCCCGCTGTTCATTGCCTGTTTTCTGTTCGCGTATCTGGACCGAGTGAATATCAGTTTCGCCAAGTTGCAGATGCAAAGCGATCTGGGTTTTAGCGAGACCGTTTATGGCCTGGGCGCGAGCCTGTTTTTCGTGGGTTACTTCCTGTTCGAAGTGCCCAGCAACATGCTGCTGCACAAGATCGGCGCCAGGGTGTGGATTGCGCGGATCATGGTGACCTGGGGCATTACGTCGGCCTGCATGATGTTCGTGCAAAGCGAATTCTGGTTCTACACCCTGCGCTTTCTGATCGGCGTGATGGAAGCGGGCTTCGTGCCGGGCGTGCTGTATTTCTTCACACAGTGGTATCCGGGCAATCGCCGGGCGCGGGTCAACTCCTACTTCAAGAGTTCGATTTGCCTGTGCGGCATTGTCGGCGGTCCGATTGCCGGATTGATTCTCGGCCACTTCGATGGCGTGCTGGGGATGCCGGGTTGGCGCTGGTTATTCCTTCTTGAAGGTATCCCGTCGGTGTTGCTGGGCATTGTGGTGTTCTGGTTCGTCTGTGACCGCATTGAAGATGCGCCCTGGTTGAACGACCGAGAAAAGAAAGTGGTACTGGCGCGCATGGCCAGGGAAGTGCAGCCGGAAATCCCTCAGACCTTCAAGGACATCTGGAAGCACCCGACCACTTACGTGATGTCGGTGATCTATCTGTGTCTGGTGATGGCGCTGACCGGGTTGCTGTTCTGGATGCCACAGTTGATCAAGACCGCCGGCGTGGCCGACACCATGAATATCGGCCTGTTGACCGTGATTCCCTATTTGGGCGCGGTGGTTGGCAATCTGTTGATCGGCGCCAGTTCGGACCGGCAGGGTGAGCGTCGTTGGCACATGGCCGGTTGTGCATTGCTGACGGCCGCGGGCTATCTGGTTTGCGCCAGCTTTCCCGGCCAGTTGCTGCCGTTAATGGTGGGTATGACGATGATCATGACCGGCATCATCGCCTGGATGCCGATCTTCTGGACCATCCCGCCGCGTTTTCTCAGTGGTCTGGCCGCCGCTGCGGGGATCGCGCTGATCAACTCCATTGGTCAGCTCGGCGGGATCATTGCGCCCTTCATGGTTGGCAGGATCAAGGACTTGACCGGGGCCGCCACGCCCGCGCTCTATGTGCTTTGTATCGTCTGTGTGCTCGCCACGGCGCTGATCATCTGGGGCATTCCGCAGCGCTACTATGTGCGCGAAACCATTCATGACAAGCCCACCGCAGCGCCGGCGCAAGTCCCGGCCTGACCGAGCAAGGCATTTTGGCCTATCATTCGCCTTTTTCATGAAGGCGAATGAGATGACCGACACACCTGCCACCCTGCGCGACTCGCTGAAGACCGCGACCATGCTGGAAATTGACGGCCTGCACGCTTGGGATTTCTTCTTTGGCGAAGCGCTAACCCTTGAGTGCATGGACGGTCGCGAGCGCAAGACCTGGCGCTTTAATCTTGAGCAAATTGATGCCGCGACCTTCGACGCCGCTCTGCAAAGCTGGTTGATCAATGATGGCGCCAATGATCACAGCCTCAAATGCCTGGATGCGTTTACGCCCAGCAACGATGTGGAAGAGCTTGAAGAGGACTGAAAAGCACATAAAACCAATCAGGGGCAGGCAGTGTCATAGAGGTGATTCCCGCATCGACGGCGCCCGATAACAACTCCAAAAGAGATGATGCCCATGACTCGTAAATACCTGCCGCTGCTGGCCCTTGTCAGCGCAATGAGCGCTATGCCCACACAGGCTCAAAGCATGACCGACTTCGACGTACTGATTGGTTCTTATACCCAGGGTGCCAGTGAAGGCATCTACCGTTATCGCTTCGACAGCCAGACCGGCCAGCTCGACGCCAAGCCGCTGCAAGTGATCAAAAGCGAAAATCCGTCCTGGCTGACGCTGTCCAAAGATCAGCGTCATCTGTTTGCGGTTAACGAAAACGGCCCCGGCGGCAGCGATGTGGTGGGCAAGGTCAGTAGTTTTG
>DASVUK010000013.1:0-27700 GCA_036387095.1 Pseudomonas sp.
CACCGCTTTCCGATCAACTCATCGAAACCTCTTCCTCGCCAACTAAACCGGCTAACTGCTTGATTACCAAGAAGTTTTCCGTTTCATCTGCTCCGGAAGAGGGGCGAATTATAGAGAGATTCGGGAGGCCGTCAACCGTTAATTTGAACTTTTTGGATTGACGCCCCAAAGGTTCAACTTTCCACCAGAATGAGCAATATATTGCTCATCCCCAGCATATTGAGCATCATACCTGTCATTGCACCACCTGCCCGTTGACCGTGGACCCATCTCCAGATGAATAACAACCCTCGCAAGCTTTCCTCGATTTTGTTCCCCATTGGATTGCTACTGATTGCCATGGCATCCATACAAACGGGTGCATCACTGGCCAAGAGTCTCTTTCCTATAGTGGGCGCTCAAGGCACCACGACGTTGCGGCTGGTGTTCGCCAGCGTGATTCTTCTACTAACCCTGCGGCCATGGCGAGCACGCTTCACTGCCAAATCCTTGCGCACCATCCTTATCTACGGCATTGCGTTAGGTGGGATGAACTTCCTCTTCTATATGTCACTACGGACCGTGCCCCTGGGTATCGCTGTTGCGCTGGAGTTCACTGGACCATTGGCCGTCGCCCTATATTCGTCACGTAAGGCGATAGACTTCGTTTGGATCGCCCTGGCCGCCACTGGTTTGCTACTGCTGATCCCTATGGGCCAGACGAGCGCAAACCTCGACCTGCCTGGCGTTGCCTACGCATTAGGGGCGGGTGTTTGCTGGGCTGCTTATATCTTGTTTGGTCAGAAGGCCGGGGAAGATAACGGGATTCAGACAGCCGCCTTAGGCGTATTGATTGCGGCGATATTTATCGCACCCATCGGAATGGTGCATGCAGGTGCCGCGCTGCTCGATATTGCCCTGGTCCCGACAGCAGTAGCCGTTGCGATCTTGTCGACCGCCTTGCCCTACAGTTTGGAGATGGTCGCCTTGACGCGAATGCCGGCTCGCACGTTCGGAACCCTGGCCAGCATAGAACCTGTCTTCGGAGCGCTGTCGGGCATGCTTTTCCTTCACGAGAACCTGACACCGATGCAGTGGCTGGCAATCGCCGCAATCATTATCGCGTCGGCCGGTGCGACCCTGACCTCACAACGCGAAACATCGCAGCTCGTGCCAGCCGATTGACGGATGTTTTATTCGAAAATGAGATGTCGCTAGCATTTGTAACGTCGTTGAGCCATGTTTAGCGCAGCCGATGTTCCGTTCAGGGGCGTAATCCGCGGATAGGACACCCTGTCATTCTGCACCAAGCAATTGAATTCAGGCTGGGCACCGACTCTGATCGATGACCAGGTAAGGAAGGGAATGAAACACATTTTTATAGTGTTGGCGCTCTTGATGGCTTCCGGTTGCGCGGCGACGTCAAAACCCGTCAAGCAAACCAAACGCGGGATTCACATCAATTGTTCTGGCCTGTCTTCTTCATGGGACAAGTGCTACGAAATGGCGAAGAGCTCCTGCGTCTCGCAGAATTTCAGGGTCATTGCAAAATCCGGAGATGATTCACAAGAGCCGGGCGATTATCCTTTCGGACTCAACCCGGCCGGGTATACGAGCCGCAGCATGATCATCATTTGTAAAAAGCCTGCGACCTAGCCTCCCCTTTGGCCATCATCTGCGCCTTGGCTAATGCCCGCGCGCAGTGACAGCGTCAAATACTGGCCGTTCGAGTTTCAAGCCACTGCAGCGCCGCACCTTGTAACAAAGGTGCCAAACGCTGCCGCACTTGGCCGTGATAGTCGTTCAACCACGCACGCTCATCTTCAGCCAACAGGGCGATATCCAGGCAGCGTGTGTCGATCGGGCACAGCGTCAGCGTTTCAAATTTCAGAAACTCGCCAAATTCAGTCTTCCCTGCCTCGCGATTAATCACCAGATTTTCAATGCGCACACCCCAACGACCTGGGCGGTAGGTGCCCGGTTCGATCGAAGTAATCATGCCGGCCAGCATCGCTGTTTGCGCAGTAGCCGGTGCCTGGTACGCAATGACCTGCGGGCCTTCATGAACGTTCAGGAAGTAGCCAACGCCATGCCCGGTGCCATGGCCGTAATTGACGCCACTGGCCCAGATGGGCGCACGAGCAATCGAATCCAGCAGTGGCGACAGGATGCCTTGCGGAAAGTGTGCACGGGACAAGGCGATTACGCCTTTCAGCACGCGGGTGCAATCCTGTTTTTGCTCAGCGGTGGGTGTTCCCACGGGCACCATACGCGTGATGTCGGTCGTGCCGCCCAGGTATTGTCCGCCGGAATCAATCAGAAGCAGCCCATCGCCCTCAATCTGCGCATGCTCTGCTTGCGTGGCGCGGTAGTGAGGCATCGCGCCATTGGCGTTGAAGCCGGCGATAGTGGCGAAGCTGGCAGACACATACCCCGGACGTCGCTGACGAGCCTGCCCGAGCTTCTCGTCAATGGTCAGTTCGCTGACTGGTTCGCGGCCCAGAGCCGAATCAAGCCAGCTGAAAAACTCACAGAGCGCGGCGCCATCCTGCTCCATGGCCTGCCGAATGTGCCGGGTGTCTGCTTCACTTTTCTGCGACTTGAACAGGGTGGTCGGATTCAAACCCTCGACAAAGGTCACTTCACTGTCCAGGTAATCCAGCAAACCACAGGTCACCCGCGCCGGATCGATCAGCAGACGAGCGTCCTTGGGCACCGCACGTAACGCAGCGCCGATCTGTGTGTATTCCAGCAAGGCGACGCCATCAGCTTCCAGGCTGCGGCGAACGTTGGCATCGACTTTAGCCGAGTCAATAAACAGGCTGACGCTCTTGGGACCTATCAAGGCAAAGGAGATGAATACGGGATTGTAGGAAACATCGGAACCACGCAGGTTGAACAGCCATGCAATGTCATCCAAAGTCGCCAGAAAATGCCAATCAGCGCCCCGCTCCTGCATGATCTGGCGAACTCGTGCCAGCTTGTCGCCCCGGGTCACCGACGCCTGAGGAGGTAAATGTTCGTAGATCGCATTGCCAGGCAGCGCCGGGCGGTCCTTCCAAAGTTCGGAGAGCAAGTCCAGATCAGTGCGCAATCTTGCACCACGCTCATAGAGTTTGCTCGCAAGGGTCCGAGAGGACGCGACCGCCAACACTGCGCCATCCACCGCTACAACACTGTCGGTCTTGGCTTGGTCGGCCAACCATTCCAGTGGCCCCTGCTGGCCTGGAATCAGCTTCACCAACTCGATACCGCTGCCCGCCAGCTCTTTGGTCGCCTGTTCCCAGTAGCGGCTGTCAGCCCAAAGGCCGGCAAAGTCCTGGGTAACGATCAACGTACCCACTGATCCATGAAAGCCGGACAACCATTGCCGCCCCTGCCAATAGCCCGGCAGGTATTCGGAAAGATGCGGGTCGGCCGAAGGCACCAGATAAGCATCGATTCGCTCTCGGCTCATCAATGCCCTTGTTTGCGCCAAACGTTCTGACACCACACCTTCGGTTGTCAATTGCGTACTCATGGATCCTCCTGCTGTCCCGAAAAAACGATCACTTTCGGGGCAGATAATGGAGCACCGCTCAAGACTGAGCAACCGCCCAGAAAGCTGGTTGCACCCGTGAAGCTTTGATCAAACGCGCCGCGTGCTCAATATCCTGCTCGCTGGTGAAGCGGCCAAGGCTCAAACGGATGGTCTGACTGGCGGCCTGGGCATCATGCCCCAGGGCAAGCAGCACATGGGAAGGCGTGTTCTTGGCTGAATTACACGCGGAGGTAGAGGAGAACGCCAGGCCTTGCCCCAACGTCGCGACGTTTAGGTCGTTATTCCCGAACGTCAGGCTAAGGGTATGGGCAATACGTTGAGTGTTACTGCCATTGACGCGCAGCCCCGGCACATCAGCTATCAGTTCGCGCAATGTGCGGTTCAACTGCTGGATCTGTGCAACTTCGGTTTCCAACACCTGCCCGGCCAATGCAAAAGCTGCACCCATCCCGGCAATCTGGTGCGTGGCAAGCGTTCCGGATCGCAGCCCGTTTTCATGACCTCCGCCGTGGATCTGCGCAAGCACGCGTTGCTCGGCGCGAGGACCAACGTACAAAGCACCAATTCCTTTGGGACCGTAAACCTTGTGAGCCGAGAAAGACATCAGGTCGACCGCGAGTCGGGACAGATCAATGCCGACCTTTCCGGCCCCTTGCGCAGCATCTACATGGAACAACGCGCCGTGATCGCGCACCCGCTCACCTATTTGCGCGATGTCGTTGAGGGTGCCCAGTTCGTTATTGACCAGCATCAGTGACACGAGAAAGGTGTCGGGGCGCAACGCAGCGCTCACGGCCTGCGGTGTAATCAGGCCATCCGCGTCAGGAGCCAGGAAAGACACATCAAAGCCCTGTTCCTGCAACTGCTGGGCCGTATCCAGAATGGCCTTGTGTTCGATCTGGCTGGTAATGATATGTCCGCGCGCGCCCCCGTGACGCTGCGCGTATCCCTGAGCAACTCCCTTGAGCGCCAGGTTATTGGATTCTGTTGCGCCGGAAGTCCAGATGATCTGGGCGGGCTGTGCCCCGACAAGTCCAGCAACCTGTGCGCGAGCCACTTCGACTGCGGACCTGGCTTGCTGCCCGTAACCATGGGAGCTGGAGGCGGGGTTACCAAAATTGCCGGCCATACCCAAGCACTGGACCATGACCTGAATGACACGCTCATCAACGGGAGTGGTAGCCGCGTAATCAAAATACAACGCAATAGTGTTCATGAGGTCACTCTGAAATGCGCAGCCTGGAATACAGGCTGTTGCAGCGGGCGATATCCTTGGGCTGATCGCAATGCCAGCACCTTGGGCCTTAAGCTATTGAGGTGATGATGCACCAAAATACATAGATCAAAAAATTATTAATTGGTATTTACATATTCAATATTGGAATATAAGTCCATCACACACCCAATGCAGGTCTTAGGCCTTGCAATACGGCCTGTCGCAATCATCACACGCACATTCCATGCCCCCTCAGACTGCGCATTGATGAATACGTCTTTATAGGAGTGCCACATCCCATGCTGAGAACAGTTATTAAATGAACGCTTTAATGAATACATCGAACGGGTGTTAAAAAAATATAAATACACACTCGTTTGAACAGGCGCTGCGATCACCCCGCTGGCCTGGCAATCACCGTAAGAGTGAGTGACTAACTTCTGGCGTTAAGAAAACGACTCACACCGAGGGAAAACCTATTGAATACCCAACTGTAAATGTGTCTGAAAACTGTCACTGCACCGTACCAGTGCACGCGATGTTTTTTTGACTCCTATAAAATTCAATCACTTAAGCCATTCAAAAAACCGCTTATCAAAAACTTAACAGAAACTTGACGAAATAATTTGACAGAAAGCCCGACGCCGTCGATATATATGCGTGTCAAACATTTCCTTGCTAGTGCAGTGTCACCACAGAGTGATGCGCAGGAATGTTAGACCGAAACACACCATGCACTGCCCAAGACGTTAGTTATTAGTACGGCGAGTTATTTGCGTCGGTGGGCGTCTTTCGACTATTGGAAACTGAATAAAAATACTGAGTCTGCTCGGTATGGCGGTAGCTTGGCCTGAAGCCCTGCCCCGCCGGATAAATTATTTCATTCAAGCACTTGCACGCCTGTAGTCGACTTCAACCGGTCCCGATTCGCATGGTATGGGCGGTAGCGTGGCTCAAAGCGCGTTATTTGACATGAAAAAACAGGTCGCCGACACGGCGCGCCTTTTACTTCGGACCCTCAGGGTGTGAGTCATGCCATTTTCATTGCTTACAAACGATCAGCAAGTAAAGCAACTGGCAGCTGAAATAGACGCCAACGGCTTTGCTCGGTTGCGCGACGTAATCAGCCAACCCCAATTGCAACAATTGCGCGGTTTTACTGACGCCCACGCCCAATTGCATCACGGCGAATATTTTGCTTATCACGGCGAGAAAGCGCTGTCGCAGAGTTCGCTCGGCAGCATTTGGGGCAACCCGGACTTCAAGCGTCTGGTGGGCGATCTGTACCGACAGGCCACCCACCACGATTCGGCAAGTGACCGGATATTCCCGGTACTGCGGTGTGTTCAAGGCAACCTGGGGCAGAAAGAATCCAACTGCTTTCATTTCGACGCCAGCCTCGTCACCGCACTGGTCCCGATATTCATTCCCACCCAGGGCAATGAGCGCGGCGATCTGATGGTATTTCCGAACCTGCGCAAAGTACGCAGCAGCGTGCTGTTGAACGTGATTGAGAAAGCGTTGGTACAGAACCGTTTGACGCGCAAGTTGATGACCGTCGCCATTGATCGTGGCTGGCTCAAGCCTCAGACGATCCCTCTGGTCCCAGGTGATATCTACCTGTTCTGGGGCTACCGCTCGCTACATGCAAACAAGGCATGCGGGGCGGGCGTAAAACGCGCCACTGCGATCTTTCATTTCGGGGATCCCCATGCAGGAAGCCTGGCAACCCGGCTGATTCTGCGATTCAACCAGCGCCGCGCACGACGTGTCAGCGATAAGACCGGCACACCGCCTCCGAAATCGACACTCGGTCAATAACCCGGACTGTTACCGACTTCAGGGCATTTGCAAGACCTGCGTTCAACGTCAGACATGGAGGCTTCGATGATCAACGTAACCAAAACTTACCTGGGCGATATTGGCAAATTCAAGACCTATGTAGAAGGCATCTACGCGCGGGGCTGGCTGACTAATCATGGGCCGCTGGTCACCGAGCTGGAAGAACGCCTGAAGGATTATCTGGGCGTCAAACACATCATTCTTACCAACAACGGCACTCTCGCCCTGCAAGTCGCCTATCGCGCATTGAACCTGAGCGGGAGCGCCGTGACGACGCCTTTTAGTTTCGTCGCTACCAGCAGCTCGCTGCAGTGGGAAGGCATCCGGCCTGTTTTTGCCGACATCGACGCCAACACCTGGAACATTTCCCCCGAACATATCGAAGCGCGGATTGCGCCAGACACCACGGCCATCGTCGGCACCCACGTGTTTGGCAATCCCTGCGCGGTCGAACGCATCGAAGAAATCGCTCGCAAGCGCCATCTCAAAGTGGTCTACGACGGTGCTCACGCCTTCGCCGTGCGCCATGCCGGGCAGTCTGTCCTGAACTGGGGCGATGTCAGCACCTTGAGTTTCCACGCCACCAAACTGTTCCACACCGTCGAAGGCGGCGCGATCATCACCAATGATGACGAAATAGCCAAGCGTGCGTTTTTGCTGTGCAATTTTGGCATTGCGGACGTCGACAAAATCGACGGCATCGGCATCAACGCCAAACTCAACGAATTTTCTGCTGCGATGGGCCTGTGTGTTCTCGACGACATCGAGAACATTCTCGAAGAGCGCGCGGAAATCGCCTACCGCTACACCTCGCGCCTGGAAAACTACCTGGACCTGCAACAGCCCGAGTCCAACAGTGAGCTTAATCACAGCTATTACCCGGTGGGCTTGCGGGACGAGCAGCAGCTGCTGCGTGTCCGTGCCGCACTCAATAACCGGGATATCAACCCTCGCCGCTACTTCTACCCTTCGCTGGACACGCTGGAATACCTGCAACCGCAGATCGCGCAAACAGAATCACGCGGCTTGAGTGAACGAGTGCTGTGCCTGCCTATTTATCCTGGCCTGCAGCGCGCCGACCAGGACAAGGTGATCAACACCATCATCGAGGAATGCAGCTTCAGCAATGCGCATTACCAAAGCCCTGTGCTGGCCCAGGTCATTTAGGCGCTATGACAATGAAGCGCTCCGTTGTCGGCAATACTGCATTGAACTATGCCGGGCAGGCCTACGTCTTGCTGGTCGGCATTCTGATCATGCCGTTCTACCTGGGTCACCTGGGTGCGGAGGCGTATGGCCTGATCGGGTTCTTTGCGGTGATGCAGGCATGGTTGCAATTGCTCGATGCAGGCCTGTCGCCCAGTCTGGTGCGCGCCGTCGCCCACCAGCAGGGTACGCCGATAAGCGAGCGCAACTCGGGGCAGCTGCTGCGTTCGTTCGAGCTCATCTTTCTTCCCCTGACACTGCTGTGCTGCATCACGATCTACCTCAGCAGCCCCTGGATCGCCGTGCAATGGCTCAATGCCAAGCAGTTGCAGCCGCAGACGCTGATTCACTGCATCAGCCTGATGGGAGTGGTGATTGCCCTGCGCCTGTATTCGACGCTCTATAAAAGCGGCATCCAGGGTCTGGAGCAGCATGCATGGCTCAACGCGGCCAGTGTCTTTATTGCCACGTTGCGCTACTTCGGCGGTTTGCTGCTGGTCAGTTCCTACTCTCAGGACCCGGCGGATTTCTTCGAGTTTCAAGTCGCCGTGGGCGTGATCGAAACCTTGATGTTTGCCGCACGGGCCTACCAGCTAATGCCCACGCCGCACTGGTTCACCGGGTTCAATTGGCAGCTGGTCAAACCGATCATTCCGTTTGCGGCCAGCATGTCGTTCACCGCGGTGCTGTGGATCGTCCTGACCCAGATAGACAAAGTCTTGTTGTCAGAGCGGTTGCCTCTGGATCAGTACGGTTATTTCTCCCTGGTTGCCCTGATCACCACCGGCATCATGATGCTGACCAATCCGCTGGTGCAGACCTTGTTACCGCGCATGACAGTCCTGATGGCCGAAGATCGCCGTGATGAGATGCATCTACTGTTCCTGGCCGCCAACCGCTTCGTGTGCACGTTTCTGTTTCCCCTGGCAGCAGTGATCGCTTTGCACGCCGAGCCTTTGATTTACGCCTGGACCGGCGACCAGGTTGCGGCGCAATGGAGTCGATCCATTCTGTGCTGGTATGCACTGGGCAGCGCGATCATGGCGGTCAGTGCGTTTCAGTTCTATCTGCAATATGCGTATGGCCGGATGAACCTGCATGTCTGGTACAGCATCGTCTCCGCCGTGATCACCGTGCCCGTGGTGTTCCTGGCCATTCGTTATCAGAGCGCCTATGGCGCGGCACTGGCGTGGTTTTTCCTGAGGGTCGTGTCGTTCGCCGTGTGGCCGATGATTGTTCATGGCCGCCTGGCGCCGGGCATTCACGCTACATGGCTGCGCGACATCCTGCGCATCAGTCTCATGACAGGCATCGGTCTGGCCATCAGCGAACCGCTTTTTCGCCTGTTCGCGGCCGACAACCGTTTCAGTATTTTTCTTGGTCTGGGGGTCAGCGGCTTGATCACCCTGATCACGGTCGCAGCAAGCTACAAGCCGCTGGCCTCGAGGATTTTCATTATGTTCAGCAAACCGAGTATATGAGCCATGGATGACCAGCCAATCGACACGTCCACTGCCCCGTCCCAGCCACCGCTAGTAAGCATCGTCTGCCCGGCTTACAACCAGGAAGCCTTCATCGCACAGACACTGGACAGCTTTCTGGCACAACAGACGACTTTCAATTTTGAAATCCTGATCAACGATGACGCCTCCACCGACGGCACTGCGCGGATCATTGCCGAATACACCCAGCGCTACCCCGGAATCATTCGGCCGTTCTATCAGCAAGTGAATCAATTCCAATACGGCCAACCCTGCGTGCCGGGCTTGTTTGCCAAAGCGCGTGGCCGTTACATCGCTTATTGCGAAGCCGACGATTACTGGACCGACCCGCGCAAACTGCAAATCCAGGTGGATTTTCTGGAGAGCCATCCGGATTACGTCATCACGTATCACGATGCAATGTCCTTCGACAGCGAGGGCGAAAAAGGCATCCAGTTGCAGGGCAAGCTGCGCAGCGACGCCACGGCCCTGCAACTGCAGAAAGCCCGCCCGATCTCGACCCTGACCGTGTGCTTTCGCAATGTGTTCTGCGCTATGCCACCGGAATTGTTGATGCCGGTCGCCCCCCTCAATGACCTGTGCTGGTGGTCGCTGCTGGGCGCCCATGGCAAGGGCAAGTTTCTTCCCCAGATCAAGCCGGCCGCCTACCGCATGCATCCTGGCGGGATTTTCTCGATGCGCAGCCAGAAACGAAAACTGCACATGAGCCTGCAAACCTGCAGCAGCCTGGCCAATTACTACAACCGTCATGCAAATCAGGAACTGTATGAGTACTTCCTGATGCAGACCATCGGGCTGGCGATCTCTGCCCTGGCACCCATGCACAAGCTGCAGGCGCTGTTCATGGTCGCGCGCAACTTCAGCATCAACCTTGGCAAGCGGCTCGCGCCTTCGGTAAGCAAGGGCCATGTTCAGTAAGGTGCTGGTGATCTGCATCGGCAACATTTGCCGCAGCCCCATGGCTGAAGCGCTGTTGCGTCAGCGCGTACCGGCGGCCGATGTGCAGATTGCCTCAGCAGGCACACACGCCATGCTTGGCTCACCGATCGACCCGTTGGCACAGGCGGTCTTGCACCTGCATCAAGTACCCACCCAGCGGCATCGTGCCAGGCAGGTCGAACGCAGCATGTTGCAGCAGGCCGACCTGATTCTACTCATGGAAAACGCGCAACTCGCAAGCATCCTGAGGCTGGCCCCCGAAGTTCGCGGCAAGACTTTTCTGATTGGCAAATGGCAACACCAGCTGGAAATAGCCGACCCCTACCGGCGACCAAAATTAGCCTTTGAACAGACCTACGAGCACCTCTCGCGATGCGTCGACGACTGGCTACCTTATCTTCAGTCAGGAGAAACAAGATAAATGACCGCTATGAACCGTTCTTCCCTGGATTACTACCAGGACTCCCGGATCGATTTGGCAACTATCTTGCGCACGTTATTCGACCACAAGGGCCTGATCATCTCGATCGTCGGTCTCTTTTGCCTGGTCGGGCTGGCTTACGCGGTGCTTTCCACGCCGATCTATCAGGCCAACGCGATGATTCAGATCGAACCCAAAAAAATCGGCATCGAAGGCACCCCCGAGGTGTCCAGCAAGCCGATGTCGGTATCCCAGGCAACCACCGAAATCGAGCTGATCAAATCGCGAGCGGTGCTGGGCAAAGTGGTGGAGGACCTCAAGCTCAACATTATCCAGCGGCCCAACTACTTTCCCATGATCGGCGCTTACATGAGCCGCACATTCAAGCCTGAACGTGCCGGTCAATTCGCCGAGCCGTTGTTCGGCATGACTCAATATGCGTGGGGCGGCGAGAAACTCGACGTGTTCCAGCTCGATGTTCCGGAGGAGCTGCTGGGCGAAAAACTGACCCTGGTCGCGGGCAAGCCCGGTTTCTTCTCGCTGTATGACAAGGACCGTAACCTGATTCTCAGCGGCGCCACCAATCAGACCGTCGAAGGCCACGGTGCAAAAATCCAGGTGGCGACGCTCAACGCCCGTCCTGGGACAGAATTCACCGTTGCCAAACAGCGCACGTTGACGGCCGCATTGAGCTATCAGGACCGGCTGAAAATCACTGAAGCCGGCAAAGACTCGGGGATTATCTATCTGGCCCTGCAGGACCCGGACCCGGAAAAAGCCAACCAGATTGTCGACGAAGTCAGCCGCTTGTATGTGCGGCAGAACGTCGAGCGAAGTTCCGCAGAGGCCGCCCAACGTCTGGACTTCCTGCGCTCGCAGCTGCCCGCCGTGCGTAAACAGCTGGAAGCGTCTGAAGTGGCCCTTAACAACTTCCAGACCAGCGCCAAGTCGGTGGACCTGAGCATCGAAACCAAAGGTGTTCTGGATCAGGTGGTGAAACTCGATTCGATGCTTTCGGAACTCAAGTTGCGCCGGGTCGAACTGGAGCGGCTGTATACCCGCGAGCACCCCAACTATCGCGCCTTGATGAGCCAGATGAGTCAACTGGAAGCACAGAAACAAGGCCTGCTGAAAAAAATCGAAACACTGCCTGAAACCCAGCAGGAATTGCTGCGCCTGACTCGCGATATGCAGGTCACCAGCCAGACCTACACCTTGATGCTGAACAAGAGCCAGGAGCAGGACATTCTGCGCGCCGGGAGCATCGGCAACGTGCGAATCATCGACAACGCCGACGCCAACGTGGAAGAGCCGGTCAAGCCGATGAAAAAACTCATCGTGCTGATTGCGACCCTGCTCGGCGCACTGGTTGCCGTTGCCACCGTGTTCGTTCGACAGGCGTTTTATCGCGGCGTCGACAACCCGGAAGTCATCGAAAACATTGGCATGCCGGTTTACGCATCCTTGCCCTATTCGCGCCAACAGGAACGGTTGGAGAAGAACAGTCAAAGCCGCACAGGCACCAAGGAATCCAGGCTACTCAGCGTATCGGCGCCTACCGAACTGGCCGTGGAGTCCTTGCGCAGCCTGCGCACCAGCCTGCATTTCGCGATGCTCGAAGCGCGCAACAATGTGCTGATGATTTCCAGCCCTTCGCCGGGTGCCGGCAAGTCTTTTGTTTCCAGCAACCTGGCGGTGATCATCGCCCAGACCGGCAAACGCGTCCTGCTGATCGACGCGGACATGCGCAAAGGCTACCTGCACAAAGCATTCGCAATGCAGAACAAGCACGGGTTGTCAGACACCCTGGCAGCACGCCTGAAAAGCAGCGAGGTCATTCATCACACTGAAGTTCGCAATCTGGACTTTATTTCCTGCGGCTTCGCGGCGCCCAACCCTTCCGAACTGCTGATGCATGACAACTTCAACAAATTGCTCACCGAGCTTTCGCCGCTGTATGACCTGGTGCTGGTCGACACCCCTCCGATCCTGGCCGTGACCGATGCCACCCTCGTCGGCCGCCAGGCAGGCACTTGCCTGCTGGTTACCCGATTCGGCCTGACCACCGTCAAGGAAATCGAAGCCTGCAAACGCCGGCTCGGCCAGAACGGCGTGGTCATCAAGGGCGCGATCTTCAATGGCGTATTGCGCAAGGCTTCGACTGCGGACTACGACTGTTCCGCTTATGGATACAACTACAGTCCGGTGCGCAAGTGACACAAGGATTCACCCCAACACACACAAGGAGTTACGCATGGCCAGGACCATAGCAATGATGCAGCCGTATATCTTCCCCTACCTGGGCTATTTCCAATTGATCGCGGCAGCAGATGTCTTCGTCCTGGGCGACGATCTGCAATATATCCGCTCCGGCTGGGTCAATCGAAACCGCATTCTTAACAATGGCGAGGCGAAGCTGATCACCTTTGCGCTGAAAAAAGATCGCTTCGAACTGCCCATCATGCAGCGCCAGTTCATCGACACCTTCAGTGAAGAAGCCGAGCGTCTGATCAACCTGATCACCCAGTACTATCGCAAGGCGCCTTATTTCGAACAGGTCATGCCATTGATCGCGCGCCTGATCCGCTTCCCGCAGCAGAATCTGGCGCTGTTTGCCGAACATGCGATCCGCGAGCTGTGTGCGTATCTGCACATCGTGACGCCGATTCTGCGCGGTTCGGACTTGAAGCTGAACTCATGCGTCGACAAGCAGGACCGGGTGATCAATATCGCGCATACCTTCGCGGCCACGACGTTCCTCAATCCTCTCGGCGGCTGCGAACTCTATGACAGGGATTTGTTCGCCAGGCAGGGCCTGCTGTTGCGCTTCTTCAGTATGGGCGATGTGGTCTACCGGCAATTCGGCAAGCCGTTCGTGCCCAAGCTGTCGATCATAGATGTGCTGATGTTCAACTGTGTCGAGCAGGTGCAGGCAATGCTGGAGTGCTACAGCGTCTGCGAAGGCGTGGCACAGGATCAAGATGAATTGCTGGCTGAACTCGTCAGCCAGCAAGACGCTGTACAGCCCTCGCTCACGCGCACCGCAGTGGAGTGAATGTATGTCTCAGTTCAATAGCCCCGCCCGTTGGTACCTGATCCAGACCAAGCCACGCCAGGAAGCGCGTGCCCAAGAGCACTTGCAACGCCAGAACTTCGAGTGCTACCGCCCGCTGAAGTCGGGCGAGCCGAAAAAGCGCACTCCCAAGGTGGCCAGTGAAGAGGAGTTGTTTCCCGGTTACTTATTCATTCGCATGGATCAGGTCCACGACAACTGGTATCCGATTCGCTCGACCCGTGGCGTGGCGCGCATCGTCACGTTTGGCGGGCACCCGGTCCCGGTGCAGGATGAGCTCATCGAGCAAATCCGCCAGCGCCTGCATGAACCGCTTGCCAAAGCCGATTTCAGGCAAGGCGAACGCGTGGTGATCAAGGCTGGGGAACTGTGCGATATCGAGGCGATTTTCCTGGCACCGGACGGTGCCGAGCGTGCCGTCATACTGCTTAATCTGCTGCAACGAGAACAGAAAGTGGTGTTGCCCATGAGCAGCCTGTTGCGGATGGAAGCCAGGGTCTAAGACAGCGTTTGGCCATGCCCCGGTTGCGCCTGCAACCGGGGTTACCGCTTCACCTTCACCTCCATCCCGACGGAACTCACCATGACTCAACTCACGACATTGGTGACGCTCACTTATGGTGACCGTTTCAATTATCTACACACGCTGGTCAGCCGCTCCCTGGAAAGCCCGTTGATTGACCGCGTGATCATCGTCAGCAATGCCTCGGTGGCCCCGCTGGAAAACCTGCGCGCCAATTGGCCGGGGCAGGTCGAGGTCATTTACCTGGACAACAACACCGGTTCGGCCAGAGGTTATTCAGTGGGCATAAAGGCTGCATTGGATGCAGGCGCGGAATACATCTGGCTGATGGACGACGATAACGCACCGACACATAACGCCGTCTCGGCCTTGCACACCTGCCTGCGTCAACTGGAAGAAATCGACGGCCGCGACAAGTCCGCGGTGCTTGGCTTCCGGCCGACCCACCAGGCCGATATCGCCGCCGGCGTACCGGGGCGTTTCGCCATTCAGCGCCGCTCCAGCTTCTTCGGCTTTCACATCGCGCAACTGCCTTACAAGATCTGGCGGCGCCTGCCCTGGTTTCACCCGCAGGCCAAACACCACAAAATCCCGATGGTACAGCTGCCCTTCGCAACCTACGGCGGCCTGCTTGCCCATCGCAGCCTGTATCAGCGGATCGGGCTGCCTCTGGATGCGTTGATGCTGTACGCCGATGACAGCGAATACACCTGGCGCATCACCGCTGGCGGTGGACGGATATTCCTGGTGCCCGACGCCCTGCTTGACGACCTGGAAGACTCCTGGAACATCAAGGCGCGTACCAGCAACATCTACGAAAGCTTTTTGCTCGGCGGTTCGGACCTGAGGGCCTATTACGGGGCGCGCAATCAGGCCTGGTTCGACAAAAACATCTGGGCGTCATCGTCCGTGCTGTACAGCCTCAATCGCTGGGTGTTCTTCCGCCTGTTGCGCCTGATCGCCAAGCGCCGTGGCGCAGAACAACGCCTGAGCCTGATCGAAAAAGCCATTGCCGACGGCGAGTCCGGCGTGCTGGGCCTGCATCAGTCATATCCGCTATGAAGCTGCTATTCATCAGCAGCCTGTACGCACCCAATATCGGCGGTGGCGCAGAGATCATTTTGCAGCGCACGGTCGAAGGCCTGAACAAGCGGGGTCATCAGGTTTCGGTGCTGGCAACCGGTCCTGAATCCGGGATGAAAGAAGAAACCATCAATCGGATTCGGGTGTATCGCGCGGGACTGCGTAATTTTTACTGGCACTTCACTGACCAGCGCCCCGGCAAACTGGCAAGGTTGGGTTGGCATCTGCGCGACCGTTATAACGGCGGCATGCGCGAGTACGTCAAGCGCGTGATTGAGATCGAGAAGCCCGACCTGGTGGTCTGTCATAACCTGCCCGGCTGGTCGGTATCGGTCTGGGATGAAATCACGGCAGCCGGCAAACCCATCGTCCAGGTTCTGCACGACCTGTACTTGCTGTGCCCCAGCAGCACCATGTTCAAGAACGGGGAAAGCTGTCGCAGTCAGTGCGGCCGATGTGAACGTTTCCGCAAAGGCCATGACGCACGCTCGGCCCAGGTCGATACGGTGGTGGGCGTCAGCCGCTTCATGCTCGATACCTTGCAGGCAAAGGGTTATTTCAAAAACGCGCGTGCCTATGTGGTCCACAACGCCAGCCCTTGTCCGGCACTGCCGGTCAAGGCAACGAATTCGCAGCCCGCGCCGGAAGCCAAAAAAGCACCGTTGCGCTTCGGTTTCATGGGCACGTTGTCCGAACCCAAGGGGCTGCGCTGGCTGATCGAGCAGTTCAAGGCATTGCCGTTCGACGCAACCTTGCAAATTGCCGGGCGCGGCCAACGGGATGACGAAACCCGGTTCAAGGCTCTGGCGGCAGCGTCACCCCGGATCAGCTTCGTCGGTTATCAGACACCCGAAGCGTTTTATAAACAGATCGATGTGGCCATCGTGCCGTCGATCTGGAATGAACCCTTTGGCATGGTGGCCGTTGAGGCATGCGCTTATGCCAAACCGGTGATCGCCAGTCGCATGGGCGGTTTGCCAGAGATTATTCAGGATCAGCTCAATGGGTTGCTGTGCAGCCCTGACGATCCGGATTCCTTGGGGCTGGCCATGCTCAAACTGCACCAGCAACCGGCGCTACTGGCACGCTTGAGTTCCCAGGCCAGGGTCAGCGTTGCCTCATTGCTCGACCAGGAATTGATGCTCGACAGCTACCAGAGCATTTTTGCCCAGACCCTGCTGGACAAGATCGAAAGCCACGATGAACCGTCGTTTTCCAACCGTGGTTAGGTCGACACGGTCATACGTCAAGGCAGTGTTATCCATCGGCCCGTGACTCACCTGAGCAAGCGCTCCGGACCGTGCCTCTTCATTGAGACAAACTATGCCCAAGCCGCCCCTGGCTCCATCGCGATCGCTGATGATGTGTGTGATCAGCCTGCTCCTGAGCTGTCTGGCAGCAGCCGATGAACGTTTTATCATCGGCGTCGATACCCACTTGATGAATAAAAGCAGCTCATCGGCCAAGGCGTTGCAATTGCTCGAAGAAGCCGGCGTCGATTCGGTTCGCGATGATGCCTATTGGTCGACAGCTGAACCCCGCCGCGGCCTGTTACGCATCGATCCGGCCTGGCAGGCGTATTTGAGCAAGGCCCAGGAACATCGACTGCGACCTTTGCTGGTGTTGGGCTATGGCAATACGTATTACGGCAACTATGCCAAGCCGCGCTACCCGCTGGTTCAGGAAGGATTCGGCAACTACGTATCCTTCGTGACCCGCGAGCTGGCCGACAGCGTGGATTTTTATGAAATCTGGAACGAATGGGACAAAGAGAATCCCGTGGATCCAGGCTTCGCCAGGGACTACAGCAACCTGATAGAAACCACCGCCCTGCGCATACGCCAGCAGAAAAAACCGGTGACGATTCTTGCCGGCGCGGTAACCAGCCAGGGCATGGACCTGGGCTTCGCCGATCGGCTGGTGGAGGCCGGCCTGCTCAACCATGTTGACGGCCTGTCTTTGCATCCTTATGTGCATTGCCGTTATGAAGAACGGCACACACCGGAACGCTGGATTGCCTGGTTGCGCTGGGTGGATGCTGATTTGCGGGCGCTGGCCTTGCGACCTGTTCCCTTGTACCTGACCGAGATGGGCTGGCCCAGTAACTCCGGGAAATGCGGCCTGAGTGAACAGAACCAGGCTGCGTATCTTGCGCGCAGTTATTTCCTCGCCCAGACCTTGCCGGATATCAAGGGACTGTGGTGGTACGACTTGTTCGATGACGGCAGCGACATCAACGATCCGGAGCAGAATTTTGGTCTGCTCAAACCGGACCTGACATTGAAACCGTCCTACCTGACCCTCAAGGCGATCAGCCCTACCCTGCACGATTTTCGCTATGACGCCGAAAAAAGCCGTGAGCTGGACTCCACTTATCTGCTGCGGTTCGCCAAAGGTTCCGAGCAGGTGCTGGTGGCCTGGACGATCGGCGAGCCTCGCTTGATCCGGGTCGAGGCCAGCAGCGTCCAACGGGGCAACGTGCTGTTGATCGACAGTGGTCAGCCCGCCAAGGGCTTGATCGATACGGGAATCGCCTGGGAATGCAACGACAGCCGTTGTTCTGCTCAGGTGCCTATCGACGAGTTTCCAAAAATCATCAGCCTGGGCAGTAAACCACCTTTGTTTGCCCAATGACCTGGCGCGCCCGGCGCCCAGGTATCGCGCAGTGCGAGTCGCCACATCGGTCAAGGGTGGCTCCCGCGAACCCAGTCAACCGACCCAAACTCTTTCAGGTCGCGCCCAATGATTGTGATCAATGCTCGTTTTCTGACCCAGGAGATACGTGGAGTGCAGCGTTTTGCCGAGCAGACCTGCCTGGCCCTCAAACAGTTGCGTGACGATGTGGTGTTCGTCGCCCCCCACAATATCAAGATGCACGAGAGCGCCAAGGCGCTTGACGTGCAATGCATCGGTCGCAACAGCGGCCACGTATGGGAACAACTGGATTTGCCGCTGCACCTGTACCGTCGGGGCAGCCCGTTGCTGGTGTCTTTGACCAGCACCGCGCCGATCGTGTACGGCAACCAGATCGCAACCCACCTGGACATCAATTACATCCGCTACCCACAAAGTTATTCACGCGCGTTTCGCACCGCCTATCGCGCCCTCACGCCCATCCTGCTGTCCCGGCTCAAGGCGTTGATGACCGTCAGCCAGTTTTCCAAGGGCGAGATCGCAAGTTTCTATGGCTTCCCGGAGAACCGCATCTTCGTCATCCCGGCCGCAGTCAGCGATGCGTTCGTACCGGCGCACTCGACCGTTGATCAGCCTGAGTATCTGCTGGCGGTTTCTTCGCCCAGCGCGCACAAGAACTTCAACCGGATGATCCAGGCATTCCTGAGCCTGCGAGGTCACGAAAACGTGCAACTGCACATCGTCGGTGGCGGCAACGACGTTTTCGCTGACCCAGACCTGCAACGCCTGGCCAGTCGTGATCCGCGTATTCGTTTCTTGGGACGACTCAACGACGCTGAACTGATCGCGCAATACCAAGGTGCGACGGCGTTTGTTTTCCCCTCGCTCTATGAAGGATTCGGCATTCCCCCCTTGGAAGCCCAGGCGTGCGGGTGTCCGGTATTGGCAGCCAACGCGGCCTCGATTCCCGAAGTGCTGCAAGCCAGTGCGTTGTACTTCGACCCGCTGGACGTCAGCCATATGGCTGCGGCCATGGAGCGCATCCTGACCGACTTGCCGTTGCGTCACTCATTGCGACGTCGCGGCCTGACCAATGTCCGGCGTTTTTCCTGGGAGGAATCCGCGCGTCGGGTATCCCTGCGCATCGATGCCTTGATGAAAACGCAATCAGCTTCCATGCCGGCCTCTCAGGGTCCGGCTGCAGATTCTTCTTCAAGCAAATCTTGAAGTGCTAAGGAAACGGCCAGTGTTGCGCTGAATCGTCAACGCCTGGCCCACCGGGGCAAACCACTCAACAAACGACACGCCCAGACGCAGCCTGCCCGCGCCTGAAGTGGAGCATGTGCCAATAGAAGGGAAACCCAATGAGAATAGCTATAGTCCACGATTGGCTGGTGACCTACGCCGGTGCCGAGCGCGTACTGGCTTCGCTGCTCAATATCTGGCCTGAGGCCGATCTGTTTTCCGTGATCGATTTTCTCAGTGATCAGGATCGTGCACATCTGGGCGGCAAGGTCGCCAAAACCACCTTTATCCAACGCCTGCCAAAAGCCAAGACTCACTATCAACGCTACCTGCCGCTGATGCCGCTGGCCATCGAACAGCTGGACCTTTCGGGCTACGACCTGATCATCAGCAGCAGCCACGCGGTGGCCAAAGGCGTGCTCAGCGGCCCTGACCAGTTGCATATCAGCTACGTGCACTCGCCCATTCGCTATGCCTGGGACCTGCAACATCAATACCTGCTGGAATCGGGCATGAGCACCGGTTTCAAGAGCAAGCTGGCGCGCATGGTCCTGCACTACATCCGCATGTGGGACCAACGCACATCAGCCGGCGTGGACGACTTCATTGCCAATTCGTACTTCATTGGCGGGCGGATTTCCAAGGCCTATCGCCGGGAATCCACGGTGATTTATCCGCCGGTCGATACCGTCAACTTCACGCCCCAGGACACCAAGCAGGACTACTACTTCACCGCGTCGCGAATGGTGCCTTACAAACGCATGCCGATGATCATCGAGGCATTCGCCGCCATGCCGGACAAGCGTCTGATCGTGATCGGCGATGGTCCGGAAATGGCCAAGGCCAAGGCGATACATGCACCCAACGTCACCCTCCTGGGGTATCAACCCTTTGCGGTGCTGCTGGAGCACATGCGCAACGCCAAGGCATTTGTCTTTGCCGCCGAAGAAGACTTCGGTATCAGCCCGGTGGAAGCCCAGGCCTGCGGTACGCCCGTGATCGCCTTCGCCAAGGGCGGCGTGCTGGAAACAGTCTGTGGCCTGGACCATCCGCAACCGACCGGGGTGTTCTTTCACGAACAGACCATGTCGGCCGTGGTCGCCGCAGTGGGCGAATTCGAAGCCTCGCAATCGCGCATAACCGTCCAGGCGTGCCGGGCCAATGCCGAGCGTTTCTCCAGTGAGCGATTCGAGCAGGAGATCCGCAACTTTGTCGAGAATCGGCTGGCAGCGGCCCGCTTGGCACGCCAGCCAGCGCAATACCGCATGCCTCAAGCCACCCCGATCCTGGTCAACAGCGACCTGAGTGCACGTGTCGTCCCGATCAAATCTGTCTGAGCGAGCAACGTCTATGCGTACGCAAGTTCGCGGCATTCTTCATACGCACCAATCCCTGCTGTCGGTTGCCCATCGCCTGCTGGATCTGGCGGTCATCGTGCTGGGCGGCTATTGGCAAAGTCAGCAGGAGCCAACGGTATCCAGCGCCGAAGCGTGGATCCAGATCCTGCTGGCGGTATTGGTCTTTCACTGGCTCAGCGAGTTCCACCAGATGTACGGGTCATGGCGCGGCGAACGCATCCTGCGCGAGCTGACCAAGGTATTCAATTACTGGGGTCTGACCTTTGTCATCCTGCTATCGGTTGATTACCTGTTGCTCAATCACGTGCAATTGCCCAGCAACAGCCAGATGACCTGGTTCGCCTCAGTACTGGCTGTTCTTTGCGGCTATCGACTGCTGATTCGCAGCGTTCTGCACGGTTTGCGGCGGCGTGGTTTCAATACGCGCCGGGTGGCCATCGTGGGCACCGGTCAGGTAGGCGAACGTCTGGCGCAATCAATTTGCAGTGCGCCCTGGATGGGTCTGCAATTGCTGGGCTTCTACGACGTGCGCCAGCAAACGGGCCCTGACGGCGTCGAGCCGCGGATTGCCGTGCTCGGCGATCTGGAACAGTTGATCGAGGACGCCCGGCAGGGGCGTATCGACAAGGTCTATATCACCTTGGGCATCGACGGTCAGCCGCACTTGCATGATCTGGTCAAGGGTCTGAGCGATACCACCGCGTCGGTGTACGTGATCCCTGACGTGTTCATGTTCGAACTGCTGCACGCCCGCAGCGAAAGCATCAACGGGCTGGCCAGCATCAGCATTTTCGACTCGCCCATGGACGGCGCCTGGAGCCTGGTCAAACGCATCGAGGACATTCTGCTGTCCAGCCTGATCCTGTTAATGATTGCCTTGCCGCTGGTGCTGATCGCCCTGGCGATCAAGCTGACCTCCCCCGGTCCGGTGCTGTTTCGCCAGCGCCGCTATGGTCTGGACGGCAAGCCGATCATGGTCTGGAAGTTTCGCAGCATGAGCGTCCAGGAAAACGGCGAAGTGATCCGCCAGGCCACACGCAACGATTCGCGCATCACCCCGCTGGGTGCATTCCTGCGGCGCACATCGCTGGATGAACTGCCACAGTTTTTCAATGTGTTGCGCGGCGACATGTCCATCGTTGGCCCACGGCCTCATGCCGTCGCGCATAACGAGCAATACCGCAAGCAAGTCAGCGGCTACATGTTGCGTCACAAGGTCAAGCCAGGCATCACCGGCTGGGCCCAGATCAACGGCTGGCGTGGGGAAACCGACACCCTGGACAAGATGCAGAAACGGGTCGAATACGACCTTGAATACATCGAGCACTGGTCGCTGTGGCTCGATCTGAAAATCATCCTGTTGACGCTGTTCAAAGGCTTTCTGAACAAGAACGCCTTCTGAACCCACTTATTCCCACGTAACGAAATTCGGGGCTGCAGGCTCCGCGGGAGGTGCGCGCATTTGCAAAATCACACATGAAGTCAATCTCGGTGTTGGTAAGGGAAGCAATGAAATCACTGTGGTGCCAGGTGCACCTTTAGGAAGGAAGAATTATATGAAGCTAACCCTAGCTGTTGTGCTGCTCTCCAGTCTGATTTTGCAAGGCTGCGCTTTCGCACCCGGGCAGCACATGACTCCAAGTGACGTTGAACAGAAAGACCCGGACGGTCCGGATGTCCATTTGGTCAACATAACGCCGCAAACGCTCAAACAGCAGCGACAGCAAGCCACGGCCGCCGCCAAGCCGTTGCCCCCTGAACTGCTGAATTACAAGACACCCGAGTACATCGTGGGGCCTGGTGACACCCTGTTGGTGATCGTCTTTGAACACCCAGAGTTGACCGCACCCGGTTCCCAGGACCAGCTCGACGCCAACAGTCGGGAAGTATTGAGCGACGGCACGCTCTATTTTCCTTATGTCGGCAGAATCCAGGCAGGCGGCAAGACGGTCGGGCAGATCCGCGATCAATTGCGCATGGGCCTTTCGCCCCAGTACACCGAGGTCAAGGTCGACGTCAAAGTACTGCGCTACAACAGCCAACGCGTGTTGCTCTCCGGTTCCTTCAAAAATCCCGGTCCGCAGTCGATCACCAACATCCCGCTCAGCCTCGTACAAGCGATCAGCACCGCAGGCCTTGACCTGGCAGACGCCAACCTCGCAGGCCTGACCCTCAGACGCGACGGCAAGGACTACGTGATCGATGTCGATGCGCTCAACCGCAAGGACTCGCAGCTGAGCAAGATCTTCCTCAAGAACGGCGACTACCTGCACCTCAACAGCAACTCGAAGAACAAGATCTACGTCATGGGCGAAGTCCAGCGGCCACAGGTCATTTCCTTCGGCACCACCAGCGTGACGCTGCTTGAAGCCCTGGGCAATGCCGGTGGCCTGAGTCCCGACAGCGCTGACGGTGATGCGGTGTATGTGATACGCGGCGCCGATAACCAGGCGAACGTGGGCGCCACTGTCTACCACCTCAATGCTGAAAAGCCGACCGCATACATCCTGGCCAAAGACTTCGAACTCGCCGCTCAAGACGTCGTTTTCGTCGGCCCGGCGAACATCACTCGCTGGAGTCGATTCGTCAGTCAATTACTGGGCTCGGCCAACGTCATCCAGACGGGCGCTGCTTTCCGCAACTGATCGCCTCCGGGCACCCACAACTACACCGCGACAAAACGTCCCCGCATATGCCGACTGCGGGGATTTTTTTTGCCTGCCATTGCTCATCAACTGTTGCCCAGACAACAGTCATTCAACAGTTAACGACGTAAACAGCACTGTTCTCGTTATTCAAAGACACAGCCTTATCCCTATAACTTCATAAGATTCAACAGCTTAAGAATTTAACGTCAGCTGGCATGCATGCTGCTTTGTTTCCATGACGCTTTAACAAGGAATACCGCATGCTAGTTGTTTCGCTCTCAGGCAGCCCCGCACTCAAATCCCGTTCCGGTGTCGTGCTGGAGCACGCCCGCCTCTGGCTCCAGAACCACGGCGTGGACGTCACCACTCTGCGCATTCGTGATTTCAACGCTGAAGATTTGCTCTTCGGGCATTTCGACAGCCCGCAAGTCGTGGATTTTATCGAGGCGGTGAAACAGGCCGACGGCCTGTTGATCGGCACACCCGTGTATAAGGCGTCGTTTTCCGGGGCATTGAAAACCCTGCTGGATCTGCTTCCGGAGCGGTCACTGCATGGCAAGGTGGTGCTGCCACTGGCCACGGGCGGCAGCATCGCTCATATGCTTGCCGTGGACTACGCCCTCAAGCCCGTGCTCTCGGCACTCAAATGCCAGGAAGTCCTGCACGGGATTTTCGCCATCGATACCCAGATACGCTACGCCGATAATCCACAGGGCGGAGAACTGGACGAGATTCTGACCGAGCGTCTGCAAGAGGGCCTGGAGCATTTTTATCTTGGTTTGCAACATCGTCTGCAAGCCCGTCAGAAACAGGCCGGCGGGCATTTACGTCTGGCGCTGTGACGCCTCGTTCAACCTTCCAGCAATGGATACAGCGACACCACCAGCAAGGCCGCCATCACGCCGTTGAACACCCGCAGCCAGAACGGGTCCCGCAGGGCGTTGCGTAACAGGCTGCCACATCCGGCCCAAACGCAGACGCTCGGCGCGTTGATCAAGGCGAACACCGCGGAGATCACAAAGACATTGGTGAAATAACCCTGCAAAGGCGTGTAAGTGCTGATGGCGCCAACGGCCATCACCCACGCCTTGGGGTTTACCCACTGAAAGGCTGCTGCCTGCATAAAAGTTTGCGGCGTGCCCTCATGGCCTTCGGCATCCGAAGCGGGACCGGACGTGGCGATTTTCCAGGCCAGGTACAGCAGATAAGCGGCACCGGCGTAGCGCAGCACGGTATAGAGCAAGGGATAGGTCTTGAATGCTGCGCCCAGGCCAAGGCCCACCGCGAGCACCAGACTGAAGAAGCCACAGCTGATACCGAGAATATGCGGGATCGAACGGTTGAAACCGAAGTTCACGCCGGAAGCCAGCAGCATCATGTTGTTCGGCCCGGGCGTAACAGAGGTGACAAACGCAAACAGTGCGAATGCCAGGAGTAAATCGTAAGAGAGCGTCATGAACCGGTCCGTGGATTAAGGGCAGGCGTCCACCCTAGCGGAGCAACGGGTCAAATCACACGAACAGCTGGGTTAAAGTTCGAGCAGTACAGTTGTGGGATTACGGCGACTGCTGCCGACTGTTCCTGACGCTTAACCTTGCCGATCCTGACTGACGGCAGCGCGTTCAACGCTGATCTCGCCACGATTGTCGAATGCCCGGGCAGCCTGCAAGGTGGGTTCGGCCATTAGCTGCGCTTTCCTCGCCTGGTATTCATCAAAGGACAACCCGCGACGGTTGAGATCCTCAAGGGCCAGCTGGTGAGTTTCCTCAGCCGTGTAAGGACGTAACTCCACGGCGTGATGGGTCGAGCAACCCGACACGGCGGCAACGCAAAGCAACAGGGCGACGGCGAAAATACGGTTCATGGGAGTCTCCAATGTGACTCGTTCGGGAATGAACCAAGGCTACGCTCGTCACCGTTTTCGCAAAAATCACCGCTCTTGATAGTCGTTATTGTCGAGGCGGACTGATAGTCAAAGCCTTGGCTGATTTTCCCGTGCGCACTCGATCAATACATCCCGAAGTGCCTGGGCCGCGGCCGATAACTTGTGATCGGCCAGCATCATCAGGCCAATCCGGCGCTCAATGCGTGGTTCGACCAGCGCAATGCAGCGGGCGCCCAATTCCTGCATCTGCTGAATGCACAGTGACGGCACGGCGCTGACTCCAAGGCCGTTGGCCACCATCCGACCTACCGTGGAAAGTTGGTGGCTCTCAAAGGCCACCGACAATTTGCCGTGTTGCGCTTGCACAGCCTGCTCCAGCAGCAGACGCACAGCGGAAGGCCGTTGCAGGGCGATGAAGTCTTCCTTGAGCAGTTCCTCCCAACTCAATTGGGCACGCTGGGCCAATGGTGAATCCAGCGGCACCACGGCAACGAAGCGATCGGTATAGAACGGCGTGAACATCAGCGAATTGCCCGACTCCGGCTCGAAGCCAATGCCCAGCTCCACCCGCCGATGACGCACCATCTCCAACACTTCTTCATTGATGAGGTCATGCACCGCTACGTTGACTCGCGGGTAGCGACTGCGAAACACCTTGAGCGCACCGGGCAGCAGGTTGCCGGCAAACGAAGGCATGGCCGCCACGGACACCTTGCCCAACTGCAACGTAAAGCGCTGGCGTAAAAGCTCTTCGGCGTTGTCCCAATCGGCCAGCAGTTGCCGCGCCAGAGGCAGCAGGGTTTCACCTTCCGGTGTCAGGCTGACACTGCGAGTGGTGCGACTGAGCAGTTGCCCGCCCAGATCCTCCTCCAGACTCTTGATCGTCAGGCTCAGCGCCGGTTGCGAAAGGTGCAGTCGCTCGCCGGCCTGGGCAAAGCTCAAATGCTGCGCCACTGCCAGGAACGCGCGAAGCTGCTTCACATTCATATATTTGCTTTCTTTATCAATCGATCAGAAAAACAAAATTAACAAATCATTGGCTCCGAGAGAAGATGCTGCGAACGCTCCTCCGACGGCCAGACTGTCGGTCACAACTATAAAAGGCGATCAATCATGGCTGGACTCGACAAACGAGTGGCAACCTATCAAGAAGCCCTCGCCGGGCTGACCGACAACATGACAGTGCTTTGCGGTGGATTCGGCTTGTGCGGCATCCCGGAAAACCTTATCGCAGAAATCAAACGCATGGGCGTCAGAGGCCTCACCGTTGTTTCCAACAACTGCGGCGTTGACGGGTTTGGCCTGGGCATCCTGCTGGAAGATCGGCAGATCCGTAAGATGATTGCCTCCTATGTTGGCGAAAACGCGCTGTTTGAACGTCAGTTGCTCAGCGGCGAAATGGAAGTCGAACTCACACCCCAAGGCACCCTCGCCGAAAAAATGCGCGCAGGCGGTGCCGGAATACCCGCCTTCTATACCGCAACCGGCTACGGCACACCTGTGGCCGAAGGCAAGGAAACCCGTCAGTTCAATGGTCGTAATGTGATCCTTGAAGAGGCAATCACCGGCGACTTCGCTATCGTCAAAGGCTGGAAAGCCGATCATTTCGGCAACGTGGTTTATCGCCATACGGCGCAGAACTTCAACCCGGTGGTGGCCACCGCGGGCCGGATTACCGTGGTCGAGGTGGAGGAAATTGTCGAGCCCGGCGTGCTGCTGCCTTCAGAAATCCATACCCCTGGCATCTACGTCAATCGCGTGATCCAGGGCACTTTCGAAAAGCGCATCGAACAGCGCACCGTGCGCAAGGCCTGAAACCATCGCGTTGCGTTATTCCGGCGCTTGCGCAAGCAGGCTGCGATAAAACAATAAAGAGATTCCCGACCATGGCACTTTCCCGCGAACAAATGGCTCAACGCGTCGCCCGCGAACTCAAAGACGGCTACTACGTGAACCTGGGTATTGGCATTCCGACCCTGGTCGCCAATTTCGTGCCCGACGATATCGACGTCATGCTGCAATCGGAAAACGGCCTGCTGGGCATGGGCGCGTTTCCTACTGAAGAAACCATCGATGCCGACATGATCAACGCCGGCAAGCAAACCGTCACCGCCCGTATCGGCGCCTCGATCTTCGACTCTTCTCAGTCCTTCGCCATGATCCGTGGCGGCCATGTGGACCTCACCGTCCTGGGCGCTTTCGAAGTCGACGTGGAAGGCAACATCGCGTCATGGATGATCCCCGGCAAGCTGGTCAAAGGCATGGGCGGCGCCATGGACCTGGTGGCCGGTGCCGACAACATCATTGTCACCATGACTCATGCGTCCAAGGACGGCGAATCCAAATTGCTCAACCGTTGCAGCCTGCCCCTGACTGGCGCTGGCTGCATCCGCAAAGTCTTGACCGACCTGGCTTACCTGGAAATCGACAACGGCGCATTCATCCTGCGCGAACGTGCGCCGGGGGTCAGCGTTGAAGAAATCATCGCCAAGACCGCTGGCAAGCTGATCGTTCCGGATGATGTCGTGGAAATGACGTTTTAAGCGACCGCAATATTAGTTTTGACCTGTAGGAGCGAGCTTGCTCGCGATAGCGATATGTCAGC
>DASVUK010000014.1:0-10604 GCA_036387095.1 Pseudomonas sp.
GTACGAGCCCGCTCCATGAATTTCAGATAATTGACGTAATAGACGATGCCGCCAGCATCGGTGTCTTCGTAATAAACCCGACAACGATGTGCGAACGACTGAACCCCGTTTTGCGCGCGCATACTCTAGTGCTTACTCCTCGGATTGCCAATCGGCCAGGCAACTGTTTTTTCAAGGTTTTGCAGGTTATTACCTGTCAGATCGGCGCAACTGCCAGTCTGACCACGCAAACACCGAATAAATCGGTGCCGTGCGCTATTTTAATCGTCATTGTTTTCGACAAAATCCTCGGCGACGGGCATGTCCCCCATCCGCGAAGGCAGATTCAAGCCAAAATGCAGGTAGGCGTGCCGGGTCACCACACGCCCACGCGGTGTGCGCATGATATAGCCTTGCTGGATCAAATAGGGTTCCAGGACATCTTCAATGGTGTGACGCTCTTCACTGATTGCCGCCGCCAGACTGTCGACGCCCACCGGACCGCCGTCGAATTTCTCGATCATGGTTAGCAGCAGGCGCCGATCCTGGTGATCGAAACCATGCTCATCGACATCCAGCAGATTCAACGCCAGTCCGGCGATTGATTTGGTGATCTGCCCATTACCCCGCACTTCGGCGAAATCCCGGACCCGGCGCAACAGTCGGTTGGCGATACGCGGCGTGCCACGTGCGCGACGGGCGATTTCAAATGCACCTTCGGGCTCAATGGGCAAACCGAGAATCCCGGCCGAGCGCGTCACGATCGTCGTCAGGTCCGGGATGCTGTAGAACTCCAGGCGCTGGACGATCCCGAAGCGGTCACGCAACGGGTTGGTCAGCATGCCGGCCCGGGTCGTCGCACCCACCAGCGTAAACGGAGGCAGATCGAGTTTGATTGACCGAGCTGCCGGACCTTCGCCGATCATGATATCCAGCTGAAAATCTTCCATGGCCGGGTACAGCACTTCCTCGACGATGGGCGATAACCGATGGATTTCATCAATGAACAGCACGTCATTGGGTTCCAGATTGGTCAGGATCGCCGCCAGGTCACCCGGGCGCTCCAGTACCGGGCCGGAAGTGCTCTTGATCGATACCGACATTTCCTGGGCAATGATATTGGCCAGGGTCGTCTTGCCAAGGCCTGGCGGGCCGAAGATGAGGGTATGGTCCAACGCCTCGTTGCGCCCCCGGGCGGCCTGAATGAACAACTCCATCTGCTCGCGCACGGTGGGCTGACCAATATAGTCAGCAAGGCTCAGAGGACGAATCGCGCGGTCGAGTTGCTCATCCCGATCACGGCCGCCGGTAGCGGTTATCAAGCGGTCAGCATCAATCACTTAACCCATTCCCTTCAAGGCACGTCGAATCAAATCAGCACTGCTCAAATCTTTTTCCTTGATCGCGGAGACGGCTTTACTGGCCTCTTGGGGTTTGTAGCCCAGGGAAATCAGCGCACTGACCGCGTCGGATTCTGCCGAAGCTACCGGTTCCGGCGCATTGGGGCCATTAGAAACCAACGTGAAGGTACCCGGTAACGTTTCCCAAGCTTTGAAACGATCCTTCAACTCGACCAGCAGACGCTCAGCGGTTTTCTTGCCCACGCCGGGAATCCGGGTCAAAGCCGAGGTGTCCTGAGCCTGGACACAACGCACCAACTCATCGACCTCCAGCCCGGACATCAACGCCAGCGCCAGCTTCGGACCGACGCCGTTGAGCCTGATCAGTTCGCGAAACAGCTCGCGCTCGCGCTTTTCGTAAAAACCGTACAGCAAATGCGCGTCTTCGCGCACTACCAAGTGGGTATGCAACGTCACCGGCTCGCCGACATGAGGCAGTCGGTAGAGGGTAGTCATGGGGACTTCCAGCTCATAACCGACGCCATTTACATCCAGTACCAGATGCGGCGGCTGTTTCTCGGCCAAAAAGCCGCGTAAGCGTCCAATCACGTCTCGGATCCTTTCAAATCGCTGACCTGCGCACGGTCAACGGTAAATCAATGGGCGCAATCATTGCAGGAGTGACGCCGCCTGCAAGTAAAACATTTTCAACAAATATGCCGAACTGCCTATAACCGCAGCCGACCACCGCGACTGCGCGCCGTGGAAAGGCCATGGGGAATAAGGCTGGAGCGGGTATGGGCATGGCACAAGGCAATCGCCAACGCATCAGACGCATCGATCTGCGGTTTCTGCGTGAGCTTGAGCAAATGCATGACCATCATCATCACCTGCTCTTTATTGGCACCGCCGGTTCCAGCCACGGCCTGTTTGACCTGGGTCGCCGTATACTCGGCGATTTCCAGGCTTTCCTCAGCCCCGGCAACGATGGCCGCACCCCGCGCCTGCCCCAGCTTGAGCGCCGAGTCAGGGTTGCGCGCCATGAACACCTTTTCGATCCCCATGGTGACCGGACCGTAGGTTTGAATAACCTCACGCACGCCCCGAAACACAATCTGCAAACGCTCATGAAGCTCACCGCTTCCAGTCCGGATGCAGCCCGACGCAACGTAGACACAACCACGCCCGGTGTCGCGTACCACGCCATAACCGGTAATTCGCGAACCGGGGTCGATACCAAGAATAAGAGTCATAACGCCTGCAGCTTGAGAAGTGACGCATACCAAAGGACGCAGCATAAAGGCAGAAGCCGGAGGCCGATAGCGATGTGATCAACACCGCCTCGAATCTCCGGCCTCAATGTATCGCCGACAGCACGCTGTCAGCCAAGCTGTTCCATGACTTCGTCCGGGATTTCCGCGTTGGAGTACACGTTCTGCACGTCATCCAGGTCCTCAAGCATGTCGATCAGCTTGAGTACCTTTTCAGCGGTTTCCAGGTCGAGCACGGCACTGGTGGTGGGCAACATGACGATTTCAGCGTCGGCAGCCTTGAAACCCGCCGCCTCCAGCGCGTTGCGAACCGCGTAGAAACCAGCAAATGAGGTGAACACGTCGATGGAGCCATCGTCATTGGTCACGACATCGTCGGCATCCGCTTCCATCGCCGCCTCGATCAGCGCGTCTTCATCGACACCTGCGGCAAAAGAGATCTGGCCCTTGCGATCGAACAGATATGCAACCGAACCATCGGTACCGAGGTTCCCACCGCATTTGGTGAAGGCATGGCGAACAGCTGCCGCAGTGCGATTGCGATTGTCTGTCATGGTTTCGACCATGATCGCGACACCGCCCGGACCGTAACCTTCATAACCCAGCTCTTCGACATCATCACCTTCGGCAGCGCCCGCACCACGAGCCACTGCGCGATCGATGGTGTCGCGCGTCATGTTCGCACCGAGCGCCTTGTCCAGAGCCAGACGCAAACGCGGATTGGACCCCGGATCACCACCACCCTGACGGGCGGCAACAGTCAGTTCACGAATCCACTTGGTGAAGATCTTGCCTTTCTTGGCATCCTGACGCTCTTTGCGGTGCTTGATGTTCGCCCACTTAGAATGACCTGCCATATCTCGCTCCAGATTCTTTTTGAACACGTTCGATTGCGTCGCAGAACAACCGACACAAGCTTGCTTGGCCAAAACGCAAACGGGGCGTATCAACGTCAATAGTGACGCGATACGCCCCGCCTGGCATTACTCAGCCTTCGGCTGTTCGCGCAAACGGATGTGCAATTCGCGCAAGGCCTTGGCGTCAACCACACCAGGCGCCTGGGTCATGACGTCTGCGGCACTCTGGGTTTTCGGGAAGGCAATCACTTCACGAATCGACTGGGCGCCAGTCATCAGCATGACCAGACGATCCAGACCAAATGCCAGACCGCCATGGGGCGGTGCGCCGTATTTCAGGGCGTCGAGCAGGAAGCCGAACTTCTCCTGCTGCTCGTCTTCGGCGATACCCAGCAAACGGAAGACCGCCTGCTGCATTTCCTTGCGATGGATACGGATCGAGCCGCCACCCAGCTCGGTACCGTTAAGTACCATGTCGTATGCACGGGAAAGAGCGGTTGCCGGGTTGGCTTCCAGTTCTTCAGGGGTGCATTTGGGTGCAGTGAACGGGTGGTGCAACGCTGTGAAGCTGCCGTCGTCGTTCTCTTCGAACATCGGGAAGTCCACGACCCACATCGGCGCCCATTCACAGGTATGCAACTTGAGATCGTTACCGATCTTGATCCGCAGTGCGCCAAGGGCTTCGCTGACGACTTTGAACTTGTCGGCACCGAAGAACACGATGTCGCCATCAACAGCACCCACGCGATCCAGAATCACCTTGAGGTTTTCCTCAGGGATGAACTTGACGATTGGCGACTGCAGGCCCTCAGCGCCTTTTGCACGCTCATTGACCTTGATGTAAGCCAGGCCCTTGGCGCCGTAGATGCTGACAAACTTGGTGTAGTCGTCGATCTGGCTGCGCGGCATGCTTGCGGCACCCGGTACACGCAGGGCGGCAACACGGCCTTTCGGATCGTTGGCCGGACCGCTGAACACCTTGAACTCCACAGCATTGAGCTGATCGGCTACGTCGACCAATTCTAGCGGGTTACGCAGGTCCGGCTTGTCCGAACCGTAACGACGCATGGCCTCTTCGAAGGTCATGTGTGGGAAATCGCCGAACTCCAGATCCAGGACTTCCTTGAACAACTGACGAATCATCTTCTCGGTCAGGCCGATGATGTCTTCTTCATTAAGGAAGCTGGTTTCGATGTCGATCTGGGTAAATTCAGGCTGACGATCGGCACGCAGGTCTTCGTCGCGGAAGCATTTGGCGATCTGGTAGTAGCGGTCGAAGCCGGCAACCATCAACAGTTGCTTGAACAGTTGTGGCGACTGCGGCAGCGCAAAGAAGCTGCCTGGGTGTGTGCGGCTTGGCACCAGATAGTCGCGAGCGCCCTCTGGAGTGGCGCGGGTGAGGATCGGAGTCTCGACGTCCAGGAAGCCGTTTTCATCCAGGTAACGACGGATGCTGGTGGTAATGCGCGAACGCAAACGCAGCTTCTCGGCCATTTCCGGACGACGCAGGTCGATGAAGCGATAACGCAGGCGGGTTTCTTCGCCGACGTCCGAGTATTCGTTGAGCGGGAACGGTGGGGTTTCCGACTCGTTCAGCACTTCAAGCTCGTAACCCAGAACCTCGATAGCGCCCGAGGCCATGTTGGCATTTACTGCACCCGCCGGACGAGCACGCACCTTGCCGGTGACCTTGACGACATACTCGCTGCGCACGCGATCAGCGGCAGCGAAGGTGTCAGCGCGATCAGGGTCGAAGACCACCTGGGCCAGACCTTCACGATCACGGATATCGAGGAAAATCACCCCTCCGTGGTCGCGACGTCGGTGTACCCATCCGCAAAGGGTAATTTCCTGACCTTCCAGGCTCTCGTTCAGTTGGCCGCAATAATGGCTGCGCATCATGATGGTGTTTTCACTTCCGTAATTCGAAATTCGGTGGAGCTTTCGCTCTTGGCTTGCGCTCAATAGTGCAAGAGCCCAGGCATGCAGTTCAAGCTTCTGCTCGTCGCTGGGCGCCCTGATTGCACAGAGGCATGCCCGTTTTGGCAAGGCGGGGGATTATATAGGGTTAATTGAAGCCGTGCAGCCGCACGAACCCATCCAGGCAAGGATAAGTTCGCTGCGGCTGCCCACGCATCTCCAAGCAGCAGCTTCAGACGCATGCAAAGCGGGCCCGCCAGGTGGGCGAGCCTGCAGAAAATGGGAATGTATCGAATTTACGCCTGGGCAAGATCCAGGTTGTCACCTTTCAGAACATGAGCAACACAGACCACCCTGATCAGGCCGCTGAAGTTTTTCACCCCGCCGTAGCGCAGATGCACTTCCCTGTCGATGTAAGACAGCACTGCATTGACAGAACAGTTATTCGACCGTGCGATGGTCGCAAGAATATTCCAGTAGACGTTTTCCAACCTCAGGCATGTTGCCAAACCATTCAAACGCACCGACTTGGAGTGCGGTTGCGCCAGGTTCATATTGAAATCCTCGACAAAAGGATCATGACGAATTTTTCCATGACGATGCAGGTCCTTTACGTCACGCTCAAACCCTCGAACCATAGTGATATTTCCTCTTATACAGATCAATTCAGACTTCATGAAGAAACATTTAAATATAAATAAATGTGCCTGCTTATAAAGCCCGAATTACAAAGTCCTGGCCAGCAGAGCCAACACCCTGACCATGTAGGAGAACACTACAATTGGAAGGCGAATATAGATTTTTCCGTGGGCGATAACCGACCACAACGGAGAATAGGTGTTAAATATTTATGTAGTTAATGGGACTGAGATGGACTAGCACTGCATTGATCACACAGCAGCATCGCGCAAAAGGAAAAATGGGCACGACTCAGCGTCCGTCATACCTGCGGCCCGGCATCGGCGCCAGAGACCAGGGCAACACTTGCAAGCGCGAGGCAGGTGGGCGGCGCACAGACGCGCCGCTCACAAGGTGCTTAGCTGGCTTCCAGCATCGAACGCAGCATCCAGGCCGTCTTCTCGTGCACTTGCATGCGCTGAGTCAACAGGTCAGCGGTTGGCTCATCACTGACTTTATCCAGAAGAGGAAAAATACTACGCGCTGTGCGGACAACTGCTTCCTGACCAGCAACCAGACTTCTGATCATATCTTCAGCACGCGGTACGCCCTCTTCTTCTTTGATCGAAGAAAGACGCGCGTAGGTCGAATAAGTACCCGGCGCCGGAAAGCCCAGCGCACGAATACGTTCAGCGATGGAATCCACCGCAAGGGCAAGCTCGTTATACTGCTCTTCAAACATCAAGTGCAGCGTCCGAAACATGGGACCACTGACATTCCAGTGAAAGTTATGGGTCTTGAGATACAATACATAAGTATCTGCGAGCAAATGAGAAAGACCGTCAACGATCGATTTACGATCCTCTTCGCTGATACCAATATCGATTGCCATGTTTTTCCCCTTAGAAATGATTTATCCAGCAGGTGCAGCAGGCACTCTACCAAGAGATCGACTATGACGCAGCCCTGCCCTGCAAGGGACGCTATTATCGGCATCACCGCCGGGGCGGAAAATCCCCAGCCGGGACACACTGCCTCGCACCGCTCGTCGCTTTACATCAGCCATTGCTACCCATGCCGACAGACCTGCAAGCTCTTGATTTGAGTAGGCTCATGCTTTGCTGTTAAATACACCGCGTGTCGCTGCCGACTTTGCTTGCAGCGCATAGGCTGATCACTCACCCGTGCAGCACGCCTCCACTTTTCCAGAAGCGTACCGGGCGCTATCAGCTATTTCCTCGTGATCCATCTTAATGTGAGTTATCAATATGTTGAAAATCGTTCACCTGCTAACGGGAGCCGCAGCCTTGCTGCTTTCCTTTATCCCCAGCCTGCGCAGTGAAGCCCTGTCTTCATATCTCCTGCAGCCCGATGCGCTTTATCTGGCGCTCTTCGGCTTGCTCAACCTGCTGCTTGCACCAGTGATCCCCTATTGGAACCGGGGCCCACGTCATCAATTGCAAAACCTGGTCAGTGCCTTGCTTATTCTTGCCGTCGTTTTTCAAATCCTGACCTTGCTCGTCCCGCTGGAAATCATCGCCGGTCAACCGGCCGTCATGCTGGGCCTGGTCGCTGCAATTATTGCGGTGGCTTTGCACCTTGCGGTCAGCTTCTATAAGTCATCGCCATCCCCTGCCGCTCAAAGTCATGACATGACCAATCGCGATACAGGGACCGTCAAGTGGTTCAATACCTCCAAGGGCTTTGGTTTCATCTCCCGGGATTCCGGAGATGACATCTTCGTTCACTTCCGTGCCATCCGCGGCGAAGGTCATCGCGTACTGGTAGAAGGACAGCGCGTTGAGTTCTCGGTCATGAACCGTGACAAAGGACTGCAAGCCGAAGACGTCATAGCGGCACTGCCACGCCGCTGATTGTCCGCCGGATAAAAAGACCGCGATGCCCTTTCAGGACGTCGCGGTTTTTTTTGGCAAGAATTCTCAATAGTGTGGAGGCGGTACATCCTCTTCGAAGGTGTCGAACTGGCTACCCAGCTCCTCCTGACGCTTGAGCATTGCCGCCATCTGCTGTTGCAGCCGGTCCAGTGCCCGCTGCTGGGCGACCAGCACATCATTGAGCGCCTGGATCGTATCGTCCTGAAAAGCCAGTCGGCTTTCCAGTTCGGTCACCCGCCCTTCCATACTCATGGCAATGGCTCCGCAAAGGTAAAGTCCAGAATCAGCTCTCGACGCAACTGCTGCACAATCTCCGCCACTTGCCGGGATGTGTAGGGCTGCGCTGGATGCTTGCCCCACACGGGCGCAGGCCACGCCGCATCGCCGTGTCGACGCACGATGACATGCATGTGTAGCTGGCTAACTACATTACCCAACGCCGCAACATTGATTTTATCGGCAGCAAAAGACTTGTTGAGAATCACTGACAACACTGTTGTCTCATGCCACAACTGCAACTGATCTTCAAGAGGCAGTTCAAATATTTCACTAATATCCGCACGTCTTGGCACCAGCACAAACCAGGGATAATTCGAATCATTGGATAACAGCAGTCGACACAATGGAAAGTCACCCATTAGCAACGTGTCAGCTTGCAAACGTGAGTCGAGAACGAACACGGTATAACTCCTGATCATCAGGTTAGGTTTTGCACACCTTTACTTTAGTGTGTCGTGCATTACCCAGCAGGATACTCGGGAATAAGTTGGAGTTCACTGCCATCGCTCAGTTACATGACATTTCGAGCAAATGTCCAGTGCATTCCAGACGTCCCAAAAGCCTTGGCTGCTCCACACCCACGCACCAGAAATGCCCGCCCCTTGGCAGAATGCCCCGCTTTAGCCCAAAAAACCGGCGTGTCTAAAAGTGATACGGTTGTTACAAATCGCTACCAGAATCCACGAGCGCCCTGCCCTTCGCTGCCGATGCAGCCGTTTTTTGACAAGTCTATGAAACCATTTGGCGACTCATAACGCTTACAGGACGGGCGTGTGAGCCAGCATCAGGCGGGCTGGGCCGCGCGTGCACCAAAAAAACCCACCTTTATTTGCCAATTGGGCGATTTACCCAAAAAACACCGAAATTTCCGGGCAGAAGGTAACGTTCTACGCCGCGACTTCAGAGCAAAACGCGCCAGATGCAGCACACCCGCAGAAAACCGTGTTTTTTTATTTACATATAAATCAATCAGTTATGGCTATAAAGCGAGGTAAATGCTGCCTTTTTCACATTTTTTTCTCATCTGTCGGAACTTTGTGCACGGTTGTTGCTTTATCACTCATCAAGGTGGGCAGGATCCTGGCGGAAACAGGGCTCGGCCATTGTGAAATGCGAAGGCTCTAGCGACACAATACTGATAGGCAGGGCATAGATTGTTTAAACCTATGCTTAGGTCGTAAAACAGTAATGCGGTAGTTATAGAGTCGATAGGGAGATTGGCGTTTTTGCGACATGGACCGTGCAGTTTGCGACACCGCCGTAAAGATTTCGAAAGGATAGGTCTGTAACTATCGCCACCATTGTCAGCGTGATATAAGTTTCGCCGACACAAAAAAGAAAGAGCCGCCCAGATAAAAAAACAGGTGGGACGGCAGCAACTCTTCTTAAAAACCAAAGGAGCAAGTCACGATGAGAGTGATGAAGTGGAGCGCAATCGCACTGGCAGTTACTGCAGCCAGCACCCAACTGGCAACGGCAGCAGCTTTCGTCAGCGACCAGTCTGAAGCAAAAGGTTTCGTTGAAGGCAGCACGCTTGACCTGAAAGCTCGCAACTACTACTTCAATCGCGACAAGAAAAATGGCGCAGTTGATGACAAAGACTGGACTCAGGGTTTCTGGGGTACGTTCAGCTCTGGCTACACTCAAGGCACCATCGGTGTGGGCGTTGAAGCTTTCGGCTACTTCGGCCTGAAGCTTGACGGTCAGGACAAATACTCCGGTTCGGGCAACCTGGTTACAAACAGCCAGGGCGAAAACGAAGACAGCTTCGGCAAAGCCGGTGGTGCTGTTAAGTTCCGCGTATCGAAAACCGAACTGAAAATCGGTGACATGCAGCCTACCAGCCCGGTATTCGCAGTTGGCGGTTCCCGTCTGCTGCCACAAACCGCCAGCGGTATCAGCCTGCAGAGCAGCGAGATCAAAGGCCTGGATCTGGAAGGCGGTCACTTCTACTCGGGTACCAGCCAGGACGACACCAGCCACAACGGCAACATCTGGGCTACTTACGCCGGTGTTACTGCCAAGACTGCTGACTTCGTCGGCGGCAAGTACGCCATCACCGATAACCTGGGTGTTGCGTTCTACGGCGCCAAGCTTGAAGACGTGTGGGATCAGTACTACGCCAACGTGAACTACGCACTGCCACTGACTGATAGCCAGTCCCTGGCATTCGACGCCAACCTGTATCGCACCGTCGATGAAGGCAGCGCCAAAGCAGGCGACATCAGCAACACCGCGTTCTCCGGCTCCGTTGCCTACTCGTTCCTGGCTGCACATACCCTGACCCTGGCTTTCCAGAAGGTTAACGGTGATACGCCATTCGACTACATCGGTATCGGCGACAACAACAAGGGCGGCGACTCGATCTTCCTGGCCAACTCCATCCAGTACTCCGACTTCAACGGTCCTGGCGAGAAATCCTGGCAGGCTCGTTACGACCTGAAC
>DASVUK010000015.1:0-4946 GCA_036387095.1 Pseudomonas sp.
CCTACGTTCGTCGGGGGCAGCGGTTTGTTCTGATCAACAAGGTGCTGCCCAATGGCGCCGGGGTGATGCTGCATCACGAGCATCGGCACGGTGAGCATTCAGTGCTTTGCGAGCTGGTCACTTACTCGGAAAAGGACGTCACCAAAGTCCATCTGCGTCTTGGCACGTTGATCGACGATCAGGGGCGGCTGACCGGCCTCTGGGAAATTCGCGATGGCGACGTCAAACGCCAATTGTTCGCGTATCAATACGACGATTATGGCGATCTTGTTCTGGCTCAGGACGAGAACGGCGCCGCTTGGCGTTACGAATATCAGCACCACCTGATTACTCGCTACACCGATCGCACAAACCGTGGGTTGAATTTACAGTGGCAGGGCACTGGCCCCGATGCCAAAGCGATTCGCGGGTGGGCCGATGACGGCAGCTTTGATACTCGGTTGGCGTGGGATGAAAACATCCGTCTGACCTATGTCACTGACGCCCTCGGCCACGAAACGCAGCACTACTACGATAGCCTCGGTTACACCTATCGCATTTGCCATGCGGACGGGCGTTCAGAATGGTTCTTCCGGGACGCAGCGAAGAACATCATTCGCCATGTCCATACCGATGGCAGCACGGATCGTTATCGCTACGACCGCCTCAGCAACCTCACCGAACACACCCGCGCTGATCACAGCGTGATGAACTACGCCTACGACGATAGAAGTCAGTTGATCAAGATCAGCGACGGCGAAGGCGGACTGTGGAGACGAGATTACGACCTTCTCGGAAATCTTGTTGAAGCAACCGATCCACTAGAGAACACGACTGAGTACGCCTACAACACATTTGGCCTTCCTACGGCGATCAAGGACGCCAACGGCAATACCAAGTCGTTGGCCTACGACGATGCCGGACAACTCGTCAAATACACCGACTGCTCGGGCAAGGTCAGCGCTTGGGAGTACAACGAACGCGGCCAGATGATCCGCTTCACAGATCCGGTCGGGCACAGTACGACCTACGAATACAAAGCCGGTCAACTGGCGCTCATCAGGCACCCCGACAAAACCGAAGAGCGTTTCAGTCGAGACGCCGAAGGCAGGCTGCTCGCTCACTCCGATGGCCTCGAGCGCTGCACCACCTGGCGTTATTCGACTGCGGGCTTTATCGCCGAACGCGTCGACGCCGCCGAACACACCTTGCGCTACCGCTGGGACAAACTCGGCCGCCTTGTATCGCTGGAAAACGAGAACCAACGCCGCGCTCATTTTCACTACGACCCGGTCGGCAGGCTGCTGGAAGAAAGCGGCTTCGACGGGCGCACCACTCAGTACCGCTACGACCCGGAAACGGGTCGCCTTGCCGAGACCATGAACGGCCTACGCACCATCGCGCTGACCTTCGACCCCATGGGCCGCCTGACCGAACGCCGCGCCACCCTCGGCGAGCAGTCCCAAAGCGAAACCTTTGCCTACGATGGCAACGGTCATCTGGTCATGGCCACCAACGCCGCCAGCCGGCTGCAATGGTTCCATGATCCCGCCGGCAACCTGATGCGTGAGCACCAGCATTATCTGAGTCTGGATAAACCGCTGGTCGCCGTTTGGCAGCACGAGTACGACGCCCTCAATAACCGCGTTGCGACCATTCGCCCTGACGGACATCGCGTCAGTTGGCTCACCTACGGCAGTGGTCACTTGCTCGGCCTGAAACTGGATGATCACGAGCTGCTCAGTTACGAACGCGATGATCTGCACCAGGAAGTCGCCCGCCATCAAGGCAATAACCTGCTGCAAACCCAGCAATGGGACCCAGCGGGACGCTTGCAGGAACAACTGCTAGGTCGCAGCGACGACAAAACCACACTCATCAAACGGGCCTACACCTACGACGCTGCCGGTCAACTCACCGACATCAACGACAGCCGCCGTGGTCCGTTGAGTTACCGCTACGACCCGGTAAGCCGCCTTCTCAGCGCCACCAGTCGCCTTGGCACCGAAACCTTCGCCTTCGACCCCGCGAGCAACCTGCTCAACGACAGCGACGCGTCAACCCGACGGCCCCTGGACTCCGAGCCCACTCGCAACAAATTGGTGGAAAACCTGCTGCGCGACTACGCCGGCAACCACTACGAATATGACGAACGCGGCAACCAGATCGAGCGCTGGACCAACGGCCTGCGCAGCGAGCTGCACTGGGACCTCTTCGATCGCCTCGTGCACTTCCGCGATCCGCGCCTCACCGTCGATTTTGCCTACGATCCCCTCGGACGCCGCCTCTACAAACGCTCCAAAGCGCACTACAAACCGCGCCCCGAAGCCGGCACCGGCTGGAACGAAAACGAACACGCCCGCAAAGAGCGAGAACTCGGCTGCGGCTTCACCCTGTACGGCTGGGATGGCGACAACCTCGCCTGGGAAAGCAGCCCGCCACCCTACGCCGGTGCTTTGGGCCGAACCGTCCACTACATCCACGAGCCCGGCACATTCGTCCCGGTGGCCCAGGCCATCCGTCACGAAACCATCCGCCTGGTCAGCCAGCCGACCTACCAAGGTCGCTACAACTTCAAAGAAGACCCGCTTTGGACCTATGAACCCAAAGCGCTGCCGATCGACGTCCTTGCCTGGTACCAATGCGACCACCTCGGCACGCCTCAGGAAATCACCGACCAAAACGGCAATACCGCCTGGACCGCGCTGTACAAAGCATGGGGCGAGGCAAAGGAACAGCGCTCTGAATTCTCAGAACACGTCGGCCTGACCAACCAGATCCGGTTCCAGGGTCAATACCACGACCACGAAACGGGCCTGCACTACAACCGGCATCGGTACTATGATCCGAGGGTCGGGCGCTTTATCAGCAAGGATCCGATAGGGTATGAGGGTGGCATTAATGTTTACCAATACGCCCCGAACCCTTTGGGCTGGACCGATCCGTTGGGACTGGCTGCCCACCGCGGCCGGATCCAGGCTCAAGGTGCGAAGCTCGAGGAGTCGGTCGCTTGGAACCAAGATAAGCCCCTGACCGCGAGTGAAGCCAAACAAAAGCTGAGTGAACTAAAGGCGAAACTTCACAGAAAGGACCTTGCCGTCCGTGAGGATGCTTTCAAAAAAGCGGAAAAATACATCGACAACGCGGCTAAGTGCGGGGGTGCAGATGCTTCCATCAGTCACACTTTTAAAGTGAAAGATACTAAGCACGAACGTGTTGATATTGAAGTAATCACTGGCAAGGCGTTTACGGAGTAACTGAATGTTTGATGAATACTTGAATGACGAGCAGTGCTATGTCGAACTGGAGCAGTACCTACTTGGTCGCTTCTTTCTTGAGTGTGACGCGAACGGGGTAGAATTAAAAAAGTTTAAAGTGCCTTTTTATAACACAGCATTTTCTAATGGCACTCCGTTCAGGGAAGGTAATCCTATATTCTCCGCACGAAATGAAGTTGCCGGTACTATTCTAAGAATAGTCCTTGATGAGGACACTGATTCATTAGTGTCGTATCGCGACAAAGACATGGGGTGTGAGCTTGTCATTATTGCGAGGATAGCTTCATTGGAGGACATTACCAAAAAGATGGCCGAATGGGTTAGATCTCAGTAACCTTATTGCAGAGCTCCAAAATGCCAAGGTTAAAGGGGGGCGGATTGATTTACAGAGAGACGTTGTAAATAAATCAGTCCCCTACCTCACTTCAATACCTCGCCAAAACGTTGTAGCCGGCGTACTTACCTAAGTGGCGATCTCCGACTAGCCTTTTCCACATCACTCACCTCGGCACACGAGCTGAAGGATACTGCCTCCTTTTAATCAATCGGACGGCTCTGAAGCAAGAGCCCACAAGTACGGAAACCAGACCCCTTGTCGCTACAAGTCTGGTAACAATGCGCACGTCCATAAAGAGGATCCTTCCGGAAACCAGCTTGACGATCAAGGACACATATCAATAGATCCAGATAAGCTTCATATCGGCATACGTAACCCTGCTGATTTACCTACCGTTCGAGGGAGGCCGCACGGATCATGAGCTACGAATACAGATTGGTATTTGTGGATAACCTGTCAGCTCAGGACGTCATTGATTTTGTGAGGTCCAGTGGATTTTATATCCGGGGCTGTGGCGACTTTATATATTTGAAAGAACCAAGTGTGAAAAGCGAAGCAACTTACGATATACGGATAATACAAGAGGGCAATAATTCAATCTGGCTAGAGGTCGGCTTTCGATCCCCAGGCTTATATGGTTTATTAAGGAGTGCAATTGGCGACCTCCAATATGTGTGCTTAGAAGACGGGGATCCAAACTATGAAGTGCCATTATACGAAGCATTTCGTCTTAAGCAGATTCCATCGTGAACTCACTTCATCGCTGCAGGATGGCCTTCGCCAACCAATAGTCTTTTAGTGAACAGATAGCGTGCATTAAGGATTTCGAGCTGCAGATGCAGCGCGAAATCGAGCGCACCGAGCCGGCGAAAATCGTGTTGAAACCCGCTCAGCTCTGATCGTTTTTTGAGCAAAGAAAAGGCGTTGCCCTCGCGGGCAACGCTTTTTTTTCGCGCGTCCTTCCATCCCTTCAAACGGGACAGGCGCCAGCCCACTGCGCGAGAAGTTGCGCACTCTTTTGTTGAAAATGTACGGGGGGATACTCAGCGGACCACGTGGTTTTTGGTGTGTAGGCGATTGGCAAGAAGTTGCGCAGCGGTGCGCAACTTCTTATGCACTTTCCCTTTGGTGTCTGGTTTGGCGTTCGCTAAAACTTCTTATTTATTCTTAAGCCATTGATTTTTCTAAGCTAACTCATAGCTGGCACAGCCCTTGATATCTCCGTCGCCCCCGGCTTGGCATGTACGCCTGCCGGATGGTTTTTGAGCACGGAGAGCATCCTTGGCAAACCCCGCAATTACGCCCGGCATCGACGACAAACGAGAGCCTCAAGTGGCGGTTGTTCCGCTTGA
>DASVUK010000016.1:0-2939 GCA_036387095.1 Pseudomonas sp.
GAACCAATACGCCAGGGAAAGCCAGCATCCGCTACTCTGTGAGATCGAGAAGGACGGTTAAACGCCGACCACTTGGGTATGAGGTGAAGCTATGTTAAACCGTGAGCTCGAAGTCACCCTCAATCTGGCCTTCAAGGAGGCACGCTCCAAGCGTCATGAATTCATGACCGTCGAGCACCTCCTGCTGGCTCTATTGGACAATGAGGCTGCCGCCACTGTTCTGCGTGCCTGCGGCGCAAACCTCGAAAAGCTCAAGCATGATCTGCAGGAGTTCATCGACTCCACGACGCCGTTGATCCCGGTCCACGACGAGGACCGTGAAACCCAGCCAACCCTGGGCTTCCAGCGCGTACTGCAGCGTGCTGTCTTCCATGTGCAGAGCTCCGGCAAGCGCGAAGTCACCGGCGCCAATGTGCTGGTGGCCATTTTCAGTGAGCAGGAAAGTCAGGCTGTCTTTCTGCTCAAGCAGCAGAGCGTTGCACGCATTGATGTCGTCAATTACATCGCGCACGGCATTTCCAAGGTGCCTGGGCACGGCGATCACTCTGAAGGTGAGCAAGATATGCAGGACGACGAGGGCGGTGAGTCTTCTTCCTCAGGCAATCCTCTGGATGCCTATGCGAGCAATCTCAATGAGCTGGCGCGCCAAGGCCGGATTGATCCGTTGGTCGGTCGTGAGCTTGAGGTCGAGCGTGTCGCGCAAATCCTGGCCAGGCGCCGGAAAAACAATCCGCTGCTGGTGGGTGAGGCGGGCGTAGGCAAGACAGCGATTGCCGAAGGCCTGGCCAAGCGCATTGTCGATAATCAGGTCCCTGATCTGCTCGCTAACAGCGTGGTCTATTCTCTTGATCTTGGCGCCTTGCTGGCTGGCACCAAGTACCGCGGTGACTTCGAGAAGCGCTTCAAGGCACTGCTCAATGAACTGAAAAAACGCCCACACGCCATTCTGTTCATCGATGAGATTCACACCATCATCGGTGCCGGCGCTGCGTCTGGCGGGGTAATGGATGCTTCGAATCTCCTCAAGCCATTGCTGTCTTCGGGGGATATTCGCTGCATAGGTTCGACGACATTCCAGGAATTTCGCGGCATTTTCGAAAAAGACCGTGCGTTGGCGCGGCGCTTCCAGAAAGTTGATGTCTCCGAGCCATCTGTTGAAGACACCATCGGTATCCTCAGAGGGCTCAAAGGGCGTTTCGAGCTGCACCACAATATCGAATACAGCGACGAAGCCTTGCGCGCCGCTGCCGAACTGGCGTCGCGCTACATCAATGATCGGCATATGCCGGACAAAGCCATTGATGTTATCGACGAGGCGGGTGCCTATCAGCGTCTGCAGCCGATCGAGAAGCGTGTGAAGCGCATCGAGGTGGCTCAGGTCGAAGACATTGTGGCGAAAATCGCGCGTATTCCCCCTAAGCACGTCAACAGCTCGGACAAGGAGCTGCTGCGTAATCTGGAGCGCGATCTGAAACTGACTGTGTTTGGTCAGGATGCCGCCATCGATTCTTTATCCACGGCCATCAAGCTGTCTCGTGCAGGCTTGAAGTCGCCTGACAAGCCTGTCGGTTCTTTCCTGTTCGCCGGTCCGACCGGCGTGGGCAAGACGGAAGCCGCTCGTCAGCTGGCCAAGGCACTGGGTATTGAGCTGGTGCGCTTTGACATGTCCGAGTATATGGAACGGCACACCGTATCGCGTCTGATCGGTGCGCCTCCGGGGTATGTAGGGTTTGATCAGGGCGGGCTGTTGACCGAGGCGATCACCAAGCAGCCTCATTGCGTATTGCTCCTGGATGAAATCGAAAAAGCCCATCCGGAAGTCTTCAACCTGCTGCTGCAGGTAATGGATCACGGGACCTTGACCGATAACAACGGGCGCAAGGCCGATTTCCGCAACGTGATCGTGATCATGACCACCAACGCTGGCGCTGAAACCGCTGCGCGTGCGTCCATCGGCTTTACTCATCAGGACCACTCGTCTGATGCGATGGAAGTGATCAAGAAAAGCTTCACGCCGGAATTCCGCAACCGACTGGACACCATCATCCAGTTTGGTCGCCTCAGTCATGAGGTCATCAAAAGCGTTGTGGACAAGTTCCTTACCGAGCTTCAGGCGCAGCTGGAAGATAAACGAGTGCTGCTGGAAGTATCCGACGCGGCAAGAAGCTGGCTGGCCGCAGGTGGTTACGATGCGCAGATGGGGGCTCGACCAATGGCTCGTTTGATCCAGGACAAGATCAAGCGTCCCCTGGCTGAGGAGATTCTCTTTGGCGAGCTGGCCGAGCATGGTGGCGTTGTGCATATCGACGTAAAAGATGGCGAGATGACCTTCGACTTCGAAACCACGGCGGAAATGGCTTAAGTTTCATGCCCAAAAAAGCCCCGCATCTTGCAAGAGGTGCGGGGCTTTTTGCTGGGTGGCGGTCGCGCTATCGGCAGTTGGGGAATGCCATCGAGACAGATGAAATGTCAGAAATACCGCGCTTCTGGCTAAACCGGTCTTGCGGGTTTGCGTTCGCTCGACAAAATCCGGGCACACAAAAACGCCCGGCAGATGCCGGGCGTTTTTGTTAAGACCTGCTTACCGGGCGCGGTAAGTAATGCGCCCTTTGCTCAAGTCGTAGGGCGTCAGCTCAACACGCACCTTGTCACCGGTAAGAATACGGATGTAATTCTTGCGCATCTTGCCGGAGATATGCGCGGTTACGACGTGCCCGTTTTCCAACTCCACACGAAACATGGTGTTGGGCAGGGTGTCGACGACAGTGCCTTCCATTTCGAAGCTGTCTTCTTTCGACATGCAGTAAAGCCCTCGGTATCCAATGAGTGGCCCGGTGCAAGTGGCGCCAGGCAAAAGCGGCGTGCATTGTGCCCGAAAAATGATGTTTAAGCCAAGGGCTTCAGTAAAGAGTGACCCATCTCTGATTTGTCAGCAGCTC
>DASVUK010000017.1:0-2909 GCA_036387095.1 Pseudomonas sp.
GGGCTGCTTCGCCAAAGCGGCACGCACCTGACGGAAATTCCAGCCTTCGACCAGGGTCAGGCTGTACTGAACTACTTCGCCACGCTGCCACAAGGCCAGCAACGACTGAGCGTCCATGCCGGGGGTCATGCGGTATTCGCCGCTGTGCAGGGACTGCCCGGAAAGATTGAAGCGCCAGTAAAGCCGCAGCCAGAATGCGTCCCTGACAACGCCGTCGGCTTCAAGTCGATTGAGTACGCCAGTCGGCGTCGAGCCCGCCGGAACATCAAGTAATTGCTCCTGCGCCACGTTCAATGGTTGATGCAACGCATCATTCTGCTTCCAGAACGCAACGCCCAGCGCCAGACCGGCCAGCACTACGCCCGTTTCCAGCAACACCAATAATTTTCGAATCACTAAGCGATATCCAGAAGCGCGAGGACGGTGCGCTGCAGTTTACGGGTGAGCGGGCCAACCGGCCAGCTCAGCTGCATACAGCCGCGAACGGGCCATATGCCATACACACTGTTACAGACAAACACTTCATCGGCATGCTGCAAATCAGCCGTTTGAAGGTCGCAGACCTTTACACCAATGCCCAGCCTCGGTGCCTGGTCCAAAAGTTCGGCCCGCATTACGCCCGCAACGCCGCAGCGTGTCAGATCAGCCGTCAGCAGCACGCCACCACTGACCAGGAACAGATTGCTGTAAACGCCTTCGATGATGCGACCGGACGTATCGAGCATCAGGCCTTCGGCATGCTCGGTATCCTGCCATTCCGAACGCGCAACAACCTGCTCCAGTCGGTTCAGATGCTTGAGCCCCGCCAGCAGCGGCTGCTCAGCCAGGCGAGCCTGGCAAGCAAACAGCTGAACGCCCTGCTCTGCGTAGGTGTTGGGGTAAAGCGGAACCGGGCCGCCTTGCAGAATTCGTCGGGGTTGCGAGTTTGCGGCTGCAGCATAGCCGCGCTGACTGTCGCCTCTGGTGACAATCAATTTCATCACCCCGTCGCCCAACTGGGCGGCAAACGCCAACAACTCGCTTTGAATCTGCTGTAAGTCGGCGGCAATGCCCAACCGGGCGCAGCCTCCTGCAAGACGTTGAAGATGTCGCTCAAGGAGCGATGGTCGGCCATGCTTGACGGCGATGGTTTCAAACAGCCCATCGCCATACGCCAGACCTCTGTCCTTGATGGACAGCACGTCCGCAGGACAGCCATCGACCCAGCTGAGCATTACTCGCTGAACCGGCGGAACACCAGTGAGCCGTTGGTCCCGCCAAACCCGAACGAGTTGGACAGCACCACGTTGATCGGCATGCTTTGCGCCTCGTGAGGCACAAAATTCAGGTCACAGCCCTCACCCGGCTCATCCAGGTTGATGGTCGGCGGCGCAACCTGACCGTTGATGGCCAGAATACTGAAGATTGCCTCCACCGCTCCTGCCGCACCCAGCAAATGGCCGGTCATGGACTTGGTGGAACTGACCGCCAGTTTGTAAGCGTGATCACCGAATACCGACTTGACGGCCCGTGCTTCAGCAAGGTCACCAGCCAGTGTTGAAGTACCGTGAGCATTGATGTACTGCACTTCATCAGTGTTGACTTTGGCGTCGCGCAGCGCATTGACGATGCAACGCGCGGCCCCTGCACCATCATCCGGCGGTGAAGTCATGTGGTAGGCGTCGCCGCTCATGCCAAAACCGATCAGCTCGGCATAGATCGTCGCGCCACGAGCCTTGGCGTGCTCCAGCTCTTCGAGAACCAGGGCCCCGGAACCGTCGGAAAGGACGAAGCCATCGCGACTTTTGTCCCAGGGACGGCTGGCACGGGTCGGATCGTCATTACGGGTCGACAGCGCCCGAGAGGCACCGAAGCCGCCCATGCCAAGGCCGCAAGCTGCCATTTCAGCACCACCGGCAATCATCACGTCAGCTTCGCCATAGGCGATGTTGCGCGCGGCCATGCCGATGCAATGCGTACCCGTTGTACAGGCCGTTGCGATAGCGTAGTTAGGTCCCTGTGCACCCAGATGGATCGACAGGAAACCGGAAATCATGTTGATGATCGAGCCCGGCACGAAAAACGGTGAAATCCGTCCCGGTCCTTGCTCATGCAGCGAGCGACTGTTGTTTTCGATATTGGTCAGGCCGCCGATACCGGAACCCATGGCCACGCCGATGCGGTCACGATTGGCGTCAGTGACTTCAAGCCCGGAATTGCGCACAGCCTGAAAGCTGGCCGCCAAGCCATATTGAATGAAGAGATCCAGCCGGCGAGCCTCTTTGGGCGCCAGGTACTCTTCGACGTTGAATCCTTTGATCGAACCGCCAAAGCGGGTCGTGTAAGCCGAAAGGTCCGTGTGCTCGATAAGGCTAATGCCACTGCGGCCAGCCAGAATGCCTTGCCAGCTGCTTGGCACATCCGTACCCAATGGCGACAGCATACCCATACCGGTGACCACGACGCGTCTACGCGACACAGGACTCTCCTTTTCTCTTATTGACGATACAGAGCATCGTTTTAAAGAAAAAACCGCACGCCGGCAGGCAGTGCGGTTTTCCCATGACAGCAGCGACGATTACAGCGTGTTACGCCTGGTGGGCAGTAACGTAATCGATAGCAGCTTGAACAGTAGTGATCTTCTCGGCTTCTTCGTCAGGGATTTCAGTCTCGAATTCCTCTTCCAGAGCCATCACCAGCTCAACGGTATCAAGGGAGTCGGCACCCAGGTCTTCAACGAAAGAAGCAGTGTTAACAACTTCCTCAGCCTTGACGCCAAGTTGCTCGACAACGATTTTCTTGACGCGCTCTTCGATGGTGCTCATACCTAGTTTTAACTCCTAGTGGACAAATTCAGGCGGCTGGCCGGTGGGTAAGTGTATAGAAGAGGTTTTGCGCATTTCAAGCTCAATGCTAACCCCGCTGACCTC
>DASVUK010000018.1:0-10383 GCA_036387095.1 Pseudomonas sp.
GGCAGAATGCGGACACTTTTTTCACGGCAAGCTGACCGATCTCAAGGATCTGGTCATGCCGCGCCTTTCGAATTGATGACAGCCCGATAAGCGACCCGCCATGACCACTCGTATCCTGACCGGTATCACCACCACCGGCACTCCTCACCTGGGCAACTACGCAGGCGCGATTCGCCCAGCCATCGTCGCCAGTCGCGAAAGCGGCGCTGATTCCTTCTATTTCCTGGCTGACTACCATGCCCTGATCAAATGCGATGACCCGCTGCGCATTCAGCGCTCGCGTCTGGAAATCGCGGCGACCTGGCTGGCTGCTGGCCTGGATGTGAACCGTGTGACGTTCTATCGCCAGTCGGATATCCCGGAAATCCCGGAACTGACCTGGCTGCTGACCTGCGTGGCGGCCAAGGGCCTGCTCAACCGTGCTCACGCCTACAAAGCTTCGGTGGACAAGAACGTCGAGAACGGTGAAGACCCGGACGCAGGCATCACCATGGGCCTGTACAGCTATCCGGTGCTGATGGCGGCGGACATCCTCATGTTCAACGCCCACAAGGTGCCCGTTGGTCGTGACCAGATCCAGCACGTGGAAATGGCCCGGGACATCGGCCAGCGCTTCAACCACTTGTTCGGCCAGGGCAAGGAGTTCTTCGTGATGCCTGAAGCCTTGATCGAGGAAAGCGTGGCGACGCTGCCAGGGCTGGACGGTCGCAAGATGTCCAAAAGCTACGACAACACCATCCCGTTGTTCAGCAGCGCCAAGGAGATGAAAGAAGCCATCTCCCGCATCGTTACCGACTCCCGGGCGCCGGGCGAAGCCAAGGATCCGGACAATTCGCACCTGTTCACGCTCTATCAGGCCTTCGCCACGCCCGAGCAGAACGCCGGGTTCCGCTCCGAGTTGTTGCAGGGTCTGGGTTGGGGTGAGGCCAAGAATCGGTTGTTCACGCTGCTGGACGATCAGTTGGGCGAAGCGCGCGAAAACTACCATCGTCTGATCGAACGTCCCGCCGATCTGGAAGACATCCTCCTGGCTGGTGCCGCCAAGGCCCGCAGCGTTGCAACGCCATTTCTGGGTGAGCTGCGCGAAGCGGTGGGTCTGCGTTCGTTCCGCAGCAATGTGCAGGTGGCGACCGCCGGGAAGAAAAAAACGGCTAAGGGCGCGCGCTTCGTCAGCTTCCGTGAAGACGACGGCAGCTTCCGCTTCCGACTTCTGGCCGCTGATGGCGAGCAGCTGTTGCTGTCGCGCAATTTTGCCGATGGCAAGGCTGCAGGCGCTGCCAGCAAACAGCTGCAGCAGGGCGGTGCGCTCGATATTCGCGCGCAAGGCGACAGCTTCACGCTGTGGCTTGATGGCCAATGTGTGGCTGACAGCCCGGCATTCGCCGATGCCGCTGCTCTAAACGCAGCCATTGAAAGCCTGAAAACGGCCCTTGCGCCGCTACAGGATTGATTGCCATTCTGCCGGGCCGTCGCTACAGTGACGGCCCGTTTTTGTTGCCTTGCTAACGAATATGACCCCCCTAGAACGATATCAAGCAGATCTGAAGCGCCCTGACTTCTTTCATGACGCCGCGCAAGAAACCGCCGTTCGCCATTTGCAGCGTTTGTACGACGACCTGATCGCCGCGCACACCAGCAAACCGGGCATGTTCGGCAAACTGTTCGGCAAGAAAGAGCAGACCCCGGTCAAAGGTTTGTACTTCTGGGGTGGTGTAGGGCGGGGTAAAACCTATCTCGTCGACACCTTCTTTGAAGCCTTGCCGTTCGAAGATAAGGTCCGCACCCACTTTCACCGTTTCATGAAGCGTGTGCATGAAGAGATGCGCACCCTAAAGGGTGAACGCAACCCGCTGACGATCATCGCCAGGCGGTTCTCTGACGAAGCGCGGGTGATCTGTTTCGACGAGTTTTTCGTGTCGGATATCACCGACGCCATGATCCTCGGCACCCTGATGGAAGAACTGTTCAAAAATGGCGTGACCTTGGTCGCCACCTCGAACATCGTCCCCGATGGTTTGTACAAGGATGGTCTGCAACGGGCGCGCTTCCTGCCTGCGATTGCCCTGATCAAGCAGAACACCGAAATCGTCAACGTCGACAGTGGCGTGGATTATCGGCTGCGGCACCTTGAGCAAGCCGAGTTGTTCCACTTCCCCCTCGACGATGCCGCTCAGGAAAGCCTGCGCAAAAGTTTCAAAGCGCTGACCCCGGAATGCACCAAAGCCATTGAAAACGATGTGCTGATGATCGAGAACCGCGAAATCCGCGCCATACGCACGTGTGATGACGTGGCTTGGTTCGACTTCCGCGAATTGTGCGACGGGCCGCGTAGCCAGAATGACTACATCGAGCTGGGCAAGATATTCCATGCGGTGCTGATCAGCGGTGTCGAGCAGATGAACGTCACCACCGACGATATCGCTCGCCGTTTCATCAACATGGTGGATGAATTCTACGACCGCAACGTCAAGCTGATCATCTCGGCTGAAGTAGAACTCAAGGATCTCTACACCGGCGGACGCCTGAACTTCGAGTTCCAGCGCACCCTCAGCCGCTTGCTGGAAATGCAGTCCCACGAGTTCCTGTCGCGGGCGCATAAGCCTTAAGCGCCGGATTGATTGTCGGAGCGAACTCGTTCGCGAGGCGTTCTTCCGGAAGACAGGGGGCCGGCGCCTCGCCAACAAGTTGGCTCTTGCAGTTGAGCTCAGGCCGCCTGCTGAAACTGCTGCCGATACTGATTCGGCGACAGTTCGGTGTGCTGGCGAAACAGCCGCGCAAAGAAGCTCGCGTCGTCGTAGCCCACTTCATAGCTGATGGTCTTGATGCTCTTGCGCGTTCCGGAAAGCAGGCCCTTGGCCGTCTCAATGCGCAGGCGTTGCAGATAATGCAATGGCTTGTCGCCGGTTGCGCTCTGGAAACGACGCATGAAGTTGCGAATGCTCATGCCGTGCTCCCTCGCCACATCCTCGAATCGAAACTTGTCGGCAAAGTGCTCCTCCAGCCATTGTTGAATCTGCAGGATCATCACGTCCTGATGCAGTTTCTGCCCGCCAAAACCCATGCGCCCCGGCGAATAGTTGCGCTGCACTTCATAGAGAATGTCCCGGGCCACTGCCTGGGCAACGTTGGCACCGCAAAATCGCTCGATGAGATAGATGTAAAGATCGCACGCTGACGTTGTGCCACCTGCGCAATACAGGTTGTCGGCGTCTGTCAGGTGTTTCTCCTGGTTGAGCAAGACATTGGGAAATCGCTGGCTGAACTGCTCAAAGAAGCGCCAGTAAGTGGTCGCTTCCTTGCCGTCCAGCAAGCCCGACTCGGCCAGCCAGAACACCCCGCTGGCTTCGCCGCACAGGACCGCGCCATTGGCATGCTGCTCGCGCAACCAGGGAAGGATTTGTGGATAACGCTGACGCAGGGCGTCGAAGTCATCCCAGAATGCCGGGATCACGATCACGTCGCTTTGGTCAAGATCACCATCGACCGGCAAGATTACATCGCTGAAGCTGCGTACAGGCTTTCCATCCGGGCTAACCAGTCGGGTTTCGAATGCGGGCGTTCTGCCCAGGCCCAGCTGCTTGCTGTAACGCAGGCTGGCAAGGTGAAAAAAATCCTTGGCCTGCATCAACGTCGAGGCAAACACCCCGTCAATGGCCAGGATGCTGACGCGCCGCAGCGGAGCGGAAGATTGGATCGACATATTCTGTTGTTCTTATATGGGAAAGTGGTCACATAGCGGCTGGATCGTCTTATTTTTTGTCGGATGTGTCCAGTGTCCTCGCGCAGTTCTTAGGCATAGGCTCAGCAGGCCAATCCGGGCTTTCCTATCCTTCAGGTGCAGCATGATTCCCAGAACCCTGTTCAGTTCCGAGCACGAGCTTTTTCGCGACAGCGTGCGCAAGTTTCTTGAACAGGAGGCCGTGCCTTTTCATGCGCAGTGGGAAAAACAGGGTTACGTCGATCGGCAGCTCTGGAGCAAGGCGGGCGAGCAGGGGATGCTGTGTTCACATCTGCCGGAGGAATACGGCGGCATGGCGGCGGATTTTCTCTACAGCACTGTGGTAATTGAAGAGATTGGGCGCCTGGGCTTGACCGGTATTGGATTCTCCCTGCACTCGGACATCGTCGCACCCTACATCCTGCATTACGGCAGTGAAGCCCTGAAACTCAAATACCTGCCGAAAATGGTGTCCGGTGAAAGGGTGACCGCTATCGCCATGACTGAGCCGGGCGCGGGCTCCGATTTGCAGGGCGTCAAGACCAGCGCAGTGCTGGACGGCGATGAATACGTGATTAACGGCTCGAAGACCTTCATAACCAATGGTTACCTGGCCGATCTGGTAATTGTTGTCGCCAAGACCGACCCCAAGGCTGGTGCGAAGGGAACCAGTCTTTTTCTGGTAGATGCTGACACGCCGGGTTTTGCCAGGGGCAGACGTCTGGAGAAGGTGGGGATGAAGGCGCAGGACACGTCTGAGCTGTTCTTCCAGGACGTGCGCGTACCCAAAGAGAATTTACTCGGTCAGGCGGGAATGGGTTTTGCCTACCTGATGCAAGAGTTGCCTCAGGAGCGGTTGACCGTGGCGGTGGGGGCATTGGCGTCGGCTGAGGCTGCTTTGCAATGGACGCTGGAGTACACCCGTGAACGCAAGGCCTTCGGCAAAGCCATTGCGGACTTTCAGAACACCCGCTTCAAGCTGGCGGAAATCGCCACTGAAATCCAGATCGGCAGGGTGTTTGTCGATCGCTGCCTTGAGCTGCATCTGGAGGGCAAGCTGGACGTACCGACGGCAGCGAAGGCCAAATACTGGACCACCGATCTGCAATGCAAAGTGCTTGACGAGTGCGTCCAGCTGCACGGCGGATACGGCTTCATGTGGGAATACCCCATTGCCCGGGCCTGGGCCGATGCCCGGGTGCAGCGGATTTATGCCGGGACCAATGAAATCATGAAGGAGATTGTTGCGCGATCGCTGTAAGCGTTATCCGATGCACATGCAATTCCGTAGGAGCAAATTCATTCGTGAGTGAATTTGCTCCTACGGTGAGACACCAGCAGGCGATTACGGCGCAGGATTCGGATGATCCTTGTGAATCGCTTCGATCCCGGCCAGTACTTCGTCAGACAGCTCAAGCTCAAAACTGGCGATATTGTTGTCCAACTGCTCAAGGGTCGTGGCGCCGATGATATTGCTGGTCACGAAAGGCTGGCGGGTAACGAATGCCAGTGCCATCTGTGTCGGCTCCAGGCCGTGCTCACGGGCCAAAGCCACATAACGGCTGCACGCTGCCTCTGATTGCGGATTGAAATAGCGCGTGAAACGGCTATAGAGGCTCAGGCGACCTTTGGCCGGACGCGCCCCACCTTCGTATTTGCCTGACAACATCCCGAATGCCAAAGGCGAGTAGGCCAGCAGCCCGCACTGCTCACGGAGTGCGACTTCCGCCAGGCCGACTTCAAAGCTGCGATTGAGCAGGTTGTACGGATTCTGGATCGACACGGCCCGCGGCCAACCGCGGCTGTCGGCCAGTTGCAAAAACTTCATGGTGCCCCATGGCGTTTCGTTGGATAGCCCGATATGGCGAATCTTGCCCGCCTTGACCTGCTCGTCGAGGGCTTCCAGGGTTTCTTCCAGTGGCGTGAATATCTCGTCGCTGTGGGTGTAGCCGAGCTTGCCGAAGAAATTGGTGCTGCGATCCGGCCAGTGCAACTGGTACAGATCCAGATAGTCTGTCTGCAGGCGGGCGAGGCTCGCGTCGAGCGCTGCAATGATGTGCTCGCGGTTGTGTTTCAGGTTGCCGCCTCGAATGTGCGCGATGCCATTGCCTGGGCCGGCGATCTTGCTCGCCAGAATCCAGTCGGCCCGATCACCCTGTTTCTTGAACCAGTTACCGATGATTCGCTCGGTGCTCGCATAGGTTTCCGGTTTTGGCGGGACCGGATACATTTCGGCGGTATCGAGAAAATTGATCCCCGCCATTTTGGCTCGTTCAATCTGGGCAAAGGCTTCTGCTTCGCTGTTTTGCTCACCCCAGGTCATGGTGCCAAGACAGATTGCGCTGACATTGAGATCGGTTCGGCCGAGTTGGCGATAATCCATTTGCGTCTCCTTTTGGTAGGGAAACATAAAAGCAGGTTGAAATTTTTTTCGCAATCTGCATAATTTCGCGGCTCTTTGCAGTGGAAGTGATGCGCCATTTGCCTGAGAAATCTTGCCGTGAAGCCTGCGTGTCGACCCGAGCCCTCGATAACGTCTGTTTCCGGCTGCCTTTGACCTTGTCAAAGTACGCACTATTCAGTAAGATCCGCCGTCTCAAATTATCAGGGCGGCCCCTGAGGCTAATAAATGAAAACTTATACTGCTAAACCGGAAACAGTTAAGCGCGACTGGTTCGTCGTCGACGCTGCTGGCCAGACCCTCGGTCGTCTGGCTACTGAAATCGCCAGCCGTCTGCGTGGCAAGCACAAGCCGGAATACACTCCGCACGTTGACACTGGCGACTACATCGTCGTTATCAACGCTGAGCAAATCCGCGTTACCGGTGCTAAAACCACCGACAAGATCTACTACTCACACTCCGGTTTTCCGGGCGGGATCAAGTCGATCAACTTCGAAAAGCTGATCGCCAAAGCTCCTGAGCGCGTGATCGAGACCGCGGTTAAAGGCATGCTGCCTAAGAACCCGTTGGGTCGCGACATGTATCGTAAGCTGAAAGTCTATGCGGGCACTGCACACCCTCATACTGCTCAGCAGCCCCAAGAACTGAAGTTTTAATCGGAATAGTTGATTATGTCGGCGACTCAAAATTACGGCACTGGCCGTCGCAAGACCGCTACCGCACGCGTTTTCCTGCGTCCGGGTACTGGCAATATCTCCATCAACAACCGTTCGCTTGAGAATTTCTTCGGTCGCGAAACTGCCCGCATGGTAGTTCGCCAGCCGCTGGAATTGACTGAGACTGTCGAGAAGTTCGACATCTACGTCACTGTCATCGGCGGTGGTGTGAGTGGTCAAGCTGGCGCAATCCGCCACGGTATCACCCGCGCTCTGATGCAATATGACGAAACTCTGCGTGGCGCGCTGCGCAAAGCTGGCTTCGTAACTCGCGATGCTCGTGAAGTTGAACGTAAGAAAGTCGGTCTGCGTAAAGCGCGTAAGCGTCCGCAATACTCGAAGCGTTAATTCGCACTTCGTTCAAAAAGAACGCCCAGACTCCTCACGGAGCTGGGCGTTTTTTTATGGGCGTCTATTATGTAGGTGGCATTTGGGTGTGACAACGTGACTCATCCGTAAGAGCCGCGAATTACAAGGCCTGCGGCTTTCGTCCAAAAGTAATTCCCTTGTGTAATGAAGGGCTTTTCATTACCATTCGGCAAAATTTATAACAGCTAGATTTTTATTTAAGTAGACGCCTGATTTAACAGGCCACAAAGCTGATGGGAGAGGACGGAATGAGCAATGACGGCGTGAATGCAGGCCGGCGTCGCTTCCTCGTGGCAGCCACATCTGTGGTTGGCGCAGCAGGAGCGGTGGGGGCTGCGGTCCCGTTCGTGGGGTCATGGTTTCCCAGTGCCAAGGCGAAAGCTGCGGGTGCACCGGTTAAGGTGAATATCAGCAAGATCGAAGCAGGACAGCAGATGATTGCTGAATGGCGCGGTCAACCTGTCTTCATCGTCCGTCGCACCCAGGAAATTTTGGGAAATCTTGGCAAAATTACAGGCCAATTGTCTGACCCCGAATCCAAAAGTTCGGTTCAACCCACTTATGTCGATCCTGTTGTGCGATCAATCAAGCCGGAAATTCTGCTTTTGATCGGAATATGCACGCACCTTGGATGCTCCCCGACTTTCCGTCCCGAAGTTGCCCCTGCCGATCTTGGCAAGGATTGGGTCGGTGGTTATTTCTGTCCCTGCCATGGTTCTCACTATGACTTGGCAGGCCGCGTCTATAAATCGCAACCCGCACCTTTGAATCTGCCAGTGCCGCCGCATTCCTATGAGTCGGACAATATTATTGTCATTGGCGTTGATCAGGAGAAAGCGTGATGAGCAAATTCATGGATTGGGTAGATGCCCGCTTCCCTGCCACAAAAATGTGGGAAGACCATCTCAGCAAGTATTACGCTCCAAAAAATTTCAACTTCTTCTATTTCTTCGGTTCCCTGGCGCTGCTGGTTCTGGTCAATCAGATCGTAACCGGCGTATGGCTGACCATGAGCTACACGCCATCGGCTGAAGAGGCATTTGCTTCCGTCGAATACATCATGCGTGACGTGGAGTACGGCTCCATCCTGCGTCTGCTGCACTCCACCGGCGCATCAGCGTTCTTCATCGTGGTCTATCTGCATATGTTCCGTGGCTTGCTCTACGGCTCCTATCAGAAGCCTCGTGAGCTGGTCTGGATCTTCGGCATGTTGATCTATCTGGCGCTGATGGCCGAGGCTTTCATGGGTTATTTGCTGCCATGGGGTCAAATGTCCTATTGGGGAGCCCAGGTGATCATTTCTCTGTTCGGTGCGATTCCCGTCATCGGCAATGACCTGACGCAGTGGATCCGTGGCGATTACCTGATTTCCGGCATTACCTTGAACCGCTTCTTCGCCTTGCATGTGGTTGCATTGCCGATCGTGGTGCTGGGGCTGGTGGTGCTGCACATCCTGGCGCTGCACGAAGTGGGTTCCAACAACCCGGATGGCGTGGACATCAAGAAGCATAAGGACGAGAACGGCGTGCCGCTGGATGGCATTCCTTTCCATCCTTACTACACCGTCAAGGATATCGTCGGCGTGGTGGTGTTCCTCTTCATCTTCTGCTCGATTGTGTTCTTCTTCCCCGAAATGGGTGGCTACTTCCTGGAAAAACCCAACTTCGAGGTGGCTAACGCGTTCAAGACCCCAGAGCACATTGCGCCGGTCTGGTACTTCACGCCGTTCTACGCAATTTTGCGGGCCATTCCCGACAAACTCATGGGCGTGATCGCCATGGGGGCGGCGATTGCGGTGCTGTTTGTGTTGCCATGGCTTGACCGCAGTCCGGTCAAGTCGATGCGATACAAAGGCTGGCTGAGCAAGATCTGGCTGCTGGTGTTCTGCGTGGCCTTCGTGATCCTGGGTGTGTTGGGTGTATTGGCGCCGACTCCGGGTCGCACGTTGCTGTCGCAGGTATGTACCTTCCTGTACTTCGCCTACTTCATTCTGATGCCGTTCTATACCCGGCTCGAGAAGACCAAACCGGTTCCAGAAAGGGTGACTGGCTGATGAAAAAGCTATTTGCTGTATTGATTCTTGCTGCTCTGCCAGTGTTCTCGTTTGCCGCCGAACACGGTGCCGAACTGGAAAAGGTCGATATCGATGTTTCCGATAAAGCGGCTATGCAGGACGGCGCACGCACCTTTGCCAACTATTGCATGGGCTGCCACAGTGCAAAATTCCAGCGCTACGAGCGCGTTGCGGATGATCTGGGCATTCCCCATGAACTGATGCTGGAGAAGCTGGTGTTCACGGGTGCCAAGATTGGCGATCACATGAGTATCGGCATGCAGTCCGCAGACGCCAAGGCCTGGTTCGGCGCGGCGCCACCGGACTTGACGCTGGTAGCGCGGGTGCGTGGTACTGATTGGCTCTACGGCTACCTGCGTTCGTTCTACGAAGACCCGTCTCGCCCATGGGGCGTGAACAACAAGGTCTTCCCGAACGTAGGCATGCCCAACGTTCTGGTGGGTCTGCAGGGCCGGCAGGTCGTGGGCTGCAAACAAGTGCAGGTGGTGGATGACGGCAAGAAGCAATACGATCCGCTCACCGGCTCGCCATTGACTCACGAAGCCTGTGATCAGCTGACCGTCTTGCCGAAAACCGGCAGCCTGAATGAAGAGCAGTTCGACGAGAAGATCAAGAATCTCGTGACCTTCCTCGCTTATTCGGCTAACCCGGTGAAGCTACAGCATCAGCGCATAGGTACCTACGTCTTGCTTTATCTGGCGTTCTTCTTCGTGTTTGCGTATCTGCTCAAACGCGAGTATTGGAAAGATATTCATCACTGATAATTGCCACGCTGGTTGTCGACGAACGCGCCCTCGGGCGTCTCTTTTAGGTAGTGAACGCAGGGCGGGTATAGTGGCGGCGGCAAAGATTGCAGAATTTACTTTGCGTAAATGAGCTATCTTGTCGCCCGCGACGACCACCAGCTTCAAAAGCGGTCGTTATCGGAGGCGTCTCAGGGCGCGTTCGTTTTTTTTGTGTTCTATAAATTCAACAAGCGAGGAGGACCGCCATGGGCGTGACCAACCGGTTGGCCTGTTACTCCGACCCCGCCGACCACTATTCCCATCGCGTGCGCATAGTGCTCGCCGAGAAAGGTGTCAGCGCCGAGATCATTGATGTTGT
>DASVUK010000019.1:0-18203 GCA_036387095.1 Pseudomonas sp.
AATTTTTCAGAACAACGCTTGACACATATCCGTTATCCACGAATAATGCGCGCCACTTGGCTACATAGCTCAGTTGGTTAGAGCATAGCATTCATAATGCTGGGGTCCGGGGTTCAAGTCCCTGTGTAGCCACCAAGTACCTGTTTACAGATGTCTCTATGAGTCTATAAGCAACCTCAAGAAGCCCGCCTCGTGCGGGCTTTCTTGTTTCTGGCTGTCCACCTCTATCTACCCCTATCCTTCCTCTCCTTGTATGCCCACGTGTATGCTTCATAAATAATTGAACTGAAGGCATACAAGGATGAAACGCACCGATATCAAGCGACGCCCTCTCGCTGACACTACGCTTTCCAGCTTGGAGCCTGAGGCCGGGACATACCGCGAGCTAGACAGCCCAGGGCTGTATTTCAGGGTAAAGCCAAACGGCCAAAAGTCCTGGGAGTTACGCTACAAGAAGCCAGACGGCAAATGGTCATGGCTTGGTCTTGGCGGCTACCCGGAAGTTGGCGGTGCTTTCGCTCGGCAGAAAGCGGCCGATCTACGCGCAGACGCATCGGAAGGTAAGAATCCGATCACCTCAAAGAAAGCTCGCCAAGCTGCCGAGATCGACGCGGCCAACGACACCTTTGAAGCATTGGCCAGGGAGTGGCACACGTCTCGCCTGAGCGGCTGGGATGCTGGTACGGCCAAAAGAATACTCGGCGCACTCGAACGCCATGTATTCCCTTCGCTCGGTAAACGTCCCTACACCTCAATCATGTCGATGGAGTGGATGGAGCTATTGAGAGGGCTTGAACGTCAGGGAATTCTGGAACAGATGAGCCGTGTGAGGGCTTACTGCAAAGATATCTATGACCTGGCTCGCGTGACCGGCAGAGCAGTCAACAATCCGTTGGAGGGTGTGCATAAATTTCTATCCTCTGGAAAGGCAGAGAACTACGCCCATGTCTCCCCTGATGAGCTTCCGGGGTTACTTCGAGCGATACGCTCCTACCCCCATGCCAAAGATGTTCAGCTCGGTCTAAGGCTGCTGACCCTAATGGCTGTACGCCCCAGCGAACTGCGAGAGGCACATTGGGTAGAGTTCGATTTCGACAAGAAACTGTGGACTGTTCCAGTCGAGCGCAAGGGTCGTAAGAAAGGTCGTGAGCACCTAGTGCCACTATGCGCTCAAGCAATCGAAGCACTACTGGAGCTTCGGCAACTCACCGGCGCTTACCCGCTCCTGTTTCCCGGTAGAAGCGACCGCACTAAACCCCGCAGCGATACCGTATTCCTAATGGCACTCAGACGCCTTGGTTACGAAGGGCGCCAGACCGGCCATGGCTTCCGCCACATCGCCAGCACGATCCTCAACGAGCATGGATATCCGGCTGACCATATCGAGGCCCAACTAAGCCACAAGGCACAAGGTGTTCGAGGGATTTACAACAAGGCTCAGTACCTTGAGCAACGCATACAGATGATGCAATGGTACGCCGATCATCTTGATTCCCTAGAAGCCGGAAATGTAGTGCAAGGTCAATTTGGGAAGGCAGTGTGAAGCCGTTAACCCTATACCCCTTCAAAAATAGTGTTACGGGTGTTACGCGTGTTACGCAACCCGATAAATTACTGTTTTTATTGGATATATTGCGCGTTACACGCACTGAAAAACTTCAGTGCGCCACGTGTTACATGAAGAGATCGTGTTACAGAAAGCTCACACCCGCAACCCTGCTGGCATCGGCGTTTCCATCCGCAAATCGCTGCCTTAGCCCACTGGCCTCAGGGCGGCGGGGAGACCTAAATGGACATTGAGCGGGGCATTGAGGCAGAAGAACTGGAAATTGCAGGAGTCGACGTAACGTGCCTGGTGTGGGATCAGGATGACGTCGAGGCAGCCGTTCGCAATCTTGTGCTGTTTCCGCAGTTCAACGAACACTTCAAAGATGTCTTCGATCTGATCAACACCGCGACATCGTTCTGGCTTGAAGACGGCTCCTACGCTCCGTGCGCAGAGTCGGTAACAAGAACCCTTTATCGACTTCGCGATGCCATTAGCGAGCATGCCAGTTATGCAGAGGCAGGCTCGTTGCCCAGTGTTATTCGACGGTTTCTTGGGGTCAGTCATTCCGCAGCAGACTCACAGATGGTGGCGACCTTTGCCCTGGTACTGGGAACTCAGGCTGTGGAGACGCTTGCAAATTGGCTATTCGACCTTGAGCTTGCGACCTACGACATTGATGCAGATCTGATAGAACAGCTGAGACATGACTCACCACGCCAGTACCTTGCCCTGATTGAGAAAGAGCGGGACCGCAGTAGCGGAAACGAAATCAGAGCACGAGAAGAATTCGCTACGTTGTTAGGAGAGGCGAATCAGGCACTGTTGATGGCAAGTCTTTATCGCCAAGTGGAGCAGATGGATGTATTTCAAAAAGGCTTCAATACATCAAGCCTGATGCATCGAATTCTAGACGACGCTTTTTCAACAAAGGCGACGAGAAGGGGCCAGGAAGCCGGTAACGGGAACCGAAACCCCAGCTCAGCGATACAGACCGCGGCTATGGATAGGCGGGCGAAAATTAAGGCAGCCGCTGAGCAGATCATTAGCGGCCGGAGAAGTGAAAAGCGCAGTCTGACCGATGCTGAATTGACCAATCTGCTTTTCGACCAGGCGGGCCACGGCACAAAAAAAACCATTCGAGAGCACTTGATCGCTCTGGGCCTTAGACCTCTGAAATAAAAGGGAGTAGACACAGTCCACTTCCCCTCCCCTGCGTAGCGTATGACCCGTTGTCTCAATTAACAAAGGGTTAGCTCGCTATGACTACCGTATTAAAAGCAATTCCCTCGCATGATCCCTCCATGACCCTCATCCGCATGCCCGAGGTCATTTCAATCGTAGGGCTCGCACGCCCGACTATCTACAAATTGATGCGTCAACCTGAAAGCGGATTCCCGTTGCCGGTAAAGCTGAGTAACAGCAATGCCCGAAGCGCTCCAGTTGCGTGGGTATTGGGGGAAGTTCAAGCATGGACACGGGCACGAATCGCTGCTCGTGATCAGGTGGCAGCATGAAGAATCGTGTCGCCAACAAAGCCATCCTCGAGCCCTTCTCCGCTCTCAGAAAAGTCGGATTTACGCCTCGGTGTATGCAACGTTTTGAGCGCCACCGCACGGAGCAAAAACGTCTGAGCCGTGACGTGATGGTGATGCGATGGGCAGATGGCATCTGGTGCGCATTGTCAGTTCCCTGCGAAGCCCCACGAGCAATCATCGTTGACGAAGGCCAACAAATCGACGCCTACGAAGATGCACGCGCCTGTCTCGATGGCGACTTCTTGCCCTTTGTTTCCCTGCGCTGGGAAGTCCATGCCTGAAATGAAAACGCCCCCGGCGGCAACCGGAGGCGTTGAGGTAAATCTACATGCCAGAACAATTTATGCCGCACCTGAAAAAGCCGCAAGTCACCAACGCAGTTGCACTTTCGAAAAACGAACGTTACTCTCTTGTCGTCGCTGCAAAATCAGCGGCCGGGCGTGGAAACCCGTTTGAAAACTTGGCGCACAGGCGCCCCCATTACGATTGCAGGCGTCTTTTTTTACGCCTGCGATTTCGAGTTATGGCGGCTGTGTGTGGGCAGGCTTCGGCCTGGCCGGGTTCCAAGTTTCCCGGTATTTCCACCCCATGCACAGCTGCCACCCAATCCCGTGGAAAGGATCGTGGCAGTTCTATAGTCAAAACTTGGAGCGCCACACATGCACGCCCTCAATCCGTTCAAAAATCGCGCCGCCGCTCATCGAGCAATGGCTCTCGCCGCTTTACACGCCAACTCCAGCCTCGCTACACGTCTCACCCGATACAACGCCCATATGGCCAAAGCCCGCTCGCTGGAATCACCAGGGGGTGCCAAATGAAGCAGGCCCTCAACTATTCCACACCAGAAGACATTTTCACCCTGGGCGACGTCGAAGCCGGCGTGCCCATTGACGCGATCACCTGCGCCATCAGTCGGGCGGATGCCGTTCTCTTGCTGCTTGAAGATCACTTCGAAGACGACAAACCCAGTCTGTCGAGCCACGTCATCGCCTCGGTGCTTTGGGACGTACGAGGCACTTTAGGCCTGATTCAAAAATTGGTAGTTCACGCAGACCGAACCTCTACCCCCATCAGCGCAGTGGGGAGAATGCAATGAAAAACAATCCTCAAATTTCCACTGTCGGCAAAACATCGTTCGGGTCTTATAACGCTGAAAATGCCTCGCTGTTTTCGATCAAGGCGGGAGTATCGATTGAGGAAGCGCTTGAGCAAGCGTCCTGCTTACTTGGCTGCGTGAGAGACCTTACGGTCATCGACACAATGGACAGCGACGCTGGTGTTCGAGTCTGGTCGGCGCATTACCTGGGCGAAATGGCAAAGGCAATCATCGACGACGTGGCAACGAGCCTGAACCATTTGAGGGCTCGCCCATGACACGCAAGGCAAACGAAATAGCCAAACGTCCAAGCTTTGCCGAAGTGAAACACGCTTCCATGCAGGCCATTGATCAAGTGCTTGCTCGGTGGCTTCCGGGCGGGAAACGTGTTGACGGCGGCAAGGAGTACACCGCGCCCAATCCAACCCGTACCGACAAGCGTGCCGGCTCCCTCAAGGTCAACTTGAGCAAAGGCACTTGGGCGGATTTTGCCACCGGCGACAAAGGAGGCGACCTGATCGATCTGGTGCGCTATCTCGACGGCGGCACCGACGTCGAAGCCTGCAACAAGCTGGCGGATCTGCTGAGTGTTACCGCTGGGGCGGCTCAATCGAAACCAAGCCCCAGCAAAAGCAAAACCCCGGAATGGCTCGCCATTCAGCCGATCCCAGCTGAGGCCATGAGCAAGTGCCCAGCCAAACACCGGCAACACGGTACGCCGTCCAAGGTTTGGATTTATCGCGACGCTCAAGGCCAGCCAGTCATGGCGCTCTACCGATTCGACTTGGGCCCGGATGAAGACGGCAAACCGCGCAAGGTGTTTGCCCCCTTGACCTGGTGCCAACGTGCCGATGGTCAAACGCAGCAATGGCGCTGGCAGGGTCTGTCTGAGCCGCGCCCTCTGCTGCGACTCGATGAACTGACGCAACGAGCAGAGGCTCCGGTCATTCTCTGTGAAGGGGAAAAGGCTGCCGACGCCGCGGCGGATCTGCTGCCCCACTACGTGGCCATGTGCTGGCCCAACGGCTCAAACTCCTGGCACAAAGCTGACCTGAAACCGCTCAAAGGTCGGTCCGTGGTGTTGTGGCCAGACAACGACGCCAGTGGCAAAAGCTGCATGGATGCCGTCGCCGGACAACTCCAACAGATCGGCGCCGCGTCAGTGCGCGTCATCGCCCTGGACGTCTTCAAACGCAAGCCCACCCTCAAGAATGAACAACCGGCCTTCGCCAAGGGCGGCCAATGGGAAGACGGTGACGATGCCGCCGATGCCCTAGCCAAAGGCTGGACGGCGGCGCACCTCTCCGGGCTGGAACGCAGCGGTGAATTGTTCGGTGTTGAACCGGAGAAAGCACCGACCGAACAACCCGAAGCCAAGACCAAGCCGACTACCAAGCGCGCCGCGAAACCCAAAAACGATCTGCTGCCCGGCGGGTTCCGACTGACAGCTGAAGGCGTGTTTTATTCCGGTGACGACGGCGAAGCACGCCCGGTGTGCTCGCCGCTGGAGATCCTGGCGCGCACCCGCGATGCGCAGGGTCATAACTGGGGATTGTTGGTTGAGTTTGACGATCCGGACGGAGCGAAAAAGCGTTGGAACATCCCGGCGCGGACCATGACCGGCGATTTCGGCAAAGACGTTCTCGGCCCACTCGTGGACATGGGACTACGTCTGGCCGGCAGTCGCTCCGGCCGCAATGCCCGCAATGACCTGCAGAGTTACCTCGGCGGCTTCGACAGTGCCCAGCGCGCACGCTTGGTCACCCGTTTGGGCTGGCACGACAGCGCCTTTCTGCTGCCCGAACAGCAGGTCGGTTCGCACGCCGAACACCTGCACTTCTATGAGGCCGGCGCGCAGCTGCCGCCGATCAGCGAAGCCGGCACCCTGGAGCAGTGGCAAGAACAGATCGGTGCCTTGTGCATCGGTAATCACCGCTTGGCATTTGTGGCCAGCGTGGCGTTTGCCGGACCGCTGCTGCACCTGCTTGGCCATGAGTCGGGTGGCTTTCACCTCTACGGCGACAGCTCGGGCGGCAAGACCACCCACCTACAAGTGGCCGCCTCGATCTACGGCGGGCCGCGTCTGGTGCGTTCCTGGCGATCGACGGATAACGCCTTGGAATCCATCGCCGCCGCGCATTCGGACGGGCTTCTGGTACTGGATGAAATAGGCATGTGCGACCCGCGCATCATTGGCGAAACGGTGTACATGCTCGGCAACGGCACCGGGAAGGCCCGCGCCAATGATCGCGGACAAGCAGGCCGACAGGTGCAGGAGTGGCGCTTGCTGTTTCTCTCGACGGGGGAAAAGACCTTGGCGCAGCACATGGCCGAAGCGAACAAGGAGCTGAAGGCCGGCATGGAAGTACGCATGCTCGCGGTGCCAGCGGATGCCAGCAAGGGCCTCGGCATGTTCGATGTACTGAATGGCTTTGATGATGCGGCGGCCCTCTCCGATGCGCTCAAGGCACGGGTGGCCAAGTACTACGGCACACCGCTCACTGCCTTCCTGTCGGCCCTCTGTGAGCCCGGCAAGCGGCATGGTTGGTCGGCGATCCTGCGCCACACCTTGGAGGGCTTTATCGCCAAGGCGCTACCCGCCTCGGCCAGCGGTCAGCGGTCAGGCGCATCGTGCTGCGGCCCGTTTCGGTCTGGCCGCAGCAGCTGGCGAACTGGCCACCGCGATGGGGATTACCGGTTGGCCAGACGGCACCGCCACCACCGCCGCTCGGGTCTGCTTGAATGCGTGGATGAATGAGCGAGGCGGCGCCGGTAACCTCGAAGGAGACGCAATCTTGGCGCGGTTGCGCCAGGTGATCGAACGCTTCGGTGAAAGCCGCTTCACGCGCTGGGAGTCTGCCGCCGCGAAGATCGATGAGCACGGTCCACGCACCATCGACCGATTGGGCTTTCGTAAAACGCTGGAGCATGGCCTCGGTGACGCGTTGCACACCACCAACACCTACTACGTGTTACCCGAGACATGGCGCTCGGAAGTGTTCAAAGGCATGAACATTAACGCGGTGAACAAGGAGTTGCTACGCCGTGGCGTGTTGGAGCCGGGGAGCGATGGCAAAGCATCCTGCTTGGTGCGCCTGCCCGGACTCGGCACCCAGCGTTGCTATGTGGTGAAGACTGTGCCGGGAACAGATGAGAGCGAGGCTCAGGCCGCCTAAAGGCCAGCCAACAGATTGAGATAAGCCGGCCCAATCCGGCCTCGCCAGCCACTCTGCCCCCAACCTAAATGACACAGGACACAACACATGAACAGAATCGAGCAACTGAAAGACGCACGCGCCAAATTGGTCATTGAGATGGAAACCATCAAATCGGAGCTACCGCCTTTTGAAGCCGCGCTTCAAAGCGAGGACGTCATCAACAACCGCCGCGAGAGCGACGTCAGGCATGAGATCAGCAGTCGAAAAATAAAGATCGACTCGCTCGATCATCAGATTTTCAGGCTGGACCAGAAGCTCAACCGCCAGGAGACGCTGGCCAACCGGGAGAGCTTAATGGCGGGCTACATTGCCGACATGGCGAACTGGGCGGCGGATGAGATCGAGCTGAATGCAAAACGACAAAGCCTCAGCACTCGCCTTGTGGAAATCCGTCAGCAAGCCCAGGAGGAGATTGCCAGCGCGCGACAGGCGGAAACTCTTGCGGCTACCGCTTACGCACAGGCGGTAGCGTGGGGAGACGTCGAAGGCGAAAAAGCTGCCAACAACGACGTTCAGAAAGCTGCGAAAAACCTCGCTGGTGCTAACGAACAACATCGTCGTCAGCAACTTTTCATTACCGCTCTGGAGATGGAGCTGGTCACCGTTGACCAACACATAACCGAGGCTCAGGAAGAACAGCAGAAGATAGAGAAAAAAGCCTTACACCTCGCACATGACGCCCTGGAGGAAAAGTGGAATGAAGCTGCTCAGGCCCTGCTCGATGTAGGCGGCAAGCTCTACGCTGCTGCCCGCATGATAAACCGAGATCCGGTATCGCTGTTCAAGCTCGACATTCCTCAACAAGGTGACGATTTTGGGAGTTGGAGATGGGGTGACCTTGCAGACCGTGGGAGCCAGCATCGCAAGCAGGATCTGCTGCTGATGTAATGATCGTATCACCCTGAAACAGCCTGCTTTTGCGGGCTGTTTAAATCCCTCCAAGGAGCGATGCCATGAACACAGCGACACAAAATAGCTCGTCCATATCCGAAACACTTAAAACGAGAAAAGCCCACCTGACGGCCTTACTCAAGCTCGTGGAGATTAAAATCGGAAAAAACACGGCGACGCAGAACCTCACCGTCACTGCGATCAAGGCAGAAATGGGGCTAATCGAGCAAAAGCTGAAAAAACGTTGATGACGATAAGCGGAAGCTTCAGTTGCATATAAACTCAGCAGGCAGTTCCCGGCCAAAAGCCGACATTGGCCAAGCCCCGGACTCGGCTCACATCGGTGGCAGCCGCGTTTCAAATAGCAGCCACCTTACGCATCAAGAGCATCCGTCAGTTATTCAAGAAGTTGACCACCAGAGGATTCAATTCAGCGGAGCACTCCTCCGGCAACCAGTGCCCACAATTGGGCAAGACCTGGCCTTGTACATGGGTCGCGTACTCCTTCATCTGATCCACTTGAAATTGACCCATTCCGCCGTGACCTCCACCGCCGATTGCCAGCACTGGCATGTTCAGGGGAGTCTTTGACAGCTCGACGTTTTCAGTGACCGATTGGTTAAGCGCTCGGTAGTATTCGAACGACGCGTTCAGTGTATGGGGCTTGGCGTATGACTTGGCGTAAAGATCGAGCAGCTCAGGCGTAAAGGCCTCCTTGTTGGTCGCGTGTTCTTTGATGAAGTGCGAGAGGAACAACTTTTCATGCCCTGTGATCAACTTTTCGGCCAATTGGTTGCCAGCGGCAAAGAAGCTGAAATGCCAGACCAGCGACTCACCCTGTGGTGAGAATGCCGGGAAATCGTAAATGCGCTTGTCGGGAATCGGTGCCTCCATGTACACCAGTTTCCTTATCTGGCTTTGGTGGGTCACTGCCATGGGATAGGTGTTCCAGATACCGATGTCATGTGCAACCAAGTCAAACTGCTGGTTCCCGCTTAACTGTGTCGCGAGGGCGAACAGATATTTCGAGACGTCAGTGCCGGTAAAACTGGTCTTGGGCGGTTCCGACTCGCCCAGGCCCGGTAAATCCACCGCAACTACGGTGTGAGTCTTCGCGAGTTCGGGCATCAAGCTGTGCCACTCGTACCAGGCTTGACCAAATCCGTGAACCAGGTAAACCAAAGGCCCGGAACCGCCCTTCACATAGTGGAGCTTGACGCCGTCTATGGTTTTGAATTCGCTCTTGAATCCCGCAGGAACAGGAAACTCTGCCGCTTGAGCCAAGCATGGCAAAGCCAAGGTGATTGCGACTGCGGCGAGGGCCAATCTAATGCGCTTTTTCATTTTATTTCTCCATCGAGTTATGACTGAAAATGACGACCATGCGAAGGCGTGCTATCCACCGATCAATGGCTGTGGATCACCTCGGTGGTGTGCCGTTGACCTTGCGGAAAGCCATGCGCCCGTGCCCGAAATGCAATGGCCAGGCTGATCAATAGCAACGCCAGCAACACGCCCGGAAATGCACTTGTTCCCCATTGGCCGAGTAACACGCCACCCAGCAGTCCACCGCCGGCAATAGCGCTGTTCCAGACCACTACGTTCATGGAGAGCGCAACGTCAGAGCCCTTGCCTGCGGCGTCGGCGAGTGCTGTTTGCAGCAGGGTGGCCGCGCCACCAAAGGTCAGCCCCCACATGAAGACACCCACGTAAATGGCCGCGGCGGAGCCTGAGAACACTCCCAGGAAAATCGAAACCGCTGCGAAGGTTGCAAGGCTGGCCAGCACGGTTTTTCGCAGGTGCCGGTCAACGAGTCGGCCCGTGAGCCAGATGCTGGCCAGTGCCGCGACACCAAATGTGAGCAATACCAAATCGACGTCACTGTTCAGCCCAGCCTTGGAAACGAAGGGCGCGACATAGGTGTAAAGAATGTTGTGGGCCAGCATCCAGGTGAAGACGACAGCCAATACCGAGCGGACGCCTGGGGTGAAAAACACCTGACGTAACGACATGCGCTGTGAGGATGATTGGCCTGGGTAATCCGGCACTTTGATCAGCACCCAAACGATCAATACCAGGGTCATGCCGGACATCAATCCAAAGGCCATGCGCCAGCCCATGAATCCACCCAGCCAGGTTCCCATCGGCACACCCAACGACAACGCAATGGGCGTACCCACCATCGCCACCGCCAATGCGCGCCCCTGTAAATGAGGGGCGACCATGCGCCGTGCATAGCCCGCGATAAGGCTCCAGGCCAGCCCCGCTGAAACCCCGGCGAAAAACCGTGCGATCAGCGTCAGCCAGTAATCGGAAGACAGCGCTGTGAGAGTGTTGAATACCAGGAAGCCGACAATCGTCAGCAGCAGTACCGTCCTGCGGCGCCAGCTTTGCGTGGCAATAGTCAGCGGGATCGCCGCCAGCAACGACCCTAACGCATAGACAGTCACCATCTGTCCGGCCAGAGACGCAGAGACACCCAAACCACTGCTAATTTCGGGCAGCAAGCCCGCTGGCAGGGTCTCGGTGACAATGCAAATGAAACCCGTCATGGCCAGTGCAAGTAATGCCCCAAGCGGAAGCTTTCCGCTCTGTCGCTCATCTGTAGTCATTTGTCACCTCATATATATACCGATCGGTATAATATGGAGAGGTGTCGCGATCTAGTCAATGACTTATATATCGATTAGTATTTAATTGATCGAGAGGAGGTTCACATGGCACAGATGGGACGTCCACGCACCTTTGACCGTGGCGTGGCGATTAATCAGGCGATGCATTTGTTCTGGGAGCACGGCTATGACGCAACATCACTCAGCCAGCTCAAGGCAAATATCGGCGGCGGCATCACTGCACCCAGCTTCTACGCGGCATTTGGCTCAAAGCAGGCGCTGTTCAATGAAGTGATGGAACGTTATCTGAACACCCACGGCCGGGTGACCGATAGCCTGTTTGACACCACGCTCTCCCCGAGAGAGTCGATCGAACTCACGCTGCGGCGCTCCGCGAAAATGCAGTGCGAGCCCGACCACCCGACAGGATGCCTGGTGGCGCTGGGTCTGCTGAGTGCCTGCACGGATGAAAGCAAAGCCATCTCCCAGCCGCTGGCTGATGCAAGATCCTTGAACCGTGCAGGGATGGTGGCGTGTGTCGAACGCGCTATCGCATCCGGGGAGCTGCCAACCACGGTCGTACCCGAGGCATTGGCTACGGTGTTTGACAGCTTTCTGTTGGGGATTTCGGTACTGGCCCGAGACGGCGTGCCCCTCAAACAGATAGATGACGCGGTGACGCAAATCATGACGTTATGGGATGCGTCGTGTATCGGTCGTCCGGCTATTGGTTTAGGCAATCCCTAAACGGCAGTAAACAGCGAACCCCGTTCCCAGTAAACGCATCGGTATCGATAGCTCTTTGGCTGTTGATGAGCGTGTTGTACCTGAACAATGTCCGCTTTGGGTCGAAAGCCGTCCTTCGGGATTGACTGCTTATGGCCGTTTTTCTGCCCATCGCGAGAGGCAGAAAACGGCCAAGAGTGGACGTTCGACTAGGGATTTTTTCAGCCAGTGACAGTCATTCCATGCCCAATGCGCCGCGCTTTCGAGCTCTCTTAAGGCGACAGTAGCCCAGTCTAAAGATTGCGAATGTATATTGAGTGACCCCTTCCATCTGCTTGGGAATAGTGATGGCTGACCAAGAGTACGACGAGATGATGGCTCGCTATTTAGCGGACATCGAAAAACTGTCCCGCGAACGGCTGGCCGATGCATCTGACCTGATTGCGAAGTTCATGGATCTAGCCGCGTCCAAAGGAGTGATCCTCGGTGCGGAGGACTTCGAGTACATCCAGACCATCGGCATCGTTGCTAAGGCGCAAGGCATTGCAAGAACGCTATTGGGATCAATTAAGGTTGAGCGCGATGGACTGCTGCCGTTCAACGAAATCGCAAGCCGATTCTCTCCCAGCCCCCATTTCGAAGGATGCTTTACCGGTCCCGACTTTATTTTGATGGCACACCCCGGTTACCGAAGAGGAATGCATCCGGTCAACAACTGGGCCCCGAGGTTTATAGACCTGTTCTGGCGGTTCGACAGTTCCGGCATAGAAAAATACATTGCCCTTGACGAAGATCGGGTCCGGATCGACGTCGGCGGGCTAGGTTATTTCGAGGCCGACACCTGGCACGGTGCTCCCTTCGACGAGGATATACGAAACATCAAAACCGGGATCGTCAAGCTGCGCCCTCCTCCAGATCTCGAACCTCGGCACATCTCATTTTTATTTGCCAGCGTGTACTGTCTCGACATCAAATGGAGCGAGTTGAACGGAATCAAGTCGTTTCAGGCTCTGGAAATGAAGACAGAGGATATCCATATCGAGGTTGGGGCGCAGCATTACTTTCCGGCCCGATACCTCCATGGCGAGTTCGATCTCGCGGCCAACTGTTTCAGGCACTTCGACGGAGCGATCCAGCTTTTCACGGAAGAAGAGTATTTTCAGAGGCGCGATTCCGACTTCAACATGACTATGAAGAACCTCGCGCACATCAAGCCAAGTTCAAACAAGCTCTTCAAGATCAATGGCCCACTGAAAACGAAAGATTGGGTCGAGTTCTGCTGCCACTTCTACACAGCCAACCCGCTTACCTTTGAGTATTTCAGCGGTGTATACCCTAAGAACATCAACGAGACTCTCGAAAGAATTAGGGATCAAGCGTCGAGAATCGTCGGCGGGACCTAGTCTCGCTGCTGAGCGGGTTTGTGGAGCCTACCATGGGTCGACTTCCTCCTTCGTGACAGGTAGAAACCGGCCAAAAGCTGACCGCCCCGAATCCACGGTGTAACAGCGGGCCCTGTACCCTACCCAAAATTTGCGGCGCCAATCAGAAACGCTCTCTCGTTGAAGCCATCACTGCCTAGAGTCATTTAGTTTCCATCAAGCAGGAGCTTTTGCCCAGATTGGGAACCGTAAGCCAGCGGCCTTCTTGTCTGGCACGATGAATCCCAGGCTGTATCGCGCGCGCGTGATGGCGACGTACATCTTGTTCTGAGCTGTTTCGTCTTTCGCGGGAAACGGCTTTCGGCCATCCAAAACGAAATGCAACTGGTTTTCTGTGGGGAGCACCAACACCCGATCAAAACCCAGCCCTTTGCTCCCGCCAAAGTTGTAGCAGCGCGCCTCGGTGGGAAGAAGCTTCGCTCCTGACGTTACGCTCCAGCGCAGCACCATAGGGTCAAACACCTTGATGTATTCGGCGACGTCAGACTCCTTGACGATGAATGTGCCAAGGTGATGGACAAATTCAGGTGGAACCCTCTTCACCGCCGACTCCGTCGCTTCATAGGCACCGTTGTGTACAGCATCGGCGACGTCACAAATCGGTTGAATGCATCGCCGGTTAAGCGTCAGTGACTCATCCTCAAAGCCCATGGACTTGAAGGCTGCGATCTTCTCAGCGGCCGTTTTAGGAGCTTTTTGGCCAAACGTCGTCTCGTACACCGTCTGCCGGAAATCTCCCACACACGTGATGGGTGTCGGCATCACTTTGTTCAGCAGCTTGAGCACTTCGTAGTCCCACCCGACCAGATCTTGAACCTCATCAAAGAACACCTGGGTATAAATCTCCCCTAGTCGTACTGCAGCAGAGTTTTTCGTGGCCTTCATGATCCGGCTCGCCAGTTTTGCGAGAAAACCGGTATGAGCCTTGGTCTTGCATGAAGTCAGGAAATGTTTTGGGTTGTAGCTCTTATCGTCCATCTGCTCCGCGCACCCCGGGAGCATAAACGTTGAATCTGGCTTCATATGAGGATTGCGCTGGTTGAAACAGATGCCATCGATCCGCCGCGGGAACAATGCCTGCTGATACGGCCTCACCATGTCTTCCAGGTAAAATGAGAACAGACCTTTGACCACGAAACGATCACTATGTGTGCCAAAGATCTCCAGAAATCGACGTCTCAGTTCCTGCTGATTACTGGTCGTATAGGTCACCACCAGAACCTTTCCTCCACGCTCGATTTCGGCGATTGATTCGGTAATAACCTTGTGAGTTTTGCCTGAACCGGCACCCGCCATGCAGAGTTTATTAGGCAAAATTCAGCACCTCAGCGAGGAAGGCTGGATATTTGAACGACTCATCAGTTTCGAAAATTCGAATCGCGGTGTCGACCTTCTTCTTGCCTTTGCCGTCGCCGTCACCGCTTCTGAACCACTCCACGATAAATTCGAGCTTTTCAGCAAAGGTAGGTTTGGCAGTGAACAGCTTGAAGGTTTTGCTTGAGAGGGCAATTTTTGCAAATGCTTGCAACTCTTTTTCCGATTCCGCGTTGGCCAGAATCATCGCTGGCTCCAGCGAAAACTCATTGTTGTTCGTTGAAGAGACCAGCTTTATGTTTGGGAAATCTGTGTAATCCTTGCGTGCTTTAACGACGTTATTTTCGTAATTGCCATCGTTATCTCGCAAGACATTAATCGCGGTACCGATCTCTTTGCCGATCGCAATGAACGTCTTGAACCCGACGCCGCGCACCACAATGATATCGATCCCGTCTTGCTCTGGCAGACGCTCTTTGTGGGTGTCTTTGTAGATCTTTTTGAGAATCAACTCATCAGAGGGGCCTTCTACCAACACCACCTTCCTGGAGAGCGCGACACGCAGCGTGTCGTAGCCTGGCAGCCGCTTCAGCGTCTTTACCACCGCCTTGTCCAGGAGGTGTAGTCGCTTATATGTGTCGTGCAGCAAGCAAATTTTATCAATGCTCAGTTTGTTCAGCACATAAGAACTGTGGGTGGTCAGGAATAGCTGCTTGCCGTCTCGCTGGTCCTCAATGTCTTGCACCAACTTGCTTAGCTCAACATGCGACAGGTGATTTTCCGGCTCCTCCATCATTACCAGGTCGATATCTTTTGACTTGTTGTGCAGGGCCAGCTTGATTTGCACCTTGCTCTGCTCACCCTTACCGATCATGTGGAACGGCACGGCATTTACTTCAAGTTGCAGACCGTTCTGGATAGCGCCAGCGGGCATGGTGTTGGCGGCGATGGTCAGCTTCTTTTCCGTGATCCTGTTATCGGAATCCAAATCCTTGTTGACGGTAGTGACCTCATCCGTGTTGTTAAAGGATTGAAGGGTCTCACGGTAGTGCAAGCTCAGACGGTACTCTTCGTCTTTTCTGAGTGCGGTACTCAGTACATTCGAGATGTACTGATTTTTGCCGAAGGTGGGATGAATACGAGTGGGGTCGATGTAGAGCGCTCTGAATTGCTTGGTCATCGGCTTGATAACATTCCAAGCAAAATCCATCCATTCGACTTGGTAGAACTCCACTGGGATGCTGGTTACCGCGGCACCGGAGGCTAGGTAATCGTTATAGGCATCAGTAAAATCTGGATCAAAGCTGACTTTGATCTGAACCCCCTGAGCATCTTTCTTCAGGCTGTTGTTCGCACCGCGATAGTCAGGCACGTTCTTCATATACGCCTCGATCACGAGGATCGGTAAGTCTGCAGGCGATTTTGGTGAGGTGCGGAACGCGGCGACTGTCTCTGCGTTGAAAAGATCCGGGGAAAACTCGCTATTGAATGGCCGACCGCGATACTGAAAATTGAGCACGATCTCCAAAGCCTCCAGAATCGTGCTTTTGCCTGCGTTATTATCACCCACGAAAATATTCACATCTTCGTTGAAGTCAAAAATTTGATCCTTGAACTTTTTGAAGTTGATCAGGCGTAGCGATTCTATGAGCACGTTTCAAATCCTTATGAAGTAGCGGCGACCGGTGTGGCGTAAGGCCATTGCGGTTCACGCTATAGGGACCTGGGCACCCTGTCTACTAAGAAGACGAAGCAGCGACGGCGCCCTGACCAGTCATTTGTATTCGTTCAGACCATCGATCGCATAGGACCTGCCCGTCACGCTTTGTGGCAATAATAGGCAAAGAACGACCAGAAGCAGCTCCTTAAGCTGCTCAGGCTGTCCACTGGCCGCTATTGGCCGATTGCGGTCTACATTTACCCAAATCTGTAACTGCTGCTGTAACACCTATCTCGCTTGTAACACCCCACGCACGTGAAAGCTTAGCGGCGTGTAACACCAATAAAAATCATTAAATTCAATTACTTAATGTTACTCGTAACACCGGCAACACCTGTTACACGTCTTTTTCGAGCCCCCACACCCCAGCGGTGATAACGCCATCAGCGAGTGCAATACTGGCTGGTAAAGACTGATGCAGAATTCGAATGTTGGGTCGCCCAGTGCCGGGGCGCTGGGGAGGTGTGGTCTACCAACAGGTGGGATGCATCAATTGGGTAGCCAAATCGCCAGGGACCCTGTGAATGTTCGGTGGGTACGGGGTCGGAAACCCGCGTGATCGTGTTAGCGGAAAAGTGCACAGCTTAGTGAACAGGTGAACCTGGTGAACTGCTGTTCACCTGTGCATTTGCCCTATCGCATGGTAGCTCGCCGGGGACCCTGGGCATTTCGAATAGGTACGGGGCAGATAACCCGCGCGTTCGTGTTAGCGGCTGGATTTTTTAAGTTAGTTGACAGGTTGACGGAGTTGACTCGATTGACCAACGCCAAGCGTGCGTTATCAGCAACACAAAGGGGCATCATTACCGACACGGTAACGATGCCCCTTTTTCTACAAGATCCTTTCAATTTCAACGTTTGAAATTTCAGTAAGCTGCGTAGCCTGTCGCTAACACGATGTCGCGGGTTTCCTGCCCCGTGCCTGTCGATAAACTCCAGGGTCCCCAGGAGCTTCGGAATCGCCCTGGTAAGAAACCCTTTACAAAATCATCGCAGATCAGTGAACCTCGAAAATCTGCACGCCTTAAGCGAGTAGCGCTATGGACGGCAGCAAACAATGAAAGGGAAGGATATGGCGAACAAGACTTGCTTTGTGATCATGGCGATCGGTGAACAAACCGTCGACGGAAAGGTTATTAGCCAATCCGAGTTAAAAAATAAATATGACGACCTAATCAAAGAGGCGCTCCTGAGATCAAGGCCTAATTTGGAAATCGTGAGGGCAGATGATGTCTCTCTCCCCGGCACCATTACCACCGACATTGTTACCAGAATAATGCACTCGGATTACGTGGTAGCAGATGTCACCTACCCCAATCCAAACGTCTTCTACGAGCTTGGTCTTCGTCATGCTTGTAAGCCTGGAACGATCATCATCAAGGACTCCGCCGCACCTCGCGTTCCATTTGATATCGCGCACCTTCGTTACGTTGAGTACGAAAACACTCCGACGGGACTCAAAAGCCTTTCAGCACAGCTTTCTACCCTCTTTGAACATTTCGACAGAGAACCTGGTCGACCAGACAATCTGCTTCTAGAGCTTGCAAAACTGACAAACTACGAGTTTCCAGATTATAAGAAGTCAGAAGAATTGCCTGCTGAGGTCAGTGCAATGATGGGGCTGATGCAGTCACCAGACTTACTGAAAATGATTTTGCAGCAACAGAATGGCGAGGAGGTCGATCAAGCTGCGCTTATCCACGCATTGTTCACGAACCCTCAGGTGGTCCAGCCGTTTTTAACCGCGATGGTGAAATCTGGTGACATATCGTTTGCCAGTAATGGCAAAAAGAAGAAGTGATTCAGCTCCGGATAAAGTTCGGTTGACAAATGCAAGGCATGCCCTTTGTGAGCTCAGGGTCACCGAGCCTGTATGCCCACGTGTATGCCAACGAAAAAAAATAAATTAATTATCAAGAAAAAACATATAGTTAAAAACTCAGTTCAAATGACTGTGTACACCAAGTACCGGTTTACAGACATCTTCGGAAGCCTATAGACCCATCAAGAAGCCCGCCTCGTGCGGGCTTTCTTGTGTCTGGCTGTATGGTTTTATCACCGCCCGGTCACCACCCCGCCTCCTGCTCCCTCAATTCAACC
>DASVUK010000020.1:0-23043 GCA_036387095.1 Pseudomonas sp.
TTTACCGAGCGGCTTATGACCAAGGCGGAGTTTTAGCCGACACCTTATCGACCTGTAGGAGCCGGCTTGCTGGCGAACCCGTTGTACGGCCTCAACATTGTCATCGCTGACCCGCCGCATTCGCCAGCAAGCCGGCTCCTATGTATGGACTCGCCTCCACTGTCTACCGGCTTTTCCCGGGATTGAGTGTCGGGTCCGCCTATGCCGGCAACACCATGACTCCGCGCATCACCAGGTCCTGGATAAACGCCAGCCAGTCCGTGCGCTCGCCCTCGGCGGCCATGTCCTGACCCAGGAACGAGCTGAGGGTGTGCAGGTTGGAGTTATAGAAATAGCACAGCGACGCGATCATCAGATACACGTGCTTGATATCAAGGTCCTGCCTAAACAATCCCTGCGCCTGACCGGCATCGATGATGGGTCTGAGCACGCCGACGGCTTCGCCTGACAAGCGTCGAAGCTCGCCGGACTGGCGCGCGTGCTTGCCCTTGTGCAGGTTTTCGATGCTGAGGATGGCGACGAACTCAGGGTGGCTGACGTAATAGTCCCAGATGAAGGCCACCAGCTGGCGCAACGTCTCCGACGGTGTTGACGGGTCCAGTGACAGCAGGCTTTCAGCACGGTTGAACTGCTCGTAGGTGTGTTCGAGCACTTTGACGAACAGCTTCTCCTTACTGCCGAAGTAGTAATAGATCATCCGGTCGTTGGACTCGGCTTCGGCCGAGATTTTCTCGATGCGTCCGCCGGAATACCCGTCACGGGTGAACACCGTGATCGCCGCCTGAAGAATGCGCGCGCGGGTCTGGTCCGCCTGTTGCGCGCGCACGCCGGTACTTTTGCCCATGACCGTTAGAGAATCCGGTACAGCAGGCGCTCGACGCGGACGCGGCTGACCCGGCGCAGGAAGGTGCGCACCCCGATCGGGTATTCACTCAAGGTGTCGAGCTCGTCGAATTTGCCCACCCTGTGGGTGTTGCGCATCAACAGGGCGATTTCCTCGGCGCGTGGCTTCAGCCATTCGCCCTTGGGATCATCAATCAGCACGGCGTTTTCCAGGTCCAGCTGGAAGGCCCGAGGGTTGAGGTTGTTCCCGGTCAGCAGGGTGTAGCGATCGTCCGACCACAGACCTTTGAGGTGATAGGTGTTGTCGCCGTCTTTCCACAGATGAATGTTCAGCTGATGTTTGGCGATCGCCGTCTGATGCTTCTGCATGAAGCGACGCAGGCTGATCTCGTACAGGTACGGCAGCGCGGAGATCACCTTGAAAGGCTCCTCCGGCGAGATGAAGAAGTCGTTGGCGGTCTTGTCGCCAATGATGATGTCGACCTTCACCCCCCGCTTCAGCGCGCGATTGATCTCGCGCTTCACCACCAGCGGCATGTTGAAATACGGCGTGCACAACGTCAGTTGCTCGCTGGTCGCGGCAATCAGGTCGCACAGGGTTTTACTCAGCGGATTCTTGTTGCCGATGCCCAGCAGCGGAATGACGCGCATCTCACCGTTGTCCCGCACGCCGTCATTGACGTCGTAGCTGGCGCGCTTGAGGTGCTGGCGAAACTGGCGAATCTCCCCACGCAGGCTGCGTGAACTGGGCGGCGAGGGCAGGTCGAGGCGATGCACAGCCTCGGAGGGCAGAATGTCCTGCTGCACCAGGCGCTCGAAGGAATCCGCCAGGCTTTTGTTGTCGATCAGGTGATAGCGATCAAGCCGGTATTTGCCGAGCTTGTGCAGGTAGACGTTGTTGATGCTGGCGCCGCTGTACAGCACGCAATCATCGATCACGCTGCCCTTGAGGTGCAGCACGCCGAACAGCTCGCGGGTTTGTACGGGCACGCCGTACACCGGCACTTCCTGATCGTGCTCCAGGTTTTGCGCCTGGTACCACGCCGAGTTACCGGCCTGCTTGCCCGCGCCAATCAGGCCGCGTTGCGCGCGAAACCAGTCGACCAGCACCACGACGTCCAGCTCAGGTCGCGCGGCCTTGGCGGCGTACAGCGCATCGAGAATCTCCTGGCCGGCTTCGTCCTGCTGCAAGTACAGGGCGACGATGTAAATCCGCCGGGTAGCGGCGGCAATCTTCGCCAGCAGCGTCTGCCGGTAATCGGCGGCACTCGGCAAAAGGGTGATCGCCGTGCCGGAGGATTCAAAACCACGCAGCGCTGCAAGGGTAGAACGTCGGAAGGGAGCCCGCATAAGCCTCTCGATGGGTCGGATCAACAGCGCACGAGCTTACACCAGAGTGCGCCTTCTGGTGGTTTCGGCAGCGGCATCGGTGAGTTGTTCAGCGGATTATCAGCGACGGCTCACAACCTAAGGCTCCACCTTCGGCTTCATACCTCAGGCCTATGGGTTCATACCTTGAGAACAAGCTTGCCGCTGTTCTCGCCCTTGAACAGCATTTGCAGCGTCTCCGGAAAGGTTTCCAGGCCTTCGACGACGTGCTCCTTGCTCTTGAGTTTGCCCTGGGCGAGCCAGCCGGCCATTTCCATCCCTGCCTTCGCGAAATGCTCGACATGGTCCATGACCACGAACCCCTCCATGCGCGCGCGATTGACCAGCAACGACAGGTAGTTGGCCGGGCCTTTGACGGCTTCCTTGTTGTTGTACTGGCTGATGGCGCCGCAGATCACCACACGCGCTTTCAGGGCCAGTCGCGTCAGGACAGCGTCGAGTATATCGCCGCCGACGTTGTCGAAATACACGTCCACGCCCTTGGGGCATTCGCGTTTCAGCGCTGCATGGATGTCTTCGTTTTTGTAATCGATGGCGCCGTCGAAACCGAACTCATCGAGCAGCGTCTGGCATTTTTCCTTGCCGCCGGCGATGCCGATGACCCGGCAGCCTTTGATTTTGGCGATCTGCCCGGCAATGCTGCCCACCGCACCGGCCGCGCCGGAAATCACCACGGTGTCCCCGGCCTTGGGCTGGCCGACTTCGAGCAGGGCAAAGTACGCCGACATGCCGGTCATGCCCAATGCGGCCAGGTACACCGGCAGCGGCACGAGTTTAGGATCAACCTTGTTAAAGCCCTTGGGCTCGCCGACGAAATAATCCTGCACCCCGAGCACACCCTGAACGTAATCGCCGACGGCGAATTTCGGGTTCTGCGACTCGATGACCTTGCCCGCACCCAGCGCGCGCATCACCGCGCCCAGTTCGACCGGCGCAATGTAGGACTTGCCCTCGTTCATCCAGCCCCGCATGGCCGGGTCCAGCGACAGGTATTCGCTTTTCACCAGAATCTGCCCCGGGGCGAGGTCCACTACGGGCACGGTCTGGAAGGTGAAGTCTTCACGGCTGGCGGCCCCGACCGGGCGGCGGGCGAGGAGGAACTGACGGTTGTTCAGGGCAGGCATGGCAGGATCTCGATTCGGCGAAAGGGGAGTGATAGACCGGAAAGGGCCCCACGGCAAGGATTGCCGCTATAACGAATGCCCGCCGATCCATGCTGATGATGGCGCGCTTCGCCAATCATCATCGCCAGCAATGGCCCGGCAACCGGCCTCCTGATAGTGCTGACGCTGAGTGTGGGACGGCCGCTAAGCTGCGGCGCATTCCCGGCATCCGCCGCCCTCTCTTGATCACTACAAAAAAGGACGATCCCATGAGCATGACGTTTTCCGGCCAGGTTGCGTTGGTCACTGGCGCCGCGGCGGGCATTGGCCGGGCGACCGCGCTGGCGTTTGCCGAGCACGGCCTGAAAGTGCTGGTGGTGGACCTGGACAGCGCAGGCGGGGAGGGCACCGCCGAACTGATTCGTCAGGCGGGCGGGGAAGCGTTGTTCCTGCCGTGTGACGTGACCCGCGAGGCGCAGGTGCAGCAGATGATGGCCCAGGCGGTAGACGCCTATGGCCGCGTCGATTACGCCTTCAATAACGCTGGCATCGAAATCGAGAAGGGTCGCCTCGCCGAGGGCAGCGAAGCCGAGTTCGACGCGATCATGGGCGTCAACGTCAAAGGCGTCTGGCTGTGCATGAAATACCAATTGCCGCTGATGCTGGCCCAAGGCGGCGGGGCGATCGTCAACACCGCGTCGGTCGCCGGATTGGGCGCGGCGCCGAAGATGAGCATCTACAGCGCGTCCAAGCATGCAGTGATCGGGCTGACCAAGTCGGCCGCCATCGAGTACGCCAAGAAACACATCCGGGTTAACGCCGTGTGCCCGGCGGTCATCGACACCGACATGTTCCGCCGCGCTCACGAAGCCGACCCGCGCAAAGCCGAATTCGCCGCGACCATGCACCCGGTCGGCCGCATCGGCAAAGTCGAAGAAATCGCCGCCGCCGTGCTTTACCTCTGCAGCGACGGCGCCGCCTTCACCACCGGGCATTCACTGGCGGTGGACGGCGGTGTGACGGCGTTCTGATGGGTCATGCCTTTTGCTACGCAGTGGACTGATTAGCTGCGCACCCTGTAGGCGCCGGCTTGCTGGCGAACGCAGTCTATCGGTCGAAATCGTTGCCGCTGACCACCGCATTCGCCAGCAAGCCGGCTCCTACAACATGATCAGCGCCACTGTCAGCACTATCGCCCGGATTCTCCCGATTTGTCCTTTGGTGCTCAGATAACGTGAGTGCCGTTCCCCTACAGGGTATTCAGCTAAGCTGCACGGGCTGTCCACCCTCAGGGAATGTCGATGGATCATTTGTGGTTTGCCTATCCGCTGATCAGCGCGTCCGTGCTGCTGGTTATCGACCTCACGCTGTGGCAGTGGCTGCATCCTCGGTGGCTGCGGCGCAAGCTGGTCTGCCGCCTTGTGCTGTTCATTCTGTTCAGCATGGCGCTGCTCGATGGCGGGCTCAGTCCGCTGTATCAGGTGCCCGCCGAATGGTCCGCGTCCCGCCATGTGCTGGCCACGGTCCTGACCATCGCCTGGTGGCTGTTCGGCGCGCGAACCCTGACGGTCCTCGCCGTCGTGGTCATGGAACCCAGAATTGGGGGCAAAGGCCACCTGCTGCAAGACGTCATGGGCGCGATTATCTTCCTGGTCGCGGCGGTTGCGGCGGCCAGCTACGTGCTGGACCTGCCGGTCAAAGGATTACTGGCCACCTCCGGCGCTGTGGCGATCATCCTCGGCCTTGCCGTGCAAAGCACATTGGGCGACGTGTTCTCCGGCATCGTCCTCAACGCAACCAAGCCGTTTCGCGTGGACGACTGGATTCGTGTCGATGACATCGAAGGCAAAGTCATCGAAATCGACTGGCGCTCCACCCACCTGCTGACCGCCGAAGGCAGCATGGCGGTGATCCCCAACGCCATTGCCGCCAAGACCCGCATCGTCAACTTCAGCCGGCCGGACCATTTCCATTCGGTCAGCCTGTCCATCGAGCTGTCGACCCGCCTGCGGCCCAGTCTGGTGCTGGACTCCCTCGAGAAAGCGCTGCAGGGGTGCCGAGAGTTACTGGCCCAGCCCGCGCCGTCGGCGGTGGTGGTCAAGTCCGGCCTGCGCATCGTCGAGTACGAAGTCACCGGCTACGTCAAATCCCGGGACCGGCGCTCGGCAGTGCGCAACCAGCTGTACGACCTGATCCATCGGCAACTGGCGTCCACCGAAACTCGCCAGGACCAGCAGCGCCCCGCGACACGTCAGTCTGCCGTACTCAATACGGTGAATGCCTTGCGCATGTTCAGCGACGCAGACCGCGCGCAACTCGAACCGCACATGCACCTGAGCGCGTACCCGGCGAAAGACATCGTCCTCGCCGAGGGCGTCGTGCCCGATGCGCTTTTCATCATCGAATCCGGTGTGGTTTCGGTATCGCTGCAACGACCCGACGGCTGGCTGGAAGTCGGCCGCATGGGCCCGGGCGAACTGATTGGCGAGACCGGTTTCGTTGACGCGACGCCGACGCTGGGGCGGTTCTGCGCGTATACCGACTGCATGATCTACCGGGTCGACAAGGCTGATCTGGAACCTTGGCTGGAAGAGCATCCTGAGTTGCTGGGGGCGCTGGCAGGGTTGGCGAAGTTTCGGGCGAAGGCGAGGGCGGCGTTGTTGGAGGCTAAGCCGGCGGTGGCTGATACGCGTGGGTTTATTAGTTGGTTGCGGAAGAATGTGAGGCGGTTTGACGTGACGCGTGGGCAGGGGCCGGCTGATAAGCGAGGCTGAAAAATAAAAAGCTGATAAGTCTGCTGGTGGTTGATACATGAGACTGTGCGGTTAATCGACGTTGTGCCGAGGCGTGCATTTACGTGCTGCTGGATACTGGAGTCTGAGCTCGGTCCGGCGCTGTTAGGTTCAGCGGCGAGCAATGGGGCGGTGGCCTTCTGCTGTCGGCCAGAAGGAGACAGTCAGCAACCTGACTGATCACGCAGGGCATCCAGAAGCAGACGGAAAGCCGGTTTGTGTTGGCGCCGGCTTGGGTAGTAGAGGTGATACCCGGTGACGGTGTCAGTCCAGTCCTCCAGCAGCCGCACCAGGCGACCTTGTGCCAGATCTTGCTCGACCAGATGCTCCGGGAAGTAGCCAAGTCCTGCACCCGCCCTGACAAAATCACGCATGAGCCAGATGTTGTTACTCACCAGGTGACCGTCGGCGCGTACTTTGATTTCTCTCCCGTTTTTGGCGAAAGGCCAACCCCACAGTCCTCCCGAGGTGGGCTGGCGCAGGTTGATACAGGCGTGCTCCGTCAGATCCTGTGGCGTCAGTGGTTTAGCACGGCGTTCCAGATAGGCGGGGGCGGCCACCAATGCCATGCGAAAATCCCGGCCGATGGGCATGCTGATCATGTCCTGAGCCAGCTGCGCCCCCAGGCGGATACCGGCATCGAAGCGCTCTGCAACGATGTCGACCAATGCGTAGCTGTCGTTGATTTCAACCTTGATGCCCGGATAATCGGTCATCAATTGCAGCACAGCCGGGGCAAGGACTAGATGGGTTGCGTGCTCCATGGAGGTGATGCGCAGGCTACCCGCCGGCGTGCCGCTGAGTTCGCTCAGCTCGTTGAGCCCTGACTCGATCCCGTCAAAATGCGGCCCGATGCTGTCGATCAGGCGCGCTCCGGCTTCGGTTGGCGCGACGCTGCGGGTGCTGCGGGTCAGCAACTGCACACCCAGGCGCGATTCCAGTTTGGTGATGGTGCGGCTCAGCGCAGGCTGGGAAACGCCAAGCTGCGCCGCCGCTTTGGTAAAACTGCCTTCTCGGGCGACCCGCAGGAGGGCCAAGAGGTCGGTGACGGTGTCGCGCACGATTGATGCTCTGCGGTTATAGGTCTATTCCAACCATACCATCTAATCATTTGTAGGAAGGATGGCTAGAGTGTCGCCTTCACTTCGCAGCGCTTTCAGGAATCATCTTTCCATGAGTAAACAAACATTCGATGTGATCATTTTTGGCGCCACGGGGTACACCGGTCGGCTGGTCGCTGAATACCTCTTCGCTCAATACGGCATCAACGGCACTGTCAAATGGGCCATTGCCGGTCGTAGTTTGAGCAAGCTGGAAGCCATTCGGGACAGTTGGGCAAACGCTGCAGCGTTGCCGCTGATCGTGGCCGATGCCCAAGACCGGGCGTCCGTGCGCAACATGGTTGCCGCGACCCGGGTCGTGATTACCACCGCAGGGCCGTTTTCGGTTTATGGCTCAGATCTGGTCGCAACCTGCGCCGAGTCAGGGACGGATTACGTTGACCTCTCCGGGGAGATCCCCTGGATTGCCCAGATGATCGGCAGCCATCAGGCCCAAGCCCAGGCATCGGGCGCGCGACTGGTGTTCTCATGTGGTTTCGATTCGGTGCCGTTCGACCTCGGCGTATGGTTCACCCAGCAGCAGGCCATGAAGAAGTTCGCTCTTTACGCGCCTAGGGTCAGGGGCCGCGTGCGCAACATGCAAGGCGTGCTGTCCGGTGGCACGTTCCTGAGTGTCGATGCTGTGGTTGCGGCGGCGGCGCAGGATCCTGCGTTGGGCGCACTGGTGGCCGATCCGTTTGCCTACACACCGGGATTCAAAGGCGTCGAGCAACCTGATGATCAGACCCCTTACCGGGATGAATTGGCGCAGGCCTGGGTCGGGCCTTTTATCATGTCGGGCATCAATTCCAAGGCGGTACATCGTACAAACTTGCTGGAGGGGCACCTCTGGGGCACATCGTTTCAGTACGACGAAATGCTGATGCTCCCTGCACAGCCGGGCGAAGACGATGAGCCAGGCCTGGCGGGTTTCTCCTTTAACGAGGGCGGTCATCCGCAACCGGGGCAAGGGCCGACCCAGAAGGAGCTTGAGGCAGGCTTTTATGACGTGCTGTTCATCGCTGAAATGGCGGACGGTCAGGTGCTCAAGGCATCCGTGAGTTGCGATGAGGATCCGGGCTATTTGTCGACATCCAAGATGTTGGCCGAGTCAGCGATGGCGTTGGCGTTTGATGTGACACGTGAGGAGACCCCGGGCGGTTGCTGGACCCCCGCGGCGGCGTTGAATGAGGCGTTGCTCAAGCGCCTGACTGAGAAAGCCGGACTGAGGTTTACAGTCGAGGGTTAATTCGTTGGGCCGCTAAACAGGCTGAATGTCTTTGACGTTCAGCTTTCAGAGTCTTTAGCCCACTCAACAAGAGGTGTCCCATGAATGTGCCAAACCGTATGAACTACATCCAGATCACCGAACCCGGTGGCCCCGAAGTATTAAAGATAATGCAGGCCGATGTGCCAACGCCGGGTGATCACGAGTTGCTGATTCGGGTTCACGCCGCCGGTATCAATCGTCCCGATGTCATACAGCGTTCGGGCAAATACCCGATGAAACCCGGCATGACCCCTGTGCCCGGGCTGGAAGTGGCCGGTGAGGTTGTTGGGATTGGCGCGAACGTGGCCGATTTCAAGCTGGGCGACAAGGTATGTGCGCTGACCAATGGCGGTGGTTACGCCGAATATTGCGTTTTGGCGGCCACCCAATCATTACCGGTCCCCGACGGCGTGGACATGATTCAGGCCGCGGCCATTCCGGAAACATTCTTCACCGTGTGGGCCAATCTTTTCGAATTGGGTCGTGCCCGAAAGGGCTGCACCGTATTGATCCATGGGGGCACAAGCGGCATAGGCACTACCGCACTGATGCTGTGCAAGGCCTTGGGAATAAAAGCGTTTGCGACGGCCGGCAGCCAGGAAAAGTGCGACCGAATCCGCGCGCTGGGTGGTGAAGCGATCAATTACCGCGAGGTGGACTTCGCTCAGGAGATCGCCCGGCAAACCCACGAGAAGGGCGTGGACGTAATTCTCGACATCATGGGCGGAAGCTATTTCGAGAGCAACGTGGCGTCACTTGCACGACGCGGTCGACTGGTCGTTATAGGTTTTCTGGGCGGCAGCTCCGTCAAGGACTTCAATCTGCTGGCGTTGATGGAAAAGCAAGGCTCGGTGACAGGGTCGATGATGCGTTCGCGTAGCGCCGAGGAAAAAGCCGAGATTGCTCGCGCTGTACTAGCCAATGTCTGGCCGTTGCTCAGTCAGGGCGAATGCCTGCCTATCATTGACCGTGTTTTTCCTCTCGCCGACGCAGCACAAGCGCATCAGCGAATGGAACAGGGCGATCATGTCGGCAAAATCGTGCTGAAAGTATTGTGAATGGAAATCGTCCGGTGCGTGTCATTGACTGCCCGCCGGGCGCTGTTCATTTTCTGTTTGAGGTGTCCATGGTTGAGCGGGTGGCGAGCGGCTGCCTCTGTCCAGTTTTAGCCACATGCTGAGCGGCCGCTCTGGGTCCATTACGGCCCTCCCGGCAGCCAGTGATCGGCCAAAAGTGGCGGTCGATTCGCTACCTCCCAGCCGAAAAGCGAAAACCTCCCGATCTGTAAAAGCTAGTCTCTAAGGGTATGCATTATTTCCTCGACCACCTGCTTCGTGTATTTCTCACTGGGGTCAGTTTTCGGCGGGTCGTTGCTGCGGAACCATTCACCTTGATCGAATGCCTGGTAAAGCGAGAAAGCGGGCTGAGGCATGTCGTTAGTCATGCCTACTTCAGCCACAGCATTTATGATCCCGTTCATAACGCCGTCGCAAAAATCATAAGGCAGAGATCCTTGAAGATAGCCTTCCGCAACCGCGACGGACAGCTCGTTCAGCACATCATGCGGTGCAACGCCGAACCTTTCGCAAAGGGGGACTAGATCACTCAGCGTTAAACCGTCTGCTTCCGCTGTCACCGACAGCCCTTTGAGTTCGATCTCAGGTAACACCATGATCATGAGCTTCTTCCGGTTAGGTGCGAATGGAGCCGCACAGCGCTACCACACGTCAATTCCATGCTGCAATGCGATTTGATGGTCAGTCAACTTCAGGTTATATCAATGTCCACCATGGGTCGTCATCGGCCGCTGCTCACCACGACTCTACTAGTTGGACGAAAACGATGCCTTTCGACATCAGATCAGCTGCAACGGGCTGGAGGGATCGCCGGGGAAGGGCTGCTATCGACCCAGAGTAGGCAATAATTGGGGTTCTGGTTTTCCCATGGCGGGCCTGACCTACTGGCTCCCGAAAATGTTCGGCTTCAGGCTGAACGACAAGCCCGATCCGTAGGGTATTAGAGCTAGCGCTCTTCGCGACTATCACTACTGGACTTGCCCCTACCAAACCGGACACCAACTCCCCTTTAAATTGATGCTGCTGCCAAGCGCCTGAACCCCCTCGTTGAACGATATTGAAGGCGCTGTGCGGACGCTGCTCGTTGTAGTGTCGAAGGCGATTGCCAGGTTATGCAGGGCCGCTTTCTAGATCCGGCGTTGGCATGTTTGCGACATAGTCACGCTTGATCGACTTCACGAAGCTCTCTGCCACGCCATTAATCTGTGTTCTACGCACTGGTGTGGTCAACGGGTGCAAAGCGACCCGCCGGGCAAGCAGGCTGTTCGCGGTGTGCGCCGAGCCGTTGTCGTTAATCCATTGCACTGGCTCGGCGGGCGGTCGATCACCAAAGCGTTTCTCCACGCTTCCAGCATCACGTCGCGCAATCATCATCGCTGTAACCGATCGGGCTCGCGACCCAGCCGATGGCTTCGCGGTCACAGCAATACAAGGCGAAGGTCACGCTCAGTCGGGCGCCGTATTCGCAGCGGAACTCGAAGCCGTCCAAGCACTGCGTGCAAAAAAATTCTTAGAGAAGACTCGCGGTCAGGCCTGACACTTCGGGCTAGGTCGAAGCATAGCTGATGAGTCATTCCTTATAGTTGCGGCATCTTCTAGCGCACTGATCCTTTCGAGGAAACCCCATGACGTCAACCATCGATTCTGGGCTGTTGGACATATATGAAGCCTGGCACACCTCCGTCTGTGCGGGCGACTTAGCCGCCACAGCGGCATTGTACTCTGAACAAGCCATATTCGAGACGCCGCTGGTGTTGGCGGTCTACCCCCAACATGGCAGTGGCGTGCTGGTGGGGCGAGCCCTGATCCATCAGTTCATGGACGACAGCAAACGCAAGTTTCCTAATGACCTTGTGGAGTGGTATCGCAGTGACAAAGTTTTCATCAACGGCCGCAACTTGACTTGGGAGTACCCGCGCAAAACGCCTAATGGCCAGCAAGTCGACCTGATGGAAATGATGGAAATTGAAAACGGCTTGATTACTTATCACCGTGTGTACTGGGGGTGGTATGGGGTCCAGTTGCTGGGGCAGGCTTTGGTCAAGGCGCAACTATCGTGACTCTGCCTGGCTCTGTTGCAATTGTGGGCGGATCGGTGACGGGGATTGCGGCATTTATTCAACTGGTCCGCACCGGCGCCGCCAGTCGTATCGACATCATTGATCCCGAGGGGTTGGCTGACTCTATCGCCTTCACGGAGGCTCAGGACATGCTGCTGTGCAATACCTCCGTGCAGACCATGTCGGTACTCGACGATGACATGCACGACTTCCAGTATTACCTGCAGGCGCAGGGTATCGAGGTTAGTGAAAATGCATTTGTGCAACGTGCCTGGGTGTCGGGCTATCTGAAGCAGCGTTACGCGCAATATCTTGATCTTGCGCAGGCCCAAGGAATTGAGCATCTGGTGGTGCGTGCAGCGGTATGCCATATACACCCGGTTTCGCCTGGCCAATACCGCTTGGTACTGGACAATGACACCTGCCTTAACACGAGCGCGGTGCTGATTTGCACTGGCAATGCCAAGGAACTCCTCCCGTCCTTGGTGGTGCCACACGTGGGCGCGCCGGGTATTTTCCCCACGCCCTATCCGACCCAGCTGTGGTTGGAGGGCCTGGCAAAATCTTCACGGGTGCTAGTACTGGGCAGTCGTCTTTCTGCAATCGATAGCGTATTGCTGCTTTGCCGGGCAGGACACCAAGTGTTGATGGCATCGCCGTCCGGGCGCTTGCCTAGTGTGCGCACAGCGACACCGAGGCGCTGTCCGGTGCCCCTTGACGCCGAGCGCTTCGCCAGACTTAACTTAGAAAGCCCGCGTTTATACTGGCACTTGCTGCGTATCGTTGCCCGTTCGGCCAAGGCCATCAGTGGCCGGTCATTGCGTGAGCAAATCGACCGCAGTGTCGAGCCCGTCCAACGCTTACGCGGCGAAATCGCTTTGGCCAGCCAAGGAGCGACCGACTGGCAAAACCTGTTGGTGCACTGCATGGACCTAGCGGACATAAAGTTGCGCGCTGCGCCAGCGGCAGTTCGCGCGGCGGCGCTGCAAAATTGCTGGGAAGCGTTAGGGCGTTACCTGTTCGCAGTGCCGTTGGAAACAGCCACGACCCTTCTGCGCTTAATCGACACGGGGCAATTGCAATTAGCCCCAGAGCTGCCAACGAAGCTCGAACGGCTGGGCACTTGGCAGGCCCACTCCAGCAATGGGCGTGTCGACTCAGTTGACGCAGTGGTTTGTGCCACCGGTTTTCACAGACAACATTTCCATGCAACGAGCGACGGTCTTGAGCTTCAGGTGCCGACGGGCACACCCTGCAACCCGCCACAGGTTTCAACACAGTTGCAGGTCAGCTTGCCGGGCGCTACGGGGCCGGAAAACATCTGGTTATTGGGCGTAGCCTCCTGGCTGGCCGCCCCGATGGTGAACTCGGTATACCAATCGGTGCGCCAAGCCTGCCAAGTAGTGACGTGTCTTCGCGAACAATCTTCATTAACGGAAGAAGACGTAGTCGAGACAGTAGAATGAAAATTTATGGCGACAGAGGTTCAAGCAATACCCGGCGTGTACTGACGACCGCCGCTTATATGGGGCTGGAGGTCGAATTCGTTTTCCTCGACCTGTTTAGCGGTCAGAACCGCACACCGGAGTATCTAGCGCTCAACCCCAACGGTACCATTCCGACCTTTGTCGACGGCGATGTAGTGCTGTTCGAGGCATCGGCAATAATGATCTATCTGGCCGAACAGGCCGGCTCCTCGATGTTGCCCTCGGGTAAAGCCAGGTACGAGACCCTCAAGTGGATGTTTTGGGCCGCAGAGCACTTTCGCCGTGGGCCGACAGTGCTAATCGAGCAGCGATTCATCGAGCGGCTCAAGGATCATGCTGCAGACCGAACACTTGAAGCTGAAGCGCTGCACGCCATTCATCGTTACACGGCGGTGCTCGACGGACACCTGCGCACGCGCCGGTTTATGGTCGGCGATGCTCTGACCTTGGCGGACATTGACTTGGCTGCGCCGTTGAGCCATATCCCGCGTACGCAGGCGCCGTTTCTGGACTATCCCCACGTAGCGGCCTGGTACGAGCGCATCAATGGAATTTTGGAGTGGCAACAAAGCGGCCTGGCGCAGGAGTGTAGAATCTCTGAAATCGAAACAATGTTCAGCCCGCAACCCGCATAGGATTTAGGGTTTTCCTTACATCCTCCACAGGATGCAAGGACGCTTCAAGATTACGTAAATGCTCAATCCCAAAGTGTTCCTTGAAGGCAAGCCACCCTGAGTCGGTCACGCGCACCGCGCGCGCGTTGGCTACTCGGCGTAGCCAACCCTGGTGGCAGAAGGTGTCCAGCAAATAGTTACCCAGCGGGCCTGCAATGTGGTGCTGGCGTTCGGTCCAGTCTAGGCATCGTCGGGCTTGGACCTTCTCCAGCAAGCACGGCTCACCTCTCTGCGGGTCAAGCGCCTGCAACCATTCGATTCCGCGCAGGGTCAGCCTGTATTCGCGTTCGTTAAGTTCCTGGATCAAACCGCGCTCCAGCATGGCTTGGGTGATGGCCACGCCTACCTGGCCGGCAAGGTGATCGTAGCAGCATCGAGCAAAATGCAGCTCATGAGCTGCGCGGTTGGGCAGACTGCGCCAAGAGCTGGTTTGCGGCGAGACCGCAGCCAGGCTCTCCAACACATGAGCCACGTCAGGGCCGGCCAATGAATAGAAGCGATTACGACCCTTGATTTCAACGCTCAGTAGGCCACCATCAAGCAGCTTGGCTAAATGCGAACTGGCCGTCTGTGGGGTGACGCCCGCAGCATTGGCCAAGGCACTGGCTGACAACGAACCGCCATGGGCGAGGGTGATCAAGATGACGGCCCGCACGGGCTCGGCGATCAAATAGGCAATAGATGAAATCTTAGGTTGGGTCATTCCTTTGAGCTCCGCGCTTTGCCGGGTGATGTTGAATTTCACAGTGACATAAATACCGACACTTCGACACACCCCGAAACGTTTTTCTGCAAAAGCTGGTTATAGTCAAACCGTCCCCATGGAAAGGAAACACTGGGCTATGGAACTCAGCACCCGCTGTCAACGACAAGTACTGATTGCGACAAGCATCAGTTACGTGGTTGTTATCCTCGATACGTCTATCGTGAACGTAGCACTTCATCCCATTTCCCAGACGTTTGGCTCGGACATTACCGGGCTGCAATGGGTCATCAACGCTTATACCTTGACCTTCGCCAGTTTTTTGCTGACCGGTGGATTGTTGGGGGATCGCTTTGGTGCAAAAAAAATCTACGGGGTCGGCTTGGGTCTGTTCGCACTCGCATCGGTTTTTTGCGGCCTGGCCAATGCATTGCCTGAGCTGATCGGGGCCAGGGTGTTGCAAGGCATAGGGGCTGCACTGCTGGTGCCTTGTTCGTTGATGTTGATCAACAATGCCTACCCTAAAACAGCTGAGCGCGCCGGTGCTATTGGCGTGTGGGCGGGATGTGGCGGTATAGCCATGGCAGCCGGGCCGTTGGTGGGCGGCGTTCTGATCGAACTGTTCGGCTGGCGGAGCATTTTCCTCATCAACGTGCCGATCGCCCTTGTAGGCGTGTGGTTGAACTCGCGCATTCCCGATTCAGCACCTTTGGCACCCAACCGCCATCTGGACCTCACCGGGCAACTCGCTGCGATCATTGCGCTGGCCACGTCGGTGGCAGTTTTGATCGAAGGTGCAAAGCTGGGATGGGATTCCCAATGGGTCCTTGCCGGCGTGTTTGTCGCCTGTATCGCTTGGTGCGTACTCTTGGTCACCGAAAGCCGGCATACGGATCCGATGTTACCTCTACATTACTTCCGAAACCCGGTTTTCTCCGGGGCAACGGTTTTGTCGCTAGTGTCGTCCCTCGTGTTCTACGGGCTGTTTTTCCTGCTCAGCCTGTACTTCCAGACGGAGCGCGGCTGGTCGCCGCTTGCCACAGGGCTCGCGTTTCTGCCGCTGACAGCCATGGTTACTCTGGGCAGCTTCACCTGCGGCCGGCTGACGCGAGTATATGGCCCGCGCGCCATTCTATTCGCGGGCTTCGGCTTATACACGCTGGGATTTATCGGCCTCTTCGCCTTGGCCAGCGAAGCGCCTTACTGGCGTATCGCTCTGTGTTATCCGGCGGTGGGCTTCGGCGCGGGGATCATCACTCCGGCGGCCACTGCGGTGCTGATGAGTGTCGTGGATCGTGCTAAGGCTGGCGTAGCTGCCGGTACACTAAATGCCAGTCGGCAGAGCGGTTCTGCTTTCGGCGTCGCGATCTTCGGTGCCTTGCTAGCGTCCGTTCACCCTATCAACGATGCCATTTACATCGCCGTCAGCGTTGCGATCGGTTTGTCGTTGGCTGCCATGATGCTTTCAGCTCTAGTGCTGAAACCGATGACGGTGCATACCGTTAAAAGCTGACGCCTCACCCATGTTAACCGTGATTATTCGGTACCTGTTCGTGAATACCGCGAGATCTTGCTGCACCTGAAAAACCATCATCAACAGGGATAATGATAATGACTGTGCTCTCTTCGGCTCGAATTGTAGATATGGCAGGAATCGGAATCGGCCCCGCGAACCTGAGCCTGGCAGCGCTGGCCGAGCCCAAGGCGAAGGTAACAGCAGCGTTTTACGAGCGCAGCAGTGAGTTTCAATGGCACGCGGGAATGATGGTGCCGGACGCCATGTTGCAGGTGCATCACCTCAAAGACTTGGTCAGCCTGGTGGACCCCTCCAACCCGCTGTCTTTCCTAGCTTACCTAGCGCACAAAAAACAGTTGCTGAATTTTATCAACGCCAATTTCGATCAAGTACTAAGGCGCGAATTCAACCAGTATTACCGCTGGGCTTGTGGCCGCTTGCCAAACCTACATTTCAACAGCGAAGTGCGCTCGGTTACGCTTGAAAACGGCCTGTTCCTGCTCAAGGGGGATAATTGGATGCACCCCGCGCGCAACTTGGTGTTGGGAACCGGTCAGCAACCTTCGGTGCCTGCTTTTGCGAAGGCGCATATTGGCGACTCATTGTTTCATTCATCCCAATATATGAATCGTAAGCGTGTACTGAAAGGCAAGCATGTGGTGATCATAGGGGGTGGCCAGACCGGTGCCGAGATTATTCAACACTTGCTGTCCAATACCAGCGAGTTGCCTGCCAGCGTAACGTGGGTCTCGCGACGCTGGAATTTCTCGCCTTTAGACGAGTCACCCTTTACAAACGAACTTTATAGCCCGCACTACAGCGACCATTTCTTCGCACAGCCCGAGGCGGTGCGTCAGTCTTTGCTGTCCGATCAGAAACTCGCCAGCGATGGTATCTCTCACTCGCTGCTGCAATCTATCTATCGTCGCCTGTACGAACTAAAGCACGTGCTGCAACATCCGTGCAGGGTCCGCTTACTACCGGGGCGCGCGCTTACCTCGGTACAACAGCGCGACAACCACTTGAGCCTGTCCTTGATGCACGCACACGGAGGGGCGCAAGAAGAACTAGGTGCCGACGTCACCGTGCTGTGCACCGGCTATGTCTACCAGATGCCGGAGTGCCTGAAGGTAATCGAGCCGCTCATTATTCGGCGTAACGGCGAGTACGTCTTCAACAATGATTACTCGGTGCAGTGGAACGGACCGGAGGGCAGGTCAATTTACGTGCAAAACGCCGCCCGCAGTCAGAAAGGTATCGCCGACCCAAATCTGGGCCTAATCCCGTGGCGCTGCGCGAACATCATCAACAGTGTCAGTGGGCAAGCGCTTTACGACCTTGAAGAGCCCGAAGCGTTTGTGGAATGGGCCGCCAGCGAGATATTCGATAAAGCCGGTGACCTCCGTTTTGATCGCCCGACCGCCGTCCCAAACTAGACTGAGGAGTTGGGTCATGGACTCACTTACATCATTGACCATCGGCAACTCGCCGGTGATCGAAGAACTCGAACAAATCATACCGCTGCAAGGTGTGCGTCTACATATGCATCAGTTTGCAGGCAAGTTGGCCAATGCGCCCATCCAGTCATCGCGTTTCACTATCGATCCGGATTGTGGCACGGATGAAGACCAGCACGCAGTGAACGAGATCTGGTTTGTCAGCGGCGGTGACTTGGACGTCTATTACGACGGGGCCTGGCACGCAGTCAAGAGCGGCGAGAGCTTGTATTTCGCGCCTTGGCGGCGGCATTTTGCGCGCAACAATGGCACGGCGCAGGTTCAGTTATTTTCGGTGTGGTGGGCCTGAGCATGCATGTCGATTTCGACTTGGTGATTATCGGTGGCGGCATCATCGGGGCCTGGACGTTGCACCATGCGGTACAACGTTATCCTCACTGGAAGGTAGTGCTGATCGATCGCTACCGGATCGGTGATGGTGCCACGTCGCATTCGGCCGGTGTATTGCTAGCCACCGGGGTGTCGGAGCGCGAACGTCGGCTGGCCGGGGAAAGCGTTAGACTTTATCGAGCCTTGCGGGACCGGGTGGGCCTGCGCACCACCCAAGCACCGGTGTTTTGGCTGGCAGAGCGCAGTCTCACCTCCAGTATCAAGTGTGCGTTGGTTGATGCTGTGGTTGAGCCTGCGGAAGTTTCGCCGCGAGACCTTGGTGAACGCCTTGGCGCGCAACTGCACGTTGGCGCTGGCGAGATTCTGTTGAGCGGCGGTACGGCCGAAAGCTTCGACCCGGCATTGGTGGCTCGACTATTGATAAGCGAAAGCCTGACCGGTGCGAATGTGCGTTGCATCGAAGGCGTGGGCGTTCAGCACATTGTCAGCATGGGCAGCGGTACGCGCATCACCTTATCTGACGGTGCCAGTTTGCGAGCTCGGCGCACGTTGGTCGCCGCCGGGCCTTGGGTCAACGAGTCTCCATTTGGCTCAATCGCCGCTGACCATAGCCTGAGGGTCAAGAAGGTGGTGGCCCTACATATTGATGGCGTACCGCCTGCACACGCGGCGGCGCTATTCCTGCCGCAGTCAGACTCCTATCTGATGCCGCTGGCGATGCGTAATCAGTGGTTGTTCAGTTTTCGCTGCGATGAATGGGATGTCGCGCCACGCAGGCATGACTTGGAGATCAGCCTGCACGATATACAGGTCGCCACGGGCACCTTGGCGCGATACCTGCCCGATGTGGTCGCTCGGTGTCGTGGCGGCAGAGTGTTCTGCGACAGCTACAGCCCGTCCGGAGAATCCGTGGTGAGTTTCGAAGCCGGGCAAAACCTAGTCTTTGCCGGTGCCGGCAGCGGTGCCGGCTTCCGTCTGGCGCCGGGCATTGCCCGCGAAGCCCTTGATTTGATAGTCGGCCAGTGGCCCGATGAAGCTTTTTCGACCGAACCCAAACTTTCTACTGTCTTCGATGGATTGAAACGATGACCCCTATCACCGCGCAAAAATTCTTCCTGATGCCGATTCCTCCCACGCCTAACGGCAGGCTTCATCTGGGGCATATCGCCGGGCCGTACTTGCGCATGGATATGCTGGGACGCTATCTGCGCACCCAGGGCCATAGCGTCGATGTGGTATCGGCCGTGGATGGATTCGACTCCTATGTATTGTGGAAAGCCCTACAAGAGCAGCGTTCTCCCTTAGAAGTCGTCCGTGACTACCACGCGCAAATCGCCAACGACCTACGCGCGCTGGACGTTGTGGTCGATGACTTCCTCGACCTAGTGCAAGGCCCTAGCGCGCCGCAGCACGCCCGCAATGCCCAGAGCACGGTAGAGCGCCTAGTGGCGCTTGGTGTGACGGAGACCGTGGTCGAGCAAGTGCTGTATTGCGCCGATACCGGACGTTACATGGCGGGTGCCTGGCTGGTGGGGCAATGTCCTTATTGCCAAGCAGGGGCCGGGGGCTACTTCTGTGAGGCCTGTGGCGCACTTTTCCGCCCAGAAAGTATGCTCAACCCGCAATCACGAATGGGCGACATCCCTCTGCACTGGGTCGAGGTGGAAACCCTGTTCCTCAAGGTGGCCAATCCTGCGCAATTGCTTGAACGAATGACCACGTCGGGTGCGCCGGCTTCGATCATCGAAGTTATCGCGCGCTTTCTGCACCGTGAAAACGGCCTGGTGCGGCTCACCGCGCCGGGCGATTGGGGCGTAGCTTGGAGCCCCGACCGCTTTGACAATCCGCGGGTATTGTTCGAGTCCGGCTGGGAATATGCACTGACGTGCGCCGACCGCGTCCACGAGAAAGATCCTGAACATGGCCACGCGATGCTAGGCAGCAGCGACATAACGACGCTGGTCAGCTTCGGTATTGATAATGCGGTGCTGCTGTTGGCGGGCAGCGCTGCGGTGATGGATGCCCTGCAGGATCATCAGTCGTTTGACTATGTCCTGACCAACTACTTTTACAACCTTCAGGGCGCTAAGTTCTCTACCAGCCGGCTGCATGTGGTCTGGGCCGCTGATATCGTCGACCACACCCCGGCCACCAGTGACGGCGTGCGTTACTTCTTGAGCCGCGAAAGCCCTGAGCAAGGCGAAACCAATTTTGCCGTTCAAGAGTTCGTCGACGCGGTAAACGTGGACCTGGCCGGTGCACTCGACAGTCGTATCGATATGGCCTTGGCCAACCTTGATCACAGCCAGCCTCAGTCCATTGATCCCGTGCTGCTGCCTAGTCTGGAGGGAGCGGTCTCACGCATGGGGCTCGCGTTCCGCCTAGATGCAGTGGCGGTGCGCGATGCCTGGGCGGTGTTGCATCAGTGGATGCAATGGCGGGACGTCAATGTGACGCAATCCGGGCACGCCTATCTGTGGCTCAAAGGCCTTGCCTACCTGGCTGCGCCTATCATGCCGCGCTTGGCCGAGTACCTTTGGCAACGCCTGGGGCACCCCGGGTTACCGCAGATCGATGCTCTCTACACAGCCTCGTTGCCAAGCGAGGTGAAAGTGCCTCGCGTGCGCTTCGCCGTCTTGTCGCCGAGTGCCCTTGCGCCATGTTTGCCCGCCAGTGTGGTGCTCGCAGGTGCAACCAGCGATGCATGAGTGCGCCGACGTTATCGTGATTGGTGGCGGTACCACGGGTACCAGCGCGGCCTGGCACCTGGCTCGTGCTGGCGCGTCGGTCAGGCTTTTGGATAAAGCGAAAATTGGCTCGGGATCGACCGGTGCGTCGCCCGGGATAGTGCGCGAGTATTACTCCGACCCGGCGCTCAGTCGGCTGGCGGCGCTCGGAGTGCGGGCGTATCGCGACTGGTCGCAGCACTATCCGGGCAGTTGCGGTTATCAACCTACGGGGTTCCTGACGAGCGTCACCGCCCACGATAAGGCCGACACATACGCCAATGTCAAACGCCTGCACGCCACAGGCGCTGCGGTCGAGTGGAGATCGCCGAGCCAGATACAAACATTAGTACCGGACCTTCGAACTGATGGCCTTGAGGGTGCGGTCTTTGAGGCCGATGCGGGGTATTGCGACCCGCTCCGCACCGCCCGCAGTTTTGCCGAAGGTGCCCGTGAGCTGGGTGCGGTGATTGAGGAGGGCCGTGCGGCACGGCGCATTGTGTGCCAGGCCGGCCGTGTGATCGGCGTGCAGACCGATACCGGGTTTATCGCCAGCCCCCGCGTGATCAATGCTGCCGGGCCGTGGGCGGCGCAACTGGCCGCCGATTGCCAGGCACCGCTGCCGATAAACGCCACGCGGCAGACCGTGGGGGTTGTCGAAGTGGCAGCAGCGCACCCGGCGATGCCCGGCTACTGTGATCGGGAAGCCGGGTTCTACCTACGGCCCGACATCTCTGGCAGCTATTTCATCGGCTCGTTGATTTCGACTCAAAACGTGCCCATCAACCCAGATTCCTTTAATCGCCTACTGAGTGATACGGACGTGCTTGCGCACCGCGATCGCGCCTCCCGGCGCGTGCAGCGCTTGCTTGACGCACGACCGATCGGGCACCGCGTATCGTTCTTCGACAACACGCCAGACGGAAACCCTCTATTCGGCGCGGACCCGCGATTGACCGGCCTGATGGTTGCGGCCGGATTGTGTGGGCACGGCTTCAAGTTCGCGCCATTGTTCGGCGAGGCGGTTGCGCGCTGGGTTGTCCAAGGTGGCGTGGATGAGACTTTCGCGCCCTTCGCGGTGGAGCGATTCCTACAGTGAGCGCGGCACATTTGCACCCTCCGCGCGCAACCCAAACCGGTCGGTCGTGACGGTGCGGAGACGTCCCTGTGCAGCCTTCGGCATTTAGCTGAAACCGATCCACAAAAGGCCTTCACCAAAAGACAGATATATCTGTCCTCTCCGTGTATTGCGCCGGGATCTAGAGGTTGGACTGTTCCTAAGATGTCAAAAGCTCCAATACTTGACCACGGGATTCGCCAAGTCTACGGGTGAGCATCGCGGACAAAGCACATTGCTTCCCGAAAGCCTTGAAGACTGCGCCAGCGACGTAAATCCGGTGCGAGTAGTCGACGTTCTCGTCGACCAACTCGACCTGGTCAATCTATGTCTTGAAGGCGTCATTCCAGCCGATACCGGCCGACCTGCTTACAACCCCGCAATCTTGCTGAAGATCTACATCTACGGCTATCTCAAAACGCATTCAATCGAGCCGGCGTCTTGAACGAGAAGCCCAACGCAACGTGGAGTTGATGTGGCTGACTGGGCGACTGGCTCCGGACTTTAAAACCGTCGCCGGCTTTCGCAAGAACAACGGCAAGGCGCAGCGTCTGCCGACACTTCGTAGTTCTTCGCCGCAACCTCAATCTCTTCTCCCAATCGATCGTCACCATCGACGGCGCCAAATTCAAATTTGTTATCGATAGCCATCGTGGGTGCGTTATGTGCGGTCTCGTAACCGAAAACGCAATCCCATAGCGCCGCGACGGCAGTCCGATGGTGTTCGTTTGCATAATGGGTTATCACATCCATGGCATTAACTCCTACGTAAAGCGCGACGCTAAGGCTTGCAGAGGTTTTTTGTCCATTCGCGTTTGGCGGACGTGCCGCCGGTTCTGGCGGGCAGCTCTCCGCCAGAAGCGTCTCCCAGGCCACTGTTTCGTCCGCATACTTACCCCACGTTTGCCAATTAACAGACAAACAAGCTCCGCCTCCCACACAACACCAACCCCGGCCTCGCGAACCTGGCAGTGAGGCTGCGGTCTCAACGCCATCCAGGCCGACGGGACCTTGCATTTCGGCTGTTGTACTTCCGGCCCGCGGAGGTTCACGCATTGCAGTGAGGTTTTCCGATGCCACAAGTCTTCAACGCCTTGAATTACGGCGCCAAGGGCGACGGTTTCACCGACGATAGCCACGCCATTCAGCTGGCAATCAATGCGGCAGCGAAGGCGGGCGGGGGCGAGGTCTACCTCCCAGCCGGCACCTATAGCGTAACCGGGCCGAACGCCGACGGTGGATGCCTGACCCTCAAGAACGGCGTAACCCTCAGTGGTGCCGGCGCCGGAGTTACGACGCTGAAACTGGCCGATGGCGCCGGTGCGGTGGACGGTATCGTG
>DASVUK010000021.1:0-117759 GCA_036387095.1 Pseudomonas sp.
CGACTTGGTAACAGAAGTCGTAAATCCACTGTTGCAACTACTTATAGTTGCCAATGACGAAAACTACGGCCAGGAAATGTCCATCGCTGCGTAAGCAGCCTTAGACCCTGAGCTTCTGGTACCTTCGGGTCCAGCAATCACTAGGGGATGTCTGTAAACCCGAAGTGATTGTCATATAGAACAGAATCGCCGTGCAGTACGCTGTGGACGAATCGGCTAAAACTTACACAGCTCGCCCAAAGCACCCTGCCCGTCGGGCGGCTGAGGGTTAACTCAATAGACACGGCTAAGCATGTAGGACCGACAGCGGAGTACTGGCGGACGGGGGTTCAAATCCCCCCGGCTCCACCACTTTTACATCTAAAGACGTCCAAGGGCGTCTTTTTTTGTGCCTGGAATCCAGTAAATACGCGGCCTCCAGCGCTTTTGCGGTCCTCTGAGATTTTTTGAGTTCCAGCCATTCGGGTATTCCAAACGGTATTCCAGCCCATCCGGTGCTAATCTTTGGAATACCGAATCAGTGCCTGAGGACAATCTCATGCCTGCCCAAAACCTCCGCCTCTCCGATCGACAGCTCAAGGGAGTCAAACCCGCGTCCAAGGATTACGTCCTCACCGACGGTGACGGCTTGCAACTCCGTGTACGCAGCAACGGCTCTCTGCTGTGGAATTTCAATTACCGTGAACCGGTGAACAAGAACCGCATCAACATGGGCTTGGGCACCTACCCAGAGCTCTCGCTGGCGAACGCCCGAAAGATGGCGGTCGAAGCACGCGAACTGCTCGCCCAAGGCATCGATCCGAAGGTGCAGCGCGATACGCTGAATGAGGCCAAGCGCGCAGAAACGGAACACACCTTCGAGAACGTGGCCACCGCCTGGTTCGAGCTTAAGAAAGACTCGGTCACGCCGGCCTATGCCGAGGACATTTGGCGGTCGCTCACGCTACATGTATTTCCAGACCTGAAAACAACGCTGCTTTCAAAAATCAGCGCGCCAATGGTCATCGAACTGCTTCGCCCAATCGAGGCCAAAGGCAGCCTCGAGACAGTGAAGCGATTGAGCCAACGGCTCAACGAGATCATGACCTATGGGGTCAATTCAGGACTGATCTTTGCGAACCCCCTCAGTGGCAACGCGCAGTATTCAAGAAACCCAAGAAACAGAACATGGCCGCGCTACGACCCGATGAGCTTTCCGAACTCATGATCGAAATCGCAAACGCCAGCATCAAGCGGATCACCCGCTGCCTGATCGAATGGCAACTGCACACCATGACCCGCCCCGCCGAAGCGGCTACCACCCGATGGGCAGACATCGACTTCGACAAACGCATCTGGACCATCCCTCCGGAGCGCATGAAAAAGCGTCGTCCGCACACCGTCCCACTGACCGAACAGGCACTCGCGTTACTCGAGACACTCAAGCTCCACAGCGGCCACAGGGAATACGTGTTCCCGGCAGATAGAAACCCGCGCACCCACGCTAACAGTCAGACTGCCAACATGGCGTTGAAACGCATGGGCTTCCAGGACCGCTTGGTCAGCCACGGGATGCGCTCCATGGCAAGCACCATCCTGAACGAGCATGGCTGGGATTCGGAGCTGATCGAAGTCGCCCTGGCGCATGTCGACAAGGACGAAGTCCGAAGCGCTTACAACCGAGCTGACTACATCGAACGCCGGCGTCCGATGATGGCTTGGTGGAGTGAGCATATTCAGAAGGCGGCAACGGGCAGTCTGTCGGCATCTGCGACCAATCAAATCAGGGACAGCAACGCCGTGCCGATACGTTGAGAGCTCATCGGATTACGACGGCGGCGACAACCCCAGTAATCCATTGCGTAGGGCATGGCTACCGAAGTAGCAACTGCCACCAGTTCTCCTGCATGCCTGTGCTCCTCCGGCCAAGCCCCTGCGCATGGCAAGGCTCCGCATTCCCATGCGCAGGGGCTGACATTTAAAGACGACCACCGGGTTACCTAGCCGCGGAATGAATGTTGAACCGCCTATCTAAACCACATGACGGCCCAAGAGGCTCAGCAGGACATCAGCCATTTAGGATGCATCGGTGCAACTGAATCCGGCCACATCAGTTCAATAGCGGGCTGCCATCCCCTCAATCTGAGAAAAACTTAACGTCGTGTCAGGGGATGAGTGACCACTACAATCCGCATGCATCTGCATACTCAAAACCGCATAATGCCTGGCTGTATACCTTTCAGTCGCCCCACCTTCAGGGACAGAACCCTTCATGTTTGAGCAAGCCTTCAAGAACATTGACGACATCCTGCATAAGGATGCCGGTTGTACCAGCGAGCTGGACTATACCGAGCAAACCTCTTGGCTGTTGTTCCTTAAGTACCTAGATGCCCTAGAGCAGGATAAGGCGATGGAGGCTGAGCTAGAGGGCAAATATTATTTTTATATTCTCGATCCCGAGTACCGCTGGGAGCGCTGGGCAGCGCCAAAAAATGACAAGGGTGAGATTGATCACAACTGCGCCCTGACAGGTGATGACCTCAAGGACTTCGTCAACAACAAGCTATTTCCCTACCTGCATGGCTTCAAACAGAAGGCCAGCGGCCCGGACACAATCCAGTACAAAATTGGCGAGATATTTGGCGAGATCAAAAACCGCATTCAGAGTGGCTACAATCTTCGCGAAGTGCTGGAGATCGTCGATGGCCTGCGTTTTCGCTCGCAGACTGAGAAGCACGAGCTGTCGCATCTCTATGAAGTAAAAATTAAGAACATGGGTAACGCCGGGCGTAACGGCGGCGAGTATTACACCCCGCGTCCGCTGATTCGCGCCATGATTCGGGTGATCCGTCCGCAGATCGGCCAGCGTATTTACGACGGTGCCGTAGGGTCAGCAGGCTTCCTCTGCGAATCCTTCGACTATTTAAATGATCCGAAAAAGGGGCTTACCACTACTCAGCAAGAGCTCCTTCAAAAGCGCACTTTTTACGGTAAGGAGAAGAAGAGCCTTGCGTATGTAATAGCCATCATGAACATGATTTTGCATGGTATTGAAGCGCCGAACATCATTCATACCAACACCTTGGCGGAAAACCTCAGCGACATTCAAGACAAAGACCGCTATGACGTAGTGCTTGCTAATCCGCCGTTCGGTGGCAAGGAACGAAAAGAGGTACAGCAGAACTTTCCGATCAAGACTGGGGAGACTGCCTTCCTGTTTCTTCAGCACTTCATAAAGATCCTAAAAGCTGGAGGCCAAGGTGCCATCGTTATTAAGAATACCTTTCTCAGCAATGGTGACAATGCTTCTGTCAGCCTGCGTAAACTGCTGCTAGATAGCTGCAACCTGCACACCATACTCGACTGCCCCAGCGGCACATTCCAGGGAGCCGGAGTCAAGACAGTGGTGCTGTTTTTCACCAAGGGTGCATCGACGCGTAAGGTCTGGTTCTACCAACTTGACCCCGGGCGTAATATGGGCAAGACAAACCCGCTAAACGACGCTGATTTGGTCGAATTTATCGAACTGCAAAAGACCTTTGCCGACTCCGCCAAAAGTTGGAGTGTTGATGCGGTTGATTTCGACCAGGCAAATTTTGACCTTTCGGTGAAAAATCCGAATGGCGGTGTCAAAGTGGAATGCCGTAATCCTCTGGACATCTTGGAAGAGATCGCCTCGCTTGATGCACAAACCGCAAAAGTGTTGACAAGTATTAGGGCGATACTATGAAGGTTGAGGCAAACATAATCAGACTTGGGGATATTGCGGACGTTCAAAGCGGTGGTACTCCTCTAATTTCAAATAAATCGTTCTGGGGCGGAGATATTCCTTGGTACTCTTCGGGTGAGCTTAATGATGTCTACACGACAGCACCTGAAAGATATATTTCCAAAGCTGGATTAGATGGGTCGAATGCGAAAGTCTTTCCAGAAGGCTCGCTTCTCATTGGTATTTATGATACTGCGGCACTGAAAATGTCGATCATTGACCGTCCCGCAGCCTTCAATCAGGCCGTTGTAGCTATAAGACCTAATGATAAAATTGATATGCATTTTATCTGCCATGCTATCAATTCAATGCGCGATCATATTCTTGGCCAGCGACGGGGAGTACGTCAGAAAAACCTAAGTTTGGAAAAAATTCGCAGCATTGAGTTGCCACTTCCGCCACTCCAAGAACAACAGCGAATCGTCGCCATCCTCAACAATGCTTTCAATGGCGTATCCAAGGCCCAACTCAATGCCGAAGAAAGCGTGAGAAAAGGTAACGAGCTGTTAGAAAGTTATCTGGAAACTATCGTAACCCTTCGTGGAAAAGAATGGGTGAGCGCGACTATTGGGCAACATATTCGTTTCGTTGATTATCGCGGTAAGACGCCAGTGAAAACAGATAGCGGCTTACGCCTCATCACCGCGAAGAACGTCAAAATGGGGTTTCTTCAGCAGACTCCAATGGAGTTTGTAGCTCCTGAGTCCTATGACGGCTGGATGACTCGCGGCATACCAAAACGTGGGGATGTGCTATTCACAACTGAAGCCCCACTGGCAAATGTTGCCCAACTGGATACCGACGAAAAAGTTGTTTTTGCGCAGCGAGTTATCATCATGCAGCCTGATTCAACAAAGCTGGATAGCACGTTTTTGAAGTACCTATTACTATCTCGACCTATTCAACAACGAATTCAAGAAAAAGGAACTGGGGCGACCGTAAAAGGTATTAAAGCGAGCCTGCTCAAGGGTATTGAAATCGCCTTCCCAAACTCGCTCGCCGAGCAGAGACGGCTTGCCGCTAAAATGGATGCACTTACAGAAGAGATAGGCCACTTGAGGCTTATCTTCGAACGAAAGACCCAAGCCCTAAACGAGCTAAAACTATCTCTGTTGCACCAGGCCTTTACCGGGGGGCTCTAATTCTATGCTTTATAAGCTCGGAAAGTCCGCCAATACCTTTGATTCTATCGATCCATTGCCATTCTATGGATTGCCACTGGAAAAGGAGCTCGAAGACCTACTAGCGCAGAACTTGTGGGATGTTTTGTTCGAAGGCAGCAAGTTAATGCCAATCCGCCAGGAGCGCGCATGGCAGCCGGAGGCAGATATTTATGCGCTCAACGAGCAAGGTGATTTGGTCATCTTCGAGCTAAAGCGCGCCTCAGCCGATGGCGGTGCCGTTCATCAGGCGCTCCGCTACTGCGAAAAAGCCGGACGCTATGGGTACGATAAGCTCGAAGAGATGCTGCGCGAGTACCGAAGGGATTATTCACTTAGTCTTCAGGAGGAACATCAGAGCGGCTTTGATCTGGAACACCCGCTGGATCGCTCGGCCTTCAATAAAATTCAGCGGTTGGTAATTGTTGGTAATGCTGGCAATGCAGATCTAATTCGTAATGTGGATTACTGGAAATCCAAGGGGCTAGCTATAGAGTTCGCGCCCTATCGAGTCTATAGGATCAGGGAGGATCACTATTTCGAGTTCTTCTCACTGCCTTATGACCAACACTCGAACCCGGCCCAGATGAAAGGGGTGATTTTCGACACCAACCTAAGCTATGTGAAAGACGGAATCTGGTATATGTGTGAGGGGAACCGCGTCGCGGCCTTTGGCGATGTCAAAGGTATCGTCCACTCCTTCAGCAAGGGCGACGTTGCATTTCTATATCACAAAGGTCATGGCATCGTGGCTGCGGGTAAAGTGAAGAGCGACGTGAAGGAGGACAAAGAATGGGACGCTCTCTATCTAGATTTGGAGTGGCTTACCGCCCAGCCAAAGAAAGGTGAGCCATTAATGGCATTGTCTGCGGCAGAGATAAAAAGAATCATGGGCTTCAACTTCTGGTGGGCAAAGACCATGAAACCTCCATTCCTAAACCAAGCAGAGTCATCTCAACTGTTGGACGCGTTAAAAAATAGGATGATGTGATGATGTCTGCTGGAGAGTCTATAGAGAGTCAGTAGTGACGGAGGCGGCTAGCAAGTGCCCCCTCATCATTCTATTTCTATTCGCCCACCGTTTGCGGCTACTATCCGGGCATGATGCCAAAAGGATATTGCCGTGAACGAAGCTGAAACCCGCGCCGAATACATTGACCCCGCTTTACGTGACGCAGGCTGGGGAGTCGTTGAGGGGAGCCGCGTTCATCGTGAGTTTCGGATTACCGAGGGTCGCATTCAGGGCGCAGGCAAGCGCGGCATTGCTGATATTGCCGACTACGTGCTTGTCTATCGCAACACGAAGCTGGGGGTGATTGAGGCCAAGGCTTGGGACGAGCACTACACCGAAGGCGTGGCGCAGGCCAAGGGCTATGCCAAAAAGCTGGCGGTGCGCTTTACCTATTCCACCAATGGCCAGGTTCTCTACGGCATTGACATGCAGACGGGAGTTGAAGGCGATGTCGCCAAATTCCCCAGCCCAGAAGAACTATGGAATCTGACTTTTGCCGAGCACAACGAGTGGCGCGAGCGCTTCGCCGCTATACCATTCGAGGACAAGGCTGGTACCTGGGGCGCGCGCTACTACCAAGATATCGCGATCAACCGGGTGCTGGAGGCCATCGCTGCAGAGCAGCAGCGCATCCTGCTAACCTTGGCGACTGGCACGGGCAAGACCTTTATAGCCTTCCAGCTCGCCTGGAAGCTGTTCAAAAGTCGCTGGAGCCTCAAGCGAGACGCTCAGCGTCGGCCACGTATACTTTTCCTCGCTGACCGCAACATTCTGGCTGATCAGGCCTACAACTCATTTTCCGCCTTCCCTGATGATGCGATGGTTCGTATTGATCCAGCTGACATTCGTAAGAAGGGAAAGGTGCCCAAGAACGCCAGCATCTTCTTCACCATCTTCCAGACCTTTATGAGCGGGCCGAATAACACCCCCTACTTTGGTGAGTACCCAGCGGACTTCTTCGATTTCATCATTATCGACGAGTGCCACCGTGGCGGCGCAAACGATGAAGGTAGCTGGCGCGGCATTCTTAACTATTTCTCGCCAGCCGTGCAGTTGGGCCTGACCGCCACACCCAAGCGCGATGTCAACGTCGATACCTACGCCTACTTTGGCGAACCGGTGTACGTGTACTCACTCAAGGAAGGCATTAACGATGGCTTCTTGACCCCGTTCAAGGTCAGACAGATCGCTACGACGCTTGACGAATACGTTCATGTCCCTGGTGATGGTGTGGTGGTAAAAGGCGATGTGGAACCAGGAAGACGCTATGTCGAGGACGACTTCAATCGCATCATAAAAATTCCGGAGCGAGAGGCGTATCGCGTTAAGTTATTCATGGACATGATTAGTCCGAACGAAAAAACGCTTGTGTTCTGCGCGACACAAGAGCATGCGCTCGAAGTTCGAAACCTGATCAATCAGCGGAAGAAAAGCGCCGAGCCCGACTACTGCGTGCGTGTGACCGCCGATGATGGCGCTCGCGGCGAAGAGTACTTACGTACGTTTCAAGATAACGAGATGACCATCCCCACCATCCTGACCACTTCAAGGAAACTCTCAACCGGCGTGGATGCGCGTAACGTGCGCAATATCGTATTGATGCGCCCAGTAAAAAACATGATCGAGTTCAAGCAGATCATTGGTCGCGGAACACGTCTCTTCGATGGCAAGGATTACTTCACTATCTTCGACTTCGTGAAGGCCCACCATCTCTTCAGCGACCCTGCCTGGGATGGCGAGCCGGAAGAGCCCACGCCTAAGGATGGTGGCAAATCTGGTGGTAATGAGGAGGCTGACGATGGGGGCGGGGAAGAGAAGCCTCCCAAACCTCCTATAGAGCCACGACCAGAGGTGATAGAGATCAGGTTAAGCAATGGCTCGGTGCGCCGCATCAAGAACATGATGGCGACCTTGTTCCTCAGCGCCGATGGCAAGCCAATGTCTGCCGCGCAGTTTCTGGAAAGTCTGTTCGGTAGCCTTCCAGACTTCTTCAAAGATGAAGACGAACTGCGCTCCATCTGGAGTGGGCCAGACACGCGTAAAGCTTTCATGCAGGGCCTGGCTGAGAGAGGCTTCAACAAGGAGGTACTAGCCGAAATGCAAAATATCATTGACGCAGAGAACAGCGATATTTTTGATGTGCTGACTTATGTCGCCTTCGACATCGACCCTGTCACTCGTGAAGAACGTGCAATCAAGGCACGCAGTACTCTCCACGGCCACTTCAGCGACAAACAGGAAGTCTTTATTGACTTCGTGCTGGCACATTACGTGAAGGAAGGTGTGGAAGAGCTTGAGCCGGAAAAGCTGTCGCCGCTTCTCAAGCTTAAGTACAACAACGCCATTGCCGACGCCATCGCCGACCTGGGCAAACCAGAACTGATCAAGGATGTGTTTTATGGTTTCCAGAAGTATCTTTATCAAGGGCCTATCGGCTCACCTGGTATCTAGCAGCTTAGCTGTTGAATATAAACGAGCGTATTACATTGACGCTGACATCCGATGATGGCCTTCTGGAGTGAGCATATCCAGAAGGCGCCCACCGGCAGCCTGTTGGCATCGGCGATCGGTCAACCCAAAGACCGCACCGTCATGCCAGTACGTTGATCAATGTATGGCTGCCATTAAACGGTCTAATAGTATCGCCAAAACTTTCGCCTTTTGGCCACATACAATGCCTAGCCTAAGCGGGCAAGCTTTTTTCACGGCGACAGCGGCGACATACCACGCCCTGCCTGGCCTGGAGCGTGGCGACAAAAGTGGCGACAGTCGCCACTGTTATCGCGGACATCGGTTAAAGGCTTGACCGCTTTTGGCCACAGGCGTACGAATGATCACGCAAGCCGCTGTCATCGACAGTAACCCTTAGAGGTAGCCCGAACCTAAAAGGCTACGCCCCATGGTGGGTGGTTCTCCCAAAGTGCGATTAGCGTCCGGCGGCTCGCACGGTCACTCACCGAGTGATGGATGCCAACTTCAGATCATTGCCATTGCGGCAAATACATCCCCCTACCCAGTTGCCCTGCAGCAACCTATCCGCTTGGCCATTTCACTGCGCCAACCTGCGCCCGTCTCTTTCTTCTGGAAAGAGACGGGCGCTCCTAACGCTGCTGCTGCCCAACTCGTACAAGGCATTGCGGCATTCTTCCTCGTGACAATCGGCGTGACAAGCACCGAAATCACCCGCAACAGCGATGCCGATGATGGTGCCGCAGCCCATGAAATGGACTGCCCCTGACTGACAGTCAGGCATGCCCCGGTCATCACCTCGCTGCCTTCACCCGACTCAGGATCTCGCGGCATTGGTCTCGTCAGCCAGTGCAGCCTCCACCCGCCCACCGCTATCGGTGTTCAGGAGGCCGGATCATGAGATGCCCAAGCTCCCGGTCGTAAGGAGCCGTCAGGCGCGCCAACAGATCAGCCTTGAACTCGGGCATAACCGGATCGATGTGATGTCGGCCTACATTGGAGGTCGAGCATGACCAAGTCCTTCGATATGGCGCTGTTCCTGAGCGGCGTACTGACCGGCTCGAAGGTCACTCAGCAACGCCACCTACGCCAAGCCCGAATCATGCAAGCGACCATTCAACAACGATGGCAACGCGATAATCCCTGGACCTGGCAGCTCAAGCATGTGCGCTGGTTTCTCACTCAACACCTGAACGACCATTGCGACGCCACCCGGTATTATTATCGACTCACAGCTCTGTTGATCTGGGAGCGGCTAGGGAATGACCGGCAACTGCTGATGGATATCTCGATGCGTCTTGGATAGACGACACACCGGCCTTAACAATTGACAAAACGATTGCTCTCAAATAAGGAAATCAAATGAAAGCCAGATTTTTGCCACCTAGAGTCGGCCATTATGGAAATCTCGTATGGCGTAGAGAGGAGTTCGTAAATAAAAATGCCGAAATATCAAGCTCACTTAAAAAACTGAGAAGCCTCGGGTACTGGGCAAGTGCATTCCCAGAAGGCGATGGCGTGACATTTAGCGCACCAAGCTTTACTGCCGACGAAGACGACAGAGATATACTTGAAGACTTCAGGAACTGCTTCGACTGGATTGACATTGAGCAAGCTCAGTCTCACGAATCCAATACCGAAATAGCTGAACTGGAGACAGATAACAGAACATTAAACTGCACAATTATAATCCCTCTAGAAAAAAATCTACATACAAAAAACTTTAACCCTAGGAAAGTATACATATTTCTGCCGCAAAGAATTCGACCAAGAGCCCTACGAGCGGTTATCAGACTTAGAAACTGAGTACTTACAATTCAACTGCAAACTAAACTATCGAGACCTACTAAGGCTCAATCGCACTATAGACCATAACGACTACGTTATAAATAAATGCTTATCTTTAGCAGAACATGCTTTAGACATCATAAGATACTCCCACAGCTCCTTTAAAAATAAAGCATTTACGCCAAATCCGGCTGGACAGCGCGATGATGGCTTTTATGATGTCGAAATCATCCCATCTGAGAGAACACACTTGAAACCGCTGAAACTTAGCGGAATATCAAAGCCACTATCGGTTAGTAATAATTGGCTAGGACCTCAAGTCGACGATCTGTTCTATCCAGGTACTCACTATTTAGCCGCTATCTACAATGAAGAAATTACAAACGAAATATCCTCATCCGTAACTTCATCATTACGCTCGTGCAGGCAGTCGTTTTACTCGATTGGTAGCGAGTCACAATTCTTAAATCTTTTATTTACACTCGACGGCCTTGCCGATCCTGAAAAAAAATGGACGGGATGGAAACATCGGAGTTACATAGCCGCCCTTATTTGCGAACGTTCCCCCAACAAATTCCACTCCATCCTTGAGGAGTTCGACCGCATATATAACGACATCCGAAACAAACTAGTTCATGAAGGAAGAGATTTTTACCAGATCCCCGATGATCCGGACGACGTATCCGAGACGATATTTTGCTATATTAAAACATTAATCCAGCTAATTGCTGATAAAGGCTTCTCTAATAAATCCGAATTAAAGCAATACGCCATGACGCTATTAAAGGAACAGATCTATAAAGACAAATGTCATGAGGTCGTTCAACGAGTGTCTATAGCCCGAGAAAAAAAACCTGAGCATCCCTCATGGTAGGTTTACACCACGGAGCAGCCCTTTAATTTTCGGTGAGTCACAAGCCCTCCCCAAACATTTTCAAATCAAAAAAATAAATTTTTGGCCAGACCACTATTTTTATAAACAGCTTGCACCCTATTGTACGTAACCGTGGTCTGACCCCAGTTTTCCTGCATTGCTTTCCAGTTCAAATTGAAATTCCACGCTACTAAAGCTCTTAAAAACAAACAATAGAGCTTGCAAGGCCGACAATAAATACAGTAGCGCTTACTACAACCTATAACGACCCCTATCTTTACGGGAGGTACCAATCGATAATATCTCGCACATGATAAGTTGCCTCGTAAACAGTGCTTTTAAATACTATATTTGACTCCGATATAGATTGCACATAACCGGTGATCTCTTCGATATCTTCGGGCGCAAAACCGTAACGCATAAGTAGCATATGCATCGAATTATTTGTTCCAAACCTTAACAACTCAATCATCTTGTCTGCACGGGCATCAGCGGTTAACGTTTTGTAGACTTTAAAAGCCGCTATAAAAACGTCCGACAGGGAGAAAGATATAACCTGATCTAGATAGTCGTATGTATCAAAGACGATCACATCGTAACTGACATCAGTTGCGGGCGTCCCATCCTTGTGAAGTGAATATACATAAAGACCACTATGAGGCAGCTTATGAGCCGGCTGAGAAAACTCAGCGGCGCCACGACGTCCAAAGCTCCTACGTGATATACGGCTATATCTAACCCCTACAATCTCCTTGAATGATCGTCCTTGAAACGTTTGAAGCATTATACTGATTGCACTTTCAAAGACATTCATCTCCCCCTTGCCTAGCTCTCTGTCCAAAGAACGTTCGAAGATAACTAAAAAATAGTCATTCAAGCGAATTCTGGTATCACGATTTTCATCCCCCTGAAGGACACTTCTAATAGTCAAATTTGAGCTATAAAGCACACCCAATATTTCTTTGGCAGCGTCAATAACTTCAGGAGAGGATAATCTATCAATTTTTGTAGAGGGCAAATGGAGCTCGTCGTCAAATGTCCCATCTTTCATAGAATCTAAGAGCTCGGCGTTATCACTATCTTCGTCATACGGCTGATCTATGACTGACCTTTCATTCAACACAAATTTATCGTTAATCCTAGTAATGAAAAGATCAGCGCTTCTTGTAAACACATATCCATAATCGAATATCGCTTGTTTTGAAAGCCGCCCCGCTCGCCCAATCAAGTTTTTAAATGAAAGTGACTTCTCTTCGTCACTCTCGCCTTGAAATCGCATATTGTCTAGCCAGACGATATCAAAGGGCATATTTACACCCTGAGCAAGGGTACTGGTTGCAAAACAAATTTTTGCAAAACCTGCCCGAATGAAATCTTCGACCAAAAAGCGAACTTCTAATGGAACTGATCCATGATGGATGACTACTCCTTTTTGCAGTAATTCAACCATTCTTGAGCGGTGGTCAATTTTGTTGGCACCAAGCAAATTCTCGACAGAAGTTATTATCTGCCTGGCCTTAGGATGCGTAATACTTGGAAATTTGGCTATATGCTCTTCATACCCCTCTAGAAAGGAGCCATTATAAATAGATGCCTTGGACACATAAATTAAAATGGAATGCTCACCACTAAAGGCAAAAGACTCAAACCCACCCTCAAACTTTACACAATTGCGCAGAAGATTACCTTTCTCTTCGAAAGGTGAAAATATATAGCAGTTGCCATTTGAATGCTGGAAGACACAAATTTTTCCCACTGTCCCGTGAGTGTAAGACCTAGCATAACCATTACCCTCGGGAATATCGTGTTTCTTAAACTGAGCCTCAGGATTGTCCACGAAAGGATGAGCAAAAATAAGTTTTGCTGATGAAAATGTTTTTTGTATTCGTCTTACTAAAACATCAAAAATCACACCCCGCGACCGATCTTCAGAAACGTGTGCCTCATCAAAGAAAAAGACTCTTAGATCCAGCTTGGCTGAAGTTGTAAAAAGATCTCTAGCTCGCTCAGGAGTGAGTACAAATATTCTACGAGGATTTCGACTTGTAAAAATAGCGTCAACAAATGGAGTGATCATTACCCCCTTATCGCCATCAAACCTCTCCTTCATAGTATTTATATATTCAGCAATCAAGGCTCTAGAAGGTACAACAACAACTGCATCGCCCTCTTGCTCAGCAATGAAATCCCGAATCGAATAGGACTTGCCAGCACTAGTCGGCGCCGATATTGATACAAATTGCTTGCTATCAATAGCTCGACGAACACTTGCCTGCACGGGAGTCAAGTATCCTCCGTAGGCTTTTTTATGAGCTTCACCTATAGAAGATAGAAGCAAAGAGTATAAGTTCTCAGGACTAATAACCTTATAGAAAAGTCCTAGCGCGGAGATTATTCGCTCTTCAAGCTGAGAAAACACATCCGAATGAAACACTCTATATAAAGATAGAGTTTCTAATATACCTGAATTAATCGGCCCTATCCTATGAACTTCATCAAGCACTCCAACCAGATCTTCAAAAGGAGTTAAACTATTTCGAATCAATCTAACCTTCATGAGTCACACCAATCATATAAACAAACTTCACGCTATGATTTTCGGAAAACTCTGCAGCTTTCTTTAGTGCATTTCTATATACTGTGAGCTGATCATCAGCATGAATCGAAAACGCCGCAATAACACCATGAACGTTATTATCAAGATTAGAAATCCCTTCGCTTGTAGCCAGGCTTACTAAGTGAACCCTATCTCGTTTGTGTTTTTTTACCGTAACGAAATCTCCAGCTTGTTTTAGCGCACGCCCATACGAAGTAGTGCTTGAGCAATACTTCGCCTCTCCAAAATTTATGATATGGCCAGGGCATATACTATGAAAATCGAAGCCTTCATTCTGTTTAGCTTGAGGCTTCCAAAGCTCCGCGATGGGTATGAGAGTGTGCTTGAAAACAACCTCAAGAGCTTTGGCCGCTCCCATTGAGACCATTAGCTCACCAAACTCATCAACGACAGAGTCTTCTCTTTCAGCAGCTTTAAATATTTCGACGAGAAGCTGCGCGGTTTCTTGAACAGTGTATTCATAGGAGGATCTGGTGCCGGCATCCAAGGTCATCATCCATGAAGTATCCACTACAGACTCGGAAAGCACCTTGGCTATTTTTGATATCTGGGACACATGAACATGGCAGAGTTTTACGAAGTCAATTCCATTTGCATTGAATACCTCGGTGAACTCACACCCCCAGCTAGAATCCGGAAGCGTCCCGCCATAAGTTATCGTCACGTAGATTCCTCCTTGAAAAGCGGGCTAAAAAAAATAGGAAGGACGCCACAACAGTCTGTGGATCTTATGAGGTCTGGAATTATGAGAAAGAAGGAATGCGGAAGAAAAGCGCACCCTAACTGACGAGAATCAGCTCTAAGCGAAAAGCAAGGCACGTCCACTCTATAGGTAGTCTTAGCCACAAATCGAATCCCTGATTAGGCACATCGCCATCACGGATGAGGCTAGCGCGCTAGGCTTAGAAGGTAAAGAGCCTGCAGTGACTACATTGGTCTAATTTTTGGAAAATTACTGCCTAAACCAGTCTGGATGAAAGCAGGAAATCTCTGCTATGAACCGCCCTGGCTTGGCGGGGCAAGCGCGAGGATTCATCATGCTGAGCCATAACACTATGCCGCAGTGCCTAGGCTTGATGGCCAGCGTGAGGTCATAAGAAACGATGGTAGCTGCCGAAAGGATTAGGGATGAAGGAGACAGATCTACTTTCCGGGCTCCAAGCGCTGCAGCCTCACCGACTGAGCGTCTTACTTTCATTAAGCCAAATAAAAAAAAGCCTCTTTTTTGGTTTTTAGTATTCCAAATGGTATTCCATCGAAAAATAAGAACAGATTTTAATCATCAAAAACAATAGGTTAGAAATTTAATTCAGATTACCCCGGCCCACCAAACAAGCTATACAAACGAGGCGCTTAGCGAATAGCTACAGCGCCTTTTTTGTGTCTTTGAGGCTAGCCAATGACCGCTGTATGACCGCGCCCTGAATCGGACGCCGGCGTCGCGACTCACTCTTCAGCGAAGTAATCGCTGTCCAGCTGCTTCACTTCGTACACTTGCTTAACGCTCACGCCCAGGTTGTTCTCTACCATCAGCCGCGCCAGTTCAACGCCGTCGATCAATACCACTTTGATATCCAACCCCAGCGCCGCAGTACGGGCGCCATCGGAGAACTCCGAGGTGGTGATGAAGACGCCTTTACGCGCTCGCTGGCGAGTCAATGCGCCAATGAACTTGTCAATCTCCGGCCGATGCACCGTGCTGGTCCAGCGCTTGGCCTGCAGGTAAATCACGTCGAGACCGAGCTTGTCCTCCTTGATGATGCCGTCGATACCGTCATCGCTGGTCGCCTGAGTCGCCTTTCCGGCCTCCTTGCGCGAGCCGCCGTAGCCCATGGCGATCATCAGATCGACGACCAACTGTTCAAAGAAACTGGGTTTCGCTGCCCGTACCTGCGCCAGCAGTTCATCTGCGAGGGACTGCATCAGTGCTTGGTGCGCCTCGGATAACTGCTCGTCCGGCGTGGTTTCTGCAATTTCAACGCCCAGCGCGACAGGTACGTCAGCTGCTTGCGGCTTGGCAGTATGAAAGTCCGCGAACTCGGGGAATTGCTTTAACCAGGTCACGGTGATGCGCTCCGGACCATTGGCCAAGGCATCGAGGCCGCGCGGCGTGATCTGCACCATGCCCTTGGCCGGAATGCACAACAGCCCGGCTTTATTCAGATAGGTGCGAGCCCAGCCCACGCGGTTGTTGATCACCGTCTGATGGCCGGAAGGCAGGCGCTCCTTGCGCTCGTCCTCTATCAGCTGGAACTGATCGGCCACCCGCTCACGCACCTCATTGAGCGGCAGCGGCGAACCGTTCTGCACGGTCGCTAGCACTGGCCGCATTACGCTTTGAAAATCCGGAATCGCCATCGTTATTCCTTAATCTGTTGGCCGCTCAAAATCACCAGCGCAAACGCTCGGCTCTTGGTTTCGTTATCCAGTACTTCCAGCCACAAAAAACCAAGCCCCACCCAACCCCGATTAACACTCATCCTTCTCTTGCTCTTCATCTATATGAGCAGGCGCGTAATACAGGGAGGGATATTTCTCTCGGACAGCAAGACTGGATTCAACCCACTGACGCTACAGAGGCGACACGCTTGGCAAATTACCTTCAGTTTTCGCCTGAAAGGTGTCAATGCAGCAGCCCAACTCACCCCTCCAACGACCCCCGAACCATCCCCGCCACTTGCGCATACACCTGCGGGCTGGCCACCAGCAGCGGATTGCCTCGCGTCAGGCCTTCGTTTCGCAGGAAATCGCTGCGCAGGCCGCCGGCTTCTTTGACGAGCACCAGCCCGGCCAGGCAGTCCCAGCTGTTGATGTGGGTTTCGTAGTAGCCGATCAGGCGGCCGGCGGCGACATAGGCGACCATCAAGGCGCCCGAACCGTTGCGGATGAAGGTGCCACCTTGTTCCAGCAGTTGGGTGATGAACGGGATGAAGTGCTCTTTACCCCGCCGATGGGAGGTGCCAACGCCCATGACGCCGTGGCGGATATCGGGGGCGGTGTGCACGCTCAGGCGTTGATCGTTGAGCCATGCGCCGTGACCGGTACAGGCGTGAAACAGTTCATCGTGAATCGCGTCGGCGACGGCGCCAATGGTGGGTTCGCCGTCTACCAGCAGGCCAATCGACACGCACCAGCTATGCAGGCCATTGACGAAGCAACTGGTGCCATCAATGGGATCAACCACCCAGATGCACCGCGCACCCAGCGTCGCCCCACCGGTTTCTTCGCCGAGAAAGCCGTCTTCGGGGAATTGCTCTGCAAGCCGTTGCTTGATGAACGCCTCGGTTTCCTTGTCGACGATGCTCACCAGGTCCTGGGTCTGCTCACCTTTGTGGCTAACGACCAACGTATCGCGTTCCCGGTAGGGGCCGAGGGCGCGGCGTGCAGCCTCCATGGCCAGGTCGCGCGCGCAGGTGTACCGGGCTTGCAAGGCCTCTGGGCTCAAGGGGCCGATGGCTGGTTGATCGCGCTTCATAGGTTGCTCCTGGTCTTGCCATGTCGAATTCAGGTGATCATGAACTCTGGGTGGAAAACAGCGGACAGGACGTATTCAAATGGACGGCCATTCTGGCAGCGCCCCTATCCGAAGTCGACCATCACGGGCACCGTGCACCTGACATGACATGGGGTAAAAAAGTCGCCGTCACTTGCTCGCCAGATTAAAGATCCGTCAATACAACTTTATTATTAGCCGGTACACCAATCGTTACCGGGCCAAAAAGTTTGTTTTAAGAGGCATTCATACCGAAACGACAACAAACAAGTCACTAACGACAAAAATAGCCAAACTTACAGCGCCAATTTTTTGTGGCAATAAATAGCCATTTGCCACCCGTCGCAAAACTGGATAGACTTATAGAACATAAGGATTTGGCAACCATTGACTACTTGCTTTGTCCTGAGAATTACTATGCCCGCAACAGACAATGAATTAGCAATCCCTGATGTGCAATCAAAACGGTTGTCGTTAACGCGACTTACGATTTTCTTCATAGGATTCGTCTGTATCGCACTGCTTAGCTTACTTGCACTTCACCTGGTAGAAGCCAAGCATCACGAAATAAAACAAGCAGAGGTTGCCTCGACCAATCTCGCACGGGCCATGGCGCAACAAGCCGAAGACACCTTTGATGAGGCTGACCTGGCGCTGCAAAATCTGATCGATTGGCTCCAGGCTTACGGCCATCAAGCGCCGCAGAAAATCCGTCTTCATGATCTGTTGCTCAACCAGGTTCAAGCCTTGAGCCAGTTGCACGGGATATTTGTCTTTGACGCCCAGGGTCACTGGCTGATCAGTTCCTTCGCGCAGATGCCTACCGACACAACTGTCGCCGATCGTGACTATTTCAAATTCCATCAAGGCAATCCGGATCTATCGCCCTCCATTGGTGCCGCTGTTCGCAGTAGGGAAAACGGCGAATGGATAATCCCGATTACGCGCAGGCTCAACAATGCCCAAGGCGAGTTTGATGGCGTTGTTCTTGCCGCCATCAAGTTGAGCTACTTCGATGACTTTTTTACCGGTTTCAATATTGACGCCGATGGCGCCATGTTGCTTGCCCTTGCCGATGGAACATTACTCGCCAGGCGTCCTTCAGCAGACAGGCTTGTGGGCGTATCGATTGCCAATGGAGAGATATTCCGCCAACACTTTGCCAACCCTGAGTCAAGTACGGCCCTGATTAAATCGTCTCTGGACGGGCAAGTCAGAATTGTCGGTTATAAATGGTTGAACAAATATCAATTGGTTGTAGTGGCGGCCAGTTCAGAGAAGGCTGTTCTGCATGAGTGGTATAACACCGCATATCGAACCAGTCTGATAACCGGTGGCGTCATCGTTATCATTTGTCTTTTCGGCTTTTTGGTCATCGAGCAACTTCGCGATGGCGCCAGGGTGGAAGTGAACTTGCGCCAGGCACAAACGGCCCTGCGACAACTGGCGACCCATGACACCCTAACCGGGCTGGCCAACCGCAGGTTATTTGAAAACGCTTTTGTAACTCAATTGAAGCAAGGAGCACGCCTGCGACAGCCCGTGAGCCTGATCATGATCGATATCGATTTTTTCAAGAGCTATAACGACGCTTACGGTCACATCGCGGGTGACGAGTGCCTGGCTACCGTGGCGCACATAATTGAGCAATGCAGCCAGCGGCCCACCGACCTTGCCGTCAGATTCGGCGGTGAAGAGTTTGCTGTCCTGTTGCCTGAAACCGATGCGTCGGGCGCCTGGAAAATTGCCGAGCAAATCCGTAACCGCGTTGCCGACCGAGCAATCACCCATAGCGGTAATCCCCTTGGCAAGCTGACCATCAGTCTGGGTTGCCACACATTCGTTCCCACCGGCACGGAGGCCATCGCCGATCTCGTGAGTAAGGCCGATACCGCGCTTTATGAAGCCAAAAGAGCCGGGCGCAACCAAACCAGGGTCTTTGCAGCGCAGCCCTTGGTCCAGGCTTGAACAACGTCCTGGCTGCCGAGGCGTAACGCGTCAACAACCTTCATGGATTGACCCGCTTTTTGATCGCCTCAGGTGCGTCCGGGACGTCCATGTTGATCTTGCGCCATCTGGCTTCGGCAAAGCTGTAAAGAGCAAAGGCCATCAGCCCGACTGCGACGACCGAGAGCACGAGCCAACCCATAGGCAAACTTTCCAGGCCTTGCATGGCGTCCTTCATGCCGGGCGGATGCATCGCCTGGTAACTCGAACCGCTAACGGCGAGCAACGCAGCTATTTCAATGAAGGCCACGCCCCTGGCAATCAGGCCAAAGCGCGAGATGGGCCGCACGTAGCGCATGACCTGTTCGTCCGCGTCAAAGTACTTCTCGAAAGTCGCCTTCCAGCCTTTGACGATATGGATGATCCCCACCACCAGCGGCACTAACGCTACCAGATAGATCAGCACGTTTGAGTGATCCCATGAGAGCACGGTCGAAAGGAAATCCTCGGTCTTGCCTCCCTCCGTTGAACCGCCGGAGCTTTTCAAGCCACTGATCAACAAGCTCAGGGCGAAAAAGGCCAACAGCGCATTGCTGACACAGCCCGCCAAGAGACCTGCGCGAATCGCGATGCCCTTGAAGTGGGTCCCGTGGTGATCCACGTCCCGGGTGGCCTGCAACAGACGCCAGGCAGAGAAGGCAAGCAACCCGACGACGACAATCGCGACCAACGCATGACCAAAGGGTTGCGCGAGGAGTTTTTCAAGGCTGCTGTGGCTATCTTTGGGCTGCCCGGAACCCAAGGCGGCGAGCAGGGCGAAAAAGCCGATGATGAGATAGACCAAGCCGCGGGCGGCGTAACCACCGCGCGCGAGTAATACCAGACCACGATTGGGCGACATGCTGAAATTTCCACAACAAAGAGACAGTGCATAGACAAGGGATGCGCTCACTTCGTTGCAGTGCAGGCCTGAATTGTCCGCTTCAGGTTGACAGTTAAACGTCATTCCGCCGCTTTATCACGCTATGGGTTAACTCTAATCTGTGCCCATGGTGCTGAAACAGCCCAGCCACTCCTCACTGATCATCAAGGACTATCATCATGAACTTCATCCAGAAAGCCGCCACGCTCAGCGTACTTGCCCTGTCCATCAGCACGGCATTCGCGGCCGAAAGCACCTACGTCGAGCATCACACCCAAGGGTTTCTCAATGCTCTGGCGGCAGGCGGCGGCAAACCGCTTGAGCAGCTAAGCCCCAAAGATGCCCGGGCCGTGCTGACCGGTGCGCAGCAGTCGGTAAAAGTGGATCTTTCCGGTATTGAAGTGAGTGACCGCACGATCAAAGTGGGCGACGAATCCATCAGTTTGAAGATCGTTCGCCCTGCACACGCCAAAGGTGAGTTGCCCGTGTTCATGTTCTTCCACGGTGGCGGCTGGGTCTTGGGCGACTATCCGACTCACGAACGCCTGATTCGCGATCTGGTGGTGAACTCCGGTGCGGTGGCGGTGTACGTCAACTACACGCCGTCTCCTGAAGCGCATTACCCGACAGCGATCAATCAGGCCTATGCCGCGACCCGATGGGTAGCCGAGCACGGCAAGGAAATCGGTGTCGATGGCACGCGTCTGGCAGTGGCCGGTAACAGTGTCGGCGGCAATATGGCGGCGGTGGTCAGTTTGATGGCCAAAGAACAGAACACGCCCAAGCTGCGCTTCCAGCTGTTGCTGTGGCCGGTGACCGATGCGAAGTTCGATACCGCGTCCTATAACGAGTTCGCCAACGGTCACTTCCTGACCAAAGGCATGATGCAGTGGTTCTGGGATAACTACACCACCCATGCCAGCGAGCGTGCGCAGATTCACGCTTCACCGTTGCAGGCCACCACCGAGCAACTACGCGGCCTGCCGCCAGCACTGATCCAGACGGCCGGCGCTGACGTGTTGCGTGATGAAGGCGAAGCTTACGCTCGCAAACTTGACGCTGCGGGGGTCGATGTGACTGCCGTTCGCTACAACGGCATGGTCCACGACTACGGCCTGCTCAACCCACTGCATCAAATCCCTGAAGTGAAAGCGGCCATGCGTCAGGCCGGTGCCGAATTGAAAGCACACTTGAACTGATCGTTCGCTGCGGCACAAAAACGCTACAGCGCCGAACAGGCTCTGTAGCGTTTCTCCTTTCATACCGATGATCTGGATCAAAGCGTCCGCCATCCGGCAATGGCTCACTGTTAATAGGCTGATAACCGGCCCAGTTGCGTTCATCGGCTCGATAAATTTTTGCTGGCCCATCCACCCTATTAGGTGCAGGATTTTCTCGCTTCCTGGTCATGACGAGAACGGCCCGGCGCCTGATCGGCATGGTGCACCTGATCTATCAATGGAGATGCGTAACGATGCTTATCCAAATCGAAGAAGGCACTCACGGGGCCAATTGGGTCGTGAAGCTGGACAACTACCCCGTCAAATGTCGCAGCTGGACCGAAGCCAAAGAATTCGCGGACCGTATGACATCAAGAATCAATGCGCCCCATCCCTTTCCTGCACAAGCCAAGGCCAGACAAGCGGCTCAAGCCCGATAGCGCTGGCAGTCAGCAGTTCGTTCAGCCCGGCTAATGCCGGGCTTTGCGTTTCTGCTACATCCTTTTCACAGGCTTTTCACGGCCGCGCCCCTAATGTGCAATCACTCCTGTTGAAGAATCCCATTTGACCCGCCCTGTTGCGGGTCTTTTTTTGTTCAGGATTTAATCCCGCCGGGACCACGTCGAACCGCTCGTCACCTGCGCCCGCCCCGCTAAAGATCTTTACCTAGCATCAATCCATCAAAGCCTGCGCAGTCAGGCACGTTTCCTGTGATGAGTGAGATGGAGTGGTGATGATTACGCTCAAGCTCAACGGCACCGAGCAGCAGCTCGATGTGCCGGATGAAATGCCGTTGCTCTGGGTTTTGCGCGATGTGCTGCACCTGACAGGCACCAAGTTCGGCTGCGGAATCGCCCAATGCGGGGCGTGTACGGTCCATGTCGACGGGGTCGGTTTGCGTTCATGCATCACGCCAGTCAGCGCCGTGACGGGCAAGTCGATCACCACGATCGAGGGCCTTTCGGCTGACAATTCCCATCCGGTGCAAAAAGCCTGGGCGGAACTGGACGTCGTGCAATGCGGCTACTGTCAGTCCGGGCAAATCATGTCCGCTGCCGCCCTGTTGAGCAAAATCCCCGCGCCTACCGACACCGATATTGACCAGGCCTTGTCCGGCAATATCTGCCGCTGCGGGACTTACCCGCGCATCCGTGAGGCCGTCAAACGCGCCGCGCAAATGACCTGACCTGACCGTCACCGGGCTCGCCGCGCCGCAGGTTCAGCAATGGAGAAAAATATGGCTCAGCTGAGCAGACGAAATTTTCTCAAGACCAGCGCCATCGCCAGCGCAGGCCTGGTGATCGCCTTCACCCTGCCCGGTGGCAAGCGCTTTGCCTTTGCCGCAGAGACACCGCAAGCCACCCTTTTTGCGCCCAATGCCTTCCTGCGCGTGGGCAGCGATGACAGCGTCACGGTCCTGCTGGCGCATTCCGAGATGGGCCAGGGCATCTGGACCGGCCTGGCAATGCTGATCGCCGAAGAGCTGGACGCCGACTGGTCGCGAATAAAAGTCGAACACGCTCCGGCAGCCGCCGCTTACGGCAGCGCAGTGTTCGGCGGCATGCAGGCCACTGGCGGCTCGACTACGGTCTGGTCGGAATTTGATCGTTATCGCCTGGCCGGCGCAACGGCACGCATGTTGTTGATCCAGGCCGCAGCCGAGCGGTTCAGTGTGCCGGTCAGCCAGATTCGCACGGCGAACGGTGCCGTGATCATGGGCGAGAATCGGGTGCCTTATGGCGACCTCGCTGTGGATGCCAGCCGGCTACCCGCCCCCGACCCCAAGACGGTGAAGCTCAAGGACGCAAAAGACTGGAAGGTGATCGGCAAGCCCACCAATCGCCTCGATACGCCCGGCAAGACCAACGGCCAGGCGCAGTTCGGCATGGATGTGCAATTCGACGGTTTGATGACCGCGTTAGTCGCACGCCCGCCAGGCTTTGGCGGCTCGGTCAAATCCGTAAGCGCCGACGCGGCCCTGGCCATTCCCGGGGTGCGCAAGGTGGTACAAATTCCCTCCGGCATTGCGGTAGTGGCCGAGCATTTCTGGGCCGCCAAACTGGGACGCGATGCATTGATTGTCGAGTGGGATCGCGGACCTTACGCGCGCCTCGACAGCGACGATCTATACGCCCGGTTCAGCGAACTGGCCAGGGCACCCGGCACCAGCGCAGCAAAATCCGGCAATACCCAAACGGCATTGGGCAAAGCAGTGAAGATCCTCGAAGCCGATTACAGCGTGCCCTATCTGGCCCACGCCCCCATGGAACCGCTCAACTGCACAGTCAGGCTTGGCGACGACAAATGCGAGATATGGACGGGCACCCAGTTCCAGACCATCGATCAAAAGGTCAGCGCGCAGATTACCGGGCTCAAACCGGAGCAGATTGAAATCCACACCCTGTTTCTCGGGGGCGGCTTCGGACGTCGGGCAACGCCAACTGCCGATTTTGTGGCTGAAGCCGTTCATGTGGCGAAAGCGGCAGGCTTGCCGGTCAAAACCGTCTGGACTCGGGAGGACGATGTCCACGGCGGGTATTACCGCTCGGCGTTTCTGCATCGCGCGCGCATAGGCATCGGTGAAGATGGCATGCCCATGGCCTGGGAGCAGATTATCGTCGGACAATCCCTGGCAGCCGGCACGCCGCTGGAAGCCATGCTGGTCAAGGAAGGCATCGACCACACGTCGGTCGAAGGCGCATTCGATTCCCCCTATCTGAAATCCGTGGCCGATCATCATTTCAGTCTGCATTCACCCACGACCGGCATTCCGGTGTTGTGGTGGCGTTCGGTAGGGCATAGCCACACGGCCTTTGTCATGGAATCGCTGATCGACGAACTGGCGACCGCGGCCAGCAAAGACCCGCTGGAATATCGCCGGGCTTTGCTAAAGGAACATCCCCGGCATCTGGCAGCCTTGAACCTGGCGGCGCAAAAGGCTCGTTGGGGTATGCCGCTTCCCAATGGCCATGCCCACGGCATTGCGGTGCATGAATCTTTTGGCAGCTTTACTGCGCAGGTGGCGGAAGTCTCGGTGGATGGCGACCGGATTCGCGTGCATCGAATGGTCTGTGCCGTGGATTGCGGCATAGCCGTCAACCCGCGAGGCATCGAAGCGCAGTTGCAATCGGCGGTCGCATTTGGCTTGAGCGCTGCCTTGTTCGGTCAGTTGACCCTCAAGGATGGCAAGGTCCAACAATCCAACTTCCATGATTACCGCGTACTGCGACTCAACGAGATGCCTGTCGTCGAAGCCCACATTGTGCCCAGCACCGGGAAAATGGGCGGCATCGGCGAGACCGGCGTGCCCTGTGTCGCGCCGGCCGTGGCCAACGCGGTGTTTGCCCTGACCGGCCAGCGATTGCGTGAATTGCCGCTGCAGCTGGCTGGCGTCTGACCGAGAGGCGCGTCATGAAGATGAAAACCCTGGTTTCAGCGCTCGTACTGGTGAGCCTGTGCGGATATGCCGCGACAGTCGCCGCAGACAATCAGCAAGCGGCGGTCGATGCGTTTGCGACGGTGCAGCAGGTCTTCCAGCACCCGCGCTGCCAGAACTGTCACATTCCCGGCGACTCGCCACTGCAGTTTGACGCAGGTCTGACCCACACGATGAATGTCGTGCGTGGCCAAGACGGCAACGGTGCGGCTGGCCTGCCGTGTTCCACGTGTCACGCCGAAGCCAACCCGCCGAGCAGTTACGGCCCTCATGCGCCCCCCGGCGCGCCCCATTGGGCGCTACCCCCCGCTGCGCACAAGATGGCCTGGATTGGACTGCCTGCTGATCAGCTGTGCCAGCTCATCAAGGATCGCACCCGCAACGGCGACCGTGATTTCGCAGCCCTGACTCATCATGTGGGTGAAGACAAACTAGTGTTGTGGGGCTGGAGCCCCGGAGGTGACCGGGCTCCCGTGTCCGTGCCTCACGATGAGTTCATGAAGCAGTTCAAGCTGTGGGCCGAAGCGGGAGGGCCTTGCCCTGCGGGTACATGAAAGGTGTCTGGATTAAATTTTATTTATTTGAGTTGTAAGAAGAAATTTCAAGTTTCCTGGAAGGTCTTTAGTTGATCAAAAACAACTGAAGGTCCCTTAAATGAAATTCTCGAAGTTCTCACAGAGCCTGTCGAAATGGGCTGGCAGCGCCAGAACCTTCATGGCTGCAATCGTGCTGATCGGGTTGTGGGGGCTGAGCGGGCCGTACTTTCACTACAACGATACCTGGCAGCTGATCATCAATACCTCAACCACCATCATCACCTTCCTGATGGTGTTCCTGATTCAAAATACCCAGAACCGTGACAACGATGTGCTGCATATCAAGATCGACGAATTACTGCGCGTGACCAAGGACGCGCAAAACGCGCTGTTGAGCCTGGATAACCTGGATCAAAAAGAACTCAAGGCATTGCGCAAAGAATACAAAGCGTTGGGGGAAAGTGAAGAGTTGGGCCAACCGGTGAAAGGCCAAGGCTGACACGCAGGAACTGACAAGCCCTGCGAGGCGGCGATAACGGTTTATACGACAATCCGCCATCGCGACCTCGCAGGGCTCGTGCGCGCCTACACAAAATCATTCACGTCCAGCATTGCGTAAGCAGTGATTACGCAGCCTTATTCACGGCTGCCAGCTGTTTCTTGAGCTCGGCCTTCAGGGTTTCCATCTGGGCGCCGATTTCTTCCAGACGCTCGTTGCCTAGCAGTTCCTTGCACTGGGGGAACATTTCCTCTTCTTCCTCTTCGATGTGGTGTTCAAGCAGTTCCTTGATTACCTTGACGCGCCCGGAAAACTCGGGCGAGCCCGGATCGGTAGCTTTGAGATCAGGCAATACCAACGAGTCAACGGTGCGGTGCTCCTCCTTGGCCTCGTAATACATGACGTCCTGCTCTTTGCCGCCGGCTTCCTTGAATGCGGGATACAGGATTTCTTCCTCCAGCTGGGTATGGATGGTCAGTTCCATCTCCAGCTTGCTCAACAGATCGGTGCGTTTCTTGAGGGCGCGCTCAGTCGACTCGCTCAGTTGAGTGAGGATATCTTTTACGCGTACATGGTCTTGTTCCAACAGTTCGATGGCGTTCATCAGGTTTCTCCGCAAGTTTGGCAACTGTCCGCGTCGCCTTGTTTTTTATAGGTGCTGCCGTTTCAACACATCATTCGTGTAATACGTAGCAGAGCAGCTTTCATGCCCGTTCTGATGAAATAAAAAAACGCCGGAAAATCAATTAATTAATAAAAACCACTTAAACCTCACCCATGCAAAATGCATGAACGGCTTCATCTAACTCTGGCATTTTGCGTTAGCCAAAACCACCGCCAATACCCCAGGCAAAGTTACCTTAGTGCCGCTTATCTGAAGTGCGGAACTCACCCTGCCCCCATTTATTCAAACGGACACAGCGAGGTGTAAACCCGCGATTCAACATCGCCCCTTTGGTCAGGAGAACGCAGATGCCTACAACCAATAAGGACAAATACACAGACAAACAAAAGCGCAAAGCCGCGCACATAGAAGAAGGTTATGAAGACAAAGGCGTGTCCAAAAGCGAGGCAGAAGCTCGCGCGTGGGCTACCGTAAACAAGCAATCCGGCGGCGGTGAACGCAAAGGCGGGTCAGGAACAAAAACGCCGTCAGGGTCCAAATCCAGTGCTCGCAAGGACTCGGCAAAACGCGCCGTCGCAACCAGGCATGGCGCGCCTCGCAATAACGAGCCGCTGGAATCACAAACCAAAGTCGACCTGCTGCAACGGGCTCGAGGCTTGAACATCGCAGGTCGTTCCAGCATGAGCAAACAGGAGCTGATCTCGGCGCTGAAAAAAGCTTCGTAGCGCGGCCTCGACAAGCGTCGGTTTGCAACAGGGAGTTCCCCATGAGCGGATCCAGAACGAGCACGAAAAAGGCTGCTGTAGTTCTTTTGTCCACCCATAAAAAGCTCGCAACACATGAGGTCGTCGTTCATCAGGCACTGGCGGAAAAGATCGCCGGGTTGCTCGGAACGCCGTTTGAAGGCCTGTACGACAGCGCCATTCATTCACAATCGGGGCTCTATTACATCCCATCAGACACGTTGATCGGCAAGCCGGAGGACAGCGCTCTGCAGATTCAGGGTATTGATGATTTGTTCGGTGGTCTGATTGCACAGCCATTCATGGCCACGAAAGCCATCACCCATCCACTGGTACCCAACGCCACAGCCAGGCCATCGGGCTGGTCCGAGCAATTCGATGAGCAAACCGGCGACGCGGTGCTGGGCGGGTTCACCGTTTTCAACGAATCAGACGCCCATCGCGCAGGACGGCTGATACTGGCTAACGGGCCTGTGCGGATCAAACCGGTCAGGGCCACGGCCGGACGAGGCCAAATCGTGGCTGGCAATGCCGCCGAGCTGGCCCAGGCCATCGCGCAACAGGACATGGACGAAGTCGCCACCTGGGGCCTGGTGGTCGAAGAGGATTTGACCGATGTCATCACGCTGAGCGTTGGCCAGGTGCATGTCGCAGGGATCACTGCCAGCTATCACGGCACTCAATCGCTGACTCGGGATAACCAGGGTGAAACCGTTTATGGCGGCTCGGCGTTATGGATTGTGCGCGGCGATTATCAGGCCCTGCTTCATCAACCTCTCGAAGAATCCGTCAAGCGGGCCATCGGTCAGGCAATGCGTTATGAACAGGCAGCCTTCGACTGCTTTCCGGACCTGATTGCGTCCCGGCGTAATTACGATATTGCCCAAGGTATCAACGCAAGGGGCCAGCGCTGTTCCGGCGTGCTTGAACAATCCTGGCGCATTGGCGGCGCCAGCGCTGCGGAGGTCGAAGCCTTGCTGGCGTTCGCCGCCGATCCGGCCTTGCAGGCCATTTGCGCGTCAACCCATGAAATCTACGGTCCCACAACGCTTCCAACAGGTGCCAATGTCCTCTATGAGGGGGATGACCCTGACGTGGGATTGATCACCAAATTCACACAGGTCCGACCTTATGAGTGTCAGCAGTGAAAGCATTGAAATTGCCGTCGACAACCAATCGATCTCGGGGACTATTCTCACGCCGGGCACGAAAATCCCCGGCATTCTGTTTGTTCACGGTTGGGGTGGCAGCCAGCAGCGGGATCTGGCGCGCGCCAAGAACATCACCGGGCTGGGCTGCGTGTGCCTGACCTTTGACCTGCGCGGCCATGAGCGCACCCATGAACTGCGCGCTCGCGTGTCCCGCGAAGACAGCCTGGAAGACCTGCTTGCCGCCTATGATCGCCTGGTGAGTCACCCGGCAGTGGACAGCACTGCCATTGCGGTTATCGGCAGCAGTTATGGCGGCTATCTGGCGACGATTCTCAGCAGCCTTCGCCCGGTCAAATGGATGGCCTTGCGCGTTCCGGCGCTGTATTGGGATGCCGACTGGGATATGCCCAAACAGGAACTGGACCGCGACAAGCTCGCTCACTATCGCCGCTCGGCAGTTACCGCAGCGGACAACCGGGCGCTGGCGGCCTGCAAGGAATTCAAGGGGGATGTGCTGTTGATCGAGTCAGAACAGGACGATTATGTTCCCCATGCCACGCTGATGAGTTATCGGGGGGCTTTCGAGCTGGCCCACTCCTTGACCTACCGGCTGGTTGACGGCGCCGATCACGCGCTGAGCAGCGACATTAGCCAAAGCATCTACAGCTCGATGCTCACCAACTGGATCAGTGAAATGGTCATCGGCGCCCGTCTTGTGGATTACCCGCATCACTCGTCGAAATATTCCTGAGACGCTTCAACCCTTGCTGTGCTCGGGAGAAGTCGGTGCCTTGACGACACCGCGCGGGCCTTGGACTCCCCATATCGCCAGCCCGACAACCGGCAGCGCCAGGATCACGATGGCCCACATCATCTTGGTGCCGCTGCTTTTTTCGCTGCGCCACACACTGTTGATTGCCCAGAGGTCTACCAACAGCAGAATCACCACGGCGCCGATGGCAAACCACATCCCCGCTTGAGACATTTGCATTTCACACCTCCTCAGATATCGAAGGCCTTCAGGGAAGGCCTTCACCCTGCCTGCCTAGCTGGCAGTCACGACACCTTCAGGTTCACCGACACGACTGTCGAAACCCGGCGTAAGGATCACTTTGCGGCAGTCCTCCTCTTTTTTGTCGAAGATCTTGTAGCCCTCGGCGGCCTCCTCCAGAGACAACCGATGGGTAATGATCGCCTCGGGTGCCAGCGCACCACTTTCAATGTGCTCCAGCAATTGCGGCAAATAACGCTGCACGTGAGTCTGTCCCATCTTGAACGTCAGGCCCTTGTCGAAGGCATCGCCAAACATAAAGCCGTGAATGAAACCGGCGTACACGCCGGGTACGCTGACCGTCCCACCGCGCCGAACCGCAGCGATGCACTGGCGCAACGCTTTGCCGCTGCTGCCTTCAAGCTTGAGCGTGGCCAGAATGGTTTCAGTGGTACTGCCTTTGGCCTCAAAACCTACGGCGTCGATCACACCGTCCACCCCGCGCATACCAGATGTCTGGCGAATGATGGTATCGGCCGGATCATCGTCATCGTCGAAGTTGATCGGGATCACGTCATAAGTGCTTTGCGCATAAGCCAGACGGTATGGGTGGTGATCGACCATGAAGATCTTCTCTGCCCCCAGCATCCGCGCACACGCCGCACTGAGCAGCCCCACCGGCCCGGCACCGTAAATGGCGACGCTTGAACCCTTGCCTATGCCGGCATTGAGCACTGCCTGCCAGGCGGTAGGCAGAATATCGGAGAGGAACAGCACCTTTTCATCCGCCAGCGTGCCGGGCACCTTGAATGGCCCGGTGTTGCCCTTGGGTACCCGGACATATTCGGCCTGGCCGCCGGGAATACCGCCGTACAAGTGACTGAAGCCAAACAGCGCGGCACCCGGCGCAATGGACTTTTTATTCAGGATTGCGCCGCGCCCGGTGTTGGTAGTTTCGCAGGCGGCGAACTGCTCCAGTTGGCAGAAAAAGCAGCTGCCGCAAGCGATCACAAACGGGATTACCACGCGATCTCCCGGCTGAACGGCCGTCACTTGAGAGCCGACCTCCTCGACGATGCCCATGAATTCATGACCAAAAATATCCCCATGCTCAGTGGCGGGAATCTTGCCGCGATACAGGTGCAGGTCCGAACCGCAGATAGCGGTGGCCGTAACTTTCAGGATGACATCGTCGGCGTCCTGAATGACCGGATCGGCGACCGTTTCGACACGGACATCGTGAGCCCCGTGATAAGTAAGTGCGCGCATGGAGATCTCCTTTTAAATAGCGACGGGTGCAAACATTCAAATGAGGTACTTGCAATAGAGGAGGTCAATCGCAGAACTAAAGTTCACGACACGATCCAACAAGTTGACCAGCGGGCCGAGCCGTACTGTTCAGCACCCTACGCCAGCCTTTCACGGACCGCTCAGCCATTGATCGTGAACTTGTCGGGCAACTAACGTCTAACGAGTTGACACGGCCATCGCCGTAAAACTGGATGTTGCTTAGCGCAAGAGGGATTTGCCATGACTGCACACTTCATCAAATTGTTCACTCATCCCGAACATGCCTGGCGTGATATTCGTCAGGACGAAGAACAGCATCCACGACAGTATCTGGTGCATTTATTACTGTTGGCCTTGATACCCGCCATAAGCCTTTACATAGGTACGACGCAGGTCGGATGGAGCCTTGCCGAAGGTGAGCAAGTGCGCCTGAGCGCTGGCAGCGCGCTGCAACTGTGTGTGCTGCTTTATACGACGATCCTGATCGGCACGATTGTCATGGGCGCATTTATCCGCTGGATGTCCCGCACATTCGAAGCGCGGCCAACACTTAATCAATGCATTGGTTTTGCGGCCTATACCGCGACGCCGTTCTTCATTGCAGGATTGGCAGGGCTTTATCCCAGCCGATGGTTGGCGATTTTCGTTCTGGGGCTGGCCGGGCTTTATTCCACGTACCTGCTGTTTGTCGGCATCACGACCTTCATGCGCCTCAATGAAGGCCAGGGGTTTCTGTATGCTGCGGCCGCGTGGGGGGTCGGGCTTCTGGTACTGGTGACGACATTGGTCGAGATGATCCTGATCTGGTACAACCACCTCAATCCCGAATACTTGCGCGATGTGGCTGCGTTGTTTGCGGGACTATTGTTCGGCCCCGCATAAAAACCGCTGTGTTCCTGTCGCCGACCGGTAAATACTGATCACGTCCCGGGCCTCTCCGGGACGTATTTGCCCGTCGGAGCCTCCATGATTTCTTCTTCCCTGCGCATCTGTGTTGCTGGTGCAGGCGCTATCGGTTGCACGCTGGCCGCTCGCATGGCACTAAGCGGCCAGAGCGTTAATGTCTTCGCCAGAGGCGAAACCCTGAGCATCCTGCAACGCGACGGCATTCACTTGAGCGATGTTCATGGCGAGCATCAGGTTCGAGTCAACGCCAGCAACGACGCCAACACTCTCGGTGAACAAGACCTGTTGTTTCTATGCACCAAAGCCCATTCCCTGGCCAGATTGCTGCCGCAGATCCAGCCACTGATCGGACCTCAAACTCTTGTCGTGCCCGTGGTCAACGGTGTGCCGTGGTGGTACTTCCATGGTGAAGGGGGTCGCTTCGACGGGGAACAGATCGAAGCGGTGGACCCTGGCGGCCAACTGACCACCGCGCTGGATCTGAACAAGATCATCGGCTGTGTTGTGTTCATTACCGCGCAGTGTCCCAGCCCAGGCGTGGTCAAATCCGACGATCCTTATCGAATCATCTTTGGCGAACTGGACAACCAACTGACGCCGCGCCTGGAACAGGTTCGGGCGCTGATCGAAGCCTCCGGCATCGAGGCGCAAGGCACGGATCGCTTGCGCGACCAACTGTGGACCAAGATCATCGCCAACCTGACGTCGAACCCTATATCGGTGATCACCGGCGCAACCCTTGAGCAGATCTATGGCTTGCCCCACATGCGCGAATTGGCCATGGGCATGTTTCAAGAAGCGATGGCCGTGGCGACCGCCTATGACGCCAGCGTGAGCATGGACAAGGAAACCTTCATCCGCTTCGGCGCCAGCATGGGCGCGGTGCGAACCTCGATGCTGCAGGATTTCGAAAAAGGCCTGCCACTGGAACTGGCCGCCATCGGCGATGCGGTGCTGGAACTGGCAGAACGCGCCAGCGTCCCGATGCCCAGAACCCAAAGCATTTTGACGCTGGCGCATTTTTGCGCGGGGAAGGTGTAGCAGGAACGGCGCCTGGCTTGCATCCCTAGCGCGAATTCATTCGCGAAGATGTCAGGCCAGGCATCGGTTTGTGTCCGAGGAAACGCCTGAGGCTGTCACCGTTTTCGCGAATGAACTCGCTCTGCGGGGACCATCGGTCAGGTAATAGGGGCCGGATTGAACAGGGTAATGTCGTTGTGCAAACGATAATGCTCGGTCCAGGTTTTCTTCTTGCCGCTGGCCACATCCAGATAAAAGTGGAACAGCTCCCAGCCCAGGTCTTCGATGCTCGCACGGCCCGTGGCAATGCGGCCTGCGTCGATGTCGATCAAATCCGGCCAGCGCTGAGCCAGTTCGGTACGGGTCGAAACCTTGACCACCGGCGCCATCGCCAAACCATACGGCGTGCCGCGTCCGGTGGTGAACACGTGCAGGTTCATCCCTGCTGCCAACTGCAAAGTGCCGCAGACGAAATCGCTCGCCGGCGTTGCACAAAAAATCAGCCCTTTGCGCTTGAAGCGTTCACCAGGGCCGAGCACCCCGTTGATTGCGCTGCTGCCGGACTTGACGATGGAACCCAGAGACTTCTCGACGATGTTCGACAAACCACCTTTCTTGTTGCCCGGCGTGGTGTTGGCGCTGCGGTCTGCTTCGCCCTTGGCCAGATAACGGTCGTACCAGTCCATTTCGCGAACCAGCTCTTGCGCCACTTCCTGAGTTTCGGCCCGTGCTGTCAGCAAATAGATGGCATCCCGCACTTCGGTCACTTCGGAAAACATCACCGTGGCGCCAGCGCGCAACAGCAGATCCGAGGCGTAGCCCAATGCCGGATTGGCAGTGATCCCGGAAAACGCATCGCTGCCGCCGCACTGCATGCCCAGGATCAGCTCCGAAGCCGGCACGGTTTCGCGGCGGCGCAGATCGAGCTTCTTCAAGCGAACTTCAGCCAGTTCCATGATCTGCTCGATCATTTCGTTGAAACCGTGGCTGGAATCCTGAAGACGGTACAGCCACGGATCACTCAGATCCACGGAGCTGTCCCCCTCATGCATCACCTGCCCGGCCTGCAATTTCTCGCAGCCCAGGCTGATGACCAGAGCTTCGCCACCCAGATTCGGGTTACGTGCCAGATTGCGCACGGTCCGAATCGGGATGTAGGCATCGGTGGCGGTGATGGCGACACCGCAGCCATAGCTGTGGGTCAGTGCCACCACGTCATCAACGTTCGGATACTTGGGCAGCAATTCATCACGGATGCGCTTGACCGCATGATCCAACACGCCAGTCACACACTGTACGGTGGTGGTGATGCCCAGGATGTTGCGCGTACCCACGGTCCCGTCAGCGTTGCGATAACCCTCGAAGGTGAAACCTTCCAGCGGCGCGCCTCTTTCCGGTACGGCATCGGACATCGGCAGACTGTCCAGTGCAGGCGCGGCGGGCATGCGCAGTTGATCTTCCCTGACCCAACTGCCCCTTGGAATCGGCCGCAAGGCATAACCAATGGTATGCCCGTAACGGATGATCGGCTCGCCTTCGGCGATATCGACGGTATTGACCTTGTGGCTCTGCGGAACGTTGTCGATGGTCACCAGGCCATTATCGAACTCGGTGCCGGCCGGCACCCCCTGGTCGTTGACCACCACAACCACGTTATCCCGCTCATGCAGCCGGATGTAACGTGGCGAATCGGCATGTTGAATCAGGTTCATCACGGTTTCCTCAGGATTTAGCTTGAGAAAGGTCGCTGGCGTTTTCGCCAATCAGTGGCCCCTTGGTTGGAGGCTCTCTCAATTCAACGCGTTTGATTTCGCCCACGATGAAGATGTAGCTGAACACCGCCACGACAGCGTTGGCACCCACGAACACCAGGGCCCATTTGAACGAGCCGGTGGAGCTGATGATGTAGCCGATCACGATCGGCGTGGTGATCGAAGCGATGTTGCCGAACATGTTGAACAGGCCACCGCTCAGACCGGCGATCTGCTTCGGCGAGGCATCGGACATGACAGCCCAACCCAATGCGCCTACGCCTTTGCCGAAGAAAGCCAGGGCCATGAAGCCCACGACCATCCATTCGATGTCCACATAGTTGCATGCAACGATGGTGGTCGATAACAGCAAGCCACCAATGATCGGCGCTTTACGGGCGAAGGTCAGCGAGTGGCCTTTGCGCAGCAGGTAGTCGGAAATGATCCCGCCCAACACGCCGCCGATAAAGCCGCAGATGGCCGGCAAGGACGCGATGATGCCGGCCTTGAGGATGGTCATGCCGCGTTCCTGGACCAGATACACCGGGAACCAGGTCAGGAAGAAGTAGGTAATGCCGTTGATGCAGTACTGGCTCAGGTAGATGCCGAGCATCATGCGGTTGGTCAGCAACTGACGGATGTAGTCCCATTTCGGACCCGAGCTGCTGCCTTTGCCCTTGTCCTGATCCATATCGACCATGCCGCCGTTATTGGCGATGTGATCGAATTCTTCCTTGTTGATACTCGGGTGATTACGCGGGCTGTGGATAACTTTCAGCCAGATCAGCGAGAACGCGATACCCACCGACCCCATCACGATGAACACATGCTGCCAGCCGTAGGTGTAGACGATCCAGCCCATCAGCGGCGCAAACAGCACCGTGGCGAAGTATTGCGCAGAGTTGAAAATGGCCGAGGCCGTGCCGCGTTCAGCCGTCGGGAACCAGGCCGCCACGATGCGAGCGTTACCAGGGAAGGATGGCGCTTCGGCCAGACCCACCATGAAACGCAGCATGAACAGTAAGACAATGGCGGTCGAGACGCCGAATTCACCGACATAGCCTTGCAGCACGGTGAACAGCGACCAGGTGAAAATGCTCAGGGCATAGACTTTCTTTGAACCGAAACGGTCGAGCAGCCAGCCGCCAGGGATCTGACCGGCCACATAGGCCCAGCCAAACGCAGAGAAGATATAACCGAGGGTAACGGCGTCGATTCCGAGGCTTTTTTGCAGGCTGGAACCGGCGATAGCGATGGTGGCCCGGTCGGCATAGTTGATCGTGGTCACCAGGAACAGCATGAGCAGGATCAAATAGCGGACGTGAGTCGGCTTGGACTTTTGCATGTGTGTGAACTCCCACTAATTATTTTTTTTACGCGCGGGTGAAGCTTTTTTTGTGTTGCTACGCCTGCCGGCCCCTTAGGAGATTGCGCTCATCGGCGAATCTTCCTACCCACAGTACAAACGCGTCCTTACGATCCATGCTGCTGGCAAACAACCAATGGCAAAAAACCGCTGATGACTCAGCGGTTCAATACCTGTGGTTCTGTTACTGCTTACCCTGCTTGTCCATCAAGGCTGCGAGCATTTCGTACTCTTCGCCCGTCAGGTCGGTCAGCGGGGTCCGCACCGGACCTGCGTCATAGCCGGCGATTTTGGCGCCTGCCTTGACAATGCTCACGGCATAACCGGATTTGCGGTTACGGATATCCAGGTATGGGAGGAAGAAATCGTCGATCATTTTGCCGACGGCGACGTGATCGTCCTTGGCAATGGCGTGGTAGAAATCCATCGCCAGCTTCGGTACGAAGTTGAATACCGCAGAGGAGTAAACCGGCACGCCCAGCGCTTTGTAGGCAGCAGCGTAGACTTCAGCGGTCGGCAAACCGCCCAGGTACGAGAAGCGATCACCCAAACGACGGCGAATCGAAACCATCAGTTCGATATCGCCCAGACCGTCTTTGTAGCCGATCAGGTTCGGGCAACGCTCGGCCAGTTGTTCCAGCAGCGGAGCGGTCAGGCGGCAAACGTTACGGTTGTAAACGATGACGCCGATCTTGACCGACTTGCACACTGCCTCAACGTGGGCGGCAACCCCTTCCTGGCTAGCTTCGGTCAGGTAGTGCGGCAGCAGCAGCAGGCCTTTGGCACCCAGACGCTCGGCTTCTTGCGCGTATTCGATGGCCTGGCGAGTAGCACCGCCGACACCGGCAAGAATCGGCACGCTGTTGGCGCAGGTATCAACCGCAGTCTTGATGACTTCGGAATATTCGCTGGCGGCCAGGGAGAAGAATTCACCTGTGCCGCCGGCAGCGAACAGAGCGCTGGCGCCGTAAGGGGCCAGCCACTCAAGGCGTTTGATGTAGCCAGCGCGATGGAAGTCGCCCTGAGCATTGAAATCGGTAACCGGGAAGGACAGCAGACCGTGGGAAAGGATGGACTTCAGTTCTTGTGGATTCATTATTCGAACACCCTGGGAAGCAAAAAAAGTGAATGGATCATCAGTCCTGCGCTGATGTCGTAAGTCATCGTACAACTGAAAATAAGATCCCTCAACAGGGATTTGGAGATATTTGCCTGGGTGGTAGCAACAGCAGGGACAAAGCCCGCAGGAATGGGGCTTGGCGAGAGGGGATGTAGAACGAAAGTCGTATGACGTCTACCGCAACAAGGCAGATAACCGTGGGAACGAGCTTGCTTGCGATGGCATCAGCACAGTCAACACTGCGCCCGACGTCAGAGACATCGTCCTCGCAAGCAAGCTTGCTCCCACAAGGTTTTGGCTGATCAAGCCCGCTGCGACTCAGCCTCTTCATGGGCATGACGCAGACGTTCGCGGCTGTTGGTCAGGTGCAGACGCATGGCAGCACGAGCGGCGTCGGAGTCCTGTCGGGCAATGGCGTCGTAAATTTCCTCGTGTTCGCGGCTCAGACGATTCATATAGTGCTGATGATCATCATGGGCCAACCGCGCCGAATTCAAACGGGTACGCGGAATGATGCTGGTGCCCAGGTGCGTCATGATGTCCGTGAAATAACGGTTGCCGGTGGACAGCGCTATTTGCAGATGGAACTGGAAATCCGACGCCACGGCATCACTGGCATGGGCCGCGCTTTCGTTTAAGGCGTCGAGTGCCTTGCGCATGCCCAGCAACTGTTCGTCGGAACGACGTTGTGCAGCCAGACCGGCAGATTCCACTTCCAGGCTGATACGCAATTCAAGAATCGCCAGCACATCACGCAAGGTCACAATGGTGGCCGGATCAATCCGGAAACCACTCGGGCTTGGCGTGTCGAGCACGAAAGTGCCGATACCGTGCCGGGTTTCCACCAGCCCCGAGGCCTGCAGGCGCGAAATCGCTTCGCGCACCACGGTGCGGCTGACGCCCTGCTCTTCCATGATGGCCGATTCGGTTGGCAATTTGTCCCCACGCTTGAGCTGTCCGCTGCGAATTCGCTCAGACAATTCAGTAACCAGCTCTTGCGCCAGGCTGCGGTGCTTTCGACGGGCGCGAGGCGGAGCGCTTTGATTTTCCATATCCAACATCAATCTCAGGGCAGTTAAGTGAACAATGATAGCTCACAGAGTTGTACGATCACATGCGTAAAAACGACTCTGCCTGCAAACACCTATACAACCGCTTCAGGATGCGGCTGTTCAAGCAGTTGCCCAGCCTCGATACGCAAGTGGCGACTGTGAAAACGCTTGAGGCTGCTGCGATGACCAATGCTCAGCAAGGTCACGCCTGGCAGTTCATCGATGAGCGCCTGATACAGCGCTGCTTCGTCTTCTTCGTCCATGGCCGAAGTCGCCTCATCCAGATACAACCAGCGCGGCGCGAACAGCAACGCCCTGGCAAATGCCACGCGCTGCTGCTCACCGGGTGACAACATGCGCTGCCAGTGATTGCTTTCATCCAGACGCGCAATCAAATGGCTCAAGCGGCAGGTTTGCAGAATCTCGGCAAAACGTTCAGCGGGGTAAATATCGCTGGCCTGTGGATAACTTAATGCATCGCGCAGGCTGCCAATGGGCAGATAAGGCTTCTGCGGCAAAAACAGATAACGCTCGGCCGGAACGACCAACTCTCCGTGGCCATCATTCCACAAGCCACCCAACGCTCTGAGCAAGGTACTTTTACCGCTCCCGGAACGACCGCTGAGCATGACCCGCTCACCCGACCCGATACTCAAATTGGCGTTGGTCAGCAATTGCCGGCCTGCACCCAACTGCAAGCCCAACCCTTTGAGGCTCAAGGCATCGCCGTCCCGACGGATGTCGAAAGCCGGTTCGCGCTGTTCGTTGCCGGCCATAGCCTGTCGAAAACTCAGCAAACGGTCACAGGTGGCACGCCATGAGGCCAGCGTGGTGTAGGCGTCGATGAACCAACTGAAATTCTCCTGCACGTTGCCAAATGCCGAGTTGATCTGCATCAGCCCGCCCAATTCGATCTTGCCCGCAAAGTAACGCGGCGCGGCGACGACGAAGGCGAAGATGATGGCGATCTGCGAATAGCCGGCGGTGAAGAATGTCAGGCGTTTCTGCACTTTCATGATCGTCCAGAAGTTGCCCCAGACCATGCCGAACCGAGAACTCAGCCGCTCGTTTTCGTTGGGCTCGCCGTTGGACAACGCAATGCTTTCGGCATTTTCCCGCACCCGAACCAAGGCGAAACGCAGGTCGGCTTCGTAGCGTTCCTGTTGATTGCTGAGCAGGATCAGACGTCGGCCGATCAAGTGCGTCAGCCAGCTGCCCAGCACCGCGTAAACCAGGGCCGCCCAGAACATATAGCCGGGAATGGTAATGCCCATTAGCTCGATGCTGCCGGAAACGCCCCAGAGGATGATGGAGAACGAAACCAGACTGACCACTGTACGCAGCAGCCCCAAGCCCAGCGACAAGGTACTGGTGGTGAACTGATCCAGATCCTGGGACAGGCGCTGGTCAGGGTTGTCGGTATAACCGCCCTGCTCCAGTTGGTAGTAATTCTTGTGGCTCAGCCATTTGGCGAAATGCTGTTCGGTCAACCAGCGACGCCAGCGGATGGTCAGCATTTGCGTGAGGTAGAGCCGATACACCGCGCTCAGAATGCCCACCGCAGCAATGCCGCAGAAGTACAGAATCTGGTGAGTGAAAGCGTCCAGATCCTTCTTTTCCAGCGCGTTATAAAAGTCGCGATACCAGCTGTTGATCACCACGGAAATGGCGACGCTGAACAGGGAAAGGGCGATCACGGCAATCAACAGAATCCAGGCCAGACCCTTTTCTTCGCTGCGCCAATAAGGGGTCGTGAGCTTCCATACTCGCGAGAAAAAAGCGCCTTCAACAGCGTCATTGACCGTTGAATATTCGGCAGTGCTAGTCATGGGTGATTCTCGGCGTCGATTGAAATTTAGCGTCCAGGCTTAGCCTGAACGCTCGACACGATCATCCTTGAACAGGTATTGCGCCGGAGTCAGCGACGAACCGGGCGCTTCTGCAATTTGCGCTGCAAGGTGCGGCGATGCATGCCCAGAGCACGGGCGGTGGCCGAGATATTGCCTTCGTGCTCGGTCAGGACCCGCTGAATATGCTCCCATTGCAAGCGGTCCACTGACATCGGGTTTTCCGGCACCAGCGTATCCAGGTCCGAATGCTGGGAAAGCAGCGAGGCCAATACATCATCGGCGTCGGCTGGTTTGCACAGGTAATTGCACGCGCCGCGCTTGATCGCTTCCACAGCAGTGGCAATGCTCGAATAGCCGGTGAGGATCACCACGCGCATGTCCGGGTCCAGCTCCAGCAGCTTGGGCAGCAATACCAGGCCGGAATCGCCATCCATCTTCAAGTCCAGCGCCGCAAACTCGGGAATATCCGCCTGAGCCAGGGCCAGGCCTTCTTCCGCTGAACCCGCCGTGCTGACACGGAAGCCGCGACGGCTCATGGCTCGCGCCATCACGCGAGTAAAGGTAGCGTCGTCGTCAACCAGCAACAGGTGGGGCAGTTCTTCGCCTTCAACCAGGATTTCGTCAGTCATCTATGTCTCCTCGGGCATCACGGGGCAGACGCAGCTCAGTGAGCGTACCGCCTTCTTCATGACTGTAGAGTTTTACCGAGCCGCCGGCGCGGGTCACGCTGGCCTTGCTCAGGAAAAGGCCCAGGCCGAAGCCTTTGCCTTTGGTGGTAAAGAAAGGTTTGCCGATTTGTTCGGCAATGGCCAGCGGCACCCCGGCGCCGTGGTCACGAATGCTGATGCAGATTTCTTCGGTGTCCCAGCCCAGGCTGACTTCCAACCCTTCCGGGCAGGCATCGGCGGCATTGTTCAACAGGTTGAGCAACGCCTGGGTCAAGTCCGGAGGCGGCGCAAGCATGGGCGCAGTATCGGTGCCCAGCAACACAAAACGATAACTGGCTTCTGGACGCATCAGGTGCCAGCGGTTGAGCGCTTCATCGAGCCAGTGCGTTACCGGCTGTTTTTCAACCGCCAGACGCCGATTGGCCTCGGAGGCACGGACCAGTTGCTGCAAGGTCAGCTTGCATTGCTTGACCTGCTCCTGCAGCACGGCAAGGTCGTCCTGCAATGCCGGATCGTGGTGATCCTGGCGCATCTCCTTGAGCAATACACTCATGGTCGACAGCGGCGTGCCCAGCTCATGGGCCGCGCCTGCGGCCTGAGTGGCCACGGCGAGCAATTGTTGGTCGCGCAACCCTTCCTCACGTCGCTCGGCGCGCAGTTGCTCCTGGCGCCTGAGTTCTTCGGCCATCTTCGCCGCGAAAAACGTGATCACCGCCGCTGCCAGGGCGAAACTCAGCCACATGCCGTAGATCTGCAGGTTTTCCCGCGAGATGGGTAAGGTGTCCAGCGGGTAGAACTGCACCAGCAACAAGGTATACAACGCCAACGCGATGCCTGAAAGAATCAGCGAAAAACGCCAGGGCAGCGTGACGGCAGCGATGGTCAGCGGCACCAGATAATAAGAAACGAAGGGGTTGGTCGAGCCACCGGAGAAATACAGCAATGCGCTGTGGATCAACAGGTCGCAAGCCAGTTGTACGGCGTACTCCAGCTCCGTCACCGGCAGCGATGTGCGCAGGCGAATGGCGGTCAGGGCACACCAGACCATGGAAAAACCGAGGGTGATCGCCAGTTGCATCCAGGGCAGCGGCAACAAGTGAAACAGGTAGGCAATCCCGACCGACCCCGCCTGCGCGGCCAGAACCAGCATGCGGATGAAAGTCAGACGCCAAAGGTTTTGGCGAGTAGCGGACAGCAATTGTACGGGGGCGAGCATGAGCTCTCCTGATGAGTGCTCCAGGCGAATCGCAGCGAGTATAACCAGCCGCAGGTGAAAACTGCGAAAAGTGAGACATCTTTCATGAAGCTTCCGTGTAGGAGCGAACTTGTTCGCGAGACGATATTGCAGTGCACGCCGGGTGAATGCCTCGCCAACACGTTGGCTCCTACACAATGAGGTTTATGTTTGGCCCTGCTCGCGGATCGGAACCTGCCCTGTGGTTTCACAGTCTGATAGCTTTGCGCTCCAGTTCGATCACCCTCCATAAAAGGAAGTTTTCATGTTCAGCCTTCGTCCTACCGCCGCCCTCCTCGCCCTTGGCGTCGCGGCGCTGTCCAGCGTTTCAGCCATGGCTGAAGACCTTCATTACAATCAGATTTCAGTGCGCGCCGAGGTTGATCGGGAAGTCGCCCGGGACCTGATGAACGTCACACTCTACAGCGAGGCGCAAAATACCGATCCGGCCAAGCTTGCTGCCGAGGTTACCGAAACGCTGAACAAGGCCCTGGCTCAGGCGCGACAGGTGAGCGGCGTCACCATCCGCCAAGGCAACCGCAGCAGCTATCCGATCTACGACGACAAAGGCCAGAAAATTACCGGCTGGCGTGAGCGCGCCGAGCTACGTCTGGAAAGCGCCGATTTTGCAGCGCTGTCAAAGCTGACCGGCGAAATGCTCGGTGACATGAAAATGGGCAGCATGGATTTCTCCATCGCCAAGCCGACCCGCAAAACCAGCGAAGACGCTCTGCTAAAAGATGCCGTGACGGCGTTCCGGGCGCGAGCACAACTGCTGACAGAAGCACTGGGCGGCACCGGCTACAAAGTGGTCAATGTGAACTTCAACACATCGGGCTACCCGCAACCGTTCATGCGCGCCCCGGCAATGATGATGAAGGCCGAGCGTTCTGACGCCGCACCCACTCCGGACATAGAAGCCGGCACCAGTCAGGTTACCGTCACCGCTGACGGCGTGATCGAAGTCGCCATTCCTTGATTGATCGGGCGGCAACTTCAGTTGCCGCCCGTTTCCCGCTGCTCCCGCCGACACCTCGCAACCGCTGCGCCTCTTCGCCCTACAAGCCTTACCGACCTGCCTGATTCAGCCAATTTCGGCTTCCCGCTAACTTACATCCCGCAACAGCAATTTTTTCTAAACGCGCACATCGCTTGCAGCCGACGGCTGCACGGTAGCGCCTCACCTAATGGAATCACGGATGAATCCTTCAAAAGACAGTGCTGAACACCCTCGCGAAAATCAGCAATTCGAACCCCTTCCGGTAGCGGCCCGCTTCGAAGCAGGCTCCGGCTCTGGCTCCGAAACCAAAGCCACCCACGGCTCCATCGAAGCCATCCTTGAAAAAGCCGGTTTCGACTATTTTCAAATCCGCGCCATTTATTACGGCAACTGGCTGCGGGATTACTCCCAACTACTGGACCCGAAAATCGTGCGGGCGGTCGACACGCCGAAAAACTTCCCCGACGCCCTGTCCCGGGAGGCCTTGACCAACATCGTCGACGTGCTGGCGGTCCGGGAATTCACCGACCTGATGCGCATTGACCGCGAGCAATTCACCGTTACGCCAGAGAAGCTCGGTGTGTACCGAGCTGGCGAACACATCGACAATCCAAAGCCGGCCAGCAGCAAACGCAGCGACCCCAAAGCTATCGATGTGGACTTCGAGGATTGGGTTGCGCCCGACGATGATGCTCTGCAAGTCGACCGTGAAACCTCGATGAAAAAGTACATTCAGCGCTCCGTGGACTACATGACCGCCGAAATTGACTTCGCTAAACAGCAAGGACGCGAATCCGCCGATGGCCTGAGAGCCTTTGGTTGCGCCCTGCATGTGCTGGAAGATTTTTTCGCACACTCGAATTTCGTGGAGCTGAGCCTGATAAAGCTGGGTTATTCGGACGTATTGCCCTGGACCTCCAGAGCTGACTGCAAGCATGGCCTGCCTCTCGTGACCGGCACGTTCGGTGGCAGCGACATCATCGCCAGTCTCGCGGCCCCGCTGGGCAAGATCCTGTTTTCCACGGACGACAAGCCGTTCGAGCCCACCCGTTCCGGAGAGCGGTATCGCCGCGATGAGATCCTCCAGATCTTGCTTGGCGAACATCCGAACCCGAAATGGAATGACGCCCATGAATCATTTTTGAGCGCTCGTGATAAATGGGCCGATCTGTCGTTTGCCAGTAAAGTCGAAGAAATATTCCATGTCATCGGGGCACCCGGCAGGATCGTTGGCAACGCCATCGGCACTGCCATGCAAGGCCTGAGCACGCTGTTCGGCAACAGCGTTGACGACGCACAAACGGCCCTGGGCGAAGATCCCAACACCAATGGTTCGACGGACCCCTCCCACTCCCAACTCGCCAAAGACCATGCCGAACACCCGCTGCACCTGTTGGCGGCGCATCTGGCCGAGAAAGCGGTGCTTCACGTGGGGCAGGCCATGCTCGGACAATGGCATGCAAAATTGGGTGCGCAAGATCCGGCACAGGTCGCAGTCAGTTACTTCGTTCATCCCATGGACACCCACTGGCAGGACGATTTAGTGCGCGAATGGGCGCAAAACAACGCCGGAGCGCTGAAGCGCGCAGCCAGCAAAAGTGAACTGGATAACGTCCATAACGAGCTACAGAACAGCGCCAACAAGGCGCTCGACAGATTCCAGAACGAAAGCAGCACTTTTCTGAAAAAATTCTTCGAAATCGACTCGATCAAGGATGCGTGGGATCTGATCACCGGCAAATAAAAACTCCGGAAAACAGCACCACACAAGATGTTTGTGGGAACCCGGTCCGTGCGGCACTATCCGATGTCTATCAACATTCAGGCACGGCGACTGCCGCACTTCGCGAGGGATCCATGACACCAACGTTATTCAAGCCGCTGTTGCTCACTACCGCGCTGTTGGCCTGCGCACCATTTGCCCAGGCCGCCAGCACGCTGGTGTATTGCTCGGAGGCCAGCCCGGCAGGGTTCGACCCCAGCCAATACACCAGTGGCACGGATTTCGACGCGTCGGCCGAAACGGTATTCAACCGCCTGACCCAGTTCAAACGCGGCGGCACCGAGGTTGAACCCGGCCTGGCGACCCGCTGGGATGTGTCCGGCGACGGCCTGGCTTACATTTTTCACCTGCGCCCCGGCGTGAAGTTTCACACCACGGATTACTTCAAGCCGAGCCGGGATTTCAATGCCGATGACGTGCTGTTCACCTTCAACCGCCTGCTGGATGCCAATCATCCCTTTCGCAAGGCCTACCCGTCCGAGTCGCCTTATTTCACCGACATGGACATGAACAAAACCATCAAGAATGTCGAAAAAATCGACGATCAGACGGTCAAGTTCAACCTGAACAACATTGATGCTGCGTTCGTGCAGAACCTGGCCATGAGCTTTGCGTCGATTCAGTCGGCCGAGTACGCCGACCAGTTGCTCAAACAAGGCAAGGCCGAGGACATCAATCAGAAGCCCATCGGCACCGGGCCGTTCGTGTTCAAGCGCTACCAGAAAGATTCGCAGATTCGTTACGACGCCAATACGGCGTACTGGAAACCCGAGGACGTCAAACTCGATCACCTGATTTTCTCGATCAACAGCGATGCTGCCGTTCGCCTGCAAAAGCTCAAAGCCGGGGAATGTCAGGTCAGCGGTTATCCGCGTCCGCAAGACATCGAGCTAATGCAGAAAGACCCGAACCTCAAGGTATTGAGTCAGCCCGGTTTCAACCTGGGCTTTCTGGCCTACAACGTGACCCACGCACCACTGGATCAGCTCAAGGTGCGTCAGGCGCTGGATATGGCCATCGACAAGCCGGCGATCATCAAGGCGGTTTACCAGAGCGCTGGCCAGTTGGCCGAGAACGCCATTCCGCCGGGCCAGTGGAGCTACGATCCGACGGTGAAGGATGCGCCATACGACCCAACCAAAGCCAAACAGCTGCTCAAGGAAGCCGGCGTTGCCCCCGGCACCCAGATCAACCTGTGGGCCATGACCGTCCAGCGCGCGTCGAACCCCAATGCGCGCATGTCGGCCCAGATGATTCAGGCCGACTGGTCGAAGATCGGCATCAAGGCCAACATCGTCAGCTACGAATGGGGCGAGTACATCAAGCGCGCCAAGGCGGGCGAACACGATGTGATGATCTACGGCTGGACCGGCGACAATGGCGATCCGGACAACTGGCTGGGCGTGCTGTACAGCTGCGCGGCAGTCAAGGGCAGCAATTACGCCAAGTGGTGCGACCCCGCCTACGACAAACTTGTGCAGCAAGCCAAACTGACCACCGATCGCAACGAGCGAATCAAGCTTTACCAGCAGGCCCAGCACATTCTGAAGGCTCAGGTTCCCATCACGCCGATTGCCAATTCCAAGGTTTTTCAACCGATGCGCAAGGAAGTTCAGGACTTCAAATTGAGCCCCTTCGGCCTGACCCCTTTTTATGGGGTCAGCCTGAGCCAATAAGCCGTACCAATCGATAAATTGGTAACACCAGCGCGCTAACCGGGTGCATTCGCCACGTTCGGTTGCGCGCTGTTGGTGCGCAAATCTTTCCTCAATGCGACGCGCAAACGATCAAATGCGCCAAAAATTATACTTTTGCGACATTCGTGTACGCTCGTGCCACACATTGTGTCTTCTTTGACGTCAGGATCTTGCTTTGGGTATGGCCCCTGCATAACTATCCGCAAGGTCTGACTCACAAGGTCATTCCCTCTCTTAAAAATGACAACAACTGAGGCCACCATGCTCAAACAAGCGGTCATTCCGTTTCTACTCAGCGCAGGTCTGCTTGCAGCTGCTCCTAGCGCCCTGGCAGCATCGAACCTGGTGTTCTGCTCTGAAGGCAGCCCGGCCGGTTTCGATCCAGGCCAGTACACCACCGGTACCGATTTCGACGCAGCGGCGGAAACCATTTTCAATCGTTTGAGCCAGTTCGAACGTGGCGGCACCGCAGTTGTGCCAGGTCTGGCGACCAGTTGGGACATATCTCCCGACGTGCTGACCTACACTTTCCATCTGCGTGAAGGCGTCAAGTTCCACACTACGCCGTACTTCAAGCCTACCCGCGAGTTCAATGCCGATGACGTGCTGTTCACGTTCAATCGCATGATCGACAAGGATATGCCGTTCCGCAAAGCGTACCCGACTGAATTCCCGTACTTCACCGACATGGCGATGGACACCAACATTGCCAAGATCGAAAAAGTCGACGATCACACGGTCAAGTTTGTTCTCAAGACCGTTGATGCCGCTTTCATCCAGAACATGGCCATGAGCTTTGCGTCCATTCAGTCCGCTGAATACGCCGATAAGCTGCTCAAGGAAGGCAAGGCTGCGGACATTAACCAGAAGCCGGTCGGCACGGGTCCGTTCGTATTCAAGAGCTACCAGAAAGACTCCAATATCCGTTACACCGGCAACAAGGATTATTGGAAGCCTGAAGACGTGAAGATCGACAACCTGATCTTCGCTATCACCACCGATGCGTCGGTGCGTGCGCAGAAGCTGAAAAAAGGCGAATGCCAGATCACCGCTTATCCACGTCCAGCAGACCTTGCGCCCCTCAAGGCTGACAAAGAATTGAAGATGCCGGATCAGGCAGGCTTCAACCTGGGTTACATCGCCTACAACACCATGGACAAGATCAAGGGCGAGGATAAGCCCAACCCACTGGCGATCAAAGAAGTACGCCAGGCGCTGGACATGGCCGTGAACAAGCAGGGCATCATCGATGCGGTGTATCAGGGCGCCGGCCAGTTGGCCGTCAACGCCATGCCGCCGACGCAGTGGTCCTATGACACCACCATCAAGGATGCTCCATACGACGTAGAAAAGGCCAAGGCTCTGCTCAAGCAGGCGGGCGTCAAGGAAGGCACCGAAATCACCCTGTGGGCGATGCCGGTTCAGCGTCCTTACAACCCGAACGCCAAGTTGATGGCTGAAATGCTTCAGTCGGACTGGAAGAAGATCGGCATCAACGCCAAGATCGTCAGCTATGAATGGGGCGAGTACATCAAGCGCGCCAAAGCCGGCGAAAACGGCGCAATGCTGATTGGCTGGAGCGGCGACAACGGTGACCCGGACAACTGGCTCGGCACTCTGTTTGGCTGTGACGCCGTCAATGGCAACAACTTTGCCAAATGGTGTGACAAGCCGTTCGATACCTTGATCCATCAGGCCAAGGAAACACCGGACCAGGCCAAGCGCACCGAACTGTACAAACAGGCGCAGCACCTCCTCAAGGAAGCCGTACCGATGACGCCTATCGCGCACTCGACGGTTTACCAGCCAATGCGCACCTCCGTTCAGGACTTCAAGATCAGCCCGTTTGGCTTGAACTCCTTTTACGGCGTGAGCGTTAGCGGCAAATAATGATGATGTAATTGCGCCACTACTGTGGCGCAATTACCTTCGTTATTCTGTTATGGCCAGTTATTGAATAATGGATTGCTGGCCATTAATGGAAATTTCCTACTTCATATAAGACTTCTTCCTACGAACTGCGTCTCCATATTTTCCATTTACTGTATTGGCCGACGGACATACCTTCGACGCCGACGGTAATAACCGTCATTCCAATAAAAACAATCTGGAAGAATTCCGATTGAAGGTTTTCTTTTGCCAGCGATTAACGGTGGACCGTTTTGCGTGTCCGCATTCGTTGATCACCTGTGAAGGATAAGGAGCATCATGAATAACAAACTCGTCATGGCTTCATTGCTCGGCTTTGGCCTGGCCGCTGCCCCCTTGGCCCAGGCCGCCAGCAGCCTGGTGTTCTGCTCCGAAGGCAGCCCCGCCGGTTTTGACATTGCCCAATACACGTCGGGCACAGACAACGACGCGGCCGAACCGATCTATAACCGTCTCACCGAATTCGAACAGGGCGGCACCGGCGTGGTTCCGGCCCTGGCAACGCGATGGGACGTCTCGCATGACGGCCTGACTTACACCTTTCACCTGCGTGAAGGGGTGAAATTCCACAGCAATGCCGCTTTCAAGCCCAGCCGTGATTTCAACGCGGACGACGTACTGTTCACCTTCAATCGCATGCTCAAGCCGGATCACCCGTTTCGCGTTGCTTACCCGACCGAATTTCCGTACTTCAACAGCATGGGTTTGAACACGAACATCAAGTCTGTCGAGAAAACCGATCCCCTCACGGTGGTCTTCACCCTGAACAAGGTCGATGCCGCGTTCGTCCAGAACATCGCCATGAACTTCGCGTCGATTCTGTCTGCCGAGTACGCCGGTCAGTTGCTCGCTACAGGCAACATGCGAGATATCAACCAGCAACCCATCGGCACTGGCCCGTTCGTGTTCCAGCGTTATCAGAAGGACTCGCAGATCCGCTACAAAGGCAACAAAGAGTTCTGGGAACCGAGCCGCGTCAAGATCGATCAATTGATCTTCGCCATCAATACCGACGCTTCGGTGCGCCTGCAAAAACTCAAGAAGAATGAATGCCAGGTCACGCTCAACCCGCGTCCGGCTGACGTTCAGGCCCTCAAGGAAGACAAGCAACTCAACGTCATGGAACAAGCCGGTTTCAACCTCGGTTATATCTCCTACAACGTCCGCCACCAGCCATTGGGTAACCTGCAAGTGCGCCAGGCACTCGATATGGCGGTAAACAAACAAGCCATTATCAACGCCGTTTACCAAGGCGCGGGCCAACTGGCCGTCAATGCCATGCCGCCGACTCAATGGTCTTACGACGACACCATCAAGGACGCGGCGTACAACCCGGAAAAAGCCAAAGAACTGCTGCGTGCGGCGGGCGTCAAGGAAGGCACTGAGCTGACCTTGTGGGCCATGCCGGTACAGCGCCCGTATAACCCCAACGCGAAGCTGATGGCAGAAATGCTCCAGGCCGATTGGGCCAAGGTTGGCATCAAGGTCAAGATTGTCAGCTACGAATGGGGCGAATACCTCAAGCGTTCCAAGAATGGCGAGCACGACATTTCGCTGATCGGCTGGACGGGGGACAACGGGGATCCGGACAACTGGCTTGGCACGCTGTACAGCTGCGCATCGATTGGCGGCAACAACTACTCGATGTGGTGCGACGAGAAATACGACGCACTGGTCAAGGCTGCTGTTGCCACATCGGACAAAGCCCAGCGCACCGAACTCTACAAACAGGCGCAGCAATACCTCAAACAGCAAGTGCCAATCACGCCGATTGCCCACTCCACGGTCAATCAGCCACTTCGCGCTGACGTTCAGGGGTTTCGCGTCAGTCCGTTCGGGCGCAACAACTTCTCCGGCGTCAGCATCGCCGAATAACCTTTCGATCCATCTGGAGCTCGCTGCCTTTACCGCAGGCGGCGCGCTCCGCTGTTTCAGCGATTCATGTTTTCGATAAAAAAAGCCGGGCCACAAGCCCTGCGCCATCAAGCCAGACCATAAAAACTGGCGTTAATAAGAGCAGTAAAGGGAGCGTCACCGTGAAAAAAGTCAACAGTGCTGCAGTCGCCTTGTCCCTCGCCACATTGAGCGCGATGGTCCAGGCAGAGCCAACCAGTCAGGCATTCGTGCCCACCGAGCTCAGCTCGAAAAGCGCACAGGGGGAAGCTAACGGCTTTTTCGAAGACCAACACCTGACCGGCACCACACGTAACTGGTACGCCAACGAACTGGCACGCCGCGATACGAGCTTTTCCTATCGCAAAGGTGGTGATACGCCGACGCCAACCTCGCGGCGGATCAACTGGGTCCAGGGCACCATCGTTAACTACAGTTCCGGCTTCACTCAAGGCACGGTGGGCTTTAGTACCGAGCTGGCGATGTACAACGCCATCGCCCTGGACCGCGACCGCAAGGACATGGCCGGCGGCTCCAACCGTACATTGACCGAAAACGACGGCGAAGCCGTGGGTCAGTGGAGCAAGATGGGCCTGGCGAACATTACCGCCCGGGTCTCCAACACCACCCTGACCGGTGGGCGTCAATCGGTGAACACCCCCGTCATCGCCTACATCGGCAACCGTGCCTTGCCGTCGAGCTTCAATGGCTTCGCTCTCAAGAGCGACGAATTCAACAACCTGTCCTTCCAGGCCGGCAGTTTCGACCGCGTTTCGCCTCGTACCGAACAGAGCCTGACCAAGTTTCGCTCCGAATACGCCAGCACGAGCGCCTTTGCCGATCGCATCGACATGGCAGGCGTCGACTACAAGCCGTTCGAGAGCCTGACCACCAGTCTCTACGCCTCGAACGTGGAAGACTTCTGGCATCAGTATTACTTCGCCTTCACCCATGAACTGGGTGACAGCGATGTGCTGGGTCTGAGCACGAACCTGAACTACTACAAGACCAAGGATTCGGGTCAGCGCAAACTGGGCCCCATCGACAACGACACCTACAGCCTTTCGTTCACCGCGACCCACCAGGCCCACAGCCTGACCCTGGCGTATCAGGAGGTCGACGGCGACGAATACTTCGACTACGCCCACGAAACCAACGCCATCTTCCTGGCCAACTCCCTGCTTTCGGACTTCAACGGCCCGAACGAAAAATCCCTGCAGATCGGTTACGTATTGAATATGGCGCAATACGGCGTGCCAGGGCTGAAGTTCAACGTCTACCAGGCCCGCGGCTGGGGCATCGACGGTACCCATTACAAGGGCACCGCCTATGACGTGAAGAACATGGACGGTGAAAAGCATTACGAATATGGCGTGGGGACTTCCTATACGGTACAAGACGGCCCGCTCAAGGCGACCGCTATCCGCGCCACGTACACCACGCACCGCGCCAGCGAGTTCCAGGCTGATGGCAGCCTGAATGAATTCCGTCTGGTGACCACGATCCCATTCAACATCCTGTAAACAGCATCACGACCGGGCGGCGTCAGGCGCCAGCCCGGTTTACAGGCGTCACCTTTAATGGAGGGTTCCTATTGAAACTGTTATCACTACGCAACTCGATTGCTTTGGCACTGTTGAGCGTCGCAGTCGGCGTCTCGGCAAAACCTTTGGTGGTCTGCACCGAAGCCAGCCCCGAAGGCTTTGATATCGTTCAGTACACGACCGCTGTCACGGCCGATGCCACGGCAGAAACCCTTTTCGACAAACTGGTTGCGTTCAAGCCCGGCACGACGGACACCGAACCCAACCTGGCCGAAAGCTGGGAAATCAGCGAAGACGGCCTGACCTACACGTTCCACCTGCGCAAGGGCGTGAAGTTCCAGACCACGGACTACTTCAAGCCGACACGTGAAATGAACGCCGACGATGTGTTGTGGAGTTTCCAGCGTCAACTGGACCCCAAGCATCCATGGCATGAAAAGTCCCTGACGGGCTTCCCGTATTTCGAAAGCATGGGCTTCAATGACCTGCTGAAAAACATCGAAAAGGTTGACGAACATACTGTCAGGTTCACCCTCACTCGCCCCGAGTCGCCCTTCCTGCGCGACCTGGCCATGCCGTTCACCTCGATCTACTCCGCTGAATACGCTGATCAGTTGCTCAAGGCTGGCAAGACCGGCGAACTAAACAGCAAACCCATTGGCACAGGGCCGTTCATCCTGACCCGCTATGCCAAAGATGCTCAAGTTCGCTATAAAGCCAACCCTGATTACTGGAAGGGTGCAGTACCCAGCGAAGCGCTGATTTTCGCCATTACGCTGGACAGCAATGTCCGCCTGCAAAAGCTCAAGGCGAACGAATGCCAGATTGCGCTTTATCCAAAACCGGACGATATCGCCAGCATCAAGGCTGACCCCAATCTCAAGATCGACGAGATGGAAGCCATGATGACCAGTTACATCGCCATCAACACCACACATAAATACCTCAGCGATGTGCGGGTACGTGAAGCGATCAACCTGGCCTTTGATAAGAAGGCGTATATCCGGGCACTGTTTGGCGAAGGCAAGGCCACCGAAGGCGTAAACCCTTACCCGCCTACACTGTTGGGCTATGCCACTGATATCCAGAATCCACCGCATGATCTGGAAAAGGCACGTTCACTGCTTAAGGAAGCAGGCGTACCGGAAGGCTACGAATTCAGTCTGTTCCTGCGCAATGGCGGTGCGGTGACCAACCCGAACCCGGCCCTGGGTGCGCAAATGATGCAGGCGGACCTGGCCAAAGTCGGTATCAAGCTGAATCTGAAGGTGCTGGAATGGGGCGAGATGTTGAAGCGCGCCAAAGGTGGCGAACATGACATGGTGTTTGCGGGCTGGGCCGGCGACAACGGCGACCCGGATAACTTCCTGACACCCAACCTGAGTTGCGCTGCGGCCAGCAATGGGGAGAATTACGCCCGCTGGTGTAACAAGGCCTTTGAAGAGGCGATCTCCAAGGCTCGGGAAAAGACCGATCCGGCCGAGCGTGCCGCGCTTTACGAGCAGGCGCAGCAGATCGTTCACCAGGACATGCCGTGGATAAGCCTGGCGTATCCGAAACTGTTTACCGCACTGCGCAAGAACGTCGAAGGCTACCAAATCAGCCCGCTGACCAATAACAACTTCGCCACTACCAGGGTGAAGTAGAAGAATAATCCGGCGGGCTCATAACCCGAGCCTCGCCGGAATACGCCTAACCGGCCGATGAGGTACACGAGAAGATGTTTAGTTTTATTGCCCGCCGAGTGGGGTTGTTGATACCCACCTTCTTCGGCATCACCTTGCTGACCTTCGCCCTGATTCGCCTGATCCCTGGTGACCCGGTCGAAGTCATGATGGGTGAGCGCCGGGTCGATCCGGAAATGCACGCCCAAGCCATGGAACGTCTTGGCCTCAACAAGCCGCTTTATGCGCAATACATCGATTACGTCGGCAAGCTCGCCCAAGGCGATCTGGGCGAATCGTTGCGTACACGGACCAGCGTCTGGACCGAGTTCACCGCACTGTTCCCGGCAACCCTGGAACTGTCGCTGGCGGCGCTGATCTTTGCAGGTATTCTCGGGTTACTGGCCGGGGTCATCGCGGCATTGAAGCGAGGGTCCTTGTTCGACCATGGGGTCATGGGTATCTCCCTGGCGGGATACTCGATGCCGATTTTCTGGTGGGGCCTGATCCTGATCATGTTCTTCTCGGTCACTTTAGGCTGGACCCCGGTTTCCGGGCGTATCGACCTGCTGTATGACATCCCGCCAAGAACCGGCTTCATGCTGATCGATACCCTGCTCAGCGATGAAGAAGGCTCGTTCCTCGACGCTTTGCACCACCTGATCCTGCCGGCCATCGTGCTGGGCACGATTCCTCTGGCGGTGATCGCCCGGATGACCCGCTCCTCAATGCTCGAAGTGCTGCGTGAAGACTATGTGCGTACCGCTCGCGCCAAGGGCCTGTCTCCGGCTCGCGTGGTATTCGTGCATGGCCTGCGCAATGCGTTGATTCCTGTCCTGACCGTGTTCGGCCTGCAAGTCGGCACGTTGCTGGCAGGTGCGGTACTGACCGAAACGATCTTCTCCTGGCCGGGTATCGGCAAGTGGCTGATCGAAGCCATCGGCGCGCGGGATTACCCGGTCGTGCAGAACGGCATCCTGCTGATCGCCTGCCTGGTGATCCTGGTCAACTTCGTGGTGGACATCCTCTACGGTTTTGCCAACCCACGCATTCGTCATCAGCGCTGAGATCATTCCCATGACCATTCCTACTCCTGCGGTAGCAGTCGATCAAAGCCTGCTCTACCCTTCGCCGTACAAAGAATTCTGGCAAGCGTTCGCCAAGAACAAAGGCGCCGTTGCCGGCCTGATGTTCATGATCCTGATTGTGTTCTGCGCATTGTTCGCGCCTTGGGTCGCGCCTCATGACCCCAGCGAGCAATACCGCGACTTCCTGCTCACCCCGCCGGTGTGGCTTGAAGGCGGCCAGTGGCAGTTCATTCTTGGCACCGACGAACTGGGGCGCGACCTGCTCTCGCGTCTGATCCAGGGCTCGCGCCTGTCGCTGCTGATCGGTTTGTCATCGGTCGTGATGTCGTTGATCCCGGGCATTTTCATGGGCCTGCTGGCGGGTTTCTTCCCGCGTATCCTTGGCCCGTCGATCATGCGCCTGATGGACATCATGCTCGCCCTGCCCTCGCTGCTGCTGGCGGTGGCCATCGTCGCGATACTCGGCCCTGGCCTGATCAACACCGTCATCGCTATCGCCATCGTGTCGCTGCCTTCTTATGTTCGTCTGACCCGCGCTGCGGTGATGGGCGAGCTGAACCGCGACTACGTGACCGCTGCACGCCTGGCGGGCGCAACCCTGCCTCGCCTGATGTTCATCACCGTGCTGCCCAACTGCATGGCACCGCTGATCGTGCAGGCGACCTTGAGTTTCTCCTCGGCGATTCTCGACGCTGCGGCGCTGGGCTTCCTGGGCCTTGGCGTACAACCGCCAACGCCTGAGTGGGGCACCATGCTGGCTTCGGCCCGGGACTACATCGAACGCGCCTGGTGGGTAGTAAGTCTGCCCGGCCTGACCATTTTGCTCAGCGTGCTGGCAATCAACCTGATGGGCGACGGGCTGCGCGATGCGCTGGACCCGAAACTCAAAAATGCCGCCTGAGGAGATTCCCATGTCATTACTAGAAATCAAGAATCTCAACGTCCGCTTTGGCGACGCTACGGCTGTACCGGTCGTGGACGGCCTGTCCATCAGCGTCGAAAAAGGCGAAGTCCTGGCAATCGTTGGCGAATCGGGGTCCGGTAAATCCGTCACCATGATGGCGCTGATGGGCCTGATCGATCACCCCGGCGTGGTCACTGCCGACTCCCTGAACTTCGACGGCAAGGAGCTGCTGCAACTCAACTCCCGCCAGCGTCGCAAGATCATTGGCAAAGACATGGCCATGGTGTTCCAGGACCCGATGACCGCCCTGAACCCCAGCTATACCGTGGGTTTCCAGATCGAAGAAGTCCTGCGCCAACACTTGAACATGTCCGGCAAGGCCGCGCGTCAGCGTGCACTGGAACTGCTCGAAAAAGTTGAAATCCCCGGCGCGGCAGCACGTCTCAATGCTTACCCGCACCAGTTGTCCGGCGGCATGAGCCAGCGCGTGGCGATTGCCATGGCGATTGCTGGCGAGCCCAAGCTGCTCATCGCCGACGAGCCGACCACTGCGCTGGACGTAACGATTCAGGCGCAAATCATGGACCTGTTGCTGAGCCTGCAAAAAGAGCAGGACATGGCGCTGGTACTGATCACTCACGACCTGGCCGTCGTAGCCGAAACCGCCCAGCGCGTCTGCGTGATGTACGCCGGCCAAGCGGTGGAAGTGGGCAATGTTCCCGGCTTGTTCGACGTGCCGGCGCATCCGTACAGCGAAGCGCTGCTGGCGGCGATTCCGGAACACAGCATGGGCGCTGAGCGTCTTGCGACCTTGCCGGGCATGGTTCCCGGCCGTTACGACCGCCCGCAAGGCTGCCTGCTTTCGCCACGTTGCCCATACGTGCAGGACAACTGCCGGACCCAACGCCCTGGCCTTGACCCGAAAGCCCATAGCCTGGCCCGTTGCTTCTATCCCTTGAATCAGGAGGTGGCGTAATGAGCGTCGTCCTTACCGCCCGTGACCTGACCCGTCACTACGAAGTCTCCCGCGGTCTGTTCAAGGGCCATGCTCTGGTGCGTGCCCTCAACGGTGTGTCATTCGAGCTGGAAGCTGGCAAGACGCTGGCCGTGGTGGGTGAGTCCGGCTGCGGCAAATCGACCCTGGCCCGTGCCCTGACGCTAATTGAAGAGCCATCTTCGGGTTCCCTGAAAATCGCTGGCAATGAAGTCACCGGCGCGACCAAGGAACAACGCAAGCAATTGCGCAAAGACGTGCAGATGGTGTTTCAAAGCCCCTATGCGTCGTTGAATCCCCGGCAGAAGATCGGCGATCAACTGGGCGAGCCCCTGCTGATCAACACCAAACTGTCCGCAGCCGAACGGCGCGAGAAAGTGCAGGCCATGATGGCTCAGGTCGGTTTGCGTCCTGAGCACTACCATCGTTACCCGCACATGTTCTCCGGCGGTCAGCGCCAACGTATCGCCCTGGCGCGGGCCATGATGCTGCAACCCAAGGTGTTGGTGGCGGATGAACCGACCTCGGCGCTGGACGTGTCGATTCAGGCGCAGGTACTGAACCTGTTCATGGACCTGCAACAGGAATTCAACACGGCCTACGTGTTCATCTCCCACAACCTGTCAGTGGTGCGTCACGTTGCCGACACGGTATTGGTGATGTATCTGGGCCGCCCTGCGGAAATGGGGCCGAAAGAGGAGATCTACAACCGGCCGCTGCACCCGTATACCCAGGCGCTGCTCTCGGCCACACCGACCATTCATCCTGATCCGCTTAAGCCCAAGATCAAGATCGTCGGCGAGCTGCCTAACCCGCTCAATCCGCCAACAGGCTGCGCTTTCCACAAGCGCTGCCCGTATGCGACCGAGCGTTGCGTCACTGAAGAACCCGCGCTGCGTCTGGTGGACAACCGTCAGGTCGCCTGCCATTACGCGGAGCAGTTTGTAGCGGCGTAAGCCAACTCTTGTAGGAGCTAACTTGTTGGCGAAGCGGTGTATCAGGTAAAAAATTTGCTGGATGCGCCGACGCCTCGCGAACAAGTTCACTCCTACAGGGGCGTTTCAATAAACATCCCTTCTGTAACGCCCCTGCTCAATCAAATCCTCCACTGCCTGCGCGCCAAGAATGTCGATCAAGGCCGCATCCACACCCGCCGCCATACCTTCCAGACTGCCGCACACATAGATCGCCGCGCCTTGGGACACCCAGTTGCGCAGCTGATCCGCCGCTTCACGCAGCCGGTCCTGCACATAGATCTTCTGGGCCTGATCCCGTGAAAACGCAAGGTCCAGCCGCTCCAGATCCCCCGCAGCCAACCACCCTTGCACTTCGACACCGCAATGGAAGTCATGGGCGACATTGCGCTCACCAAACAACAGCCAGTTACGTGACTCACCTTGAGCGATTCGCCCCTTGAGCAAGCTGCGCAAACCTGCCAGCCCCGTGCCGTTGCCCAACAGAATGACCGGTCTCGACTCATCAGGCAGATGAAAACTGCTGTTGCGCCGTACCCGCAAACTCACCGCCTCACCCACCGCCGCATGCTCGGTCAGCCAACCAGAGCCCAGACCGAGGCTGCCATCAGGATGCAGCTCCTGACGCACGATCAGTTCCAGCACGCCATCCTGTGCAATCGACGCAATGGAATATTCGCGCATGGCCAAAGGCACCAGCGCATCGACCAATGCCTGAGCGTGCAACCCCACCAGATGTGCGCGGTGTGGCGGCAATTGACGGCTGGCCAGCGCCACCTCAATGGTTTCGTCCAGGCCGCTCACTTTGACCGAAGTACCGCCCGCAATACCCAAACCACCGAGAAACTGCTGGATCGCCGCATGGCTGTTACGCGGCAGCATTTCCACCAGATCACCCGCTTCCCAGGTGATGGACGGTGGCGGTGTGAAGCCCAACAGGAAAACATTCGAACCGCTGCTGCCAGGGTTCAGATGCTCGCGTTTGCAGAGTGTCCAGTTGTCATAACGGGGGGCCTGCCATAGCACCGACGGCGTGCTGCCGGTCAGGTGCCCCAATTGCTGCTGCCACTGCTGCAAGGCGGCGGGATCAGCGCTGTCCACTTCGACCGACGCGAACAAGGTGCTGCCGCCGCTCTCGGCGAGCCAGTCATGCAGCCGTCGGGCGAAACCGCAGAAGTGCTGATATTGCCGATCCCCCAGACCAAGCACTGCGTAATGCAGATTACCCAGCGCCAGTTGCCTGCCCAGCAACTGGCGCTCAAAACCTCGCGCGCTGTCCGGCGCTTCACCGTCACCGAAGGTGCTGACCACGAACAGGGCGTTCTGGCTCTGGCTCAAATCCCGCTCGGTCAAGTCGGCCAAACGCCGGACGTTTACCGGCATGCCTGCGGCCTGCAATTGCCCGGCAGTCTGCCATGCCAGCTGCTCGGCGAACCCGCTCTGGCTGGCAAAGCCGATCAACCATGCTGGCGTATCAGCGATAGCGGGGTTGGCTGACACGCCACTTCGGGCGTTGCGCACTTCACGCTTTTTGCGACGGCGGTCCAGATACAGCAGCCAGCCAGTGATGAAGAACAACGGCATCATCAGTGCCGCAACGGTCATGATGATCCGTCCGACAAGGCCGAAGTAACTGCCCACGTGCAGCGCGTAATTGCTGATCAGCAATTGGTCGCCAAGGCTTTTCTCGGCATAGCGGGAAACTTCGCTGACCTTGCCGGTGGCCGGATCAAGGGTGATCGTGTTCAGCGCACGAGGATGCGGCGAGTCTTTCAACAGGTAGAAAATCGTCGCAGGCTGACCCGCAACGTTCGGCAGGCGAATGTTGTAGCCCGCCAGATCCGGGCCGGCAGCGGTCTTGATGCTATTCCATACCGCCTCATAGTCGACGGTCGGCAACGGCCCTGATGGCGCGCCTTTTCCACCGGGTCGGCCGCCGGCTCCCTTGCGTTGCTCGCCCGCAGGCGCGTCGCCGAGCAATCGAGTCATGCCATCGCGAACCCAGTCATAGGACCAGGTCAACCCAGTGATCGCGAACAACAGATAAAACACCAGGCACCAGGTGCCGAACACCGAGTGCAGATCCCAGTTGAAACTGCGGCCTTTCTTCGCCCAGTCCAGGGTCAGCCAGACCCGCCAGTTCAGGGCTTTGCGCGGCCAGCGCAGGTAAAGGCCAGACAGACAAAAGAACACCAGCATCAGCGTGCAGGCGGCAGTGACTTGTTTGCCGTATTCCCCCAAAGCGAGAAAGCGGTGCAGTTTGAGAACAAAATCGAAGAAATCCGCACCCGCAGCGTCGGGCTTCAGGTCGCCGGTGTAGGGATCGAAATTGCGCATCGGCCCGCGTCGTTCACCCGGCACGGGTGTGAAATACACTTGAGCGGCCTTGTTGCCCAAGGTCTCAACTCGCAGGATCGCGACGGTCAGCCCAGTGGCCGCTTCCAGTTTGCGCACGAGTTCAACCGGGGCCAACTGCTCGGCACGCTGCTGGACGTACAACGCATCGGGGCTGGTCCACTCCAGGATTTCATCCTCAAAGGAATAGATCGCCCCGGTGATCCCCATCAAGGCCAGCACCAGACCGGCCGTGATACCGAAGAACCAGTGGACTTGAAACAGGACCTTTTTCAACACCCGTGCTACCTCGTTCTGATTCATCCGCTGGCCGCGCAGTATGCGCCAAACGGAATACGTTCTCATTTGCTATGTCGTCAACAGGAGCATCTTTCTGTCGGCACCAACGTGGTCGCAGGCAATATCACGTTCTTGCAGCACCAACGCCCCACTTGTAGGAGCGAACTTGTTCGCGAAGCGATGTCACGTTCTTGCAGGACCCGCGCCCAGCCTGTAGGAGCGAACTTGTTCGCGAGGCGATGACAGTGTTTTGCAGGACCCGCGCCCCGCCTGTAGGAGCGAACTTGTTCGCGAAGCGATGACAGTGTTTTGCAGGACCCGCGCCTCGCCAACAAGTTGGCTCCTACAGCCACACATCCTTGTTCGCGAAGCGATGTCACGTTCTTGCAGGACCAACGCCCCGCCAACCAAAAAGGTCAGCAGGGCTTTGCTTTCACGTCTGTTAGAAGTGGAAGTTGGCGCTCATCAATGCGGTGCGGCCAGCGGCCATGTGCGCGTAGTGAGTGGTGAACACCTGATCGTAGTAACGCTTGTCGGTCAGGTTCTGCACGTTCAGCTGCAGATCAACATTCTTGGTCAATGCGTAGGACGCCATGGCGTCGTAGCGCCAGTAGGAAGGCACTTCCACCGAATTGGCTTCGTTGCCGAAACGCGAGTCAACAAAGGTTGCACCGCCACCAATGGTCAGCTTCGGAGCCAACTCGTAGGTGGACCAAAAGTTGAAGCTGTTACGCGGAGTGCTTGGCATGTGATTGCCTTCGTCCGCCGCCAGCGTGGTCTTGACTAGTTCGCTTTCCATGTAGGTATAGCCACCGTAGACCTTCCATTTGCTGGTGATCTTGCCGGTGTAAGTGAATTCAAAGCCATCTACACGCTGCTCGCCATCAAGCACCAGCGTGAGGCTTTGGTCCGGGTCGGTGATACGCGCGTTGGTTTTTTCGGTACGAAATACCGCTGCGGTCAACGACAAATCATCGCCGAAGAAGTCCCATTTGGTACCCAGCTCGATGCTGCGGTTTTTTTCCGGCTCCAGATCGCTGTTGTTGGCGGCGATCTCAAGCCCGCCATTGCCTGCGGTTTCTCCCGACGGGTTGCTGGAGGTCGACCAGGCGGCATAGACGCTGCCGTTAGGCAAAGGCTTGTACACCAGGCCCACTTGATAGTTGAAGATGTCGCTGCTGTTTTCCCGCTTGAAGGTGCCCGCCACCGGATTGTTGCGGCCCGCCGCCGCAAAACCGCTGGACTGAACGTCGTAATGATCGAAGCGCAAGCCGAGGTTCAACGACCACTGTTCATTGAACTTAAGGGTATCGAAGACATACGCAGCGCTGTTTTTGTTGTCCGTGTCGGTGTAGGCCTGACTGTCCGTAATGGTGCCGTTCCAGGCGTCTTTAGGCGTTGGATCGTACAGGCTGGTGCAGTCGCCGGAACGGATCAACGCCGCCGAACATGCGCTGGCAATCGTGCCACCTGCGGCGTTCAGCACGTTGTAGTTGCGGTTGTGTGTGTCCTGATAACTGAATTCGATACCAGTGACCAGGCTGTGATTGATAGAGCCGGTATCGAATTTGGCGCTCAAGTCAGTTTGGTTGACGAAGCCGCTGGAGGTCGAATTACGGCTCTTGGCTGAACGCGACACCGTGCCTTTGGCAACGTTGCCGCGACTGTCGTCCGGGTTGGTGACGATGTAGTCCAGAGTCGAACGCGACATGCGAAAGCTGTTGGACAGGGTCAGATTGTCGTTCAGGTCGTGCTCGATCCGGAACGTGCCGCTGTCGTTTTTACTCTTGCGATAGTCGCGGTCGGTCAGCCCGTAGAAATTGCTTTCATTGACGTGGGCCGGCTTGTCGACGATGTATTTGCTGCGGCCGGTGGAACTGGTCAACGGGATGCCGTAATCCGGCATGTCGTCGGTTTCCAGGTGGTAATAATCGAGTTTGACGCGGGTGTCAGTCCCCAGGCCAAAAGCGAACGATGGCGCAACGCCCCAACGGCTGACGTCGACGTTATCGCGACCTGCCACGTTGGCGTCGTGTTTCATCAGGTTCAGCCGGAACGCCGATGTGTCGGTGAGCTGCTGGTTGAGGTCAGCGGTGTAGCGCTGGGTCTGGTCGGAACCGAAGGTGTAGCCGCCGTTATAGGCGTTACCCAGGTGAGCGCCCTTGGTGATCAGGTTCAGGCTGCCACCGGTGGAACCCGCCCCAGTGAATGCCGAGCCGGGGCCCTTGCTGATTTCTACCGACTCAACGTTGAAAATCTCCCGGCTCTGCGCCGCAACGTCGCGCATGCCGTCGATGAACACGTCGCTCTCGGCGTTGAAGCCGCGGATGATCGGCCGATCTGCGTTGGGATTGCCCCCCTCGCCTGCGCCGAAGGTGATGCCCGGCGTTGTGCGCAAGGCGTCGGCCAGGCTGGTGGCCGCCGTGTCACGAATCACTTGCTGCGGGATGACGGTGACGCTCTTGGGTGTCTCGCGCAGTGGCGCGGTGTACTTCTTGGAGGAAGATTCTTCCGTTTTGTAACTCGCGTCCTGTTCGCCCGTGATGCTGGTTGCTCCCAGCGAAACGGCCTTTTCATCGGAGTTTTCGGCTGCGTGAGCCAGATGACCGGCTGACAGGGCAGCGATGGCGACGCCCACTGCCGAAGCGAGTGAACGTGGCTGAACGGCGTTGGATTGTGGTGTTTGGCGCGACATGATGAATCCTTCCCCAAGGAGTTAAGGCGGCGCAATATAGGGTAAACAAGTATCTGTAGCAATTGAGATACATTGCTATTCGAGAAAAACTTACATTCTTTACATTTGGAATTTACAAAATTTTCATCTTCATTGACGTAGGTCGGCGTTGAACGTTTTACACAGGCAATAAGAATCACTACCATTCGCCCACTTTTCCGCACAGGGTGCCGCGCCATGCTTCTACACATCCCCGGCTTGTTCGACCGCGACGAGGTGGCGCGCATCCGCCAGGCACTGGAAGCGGCAGACTGGGCCGATGGCAGGATCACCGCCGGCTATCAGTCCGCCAAGGCCAAGCACAACCTGCAATTGCCTGAAGGCCATCCGTTGGCGCTGGAAATCGGCACGGCCATGCTCGAACGTCTCTGGGCCAACCCGCTGTTCATGTCAGCCGCATTGCCCCACAAGGTGTTCCCCCCGCTGCTCAACTGCTACACCGCCGGTGGCAGCTTCGACTTCCACATCGACAACGCCGTGCGCCAATCCAAAGGCAGCATCGAGCGCGTGCGAACCGACCTGTCCAGCACACTATTTTTCAGCGACCCGGATGAATACGACGGCGGCGAACTGGAAATCCAGGACACCTATGGCATCCAGCGGGTCAAGCTGCCGGCCGGCGATATGGTGCTCTATCCCGGCACCAGCCTGCACAAGGTCAACGCCGTGACCCGTGGCGCGCGCTATGCATCGTTCTTCTGGACACAGAGCCTGGTGCGCGAAGACAGCCAGCGCACCCTGTTGTTCGAGATGGACAACGCCATCCAGAACCTGACCCGGGACGTGCCTGATCATCCGTCGTTGATCCAGTTGACCGGCACTTACCACAACCTGCTGCGGCGCTGGGTCGAGGTCTGACCCATGACCTGGAATCTGCAACGCAAGGAAGAACTCGACGGCGACCAACTACGAGCGATGCTGGCTGAACATCCCGGCAAGGCCGCCCAGGCGATCATTGGTGCGGCAGCGGAAAATGTCGTTGATGCTCAAGCACTGCTGGGGCAAATCCTGCTGGACGGCAAAGGCATTGAACGCGATCCGGAACTGGCCCTGACCTGGTTCGATATCGCGGCTCGCAGAGGCCACTTGATGGCGCGCAACATGCTGGGACGCTGTCACGAACACGGCTGGGGGTGCAGCGCGGATGCGGCCAAGGCCGCCATTCACTATCAACTGGCCGCCGAGGCGGGTCTGGACTGGAGCCTATACAACCTTGCCAATCTGCTGGCCACCGGGCGCGGCGTCGAACAGGATCAACACCGTGCATTGGGCTGTTATCAACAGGCCGCGCACATGGGCCATGCCAAATCCATGAACCTGCTGGGCCGTTATCTCGAAGATGGCGTGTATTGCCAGCAAGACTTGCCTGCCGCCTACGACTGGTATCGCCGTTCCGCCGAAGGCGGGGATTTTCGTGGCCAGTTCAGCCACGCCGCTGTGCTCGCCGACCACGCAATGATTGATGAAGCGGTTGCATGGCTGCAGCTTGCGCTGGAGAACGGCAACCTCAACTTTCTCCGGGTCAGCCGTTCAGTCCTATTGTCCTCGCACGCCCCGCAAATCAGGGCGCTGGCTGAGGAGTTTCATCGACGGGCAGCAGAGCTGGGCGATGAAAATGATCGTGCGCAACTTCATGCCTTACTGGCTCACCCGTGACCCGAACGAATTAAATCGCCGTATAACTTGAAACAAACAGCCACGCCGAACTGCAAAGTTACGGCGCGCCTCGCCATATGAAATATCTTGTTTCCAGCGAACAAAATAACGCATATCCCCGCATAGCCTTATAAAACCGCACTCGCGCGCCCGATACCGCAGCAAGGTAACTAATCCTACAAAGCTGAACAACCATTGTTATTTGACAGTGCGTCACTCCAGCTCTAACTTCAAATGTGCAGGACAAACTACATGGCACACTATTTATAGACCCATACACGGCCAAAAATCATTAAAGGATTAATGATATGACAATGTTTGAAAACATCCCTGTCAGCGATGACAAGGTGACCGATGAAGCCGCCAGAGCACCTATTACTTTATTCGATTATTCGTCTTCGAATCCGGACGATACGCAGCGCGAACCAGGCTTGATCCTGACCAAGGAGCAGCTTAAAAATCTCAAGCGTTATGAGATTGCCGCCCTTGCTCTGCCAACAGATATTACTGACGTTATTAATTATCTGGGTTACGAGACCGGCGCTGGCAGAGGCCTGGAAGCGGGCGATTTCCAGAAGACGTTCAAGGTCATCCACACCCATGCCAGTCAGTGGAACCCGCTCAGGGTGGATTTACTATCGGTGGGCAGCAGGCTTCAAGTGTTTGCAGGGGAGATGCAGATTTACGGTTCGACCATGGAGGAAACTTATGAGGAGGTGAGAGCCCTTAATACCCTTCAGGAGTACAACATCAAAACCCTTGAGGACGTAAGGAAACTTGAACTCAGCCTGGGGTCAAAATTCCCCGGCATAAACCTGGACCGACAAGATAAGGAAACCATCAGCGAATTCAGCTACTACCTTGATGAAATTTTCCGCCGTGTCAAACAGCGCGAAGCGGAAGCGATCGGCATTCAACAGCGGCTGGAAGTATTCAGCTTCCAACTAAGCAACCATGTGGCTCCGCAGATTAAGCAGAAGATCACGGGCATTGACAACAATGATCTGGCCGATCAGGTCAAAACGCTGAATGAGGCGATTGAAGCGCGCGCCAAAAGCATCGATGAAAAGACCAAGGAATATAAAGAGGCCGTCAAACAAGCTCTAAGTTCTGCCGCCGGATTAAATATCGTCGGGCTGGCGATGTCCATCTACATCGGTGTTGAAGCCGAAAAAATCCGCAAGGAGCGTGACGCGTTGAGAGCGCAGCAGGAACGCGACATTGCGGCCATGCGCACTAAAAACCAAATCATTGCATCGCTCAATAGAGTGCGCCTTGACTTGCAGGATCTCGACCTGATTGTCATTGACGCGGACATCGCGACTAAAAACCTGGCGACTGTATGGAACAAGTTGACCATTTTCATCGAACAGTCCAGCCGGTCTGTGGACGGCATCAATGACGCGCTGACCCTGCGCAGGTTCATGACGCAGTTCCGTCTGGTGGTCAACCCTTGGGTAACCATTGAAAAAAACGCCAATGAATTACTCGCCGTTTTTAAACAGGCGGACAGCGAGTTCCGCGAAGAATACGAACGTCAACGTTACGCCTAAGGATAGGAAGCCTGATCATGAACACAACGTTTAATGAAATCTCCACACTAGAGTTTGAAGAAGCCGATCTCGCGGTCAGCCGCCAGGCAAGAAAGTCCTGCAGTGAGCAGATGATCAACATCGAAATCGCGTATACAAAGACCTCCTACCTCCCGAATTTTTACGATAAATTCAAGCGTCTGAACGACCAGCTTAATCAGGCAGACACCTCGCTAGGGCGGACTGCCCAGAAAGCCGCGATTGACTTGGACTTCCAGTCGCTAAGCCTGAACGGTTTTCTCAAAGAACTGGCACACAACATCGACGAGGAGGAACGGGAAGAAATTTTGGAGGATCTGAAAAAAACCCTTAACGAGGCAACACGAATCACAGGCAAAGAAACGGCAGCGCTAAAGAACATTCTGGTTGCACTGAGTGAACCGTTCAGTCGCGACACCGTGCAGGGTTACCTCTCGACATTCGCAATTGATCAAGAAAATCTTTCTAAAGACATCGCGCTTACAGAAGAAAAATTGGCGGAAGTTGAACAACAGCGCAGCGTGCTAACCGCCGCCATTGATGCACTGCAGAGCAAAGGTCTGGGTGCTATTGCGAATGACACCATTCTGAACGTTGAAAAAATTGTGGCCCTTGGAGCGACCCCTCCACAAGTAGCCGTTATCAGCCTGGCGCTGGATATCCTTAAACAGTCGCTGGAAAACGCGGACCGGTCTCTCAACTTCCTGAACCTGGTCAACTTGCGCGACGAGGTACGCAAGCGCAGTGACGCCCTTATGGAGCTTATCTCTACCAAGCGTGCGGAAGCTGCTCAGCTAAAGCACCGGATGACATTGATTAACTCCATGGTCAAGTTCGATGACAATCTCCAGGTCTACACCGGTGAATTTCGCAAAGTAGTGGTTGCGCTTCAGGATTTCCTGGATCGATACAAACATCCTGCGAGTAGCGACGAAGAAACCGCTCAGGATTTCATTGCGAACGCCAGGATGCTCTCCGCGTACCTGCGTCCTATCCAGTAAATCTGCCGCAAGACCGATTACGGTCGACACTCAATATTGATCGCAGCGGGGCCGGGCTAATCGGCTCCGTTGCGTGGGCTTTCGCCGTAGTGCGACCGAGACTGAGTCCTGCCACCTGATAACGAGGTCACTATGCCTGATTATTCAACTGCTCCAGACTTTACCGCCCTGGATGATTACACCCGTTTCTTGCAGCGACTGCCTGGATCATTGGATGCCTTTGACCAGTTGCTGCCGATGGGTGTCACAACAGTCCTCATCAAGCGCGCCTACAGAATAAGAGAACGTCTAGACGATGCCCACGCCCAGAGGAATACGTGGCAAAACTATCCGGCGTCGCTACACGCGGTGCAAAACGATCTGACAGAGACTATCGACAAGCTGATGCAGGCTTCGCAGACGTTGATGAATCAATCAGGATCTGTGAATACGTCTGACCTTTTCGAGCTTGCAACCACGTCTATCTATCGCCTGACCATAAAATTCAAGGAGCATCAAACTACCCTGGAAACACTCGTTAAAAATATACAGTCGCTGATTCCGCGCCTGCTGGACTCCATGGACTACACCCTCTACGTGTATAGCGACATAACGGGTTCAACCGTGCCTGCAGCCAGAACGCAGATCACAGCGTTCAGAAGTGAATATGCGTTGAGTCATCTGGCTGCAAGTAACCTGAGTGGCTACTTCATAAGGTTGACGGAAATGACCGCCCAATGCGTCTATCAGGCCATCCTGTTGAAGGATGTAAATGAACGGTCAAGATTGAAATTCAGAATCCAGCTTCTGTTTGTGACGCTTAGGGAAATCCAGAAGCTATCGGAGTCAATCAGAACTACCGAGCGGGGTCTGGGCTAGAAGATTCATTCTTCCGGGCCACCCGGAAACCGCGGCGCAAGCCCCGTCACAGCCAGAGCCACACCCAGCAAATGGCTGCAGCGCGGCCCAGACTGTGACGGCTCGCATCAGGCGAAATCCAGGTCATCAGGCGCTGAGCCCACTCCTCCAGAGTTGACGCACGTTACGAAGGTAAACGACCAGATCATCGGCATGTCGCAAAAAATCGTCCGCGCGCTGGATGACGTTGTGACTACCTTCGAGCACATTTTCGAAAAAGTAATTTACGGCAAAAATGAGCTTGGCGAGTTCATGCACATACCCGTCCCGGAACTGCCGAACGTCGAGCGCGCCCCGCAATTCCGCAAGCCTGTTGCGGATCTCCAATGCAACTGGCCCCGCCGAAACGCCAAGCTGTGCAGTGAGTCGGGAGATAGGCGCACGTGTGTCTTCAATAAATGACGCCTCAAGAGAGGACAGCGTTGCATCCAGTCGGCTCACGTACTGCTTCGCCATATCCACGCCTTCCCACAACAAACCCGCTATTTCTTCCTGAAGCGTCACAAAGGCTAGATTTTCCGCTTTGGACCTGTCTGGCTTTTGCAGTTTCAATAGCGCTGTCCGATAGGGCGCGACGTCGATATTGCTCAGACAGGCATCGATGCCATCGAGCAACGTCAGCGCACAGGCGTCCACCTCGCTCAGCCCCTTCAAGACTTCCAGCAATTGGTGCCGAAGTTCGGGTGAGTAAAACGCGCTTTGGGTTGTGGCCAGATCAGTGATGTCGCGGCGATACTTCCCAAGCATGTCCATATCTGGCAAAGGGCAAGTATTGAGCACTCCCCCAGGCAAAATGTCGTTGGCGAGCGTCATTGGTCCACCTCCGCGACGGCGTTGTTGAAAGCTGTCAGCAACTCCTCGCTGTTTTTCCTGATCTCGGCCCAGCAGACAATCATTGCCCTGAGACGGGCAACGAACACCACCAGATAGACCGCATCGTTCATGTCGTTAAGACGGCGGGCCGAATTGTCGATATAGGCCTGAACCAGAATCCAGAGGCTTTCCAGATTTGAAGCCCCGGAGGCTGCCGCACTGACACGAGCGCCCAGCTCCTGGATGTCGGTTTGCAAGCTTGCCAATGCGACGATTACGGCATGGCTGTGACGAATTTTGGCCAAGACCTCTCGTTTGCGCGCCAGCAGGGACTCCAGCTGCGTTTGGGGCGAGCCCTCTGGGGCGGGGACGATCACGTTTTCGACAAATAACGCCAGACTCCATTGGCGCTCCAGGAAATCCTCAAAACTGTCGGCTTGCTGCTTGATCTGGCGATTGAGTTCGCTCAGTTCGGCATTTAGTTCAAGCAGGGCGTAATCCTTGTGATGCCGCTGCATCAGCGTGAGCGTCAATCCCACCGCGGGGGCAATGCGCGTCTTCAGCTCGTTCTTGAATACCGTAATCCCCGCGCCGACCCGATGAGTGCTGCGGCTGCAATCGCGAATCACGATGCGCATGTCCTCCACCAAGGCCAGTAATGTAGGGCCGCGGCTTTTATCTCGCTCGGTCAAACCAATGCGCGGGTAGCTGTCCATATCCAGCGCGCTGACGTCACCGACCAGTCCAATTGCGCTTTTGAAACTCTCCAGGCCTTCGATAAAGGTGATCAGGGTTTCCCCGCTGCTTCTAAGCGCATCGGAAAACACCACAAGATCCGAGCCAACGAGCTTCATACCCATCTCGATATCAGGCCAGGCGTTGGCGTGCTGCTTCACCTTATTGTGCAGGCTCTGCACTTCGACGGGTTCCAGGCCTGGCACGCCCGCCACCTCATAACCCAGAAAACGCTCGACCTGCTTAAGCTCGCAGGGAAGTTCAAGGGCCGAAGTCACATAACGCTTGATATGACGCACGTCCGTGTCGGTCACAATAAGTCCCGGCTCTCGAACGGATCCGGCATTTCGGCGCGTGCGGGTATTTATATAGTGCTTACTGATCTCATTGAGTCTTTCAACTGATATTTCTTCAAGTGACTGCATCATAACCATCCGTGTATAGAAAGGCGCCAATTGTTTAACTCCAGCCATTCGCTGACGCTCAACATCCATCACTAATGCGCCTCGACATCAGCAGCCTACCCGTTCACTTTAGTTAATCAGCAGTATTCATTTACCGACAATTTTTAACTAGCCACCCCCGGTGTAATATTCCTACAAACAACGTCACCAACAACGCCTGCACTGTCCTTTCCAGACCTGCTAACTTCATTTACAGCCATCAATAACACCGTTGATAGCTTTGAGGCCTGATCAAATGAGACACAGGAAAAGGAATATATAATTATGCTGACTACGGAAAGATACGATCAGAGAAGCATCACGCTCGATGATGAACTTAATACCGTCATTGATAACGTATTGGATGTCCCCATCGACAAGGCAATTGGCAGCTTTATCGACGCTGCGTCGGGCGCCAGGGATGATACCACTCGCCCCTCCGGCTTTTTTATCACCCAACGTGACTTCGCCAAAGTCAAAGCCTTTACCCAGCACGTCTATAAACTGCCCGACACCCTTGAGAAAGTCCGGAAAGACCTTGGTTACCACCAAAGTAGCGTGCCGCTGCTTGAACCCGGCAACCTGTTGCAATTGTATAAGAGAGCGATTGGCCTGGCCGATTTCTGGATTGAAACTGAACCGCTTATGAAAGAAGTGGCTGCCGAGCTTGCTGTGTTCTCGGTCGATTTGAAAACTTATGGTGAAGCGATCATTTCTTTCATAAAAAGCCTGAGTGGCTATCAGAATTACTTCGGCGAGGTTGGCCATGTTGGCGCAGATCAACTGCCGGATATAAAGCTCAATGATCAAGACCGGACAAGCATTCCAGGATTGCTAGGGCTGTCAAACGAACTGCTCACCATTGTTCAGGGTTATAAGCGCAAGGCGACCCACGTAAAAAAACGCATCGAGTACTTTCTGGAGGACCTTACCGAGCTCAAGGATGATATTTCAAGTGCCAGTCACGCCCTGACTAATAACAACCTGGGTGACAAATACGCCGATCAGTTGAAAACCCTGCAACGCCTCAGCGAAGAAATTGAAGAACTTCGTCGGACCTATGAAACCTACACCAAATACAAGTGGGTGGGCGCCTGGTGGGGCCCGGTAGGGCTTATCGTCAGCGCCAGTATTTATGGTCCGAAAGCCGGAACAATCCGGGACCAGATAGACGACGCGCTCAATAAAAAAGAGCACCTTGAAGGCGAGTTAAAGCACCTCGACAACGTGAGCGGATCACTCGCCAGCTTTCATACCAGGCTTCAGCTTTTTGAAACATTATCACTTGAAGCCATTAACGGCGCGAAAAACATAGAAGATATCTGGCTGCTCATTAATAGCTATATTCTGGCGTCCACGAGCCAAATGGAAAAGAACTCCAGCGCAACAAAACTACTGATATTCGAGACAAGGCTTAGCAGCATGATCAAGCATTGGGAACAAATAAGTGACGAGGCTAAAAAAGTCTTCACACCCTCCGAAGAACATTACGTCGACTGACATAACTACGCTTACTACACGAGACCCCTAAAAATGACTGTACATTTTATAAACACTTCGTTCACTCCGATTATGCCGAATACTGATCTTATCAATTCAGCTGCTACCGATCTGAATAGAGCCTATACAAAACCGGGCGAGCTGCACCTGCCCGTCCTTCAGGAACAATTTACCGTCATCAAAAAATCGCAGCGATCCCTGGATAAAGCGCTGCGCGACCTTCTGGTAATGGTCCCGGTGGACCTTCAGATCGACAGCATTAAGTCACTGCTGCACAGAGTCACAAGTGTTGGCGATGCCGCAGCAGAAAACATCTACTCTGCTGAATTGGCAGCCGTTATTGACAGCAGCCAGGAAGCGGTCAGCGTCAAAGTGGCCGATTTCAATGAAAGCCTGAGTCTGCTCAAGGTCGCTGAACAGTTGGATGTGCGTCATACACTTGAAGGTAACAAACAGCTCATTAAAATCCAGCAAACCGCCCTCCAGGCACTGGAAAAGGCTGTGTCGGATGTCACTGCGCAAAAAGAAAAACTAGACTCAGCCATGCGTGTCCTTGAAGACAAGTCGCTCTGGGATGAATGGAAGCCACTCGTTGCGGCGATTGCCAAATTCGATCCTCGCAATCCGGCTATATCTGCACTCAGAGGCGCGGTAACGGGTGTCGCAACAATTTTATCCATCGCCGACGAAGCCGTGAAATATGAGCATCTGGTCAAAGCCAGGACGGCCCTGCAGGAACAACTGAATGGACACGTTGTAAATATAAAAACTCATGAGAGTCGGATTCAAACACTGACCCTACAAAATGAGAAACTCACTAACTTTCAGGCGGTGGAGGCGCACAAATCCGTTTATATAGAAGAAGTCAGCAAAATTGCAGACACGCTCTCCTTGTTTCTGAGTGTCAATGTCAGCCCATCAGAGCAGGACGTGCGTGAACGCGCCCGTTTTTTACTGCTGCACAGTGAGACGCTGTCCCGCTACCTGAAAGAGATCCGCCTCAAACTCAAATGACGGACCGCCGTACAGCAAAATCTCCGTTGCACAAAAAACCCGCGATCACTCGCGGGTTTTTTCAGTCAGCCATAACGCTTAGACGTAGAACGATTTCAGCGGCGGGAAGCCGTTGAACTCGATGGCGCTGTAGCTGGTGGTGTAGGCACCGGTGGACAGCCAGTACAGGCGGTCACCGATGGCCAGGTTCAGCGGCAGGCCGTACTTGTAGTTCTCGTACATGATGTCGGCGCTGTCGCAGGTCGGACCGGCGATGACCACTTCTTCCATCTCGCCTTTTTTCTCGGTCCAGATCGGGAACTTGATGGCTTCGTCCATGGTTTCGATCAGGCCGGAGAATTTGCCCACATCCGTGTACACCCAACGCTCGACAGCGGTGCGGGATTTACGCGCAACCAATACCACTTCGCTGACCAGAATGCCGGCGTTGGCGATCAACGAGCGGCCTGGTTCCAGAATGATTTCCGGCAGGTCATCACCGAAGTCTTCTTTCAGGAAGCGGATGATTTCTTCAGCGTAGGTTTCCAGGCTGTTGGTGCGGGTGATGTAGTTGGCCGGGAAGCCACCGCCCATGTTGATCAGCTTGAGGACGATGCCATCTTCTTCTTTCAGACGCTCGAAGATCACTTTGACCTTGGCAATGGCGGCGTCCCAGACGCTGATGTCGCGCTGCTGCGAACCCACGTGGAACGAGATGCCGTAAGGCACCAGACCGAGGTCACGCGCCAGAATCAGCAAATCCATGGCCATGTCGGTCTGGCAGCCGAATTTACGCGACAAAGGCCAGTCAGCCGTGGTCGAGCCTTCGGTGAGGATGCGCACGTACACTTTCGAACCTGGAGCGGCCTTGGCGATGTTGCGCAGGTCGGCTTCCGAGTCAGTGGAGAACAGGCGCACGCCCTTCTCGTAGAAGTAGCGAATGTCTTTGGATTTCTTGATGGTGTTGCCGTAGCTGATGCGATCGGCGCTGACGCCGCGGTCCATCACCTTGTCCAGCTCGTAGATCGACGCGATATCGAAGCTCGAACCTTTGTCTTTGAGCAGGTCGATGATCTCGACAGCCGGGTTGGCTTTGACGGCGTAATAAATACTGGCGAATTCAAAGCCTGCGCGCAGGTCATCGTAGGCCTTGCTGATCATCGCGGTGTCGATGACCACGAACGGGGTTTCTTGCGTGTCGGCAAACGCCTTCATTTTGTTGAAGGTGTCGCGCTGGAAATAGTCTTCGACCTGAATCGGCATGCGGAAACTCCTACTGGCAAACTGCATTAATCAATGGGTGCGAGGCGTGTCACCACGCCCAACGAACGCCCTCCGTATCCCCACTTTGGTTCGCCTACTTCCCAAGGCATGTCCGCCGAAAGCAAAAAGACCATAGGACGCGGTAAGCGCATTCCCTATGGCCTTGCTGTCTCGTCGTCAGTACTTGAGCCGGATGGATCGTTTCCAGCATGGACGTTCGGCGCGAACTTTAGGACCTGAGGGGCTTGAGATCAACAAAAAATGTCGCATTTGCAGACGTTTGTGCCGGACCGGCACCCTCACCCCATTGTAGTAACGGACCCGTATGACAGCTTAATGTTCATTCTGAAGCAGATTTGGCGACGAGCAGCGAGCAGAGGCTCCTGTAGGACGTGTGTTTACTACAAAAAATATGACGCTTACGAAAGCCTCGTCCCTATCTCTTGAGGTAGAGCCGCGATCGAACAAATAAACATTTTCCAGCAAAAGAATGGTGTCTCTCAAGTGAGGGTGGCCAACCCTCTGTGGTATTAACTTTTTCACCAAGGGCCTCCTTCCATCAAGCGCTGTCATATTCGAAGGGATAAACGCATTGTTTAAATCCATTTAAAACAGTGAAAGCAAAAACGCCAAAGCAATTACCAAATTAAACACCACCTCCTATAGCATGGACACATAAGATACATATTTCAAAATGTAAATTTATCTTGATTTAGAACTCCAGGCCGCCTAGCGTTAAGTACGCCCGATGTGGGCTAACGAAAAACCTGGAGGTATACATATGAGTGAAGATACTGAAAACACGCTTGAAGACATGGACCTCATTGAAGAAAATGCAAGTCCATCACCCACCTACCATTCGGTAATACTTACCGACTATGAAGCTGTTGCGGGAAAAACAGCACCGGAATTTTAAATACCATGGCGGCCCGACGTCGTTGGGCCCACTTATATCGCGGTAATCAGTTATGACTTATCAGAAGGTTAGATCTGGAATCTGGATATTAGATGATCTGGGGTTACTTTTTTTCCATAACGGAAATGGATGTTTGAAACTTAATAAAGCGTGGTATCTGTCCTCGTTCTCAGAGCGAGAGATTGCAATCGAGATTTTGACAAAATTCCCCGACTTCTTTGAGCCAGCGACCAGCGCAGAAGGGCTTGAAAGCTATGAGCAAAGTAAGATCAGCTTCGTCGCGGCACCACAATTTTAGCCGAGCTAACGAATCGGCAAAAATAAAACTAGCACTGGTCGCTCTTCCTTATGGTGAAGGGCCACAGAAAGTCATGCCATTAGGACTTCAAAACATCTCTGCCTATCTGAGCAAAAAAACCCCTGACGTTGACGTGAGAATATTCGACTATTCCGAATTACATTTATTGGACACCGACAGATTATCTGAACTCATCAATTGGGATCCGACAATGGTGGGGTTTTCAGTTTATAGCAGCAATGTCATCGCCGCAAAGCAATGGGCTGGAAAAGTCAAAGAATCTCTACCGAATACTTTTATGTTTTGCGGTGGCCCTCATATAAGCTTGGCCGCAGAGGCATTCTTGAGGTATGTAGGTGAAACGTATCATGTCGCTTTGGTGGGGGAAGGAGAATACTCTACGCTGCGACTGATTGAAGAGTTTTCAAAAAAACAAAAACAAAAACAAAAACAAAAACAAAAACAAGACAGACCCATGCAGCTAAAACAAGGTCACCGGCATGAATTAAACTTTGACGCCGTTCCAAACGCTGTTTGGATAGATAACTATGGCGTCTGCCTAAAAAGTCATAAATGCAAAAGCCAGCTCCCTGCAAGCGAATGGGAAAATCCGCTTCTTGATTACGCAACCAGCGAGATCCAAGGCCTTTATTACACTGACAGACGAGATGGTATACGCAGAAAAGCCATAGCATTCACCAGCAGCAGAGGTTGTCCGCTGGCCTGTTCGTTCTGCGCCATAATCGCAGCCGATAAAGAAGGGCCCAAATGGCGTGCCGTTGAAGCAAGCACGCTCCTCAAGTGGCTTGAGGAAGCTGCCCGAAATTATAGTTTTGAACATATCTACATGATGGATGCGAATTTTTTTGTTCGAAAAGACCGAGTACTAGAATTCTCCGATGGCCTATATCGTCTTTTTAAAGGACGTGTCACATGGAGCAGTTCTTCGACTGTTGGTTACCTCTTGAAAATCCAGGATGTATTGCCTAACTTAGTCACTCAAGGGCTGAGGCTTGTAGAGTTGGGCATTGAGTCTGGTTCTCAGAGCCAATTAAACTACATGAACAAAAAGGTTACCGTCGAGAAAAACATCTCTGCCGTTCGAGCGCTTCAAGAAAATGGTATTGCGTTGGGACTAGACTTCATAATGTTTTATCACGACCAAACTCCCAGGGAGATACTGGAAAACCTGTTATTCATTCTTCGCGCCGGCCTTACAGAGCACGAATCTTTAGATCACTATTTCAATATCCTTATGCTTTACCCAGGCACCCCCGTGAGACAGGCGCTGGAGTCGCGACTAGGGTATACGCTGCCTCTGGATGAATTGCCAGATTCGCGACGGTTCATACAAAACCACGAGGTATCGCTAATCTACGACTCTTTTATCGATGGCTTTGCAAAAAAACACTTAGCCCGGTTAGAGGCTGCGATGTCAAAAAATATTCTTAAGATCAGGAGTGGCGTCGAAGCCTACACACGGGCGTACTACTCGCTTCTTAATGTGTACTTGCTTCACCTGCCGTTCAAGACCCTGTGGTCACTGTCACGAAACCCTAGGATCGCTGATCGTAATTTAGTTTCCTCTGATTACAGATATCTTATTGCTAAGAGTCTGGATGAGGAATTGGAGCCTAATGCAATGGACCCCAAGCACAGCCAAGTGACCACGGGCTCAGGCGGGAGAAGAGGCGAACTAATAGCGAGGACTCGCTAAGGTAGGCGCTATGAACAGTGATATCCGAATAGGTACCAGCGGCGGTCAGGACGATCTGAAACTGATGGTTGAAAAGCTGGAAAATAACCACTCGGGATGGGAGGCTGCGGTCAGGCACTTCAGTGTAGGGCTTCGTTTTTTTGAACCCTTTGATGTTGAATTGGGAGAACGAGCTCTGGCGACTGGATTATCTCTCGCAGTTCATCCCGTTGACATCAATCTATCAGGCGACCTGGACAATGAAGAACTTTCTACTTTAAAGAAGAACCTGGGAAGCTTTCCATTCATCTATTTGGAAGAAGACCTTGGATTATGGCGTTATCAGAATATATTTCTGGGAGCGCACCAGACAGACCCCGGCTTTTCCGAAGTATCGCTGTACCAAGCGGCGAGCAACGCAGCTTTTGTTCAAGAAAAACTGGGAATCCCGGTCATTATAGAAAATCCTCCTGTCTACAGTGGTCACATAGGCATGGGTTTCTGGGAATATTACAAACAGGTGTGTAAGGCATCTGGTTGCCAAATGGCTTTTGATGTAGGGCACTATCTAGGATACTGCAGGACTCAAAACATTTCTTGTCGGGTGCCGGATAAAAATCACGAGATATGGAAAAATATTAAAACGGTCCATCTATCGGGGATGAAATATTGGCAATGGAATGGTGCCGCGGTTTGGTTAGACCAACATGCGGATAAATACAATGACGAGATGATACGTATCAGTCAGTCCTGCCTGAACAACGTGGACGATCTACACAATGTGCTTCTAGAAATGGAAGGAGCCGACAACAATGTTCGCCGGCAAAATTTTCTCTTAGTGGAATCTTTACTGCACGAGTATGAATAATGCGAGAAATGCACGAGCGATTTGAAAGCTTTTATTCATTCAGCCATCTCTTGCGCCGCAGCCCGGGAGGCGACCGACCTGATATAAACCTGAGTTTCGACTCAACACGCCGCTTTATAGATATCGTCAGATTCGTAAACCGGCGCTGGCCTTTCTCGATTCCTTTTATCTCCAGCTGTTACGGCTTATCGCTCTGGCAGCCACTATTTGAAAAATTTCCTGCTGACGCGGCCAACTGCACGACTCTTTATGAAGCTTCGGTAACAAGGGCTGCGACAGTCATTAAAATGATCGACGCTGATTTTTTATCAGAGCTTATTCATTACGAAGACTTTAGAAACGGAGACGGCATCTTCTGCTATTCTACCAACGTCGTGTCCGATCAAGCATCGGTCAAGATACCCTATGATCTCGAATCTTTTTATCTATCGCTTATGTTTTATGGTCGCGCATCAGCGCCTCCGTTTCTATATCAGCAGCTTGATATTGAGCCTGGGTGTACCTATAGAACAGTCAGAAAATGAACGTGGATCGTCGTGTCAAACGTGCCGATGCGCTTTATTTTGCGATCGCCATCACGGTGACTCTTATCGAGCTTGCGATAATCGCGACCACCCCAACATTGGGAGCATTCGCTCTTGAGTACGCGCTTATTACCCAGCTTGCCCTATCAATACTGGTGGAATTTGGGACCGCCTATATCCTGGTTACGAGGTTTGGCGTTATTCGCGCGACTCATGCAGGCTTCATACTAAAGGCGCTGAGTTGCTGTCTTTTCTTCGCTGGAGTGACGTCATCACATAACTCATTCATTTATGGCTGGTCACTCATTATTACTTCTTTTCTATTCGATGCCATGGGGACAGGTCTTCTGAAAGCAGCATTTCGGCCAGCGTATAGTGCACTGCACTATTCAAGAACGGGTAAGCCTGCCGATTACGTGGAAAGTTTGATTGGGTTTGGTGCGATTAGATTGGGGCTTCCTTGCCTGCTCTTATTTTTGGTCGGCGTCGCCAATTTATTTGCGACAACCCAAGAGGTAGTCTACGTAATGTTCACTATCGTGTTGGGGTGTCGCTGCTTGCAGGTCTTGCTCACTCGACGAGACCTTCGAATGGTGATACCTGCGCCGACTCGAATTTCAAGTTCAGTAAAAAACGGTGTAGCCTCGGTATTAACAGCGTTCAAGAACGCCCCTGCACTATGGGCATGTTATACCGTGGGCACTGTGTTTGAATCGGTGATACTCATGTATGGAATCGGCTTGATCTACAAATACAAAGGGATTGCGCGATTGCCTGACACCATCACCTGGATGGGGGCTTCCGCCGCCTCACTGTGGATTTATTTAGTTTCTTATGCTGGCGCAGCTTACGTTGTTCGATACTGGTCTCTTCTAAAAAACAGCACCGTATCCTTAATAGCCTGCTTATGCATGACCATTACGGTGGTCTATCTGCTTCTGCTAAACCCAGGCGAGGCGGGATACCTGGTGGGGTTGCTCGGCTTCTGTTTCTTGGCGTCTTTATCGGCGTTGCTTTTGGTCAGGCATGCCACGACGCAGATTTTGCTTATTTTCAATGAGCAGGACAGTGCGAAGATCTTCGTCTGGACGGAGTTAGCCGCCAATGTAGCGCTAATCATGGTGGTGGGTACGGCGACGACTCTCGTAGGTCCTGAAAGCATATTGCGAATTTTCGGCATTTTTTTTGGGCTGTCTGCCGCGGTTGTCATCATCCTTTGTATTAGAGGTCATCGTTAAGCAACGATGGCAGGGCAGGCAGACTTATGTCTGACCGCGTGTCTGTGAGCGGTTTCTCGCCCTGCACATAGCTGCCACCCTTGTCGTGTAGAAATTACCCATAGGCCCATATCAGACCGCAACCCCGCGCCATTGCGGCGCGGGGCTTTCCATCAGCCCTGCGCTTCAGCCGCAATCTCCGCCGGCGAAACAATACTGGTCTTGCCCCCACGGGAACGGCCTGAACTCAGGTATTCGGCAATGGATTCCTGAGTCACTTCCCCCAAGAACACGTTCTCGGCATCCAGCACCGGCAACCATGAACGGTTGAACTCGTACATGCGCGACAGCAGGATGCGCAAGTGTTCGTCGTAGGCCGCCGTGGCGTTGAATTCCCGCAGGAATTGCAGGCAGGTGCCGGTCTGGCGATGCAGGTCACGACGACGGACGTAGCCCATGGCTTTGTTCTCGCCATCGGTGACGACGATGTAGCGACGGTCGTTTTCGTCCATCACTTCCAGAGCGTCGGCCACCGGGGTTTCCGGGCTGACCGAAGGCGCGTTGTCTGCGGCGTCTTCGGCCTTGACCAGCAACAGGCGCTTGAGGGTGCTGTCCTGGCCGACGAAGCTTGAGACGAACTCGTCGGCCGGGTGCGCCAGCAACGTGTCCGGATGATCGATCTGCAAGAGTCTGCCGCCACGGAAGATGGCAATCTTGTCGCCCAGTTTGATGGCTTCGTCGATGTCGTGGCTGACCATGATCACAGTCTTGTTCAGCGCGCGTTGCATCTCGAAGAACTCGTTCTGGATCATCTCGCGGTTGATCGGGTCGACCGCGCCGAAGGGTTCATCCATCAGCAGCAACGGGGCGTCAGCGGCCAGGGCGCGGATCACGCCGATCCGTTGTTGCTGACCGCCGGACAATTCACGCGGGTAGCGATTGAGGTATTGCTTGGGTTCCAGCTTGATCATGCTCATCAGTTCGCGGGCACGGTCGTGGCATTTCTGCTTGTCCCAACCCAACAGGCGCGGAACGATGGTGATGTTCTCTTCGATGGTCATGTTCGGGAACAGACCGATCTGCTGGATCACATAGCCGATGTTGCGACGCAGGGTCACTTCGTCCAGGCCAGTAGTGTCTTCGCCATTGATCAGCACCTTGCCGGAGGTCGGCACGATCAGGCGGTTGATCATTTTCAGCGTGGTGCTTTTGCCGCAACCGGACGGGCCGAGGAAGACGCAGATCTCGCCTTCATTGACCGTAAGGCTGACCGAGTCGACAGCCTTCACTTCTTTGCCGTTGCTCTGGAAAGTCTTGGTGAGGTTCTGCAGTTCAATCATTTGCTTGGCGATCATTTCAGGAGTCCTTTTGGAGTCAGCGTGCGTTGCAGCCATTGCAGGAGAAGGTCGGCGACGATGGCCAGAATACTGACCAGTACCGCGCCGACGATCAGCATCGACATATCGCTGCGGCTGATTGAAGCAAGAATTAATACACCCAGACCGCCCGCGCCGATGGTGGCGGCGATGGTCATGACGCCGATGTTCATCACTACGGCAGTACGCACGCCAGCGAGGATTACCGGCACGGCGATAGGCAGTTCAACCATGCGCAGGCGCTGGCCGAAGGTCATGCCGATGCCTTTGGCGGCTTCGCGGATACCTGGCTCGACGCCGGTCAGCGCCAGGTAGGTGTTACGCATGATGGGCAGCAGCGAGTACAGGAACACGGCGGTGATCGCCGGCATCGGGCCAAGGCCCTGCCCGAATTTTGAATAAAACGGCAGCAACAGCCCGAACAGGGCAATGGACGGCACGGTCAGCAGTACGGTGGCGCTGGCTTGCAGCGGACCGGCCAGTGACGGGAAGCGCGTCATCAGGACGCCCAACGGCACGCCGACGACGATGGCCAGTGTCACGGCGATCCCGACGAGGGTGATGTGCTGCCAGGTCAGTTGCAGGATCAGCGGCCAGTCCAGATGGGAGAAGGTACTTAAGAAATTCATGTCTTCTCCTTAGTTCAGTGGGTGCTGGCGCAGGAAATCCGCGGCAACAACAGATGGGCTTTCGTGATTGACATCGATGCGGGCATTGAGATCGATCATGGTCTGGTTATCCAGCAGATCCGCCAGCGGCTTGAGCAGCGTGGCGATTTCCGGATGAGCATCCAGATATTGCTGACGAATCACCGGCGCAGCGGTGTAGTCCGGGAAGTAATGCTTGTCGTCTTCCAGCACTTTGAGCTTGAAGGCATTCAGCCGGCCGTCGGTGGTGTAGACCAGACCGGCGAAGACTTGCCCGTTGCGCAGCGCGGTGTAGACCAGGCCTGCGTCCATCTGCCGGGTATTCTCACGACCCAGATTCATGTCGTAATGCTTGACCAGACCGATCAGGCCGTCGGAGCGGTTGGCAAACTCGGTGTCCAGCGCGACGACATGATCCTCTTTGGCTTCGTCCTTGAGGACTTTGGTCAGGTCGGTCATGTTGTTGATCTGCGGGTACTGGTCAGCAATTTTCTGCGGCAGCGCCAGGGCGTAGGTGTTATTGAATTTCGACGGCGAAAGCCAGACCAGGCCTTTTTTCGCGTCGAGTTCTTTCACCCGTGCGTAGGTTTGTTCGCTGTCGAGTTTTTCATCCACATGGTTGTAGGCCACCAGGGAAACACCGGTGTATTCCCACAGCATGTCCAGCTGACCGCTTTCCTGTGCGCTGCGGGCCAGGTTGCTGCCCAAGCCGCCAGTAATCTGCACGTCATAGTTCTTGGTGCGCAGGTATTGCGCGGTCAATTCGGCGAGCATGGTCTGCTCGGTAAAAACCCGAGCGCCGATGCGCAGCACGGGTTTATCCGCCGCCTGGGCAAATGCCGGAAACAGCAAGGCCAAGCCTAGAAACAAGCATAATTTTTTCATTGGAATTCCTTCGCTCAGCGAGTCAGGCCGCGTTCCAGCCACATACGACTGGCGAATGTCACCAGGCCATCGAGCAGCAGTGCGAGCAAGGCGGTGCACGCCGCGCCCAGCAGCAATTGCGGCTGATTGTTCAAGGCGATGCCAGGGAAGATCAGACTGCCCAGGCTGTTGGCGCCAATCAGGAAGGCCAGCGGCGCGGTCCCGACGTTGATAGCCAGTGCCACACGCACGCCACCGATGATGATCGGCACGGCATTAGGCAGTTCGACGCGCCACAACACCTGACCGGGTGTCATGCCGATACCGACGGCGGCTTCCTTGAGTGAACCTTGAACGTTTTTCAGGCCTTCATAGGTGTTGCGCACAATGGGCAGCAACGAGGCCAGGAACAGCGCGAAGATGGCAGGTCCGCTGCCGATCCCGAGGATACCCAGGGCGATGGCCAGAACCGCGAGAGGAGGAATGGTGTTGCCAATATTGAAGATCTGCATGAAGCGTTCGGCGCGGCCAACCATACTCGGTCGGCTGAGGGCAATGCCCGCCGGGATCCCGACCACAAGGGCCGCCAACATTGAAACCAGAACCAGAATCAGGTGAGCCTGTAGATAAAACAGCAGGTCATCCTGGTATTGCTTGATGGTACTTATGCCGATCCAATGGATCAGCAGGGCCAGGAGGGCGATTACAACCGCACCTCCAATCAGCCCCTTGCCATAGCGATTAGCCACAGGCGGACTCCTTATTTCAGTCGGCGAACGCGTTGCCGTTGATCGACCCTTGCAGGCCACCAGGAATAACGTTCGCGAAGAGCAGCGGGTGGGTCGCCGTTGAGGGTGAACCTCGGCGAAAACACAAGCCATATGCGCAGCTTCGTCAGGCTAACTCGTTGATTTTGCAGACCCTGACAGTATCTGTATCAGGGGAGTGGACGTCTCCACGACCTGAAAGGTTCCCACGTGAGACATTAATTAGCCACCGCGGATGTACTGAACGGTTCGGATATTGCCTGGACTTAGGCTATAATCTGCGCCCTTTTTTGACTCACCTGCCAGGCGATTTCCCATGACCCAACAGGCCGCCGAAGTCGCGAAACGCCGCACTTTCGCCATTATTTCTCACCCGGATGCGGGTAAAACCACCATCACGGAAAAACTGCTGTTGATGGGCAAGGCCATTTCCGTCGCCGGCACGGTGAAGTCTCGCAAGTCCGACCGCCATGCAACATCCGACTGGATGGAAATGGAGAAGCAACGCGGCATCTCCATCACCACCTCGGTCATGCAGTTCCCGTATCGCGATCACATGATCAACCTGCTCGACACTCCGGGCCACGAAGACTTCTCCGAAGATACCTATCGCACCCTGACCGCCGTCGACTCGGCACTGATGGTGCTCGATGGCGGTAAAGGCGTCGAGCCACGCACCATCGCCCTGATGGACGTCTGCCGTCTGCGAGACACGCCCATCGTCAGCTTCATCAACAAGCTGGACCGGGACATTCGTGACCCGATCGAGTTGCTGGACGAGATCGAAGCCGTCCTGAAGATCAAGGCGGCGCCGATTACCTGGCCGATTGGCTGCTATCGCGATTTCAAGGGCGTCTATCACCTGGCCGACGATTACATCATTGTCTACACCGCCGGCCATGGCCACGAACGCACCGACGTCAAGATCATCGAGAAGCTCGATTCGGACGAAGCCCGTGCTCATCTGGGCGACGAGTACGACCGTTTTGTCGATCAGCTTGAGCTGGTTCAGGGCGCTTGCCATGAGTTCAATCAGGAAGAGTTCATCAACGGTCAACTGACCCCGGTGTTCTTCGGTACGGCGCTGGGCAACTTCGGTGTCGATCACGTTCTGGACGCGGTAGTGAACTGGGCGCCGATGCCTTTGGCACGGGTCGCCAACGAACGCACCGTGGAGCCTACCGAAGAGAAATTCACCGGCTTCGTGTTCAAGATCCAGGCGAACATGGACCCGAAACACCGCGACCGTATCGCATTCATGCGCATCTGTTCCGGCCGTTACGAAAAGGGCATGAAAATGCGCCACGTGCGTCTGGGCAAAGAAGTGCGAATCGGCGACGCGCTGACGTTCTTCTCCTCCGAGCGCGAAATGCTCGAAGAAGCCTATGCCGGCGACATCATTGGCCTGCATAACCACGGCACGATCCAGATCGGCGATACCTTTACCGAAGGCGAAAACCTCGGCTTCACCGGTATCCCGCACTTCGCTCCGGAACTGTTCCGTCGCGTGCGTCTGAAAGATCCACTCAAGTCCAAGCAACTGCGTCAGGGCTTGCAGCAGCTGGCCGAGGAAGGCGCCACACAAGTGTTCTTCCCGCTGCGCAGCAACGACATCATCCTCGGCGCCGTCGGTGTGCTGCAGTTCGATGTGGTCGCCAGCCGCTTGAAGGAAGAATACAAAGTCGAATGCGCCTACGAGCCGATCACCGTTTGGTCAGCCCGCTGGATCGACTGCGCGGATAAAAAGAAGCTAGAAGAGTTTGAAGTCAAGGCTGTGGAAAACCTCGCGATGGACGGCGGCGGTCACTTGACCTACCTCGCCCCGACCCGTGTGAACCTGGCCCTGATGGAAGAGCGCTGGGCAGACGTGAAATTCCGCGCAACCCGCGAGCATCATTAATTAGTTAGCGACACAACCGACCCGTAGGAGCCAACGTGTTGGCGAGGTCATAGTCCTGTGTTTTCAGGAATATGGCCTCGCCAACACCTTGGCCCCTACAGATCTGAGCACTACTTCACCACCATCCCCACACCCCTGCCCCTTGGATCGGACGCTGTCTCCAGCTTCGTTCCCTCAACCCTGATCGCCTGCACGTTGCCCATTTCCCAACCCTGATCCTCAAGCTTGTAGCCCATGGCCTTAAGGTCCTCGGCGGGTTTACCGGTCAGAGGTGCGTAGGCGTCGTAATAAATGGTGTCCTTGGGCAACAGTTGATGATGCACGCGTTGCGCGCCCACCGCTTCTTTCAATGGCAGCTTGTAGTCGTAGATGTTGTTCAGCACTTGAAAGATCGAGGTAAAAATCCGCGATCCGCCCGGCGTACCCAGCACCAGCGTGACTTCACCATCGCGGGTCACCAGGCTCGGGCTCATGGACGACAACATGCGTTTGCCAGGCTCAATAGCGTTGGCGCTGCCACCCACCACGCCGAAAGCGTTGGCAACACCCGGCTTGGAGCTGAAATCGTCCATCTCATCGTTGAGCAAAAAGCCTGCACCTTTAACAACAACGCCGCTGCCGTAATCCCAGTTCAGGGTGTAGGTGTTGCTGACCGCATTGCCCTGTTTGTCGACGATGGAGAAATGCGTGGTCTGATGCGGCTCAAGGCCCGGCTTGATGTTTTCGGTGGGAGAGATGGCTGTCGGGTTGATCTCATGGGCGCGCTTGGCCAGATACGCTTCGTCGATCAGTTCATTGACCGGCACCTTGTTAAACTCCGGGTCGCCGAGATAATCCGCTCGGTCGGCGAACACGCGCTTTTCAATTTCCGCCAATAAATGGATATAACGCGCGGAGTTGAGTTCGACACCCTTGAAATCGTCAGCGCGTTGTTCCTTGATGCCGATCAACTGCGCCAAAGCAATCCCGCCCGAACTGGGCAACGGCGCGGTATACAGCGTGTTGCCGCGCCAATTGACGTGCAACGGCTTGCGCCAGATGGCTTTGTAATCAGCCAGATCCTGTTTAGTGACCAAGCCGTTATCACGCTGCATCTGGGCCACCAGCAAATCTGCGGTTTCGCCGCCGTAGAATTCTTTCGCGCCCTTGTCGGCGATGCGCTCCAGCGTTTTGGCCAGCTCAGGCTGACGCAGGATTTCACCGACTTTCATGGTGCCGAAATAGTCATTGAAATTAGTCGTGCCGTTGAATAACTCCAGGGCTTCCTGGCGATACATGTATTGCTTTTCAGCGACCTTGAATCCGTTTTGCGCGTAGCCGATAGCTGGGGTCAAAAGCTCAGACCAAGGCAACTTGCCGAATTTCTGATGAGCCTCCCACAGCCCCATCACTGTGCCCGGCACACCCACCGCTCGGGCACCAACCAGGCTCATGTTTTCGATGACCTCGCCTTTCCCGTCCAGGTACATAGTGCGCGAAGCAGCTTTGGGCGCCGTTTCCCGGTAGTCGAGGAAATAGGGTTTGCCGTCCATGAACAAGGTCATGAAACCGCCCCCACCGATATTGCCGGCTTCGGGGTACGTCACTGCCAACGTGAATGCCGTGGCAACTGCCGCGTCCACGGCATTGCCGCCTTTCTTGAGAATCTGGGCCGCGACATCGGCGCCGTATTGGTCTGGCGACGCCACTGCGCCGCCTTCCAGCGTGACGGCGAACGCCGCAGATGAACTGACAATGGCCACAGACAGGGCGAGTGTCTTGAACATGACGAGTCGCATAAGGCTTCCTTCTGGTTTGGAGAACGGAACGCACTGATTAATGACCAGGAATGCCACAAACGCAAACGGCCACGTTTAGGTGGCCGCAATTTGGCAATTACGCGTCGCAGCTCGAATCAACCCATCTCGTTGAGGATCCACTGCGTCACCGAATCATCCCGATGCGGTGACCTTCAGGAGCTGATTCAGCTGCCCGCAAAGCTGGAATTACCGAGAAACCTGTGGGATCGGATTCATCCGGGAAAGCAGCGTTTCAGAGCAGCTAATCCATCGCTCGCTCCGGCGTCTTCGCGAATACATTGGCCCCCACGAGCCCTTCATCTATCCCGCATACCCCGCCATCTTCTGCTGGATGAAATCCAGGAAGCATTGAATCCGCAACGCCAGTTGGGAGTTGCGATAAAACACTGCGTTGATCGGCTGGCGATAACCTGTATTGGCGTCAGGCAGGATGATCACGAGTCGGCCAAGGCGGATGTCTTCATGGGTCATGAAGTGCGACAGACAGACGATGCCCTCGCCGGCCAAGGCCAACTGGCGCAAGGTTTCGCCACTGGATGCGGCGATGGCAGGCTGGATGAAGAGTCGATCACCCTCGGCATGGCGCAGCGGCCAGTGATTGAGGGTTTCGGTCTGGGTGAAACCCAGCAGCACATGCTCGGCCAAGGCTTGGACGCTGTCCGGCGTGCCATGCCTTTCAAGGTAGACCGGGCTGGCGAGAATGTTCAGTGCACTGCTGCCCAGATAACGCGCGTGCAACGTCGAGTCAGCCAGCGCGCCAATCCGAATAGCGATGTCGGTGCTCTGCTCCAGTAGATCGATAATCAGATCGTTGCTGTTGAGCTCAAGCTGGATATCGGGATACAGCTGCCTGAACTCGGCGACATAGGGCACCACCGAATGCAGCATGAACGGCGACGCAGCGTTGATCCGCAAGCGCCCGGCGGGGGCCTGATGACGCAGGGACAGGCGCTCTTCGAGTTCTTCCATTTGGGCCACAATCAACCGGGCTTTTTCAAGGAAGAATTTGCCTTCCTCGGTCAGGTCCATTCGGCGCGTCGTGCGATTAATCAGCGTGGTTTCCAGCTTGGCCTCCAGGCGCGACAAGGTGCGACTGATAGCCGAAGGGGTTTGTCCGATTTGTTCAGCGGCAGCGGATATGGAACCGCTTTCGATCACCGAAATGAATATCTGCAACTCATCGGAGCGCGCTTTCATTGTTGTCCTCCACTCAAAACAGCCTGGATATTAGCGGCGCTTCAGGCAAAGAACAGCGTCAATATCGATATTGACCCTTCTCAACGTCCTCGTCGGCAGGTCCGCTAGTCTTGCAGTGGGTTCATCGCTTAATCAGCCAAGGCGCATCGGATGAAACGACGCGGTGCTGCGGCTTGTTTAAAGGAACGACATGACTGACATCTCACGGCAATCGCTACTGCCGCCAGACACTGCTCCTTGCTGGCACAGCCTGTCAGTACAAGAGGTCACCGCTCGACTGGACGTCGATCCGCTTTCAGGTCTTGATGAGGTCCAAGTGCAGGCACGGCTTGCGCGATTGGGTTTCAATCGGCTGCCCGAGACAGCCAAACGTTCTGCCGGGCTGCGCTTCTTGTTGCAGTTCCACAACATCCTGATTTACGTCCTGCTGGGCTCGGCGGCGATTATTGCAGCACTGGGCCACTTCTGGGACACCGGTGTGATTCTGGCCGTTGTGCTTGCCAATGCGCTCATCGGTTTCATACAGGAAGGCAAGGCAGAAAAAGCCATGGATGCCATCTCCCACATGCTGGCACCCCAGGCCAAGGTGCTGCGCGGTGGCGTTCGTCACAGCCTTGCCGGAGAAGGACTTGTGCCTGGGGATATTGTCCTGCTGGAGGCGGGCGACAAAGTGCCCGCCGACCTGCGACTGCTGCACGCCCACCGGCTGCAGATTCAGGAGGGAATTCTTACAGGCGAATCGGTCCCCACAGCAAAAAACACCGAACCCGTCACTGCCGATACCGAGTTGGCGGATCGCTCCTGTATGGCGTTCAGCGGCACGCTGGTTACCTGTGGAAGTGCGCAAGGCATAGTGGTTGCCACGGGCACGCAGGCAGAAATCGGACGCATCAGTAGCCTGTTATCGCAAGTGCAAGCCCTCACTACGCCGCTGGTTGAACAAATGGGCGCGCTCGCCCGCTGGCTGACGATCCTGATACTGCTGGTAGCTGCGATGCTGCTCACGTTTGGTTATTTCGTGCGGCATTACCCGTTTACCGAAATATTCATGGTCGTGGTCGGGATCTCGGTGGCGGCGATCCCCGAAGGTCTTCCCGCCGTCATGACCATTACCCTCGCGGTCGGCGTCCAGGCCATGGCTCGGCAAAACGCAATCATCCGCCACCTACCGGCCATTGAAACTCTGGGCGCGGTGTCAGTGATTTGCACCGACAAGACTGGCACCTTGACCCGCAATGAAATGATGGTGGTTTCGGTGGTGAGCAGCGATCAACTGTTTACCGTGCAAGGTATCGGTTATCAGCCCGAAGGTGGCGTGCACCTGGCGGGCAGCCCGATTGATACGATGCAACACCCCAATCTCGCCGAACTGGGCAAGGTTGCCAGTCTCTGCAACGATGCGGCGCTAACGCGGCATGAGGGCTTCTGGAAAATCGAAGGCGATCCCATGGAAGGCGCGTTGCTGGCTTTTTCCGGCAAGGTCGGCATGGACAGTGATCAACTGAGGAACACGTGGACGCGCACGGATGCAATTCCCTTCGACGCCAAACATCGATTTATGGCGACCTTGTATCACGACCACGAAGGTCATGGATTTATTTGCGTCAAAGGTGCGCCGGAGCAAGTTCTAGCCATGTGCAGCCATCAGCGCAGCGGCCCTCAAGACAAGATTGCGCTCGACAGGGACTATTGGCACAAGCAAGCGGGTCATATCGCCGATAACGCGCAGCGGGTCCTGGCCTTCGCCGTTCGGGAGACACCACCGGAGCACACGGTGCTGGAATTTGCCGATGTCGAATCCGCGATGACGCTGATCGGCCTGGTGGGCATGATTGATCCCCCCCGAGAAGAAACCCTGGCGGCAATTGCCCAATGCCAGCAGGCCGGCATCGATGTGAAGATGATCACCGGCGACCATGCCGGTACCGCTGCGGCCATCGGACGCCAGATTGGTCTGACTAATCCGGATCGGGTGCTGACCGGCGCCGACCTTGATGCCATGGACGACGCAAGATTGAGAGCTCAGGTACTGGACGTCAACATCTTCGCCCGCACCAGTCCTGAACATAAACTCAGGTTGGTCATGGTGCTGCAATCCCTTGACCTGACTGTCGCCATGACGGGCGACGGCGTGAATGACGCGCCCGCACTCAAACGTGCCGACACCGGCATTGCCATGGGCCGCAAGGGCAGCGAGGCCGCCAAGGAGGCGGCCGACATCGTGTTGGCGGACGATAATTTCGCCTCCATCGTCGCAGCGGTTCGCGAAGGTCGAACGGTCTATGACAACATCAAGAAAGTCTTGAGCTGGACGCTGCCAACCAACGCGGGCGAGGCCATGACCATTATCGTGGCGCTGTTCTTCGGCATGACTCTACCGGTCACACCGATTCAGATTCTTTGGATCAACCTGATTACTGCCGTGACGCTAGGCCTTGCATTGGCATTCGAGCCCACGGAGGAAAAAGCCATGAGCCGCACGCCGCGATCACGCCATGCGCCCCTGATCAGCGGCGCGCTGGTGTGGCACATGGTGCTGGTCTCTGTCCTGTTCCTCGGCGGCGTGTATGGAATATTTTCCTATGCGCTGGACCGCGGTTATTCGACAGAGATGGCACGCACCCTCGCAGTCAATACGTTGGTTGTCATGGAGATATTTCATCTGTTCTTTATTCGTAACTTCTACAGCACATCCTTGACCTGGCATGCAGTGCGCGGCACACCTGTCGTGTGGCTCACCCTGGCGATAGTGAGCGCAGCTCAATTCGCGATCACGTATGTCCCGGCTCTGCAGCAGATTTTTGGCACAGAGCCTGTGGCGTTTTTCGACGGTCTTTTAATCATTGGCGTCGGCGCTTCGCTGTTCGCAATTATTGAAGTCGAGAAACAGATTCGCCTGCGATTGGGCCAACAGCTGGCGCCTCGATGAACGCCGCTTACCACGCGTCGATCACGCTGTTATCGCAAACACCGCAGCCAAATGCGCTTCATAGCGCTTCACATCGGACTCGATATTGGGCACTTTCATCACGTCCACGGCCAGGAAGGTTGGTAACGCGGTCATGTCCAGGAACTGGTTAGCTTTGTGAAACGGGAAATAAACCGCGTCCACGCCCTTGCCTTCGAAGAAGTCCGCCGGATCATCGAACGCCTGCTGCGGCGCGTTCCAGGTGGCGGAGATCATGTATTGCTTGCCCTTCAACAATCCACCGCTGCCATATCGCTGTGATGCATCGGAGCGGGTGCGGCCATCGTTGGCGTAGAGCGTGCCGTGGCCTTGGGTGAACACTTCGTCGATGTATTTCTTCACGGTCCAGGGCGCGCCCATCCACCAGCCGGGCATCTGGTAAATGATCACGTCGGCCCACTGATACTTTTGCACTTCCTCGGCAATGTCGTAACCGCCGTCAATGAATGTCTCTTTGACGTCGAAACCTGCACGGTCCAAAAACGCCAGACCGGCTTCGTGCAAAGTAGCGTTGTACCGGCCTTCGGAGTGGGCGAATTGTTTGCCGCCATTTAAAAATAGAACGTTTTTCATCGTTGCCTCGTTGATACCCGCTGCGCACGCCACTGTTGAAGGGCTTGTCATGAGGGTCAGTAAAAGATGAGCGCAGTTTAAGCAAAGACGACCCGAGGAATAAGCCTCGCCCAGGCAAATGGCTTTTGCCGCCAAGGCACGAATAGTCGCTCTATTGTTGCCATACCTTGCAAATTGTCTGGTCAACCGGCGACTAACAAATGCAGGCCTAACCCGCCCATACCGATGAAAAATATTCGTTTGAACAGCTGGGCGCTGATCCGCTGACGCAACCACTGGCCAAGCAACATACCCAACAGGGCGGGAACCAGTGCCAGCAATGAGGCGCTCAGCTCGCTTGCACCCAGGGCGTTATTCCAGAACAGACCGCCCGCCAGGGCGAGGGTCGAAACGGTGAAGGACAGGCCGAGCGCTTGCACCAACGGGTTACGCTCCAACCCCAGCGCTTGCAGATAAGGAACTGCCGGGATCACAAAGACGCCGGTTGCCGACGTGATGATGCCGGTCACCAATCCACAGACCGGCCCCAACCAGATTTCATGCCGGACCGGGATACGAAAGACAGGCAGGAACAGACCACTCAACGCGTACAGCAACAATGCCGCGCCCAGCGCTCGGGTCATGGCGGGGCCGCCGCCCATGCCAAGGCCCAGAGAACCTAAGCCGGTGCCCACGGCGATCATGATCAGCAACGGCCAAAGGCGCCGCATCAATACGCGAAGGTGCCCGCCGGTGGCGAGCTGCCAAAGGTTGGTAAACGTCGAAGGGATAATCAGCAACGCAGCGGCCTGCGCTGGAAGCATCGCCAGTCCGAGCAAGCCCATGGCGACCGTTGGCAAGCCCAGCCCAATGACGCCCTTGACTGTCCCCGCCAGCAAGAACGTGCCCAGCACCAGAGCTGACAAGCCCCAGCCTAGTGCCTGGTAGTGCTGGATGATGTCGCTCATGTGATGGCAGATCCTTCCGATGGGTGCAGGGTGGGGCGACATTAGCGCACCGCTTCTGAGCAGTTCAATGTCTCCCACAGACAACTGACCTGTAACCAACAGCCCTAATGTAGGCACGCGCGTCTTTTGCCCGCCTGTTACGCCACTTTATTGGAGCTGTTCATGTCTAAGCCGATTACTGTTTTGCGCGATACCCACCCGCTGCCGGTGCTGGATGCCTGCAAATGGGAAAAACTCGAAGGCGACCCGCACACCGTCAATCTGAACGCCTACACCTCCGAAGACGGCACCAAGATCATGGGCACCTGGATCTGTACACCGGGTAAATGGCGCGTGGATTACGTGAAGTGGGAATACTGCCATAGCCATCACCGGCTTCATGGCTGACTATTGACATAGCCCACAAGCCACGGATTTAAAGGCCCTCAATCCATGATTCACCATGTCCATACCTAGAAAAAATATTTATAAACAAAGCAATTTCTTACCCTTCCCCAGCATCGAAAGCTTACCAAGCATCCGTTGGCCTGCGTTTTCAGACACATTGATGTCGACACTAGACCCCCTCCAATGAGCAGAGCACATTACCTTAGCAGTTCATCCAATCTGCTCGGAGCTTACATGTCTCAACCAATAGTTGTCTTGCGAGATACTCACCCCCTGCCCGTGCTCGACGCTTGCAAATGGGAAAAATTGGAAGGTGATCCGCACACCGTCAACCTCAATGCCTACACAAGCGAAGATGGTAGCAAGATCATGGGCACCTGGATCTGCACACCAGGCAAGTGGTACGTCGAGTATGTGAAGTGGGAGTATTGCGACTTCCGCGAGGGTTACTGCATTATTACCCCGGTGGGCAAGGAGCCAATCCATCTGAAAGCGGGCGATATATTTATCGTAGAGCCTGGAATGAAAGGAACTTGGGAGATAGTTGAAACGGTAAGAAAATACTTTGTATTCGCTTGAGTAGCTAATGTAATCGCCCCTTCCAAAGCGCATAGCGGCAATTAGATCTATATATGGCCGAAGAATTTCATGAATTCGGCCATTGCACCTCGCCGGCTAAAATAACTCCCAAGAGAGTTTGATGACCAGTCTTCATGACATCAAATCGTGATGTCGTGACGCCCACACACACTTTGCAAATTAGTTACTCGAACCGAGAGCATGATAACCAAGGATTACCTGTGGGAGCAAGGCAACAACTTACGCCAGCCTTCCCCCTCATTTAGCGCAACGGCAGTTCAAGCGACCAAACAACCAAGTACGTCAATGATCTGAAAACTCTGAACTCAAGCTCGACTGCTCGGGCGCAGACGCATACTTGTATTCGCACCGCATACGCATGAAATCGGTCGGGACCCGTACTGTCCCCTCAAAAAACCTAGCAGTGTCGAAGCTTTGAACCTTGTAAGGAGCAACAAGAACGGCCTCCTGACCAGTCCCTAAAAATATCACGGGCAAGCCGGAGTCGACATTGCTGCACTCATGCGCGTAGTTAAAGTCCAGCGCATGAGCCATGAGGTAAACCTTCTCCGGCACCTTGGAATCGGCAATCTGGTCATGGGACCACCCCCAACCGAAGTATAGAATTACACCGGATACAAAAAAAGCGAGCACCGAGTACAAAGGAGGCTCATGCGCTTCTGCACCTGCCAACTTACCTTTGATCCAGCCAATCCCGATGAATCCGTGAACCAGGGAAAGAACGAGTGCAACGGTGAGAATGAAGGGCAGCACCAGCTTTATGACTAGCAAGCCAGTTGTAAACACCAATGTGATAGGCAGTGCGGAAGCATCCACATGAAAAACACCATTCACGTAAGCCGCTGCGCTTCCTCTCGAATACAGCACCACTCCCGAAAGAATGACAGATATTACAAACTTTGTACTCGCAAAACTCCACAGCGATCGAATAACGGGAGATCGCTCCAAAGATACGCCGATGAAAATCGTACACAGCACAACAGCCCACAAACGAAACGCAACAGTGTGTTCTCGCACCCAATCGAAATCACTGGTGGCCGATCGGGTGATAGCGAGCATGACACCCAGGATGCCAATAAGCCCTAGCGCCCAGCTAAGCTCGTAGCGACGCCGGTCCTCGACGTAGCCCTGTAGGGAAAGCCACTTCCCGAGTTGCTGATGCATGTCTCGTATGTAAAATTTCAGCGACTTCTGACGTCCATGGACCAGATCCTGCTCACCGCCCTGAACTTCATGTCGGATTTTCTCAAGGTGCTGCTCAATGTTTAGACTCATCTTCGTATCTGCTTAATGTTTATAAAGGCTTGTTAGCTGCTTGTGATTAGTTCCCAGTGACCGAGCACTGTCAGACTGTCCCGCCTGTGATCAGAGGCCAAGCCACGATCTGAGTCGAGACCAGATACGACGTGTTGGAGTTGCACTCGGATTCCGGTCACTGGAGAAATGCGTAGCATCGGGCCGAACCTTCGTTTCGGAGCCATAATGTGCAGCTTTGGCCATCTTGTCGCGCAGACGCTCCGCCTCAATAGTGGCTTGCGACCAAGGGCCGGCCTCCAAGACGCGCCCACGTTGGACGATGTAATGTGATTGGCAATTCTGATTCCAGTTGCCTACTGAAGGGTGAAGCGAGATGGATTCCCCATCAAACGTCATCCTCCAGTCAGTCGGAGTAAAAGGAGTCACAACGCGCTCTCCGCACCCACAGCAGCAAGAATGCACTGCGGTCGCGTAGTCCATCGAGATATACAAGATGCCGGCTTCCAGCTCCCGAGGAACATTTCGCACGAAGCGGTGCTCAAGGCTGAGATGCTGAATCATGATTGGTCTCCGTTGAGCAACATGCCCCCATCAGTTGTGTAAGTGCTGTGATGCTCGCGCTCCAGATCTCGATAAAACCCGCGCAGCTTTTTCCACTTTACAACCGCAAGGCACGCATTCAGGGCGTTGAGATCGGCCACCTGGATATTTGACGCGTACAAATCTTCGCCTCCACCTCCTGCGAAAGAAATACGTCCCGCATGGACATGCTCGCGTTGTGCTGGCGTACTTGTCGTCACGCGCAAGATGCCACCCAGACTACCGTTGTTAAGTTCAAGCCCCATCCCAACATCAATGAACGCGACGCCAAGTGCTTCAAGCTTCGCAACGACCGCTCTCTTTTCCTCACCTGCATCCATACTGATGAAAGCGAACGTGATACCGTCAAGTAGCCCCAAAGTCTCCGGTCTCATCTTCACTGGGTGGGCCACTATCCCGCGATGCATCCGTTCATAGATGCTCTTCAGGTAGGACACCTTCTTGGGCGCATCACGCAACTCTTCGAGCGATGGAGCCCCCGGGGCGCGAAACGCGTTGTGGGACAGAAAGTCATCATCATCGAAAAGCCAGATTTCCTTAACTGGTGTTTTCGCAACTAGGTCGAGGATGTATCCACCAGTCCCTCCCGTGCCCAAAATTCCCACCACCTCGCCTTCAAGCTTACTGGCGAGCGCCCCCAAACCTACACGACTAGATGCGGTATCAAGATAGTTGAAGACGCTCACCTCATCTTCGTCATCCGTACCACGGATCAACCGCGGGCTGATACCTGGCTGAAGAACCGCCGCCGGCCCCGCCAAAATGGTCGCGTATGTGGCCATCTTGGTGTAGTAATCCGGGTATCCGTCAGGGTTGGGCTTACTGGAAAAACTGTGCCTCGCAGTAAGCCCGTACCCTAGATCTGTGTTGGGCGCCGCATGCGAAATACCTGGTAGTGGCGTCCCAACCGCGCTGCAGGGGAAGTCACCATCCCACTCGATTACATGGGTTTCAGGTTTACGGGTTCGGTCTCCAGCCAAATCAAGGTTAGACACTAATGTTCCGGTGCGTACGCGACATTGAGAGTCGACATAAGGTACTTCCTTCATAACAAGGAGGTTTCCTTGTATGCGAACGAAGTACCCTTCAGCCCGCAACCGAGCCAAATCCGAATTAAGACTGAACAGTGCGTGTGACATTGAAGATCGTCCCTTGTTTTTTGACTTCAACGGAGCCGCCTTCAGCGAGCTCACCAGCGTGTGGATGCGACGCAGCATTGCGGTAGGTCATTGAGAACTTTACGTTGGCTTCTGCTGGCGCGTTCGGATGCGACAACTTAACCACCTGCTCGAAGGTGACATGCTTCTCTGGCACGACCTCTTCGATAGCGTTGACTACAATGACGTAGCCTTTTTGCGGACGCGGGGCAGTGACAAAACGCTCGATACCTGGAGCGTCTAGGTTGATTTGGTCTTCGGGCTCAATGAGACGGTCTTCACCGCCCCGAGCTTCCAGAAAGATCGCTTCTTCAGGTTGCACGTCGATCAAACCATACAGAACGCTGGCGTCCAACGTTGGGTGCCCCCACGCCAATTGCCGGTCGTTCAGAACGAACTTATAGTCACGATCGGATTTGAACGCGATGAAGCGCTCCGCGCCCTTGCCGCGCAAATCAACTGTTTCGTCAAGACGTACGTCCTCGAAGTCGCCTGAAACAAGCAGGGCGTAGAGGACGTAATCGCTACGACGGTCAAGGCCGGCGCTGTCCAGAATTTGCCGACCAGTTGGAACGGGATCGGGTACATCAATATCGCGGAAGTTGAGCCCTTCGAAGCCAAAACCAATGCGATAGGCGGAAGCTTCTCGCAATGGACGACCTTCACGGATTGCTTCGCCAACGTCTTCAAAATTTATGTTTTTCATACAGTCCTCTAGCGTGATGTGGCGAATCATTTCGCCTACATCCCTCTAATCGGACCGATTGGCTGTCGCCGGTAAAATATTTTCAAAAAAGCTTGGAGAGCGTTCCAGCAGGGACTTCGCCGCATACGAAGAAGGCCGGACAGTTCGGACAGGTAGCATCCGATGCATTAGTTCGGAACCGGCCACCTCGGATTTCGCGAAAAATCTCGGCTATTTTTACCTGTCGGTTACTCAGTTCTTTTTGCGTGAGTTTCAATGGTTTGCTTTCAGCATCCGCGAGGTAAACCAGTTCAAGCTCGGCGTCGGGGAAACCCGACTGGACAGCGAGTACGAATGCAGCGGAGCCCACATCTTTACCGTAGCTGCTAGGCACATGGCCAGTTCTGACCCGGCGTACTATTCGTTTTCCATTTTTCATTAGTATGTCGTCTGGCGTGACCTCAACCTCATGGCCATCCAGCACAATTAGGAGCGCAGTTGACGCTTCAACTTGCGCCCCTACCCTTGATGCTATGAAATATTGGAGCATATTGGATGCCATCGCACGGTAGTCATCCACATAGCCATGCTCGTCAAGTCCCTGAGTTGCAAATGCTTGAGAAAGCAGATCCTCCCAATCATCCATTGGAAGGTTTCCATGAGCGACAAGCTTGCGGTAGACGTCGCGGATCGCCTCATGCATTTGCATGAATGAGCTCATCTTACGTCTGCCGCCTATTTGAAGCAGATGCGTGTAGAAGAAACGCCGCGCACAAGAATCGTAAAGCGAGACCGAGTCGGAACTAAAACGTGGAGTTCCTGAAAACACGATGGGTATTGGCACGGAGTCTAGGGCGGGAGGCAATACGGTCGTGGGCGTAACTGCACATCGCTTAATGGGACCAATCCGATCTAAAAACGGCGATAGCGCTCGAAAGCGCCCATTGGATGCTGCGGTCGCCCCATAGAACGACAGAGAGGTTTTCGCGCGGGACATCGCGACGTAAAACAAACACTCTTGCTCCTCGTTGTGGGACGCGCGCGTAACTTCGTCAGTGCTCCCTTGAGAACCTGCGACCATGCTCGGAGGTGGGGGGCATTTGGAGGTCCGATAAGCTCCTGGAATGGAATCTTTGTTAACGCCAGCGATGTGAACCGCTGGAAACTCCAATCCTTTAGAACCATGGATTGTCATCAAGCGGACGGCATCAATCCCCTGAGCTGCAGCGGGGAGCTGCCTTAAGTCCCTGTCATCCCGCAGTCGTAGCAGCCTCCTTACTCGATCAGTAAGCCGCTGGATAGGGAGACCTTGGCCGTTGGGTTGCGCACGAACGAAGTTCATGAATTGCCAAATCGCGATACCTTGCGCCTGGTCGGAAACTCCTGACGAAGAAGCAATACGAGCTGCAAATCTCGTACGGTCGAGCAAAATGGTTGTCAGCACCTTCCAAGGTTGTGAGCCCGCGTTAAAGCCTGCCAAGGCGGAATTGAGCTCAGAAAGTGCTGCTTGGCCAGCAGATGTTAGTTCTGTTGGGGAACTAACGCGCCAAGCTCCGACTTCCGAACCGGTCTCTTTCAGATTCTCAAAAACTCGAACGGCATCCTCTAAACACATAGCGAATTCGGGCCAGCAAGCGGTCCGGATCAACCCCATCGCGCGTCGATCGACAAGTAGCGAGAGTATCGAAACTAGATCCTTAACTTCTGGACGTTCGAAGAGGCTCCCAAGGAACAGCACTGGGATGCCAGCGCGCTCAAGCTCACGCCCCACGTCCGATAGTCGATCATTGCCGCGGCAGAGGACTGCTTGGTCCCGATAACTGTAACCTGACCTAAGGAGCTCTTGAATGCGGTCAGCGATGGCTGGCGTCAGGAGAGAACCATTATCCACCGTGATGACTTCGGGCAGATTTCCGGACTGCCCGCAATCAGCTCCAAGACTTTCATCTCCATCGGCCGTCGACATTCCTGCGGCAAAAGCAGAGCAGGCATTGACTATCTCAGCGGCAGACCGGTAATTGATCTTCAGTCGATCGCGCACCGCACCCGGAAAATCTTCGCGGCCAAACCGGGCCATGTTGAAGGACGAGGCACCGCGGAACCGATAGATCGACTGCTTGGCGTCCCCGACCACCCACAGGTTTGTACCTGACGGCTTGAGTGCTTTAATAAGTCGAACGCTGCTGTGGTTCACGTCCTGGTATTCGTCTACCAGGATGTGATCGTAGGAACTCTGCAACTGCATCCGTACAGATTCATCTCCCTCCAACAGCAGGACTGGGCGCATTACCAAATCGCCAAAGTCGACACAACGTGCTTCTGATTTGAGCTCTTCGTAGCGAGCGTAAACCTTGGCAACTTCCGTTGCTTTGTGCGCAGCCTCTACCTCGCCTGGATCACTTGCCAAGTCCGCCATTGCATTAGCCAGATCAAGGTATGCTGCCGGATCGACAACTTCATCCTTGGCACGTGAAACCGCGGTCAGGAGTTCAGCAGCAGTCTGGGATGGATCGTAAAGGTTGCGATAGTGAACCAGGCCTAGCCTAGGAAATTCATTCTCAAGCAGCTCAACGGCTTCGGTTCGATCCATCAGACGAGGATCAGGCGGTAGGCCACAACGGTCGTTGAATCGCCGGAGAATGTCGAGGCCAAAACTATGGAAGGTCCCAATGCAAAGAGCCGCTGCTTCCTTGGGCCGATTTACCGCAATCCGCTCGGACATTTCGGCAGCGGCTTTGTTCGAGAAGGTCAGGAGAAGTATGCGTCTTGGATCAACCCCATCGTCGAGTAAGCTCTCAACCCGCGCCACTAGCGTACGGGTCTTCCCAGTACCTGGCCCGGCTTGGAGAAGAAATGCACCTCCACGATGAGAGGCCGCAGTTCGTTGCTCATCATTGAGAGGTATTTCAGATGGAGTTTTCGGAGCAACTGTTGGCACAGAGGGAAGCAGAAGCGCGTCGAGCATTTGCTGCGCGATCACCTCGAAGGGAGCCCCCAGACGGTTTGCTATCTCCGAACACGTTTGGTGTTGAGTGAGGTGCAGATCGACGACGCGAGACCTTGGCAGCAACAGTTCTCTTGCGAAGAGATCCATCTGGACCTCTCGACGCTGCCGCCGGCTGTAATCGACAACCCGCTCTATGCCAACTGGGGAAATCTCAGAGGTTCGCGCTGGATCGATTTGAAATACAAATCCCTCCTCATCCTCACCGTCGCCTAGAACTGCGTGCCCAATCTCATGGGCAATCAGGAAGGCCTGTTCGAACGGTGGTCCTGAGTTTTCATGAACGATTAGTAGTAACTCAGCGTCGAAAGCCGCTCGTGCTCCGTCAAGAATCGACGCGCCGGGGACACACGTCTCAACCGTGATGCCACGCCTCTCCGCAATCTCTTTCGCGAACTGATAGGGAGACCAAGGATCGCTGCCTTGCTCGACAGCTTCATAATGCAGACGTTCTGCGTACTGACGAGCGAGTTCTATTTGATCCATGGTTAGTCATCGTCCTGGAGGATCCGTGAAATGCTGTCCTCATCCAATCCTGATTCTTTGAGAATACGCTCAAGCGGTACTTTTTCGGCTGCGAGCGGCTTTTCATCAGACTTGTTCGCACGAAGCGCCGATGTCTGCGCAGGCAAAACGAGAAACGCCTGAACGACAGAAACTGATGCATTCAAGGCTTTGGCTAATCGTGCAAGGAATCGCTCCGGCAATGCCACTGAATCTATTCGTCGCTCGCGAATGGCTACGCCAACTTGGATAGGCAATCCGAGCTCCCTTGCTGCTTTAGCAAAAATCTTTGGTGGAGTGGACTGCAAGAGCTCCACGGTCACAACGGAGTCGCGAAGACGACACATCTTAGCGTTCACAGCAGCTAGCTCGTCGGCACTGAGAGGAAGATCCTCGTCGACCTGCCGTGAGAGCTCCCTTGCCAGATCGACAAGGTCGGTAGCGTATTGAGGATAATCGGCCAAGTATCGTCTAAGTACGTCAGTACCTGGCTCGTAATCCATTGCGAAAGCGTTCATAACGTCTTCGCTAGCAATTGGCGAACGAATAGTCATTACAGTTTCCCCTTGCGTTCAAGGCGCAACCGCACAGTCGCAAAAGCCTTGTCGCGGTACGTACGGATTGTCTTTTCACTCTTGCCCAGCGTTTTACTGATAGTGACGACAGAGGGATCTTTCGAGTCGATAGGAATGTCATGGCGGAGCATCTCGATAATTCTTCTTTGGATTTCAGGCAGAGCATCAATCGCAACGTCGAGCTGAAGCCGGTAAGATTTTTGATCGAGCTCGGTCGGATCAAAGGGATAGTAGCCACCGATAGCGGCTATAGGGAGAGAGGCTTTGTCCTCGTCACCCTCGAGCTCGCCAGAGCGATTCTCGTGCTTCCAATGACGATCACAGGCATCTTTACGATCCTTGGCAATGCCCGAATTGAAATTGATCTCGTAGTAGTCCAGACGGTTATCATAGGTCGCTCGATCGCTGAGCAGCAGATCAATGAAATGATCTACGACATCGTCTCGGATGTTTGTGTTTGTAAGTGACGCGTCGCCGGCGCGAGGAAGGAGGAGGTAGATACGCTTGAGCAAACACCCGGTGAGTGTATCGCGGAGAGTCCCGTGTTCAACATTCCGCACAAAATGCACCAATGCTTCCGGTGAGACAAAATCGGGAGAGGCCCGAGAGCAATCGAGCGCTCTACGCTCAAGCTCCGAGGTGCCCAGGGCAGCCAGCTTTTGAATTTCAGCCTCGACTGCCGGGCGCCGGTAATACAGCGTTCCATCAAGTTTGATTTTTCGAAGGGGACGTGTCACGACTACTCCTTTTTCTCGTGCCCAAAACCGTCTACGCAGCTCATGAATGTAACATCTGAACACTGTTCGATCCCAGCTAGATGTAGCATTGCTCATTACCGTTGCAGCGGCTCTACGCAACGCAGTCGGCTAAAGGCAAAAATCGGCCAATTGCGACCATTCCGTGCTAATTACTGTAGGTCAATGGTCATGCGTTCGGTCTCAAACGAATGCCCCGCTGACGTAGCCTGCCGTCTCAGAGCTCAAACTAAAACTCCCGGATCCCGCTGACTCAGCAAAGCGTCCCAATGCGGTCAAACTGACAAAAGCTGCGGTTAGTAACCGATTGCTTTCCAGCCCTAAGTAGATACTCGCTCGGGCATGCGTAAATACTGTTCTCTCCTCGACCTACGAACAGGCAACCGAACAGCGTCGGCACGTCCAGCCACTACAGATACCATCCATACACTGCGCACCACATCAATGCGTAACACCTTCTATCGCACGCAATTAGCGCACCTCCCCCGACTGCCCATCCTCTCCTACGCCCCTATTCGCGCAAGCTAACTCCTGGCACGATTCATGCTCTTGTATTTATATTCAAGTTACTTGAATATAAATGTAAGGAATTCAAGGGGAATACCAATGACGCGTTTCACTCTAAAAGCACTCTCGCTGTCGCTCGTCACGCTGTGCAGTATTTCTCTGGCGCACGCAGACGATTTGCTGCAGCGCATCAAGCAGAAAAACGAGATAGTCGTTGCTACCGAGGCGCGTTTTGCGCCGTTCGAATCGGTGGAGAATGGCAAGATTGTCGGCTATGGCGCAGACCTGATGCATTACGTCCTGGATGCTGACTTGCCCGGCGTTAAGTTGCGCCAGCTCGATCTACCGTTTCAGGGGATTTTACCTGGCCTGGATACCCGCAAATTCGACTTCGTCGTGACATCGGTGACAGTCAATAAAGCGCGTTTTGAGCAATTCGCCTTTACCGTCCCCATTGCTGAGTCCACCGTTGCATTGCTCAAGCGCGCCGACGATAACAATATTAAGGCATTGACCGACTTGAACGGTCGGGTGATTGGCTCTCAGGCAGGTTCCGGCCAGCTGGCAGTGCTACAAGCACTGGACACGAAGCTCAAAGCTGAAGGCCAACCGGGCCTCAAGCGGATCAAAGAGTATGTGAGCTTCGATGAAGCTTATGCGGATCTGGCCAATGGTCGTCTCGATGGCGTGGCACAGTCGCTTTCCAACCTAGGCCCATTGATGAAAGCTCGTCCAGGGCTCTTCACAACGTTGCCGGAGATGGTCGGTCCAGTGACGTATTTCGGCTGGGTCGGTCGCAAGGATACTGACAGCGCAAGCCTGGTGAAGCTATTTAGCGAGGGCATTGCCCGTGCAGGAAAAGATGGCACCTTAAAGACGCTGCAAGATAAGTGGTTTGGTTTCACCATGGACTTGCCTGCTGACGCTATGCCAGTACCGAGCATCTGAGCCGCTGATGATGAATGATTTCAGCAGCCGTCTCGCGCTCTATTGGCCTGCCTTGATCGACGGTGCAACAACCACATTGTGGTTGTGCGCCATCGGCATGCTGCTGGGTTTCATTCTCGGCGTAGCAATTCATCTGATTGCCAATGGTCGCAGCCCTGCCGGCAGAGCATTCACCCGGGTGTATGTCAGTTTCTTTCGTGGCACGCCCATGCTGGCGCAGCTGCTGCTACTGTTCTATCTCCCATCAGCCCTGGGCCTGGATGTGCCACCCATGGTGGCTGCTGCTGTAGCCCTAGCGCTGAACACGGCGGCTTATCAGTCGCAGATCCTGAGCAGCGGTTTCGCCGCAATCCCCAAGGGCCAGATGGAAGCGGCGGCCGTGTTTGCCATCGGCAAATACAACACGCTGTTTCATATCCAACTGCCACAAGTGTTGCGCCTCACCTCACCCGCGCTGATCTCCGAGTTGATCGATGTGATCAAGGTTTCAGCCGTGGTTTCGGTCATTTCCATCACTGATTTGATGCGCGTCAGCCAGCAGCTGGTTTCGCAGACTTACCGCCCGCTTGAGGTGTATCTGGTGGCGGGTTTGTTTTATCTCGTGCTGACAAGCTTGTTGAGCGTGCTGGGAAGTCTGCTGGAACGCCGCTGGCAGGAGCTCAAGTGATGCAAGAATTATTGAGTTATCTACCGGACTTTGCCGATGCACTGCTGGTCACGCTGGGTATTAGCCTGACTGCCGCTGCCATGGGCTTACTGCTGGGTTTCGGGCTCAACGCATTGCGCATTGCGGCTCCGGGATTTCTGGCGATCTATCGGGTTTACGTGTGGCTGATCCGCGGGACACCGTTTCTCGCCCAACTCGCGGTTATTTATTTCGGGCTGCCAGTCATCGGTCTACGGCTGGAAGCCGTCGAGGCAAGCATCCTCTCGCTGGCCTTATACAGCGCTGCTTATTTTGCTGAGCTGTTCCGCTCTGCCTGGGCCAGCGTGCCCAACGGTCAAGTAGAAGCAGCGCGGGTGCATGGCATTTCGCGCAGCCGGGTGTTCTGGCACATACAAGCGCCGCAAGCGCTGGCATTCGCCCTCCCGCTATTGGGCAATCAGGTGATCCTGACCATCAAGGAAAGCGCCGTCACCTCGATTATTACCGTGCCAGAACTGACCATGACTGCCGGACGCATCGTATCCACCACCTTTTCCTACGTATTGCCGTACGCCCTGCTGGTGTTGAGCTACTGGCTGCTGACCTCGTCGGTCGCAGCTGTCGCCAGCGCACTGGGGCGGCGCATGACACGCCATCTACGAGGCTGAACAGATGAATACCCTTCCGCTTCTCAACTTGCGTGGCGTTGGCAAATCCTATGGCTCGCACCGTGTGCTCAGTGAGTTTGACCTGAGCGTACAAGCCGGTGAAATCGTGTCTTTGATCGGGCCTTCAGGGTCAGGAAAAACCACCGCCCTGCGCTGTATGAATTTCCTTGAGCGCTATGACGAGGGAGAGATATGGATCGATGGTCAACTGCTGGGCTACAGCGGACCGGGCAGACGTGAAGCCGACCGCGACAGCGAAGCCAAGATCGATGAGGTGCGCAACCCGCTGTCCATGGTGTTCCAGCAATTCAATTTGTGGCCGCACATGACCGTGCGCGAAAACGTCATGGCGCCTTTGGTACTCGGCAAGAAAATCGCCAAGGCCGAGGCGCGCAACCTGGCTGATCAGGCACTGGCACGGGTCGGCCTGAGCGCCAAGGCGGACGCGTACCCCGCTCGTCTTTCCGGTGGACAACAGCAACGAGTCGGCATTGCCCGGGCACTGGCGGTAAAACCGCGGTTGATGCTGCTCGATGAACCGACCTCGGCGCTGGACCCGGAACTGGTTGAGGAAGTGCTGCAGGTCATTCGCAGCCTCGCGAACGATGGCATGACCATGGTGATGGTGACCCATGAAATGAGCTTCGCTGCACAGATATCCAGTCAGGTGGTGTTTATGGAAGCAGGAAAAATCATTGAAACCGGTACTCCGCAGGCACTGTTTCAGGCACCAAAGACGGAACGCTTACAGCAGTTTCTCAGCCCCTGGTTTAACCGCAGCCTCACTCCACGCGTGCAGGTGACCCCATGATTGCCGATCAAGTGATGCAGGCCGTTTCATCGGAACGATTGCAGCGTTTGTTGGAGACCCTGGCAACCTTCGGGCCCGGCATCGATGGCGGAATGAACCGTCAGGCGTTGTCCGAAGAGGACTTCCTGGCCCGCGCCTGGCTGATTGAAGAAGCCCAAAAGCTGGACTGCAAAGTGTGGACGGACGCCAGTGCTAATCTGTTCATCCGCCGCGAAGGCCGTGAAGACTTACCGCCAGTGATGACCGGCAGCCACATAGACACCCAACCCACAGGCGGCAAGCTTGACGGCTGTTACGGGGTGATGGCCGGGCTTGAATGCCTGTATGCGTTGGCAGAACTCAACGTCAGCACCCGTCGCCCGATCGAAGTGGTGGTCTGGACTAACGAAGAAGGCAGCCGCTTCAGTCCAGGAGCGATGGGCTCCAGCGCCTACGTGGACCCGGTACGACTGGAGACTTATAGAAACAACCTTGACGCTGCGGGTATCTCGGTAGGAGAGGCACTGGACGCTCACGCCCTGCGCTTTGCCGATCTGCCACAGCGCGAGAAAATCGCCACACACGCCTTTGTCGAGTTGCACATTGAGCAAGGCCCGGTATTGGAGCAAGCCAATGTCCCGCTGGGAGTGGTTTCCGGTATTCAGGGCGTGCGCTGGTATCAAGTGCGCTGCAAGGGTGCTTCGGCACACGCAGGAACCACGCCGACGCACATGCGGCGCGATGCGTTGTTGCTCGCCATGGAATCCCTCGGCCGCATCGACGCGCTGGCCGAACGACTGGCCGGTGACGACAAGCGCCTGACATTCGGACGCTGGAACGTCTCGCCCAATGCAATCAATACGATTGCCGGTGAAGCAACCTTCAGCATCGACTTCCGACACGCCGATCCGGCGGTACTCGACGCCTTCGATATTGCCCTGAGTGCCTGCCTGCCTGCCGACGCCGAACTGACCAGCCTGTTCAGCCACAGCCCGACCGCGTTCGATCATCAGGTCATCAATGTGTTGGAGAACGCCTGCGTCGCCACAGGACTGACTTGGCAATCGATACGTTCCGGCGCCTTCCACGACGCCATGTATCTCGCCGGGCACTGTCCTACAGCAATGCTTTTTGTACCCAGCCGGGACGGCATAAGCCACAACCCGAAGGAATTCACAGATCCCGCGCAATTGAAAGCAGGCGCCCAGGCATTGGCCTGGAGCCTGGTTGCACTTGCAGAACAACCCTGAACCCATAGGAACTCATATGACCAATGTCACCCATAGCCACGACTATCCAGCCTGCTGCCAGCCCGACAATGGTTCCTCGCTGGGCACCAATGCCACGTTGAAAGAGCCGATCTCGGCCGATGGCACTCCCGTCCTAGGCGAAAGCTACACCGTGCCTGCCCGTTGTGGCCGCGCCGTCCGCCTGAAAGCTGGCCAGGTCATCAAAATCGTCAACACTCACGGCACCCAGGTATGTGACACCTGGTTGTTCAACAGCGAAGACATGAGCGAATTCCTGTCGATGGAACATGCTCGCGCGCATTGCAACAGCATCATTCCCAAGGCTGGCGACGCGCTGTTCAGTAACCGTCGCCGCACGATCGGCACCCTGCTGACCGACACCTCACCCGGCATTCACGACACATTGATGGCTGCGTGTGATCTGCACCGCTATACCAACCTGGGAGTCGAGGGTTATCACGACAGCTGCGCGGATAACATGCGTCTGGCCCTGCAGGCTATTGGTCTGCGCTCCCATGAAGTTCCGCAGCCTTTCAATCTGTGGATGAACATTCCGGTCAAGCCTGATTACACTGTTGAATGGCTGCCGCCGGTATCCAAAGCCGGGGACTACGTTGAAATCCGTGCAGACATGGACGTTATCGTGGTGATGTCCGCCTGCCCTCAGGACATCGTGCCTATCAATGACCTTAACCCGGTGGAAGTTACCTTCTCGGTTCACAGCTGATCTTCAGTACCCCAGTAGACGACAGGCTCCCGTAACCCTAGGATGCCTGTCGCTCACTTCGTACAAACTTTTCGAGGGACGCATGTCCACACCCAGCAAAACGCCAGTAGCCAAATCCCAGCATTCCGGAGGCCTGCCAAGCTTGAGCGTTCGCCTTCGCCATGCGCGTAAGGTGGCTGGCCTGACCCTCAAGCAAGTTGCCCAAGCTGCCAATTGCTCGGAAAGCCTGATCTCCAAGCTGGAAAACGACGCAGCATCGCCTTCACTGGCCATGCTGCACCGCTTGGCACTCGCGCTCGGCAGCAACGTGTCCGAGCTGACGTCCGAAGACTGGGGGTCCGAAGAGCCCGTACTGCGCTCAGGGGGACGACAAGTGAGTCGCTTCGCACAAGGCACCGGTAAAGGCTACATCGACCTGGAGCGCATCACCCATCTGCAAAAAGGCGGGCTACTGCAAGGCGATATTCATATCGTATCCCCTGGTATGGTCAGCGACATGATCGAGCATGCGGGTGAAGAGATGGGTTATGTGATCGAGGGCAGCCTCGACCTGACTCTCGGCGAGACTACCTACACACTGAATGCTGGCGATTCCTTCCACTTTCCCAGCAACGTACCCCACGGCTATCGCAATTCGACTAAGAGTGTCGTTCGTATACTCTGGATCAACACGCCCGCAACCTTCTAATAATCTGCTGTCGGTAAATGGCAACGTCCGGCCAATGATTGCGCACCAATAGCAGCGCCTACCCTTCCCTGGAATAACCTGCTGCTGCCTCGACGCCTCGGCAACAATGTTCTCAAATCAACGGTATGGCGGGGATGTGCGTGAAAATTATCAAGCTTTTCTACGTCTCTCACACTGCCAAACCGGGTCGAGAAACAGTGTTGCGTAACCCAGCAATGGCGTGCGAACAATGCAACGAGCGGCATCCCCATAGCGCATTGAAATAATGCTCGCCAATGGAGTTCACCCTCGAACTAGACGCACCAAATTCTCGGAAGAGGTTGGCCTGACTCATGGAGGCAGAGTTCTTCTGCGTACCAGCCCTCAGGTTTGCTTGAACTCAGGAATTGGTGCTTAGCCACTGATTTTTCTTGTCTATAGTCAGAGTCGGTCTTACCGCCTCCGAGTTAAACATACAAGCGAGCTTACTCACGGTTAAGTGAAAAGGGTGCTAGTGGTTGGCCTCCTATCGCAAGCAAGTTCACTCCCACGTGGTCGCGCGGGTGTACGCCGAAGTAATGGCGATAGCAGCGAATAAAATGTTGCACCGAGACAAACCCGCAATCTTGCGCGACATCCGGCATTTGACGTTGCCCGCTCTGCAATAGCTGATTCGCCTGGTGCAGACGCAAGTCAAGGTAATGCCGCGAGGGAGAACACCCCAGATTTTTTTTGAATAATCGCTCCAGATGTCGACAGGAAATACCTATCGCTTCGGCCATTTCGTTGATCGGTAGCGTGCGGGTCAGGTGCTCGCTCATCAACGTCAGCGTCTCCTGCAATTTGGCTGGGGCATTATGCGTCCGCTGCAGAGGTCTGACCTGCCGGGCGACGTGCTTTTCCATTCCCAGAATCAAACCACGACCGTGTGTGCGGGCGAGCAGCTCGTGCATCAATCCTTTAACCGCCAGTGGGCCAACGCAGGTCAAACGTTGCCGGTCAACGCAGAACGGCGCGGCCACCAGCGTCAACTCATTGAAGGCATCTAACGACGACGATGGTTCGGGTTCTGGCAAACTACAGCGGTAACCGTCCAGCGCGCCTACTTGCGCTAGCAACCAACCGGCGTTACCCAATGCACCTAGACTTATAGGCTTCTTGGCCCAACGATGCAGCTGATGATTAAGGTCTGGAAGATCCATTTGAGTATGCAGATTCTCGCCACCACAGACGATCAGCGCATCTAGCGGTTGTGCCTGATCTAATCGTTTGGTGGCGGTAGTAATGCCATTGCTGGCGTTTAGTGACTGGCCTTCTAGGCTGAGAATTTGCCAGTGACAAACACTGCGTCCAGCAACTTGGTTGGCCAGGCGCAGGGGCTCCAACGCATTGGCCAGAGTATAAAAATCGAAGGCTTCCAGTAACCAGAAGCCAATACGCACCGCCGGCGATTGTGTATGGAAAGATTCGTTCAATTGCATGTCTCCTCCTACAAGCCAAGCTGGCTTAGCACTCGATGGAGCTCACGGCCAGCCCGCCACGGGAGGTCTCTTTGTATTTATCATGCATGTCGGCGCCCGTATCGCGCATGGTGCGGATTACCCGATCCAGCGAGATGAAGTGCGTACCATCACCGCGCAACGCCATTTGCGCAGCATTAATCGCCTTCACCGCTGCTATGGCATTACGCTCGATGCACGGCACCTGCACCAGCCCGCCAACCGGATCGCAGGTAAGACCGAGGTTGTGTTCCAACCCTATTTCCGCCGCGTTCTCCACTTGCTCGGGAGTGGCCCCGAGGATTTCTGCAAGGCCTGCAGCGGCCATAGCGCAGGCTGAACCAACTTCGCCCTGGCAGCCGACCTCCGCCCCTGAGATTGAGGCATTGCGTTTGCACAAAATGCCGACAGCGGCGGCAGCTAGGAAATAATCCACCACGTCGCTATCCTTGGCCTCAGGGCAGAATTTCATGTAGTACTGCAAGACGGCTGGAATGATCCCTGCCGCGCCGTTAGTGGGAGCAGTTACCATGCGACCGCCAGCGGCATTTTCCTCGTTAACGGCCAGGGCGAATAGGTTCACCCATTCCATGGCACTTAAGGTCGAGCCGATGACATTAGGCTTGCCAATTTCCAACAGGCTGCGGTGAAGGCGTGCCGCGCGGCGCTGCACATTCAATCCGCCAGGTAATACACCTTCATGCTTGAGCCCGCTATCCACACAGGTGCGCATGGCTTGCCAAATTTTCGCCAACCCCTGGCGAATCTCTCCTTCGCTGCGCCACTCCCTTTCATTCGCCAGCATCAGCTGGGAAATCCGCAGGCCATGGGTTTTACATTGGCTCAGCAACTGCGCGGCGGTATCAAATTCGTAAGGCAGTTCGGTGAGATCCTGATCTAGCTGGCCACTCGCTGCCTGCTGCTGATCAACGACGAACCCACCACCGATGGAGTAGTAGGTTTCGCATAGCAGCAGGTGATCTTCGGCAAATGCGCTTACGGTCATGGCGTTGGGATGGTAGGGCAGGTTTTCTTCTAGCAGCCGCATGTCCCGCTGCCAGATAAAAGGCACACGGTATTCACCGGCCAACAGCAGGCATTGCGTCTCGCGCAGATCCAGCAAGCGTGGCTCGATCAGTAGCGGGTCGACTTTATCTGGCCACTCACCCATTAGCCCCATGATCACGGCTTTATCAGTACCATGTCCGATCCCAGTGGCCGACAGCGAACCATAAAGCCGTACCTCGATGCGTCGCACCTGCGCCAACATTTCCCGCTCACGCAAGGCCTCGATAAACAGAGCCCCGGCACGCATTGGGCCGACGGTATGGGAACTGGACGGGCCGACTCCAATCTTGAATAAGTCAAAAACACTGATAGCCATAGTTGATCTCCGCGCCGCTTTAAGGTTGTCAGGAACTCCCCCGATTGTCGGCGCCAAGGATCATCAAGACGTGTCAGATATCGACTCCTAAGTGTTCACTAATACCAATTGCGAGCTGGCCGTGTTGATGCATGCTGACCTCGCGGCAGCAACTGCGGTGGTTATTCAATTCGTCACGTCTATTCGATTCCGTCTAGAACCATGGCATCAAGTCTGATTGATAGCGCACGCTCTCAGGCTTTGAGCCATCACCGGGAATGACCATCCGAATGGGAATTCTGGCGATCGCGGATATATTCTAATGAAGTTCAGACATACGCTTTCAGTGTTCAAAGGGTGCCCTAGAAACCATCCAGTGAGTTGTACGGACGTAACGTCAAACCCGCCTAAGGTAATCGAAGGGCTAGCAGCCGTACTCCACCAAGGTTTAAAGCTCTTCAACGGAATGCACGGGGCCGATGCGGACATATCCCAACTGATTCAACATCCGCTCGATTTTCATTCGACGGAAATGCTGCTCGACGGCGATCAAAAATACCTAATGCTTTATTCGACATCTTCGACAATCCTGACAATGACGTCCAACAGGCATCTCAACAAAGCACGTACCACGCGGGACGCTTTTTCTTGAGGCTGAGGTAATTCCACCGGATATCAACCCAATACGAGTAACAGGTCAGTAACTATCGGTTGATATTGATCCTCGTGGCACCTGTAATCTGGCGGGCTTGATTAAGAACCATCTCTAGATCAAGTGGCTGAATCGAGCGAAGAGAATTTGACCCTGTCGCCTGGCTGCAACAGCGCCGGTTGACCTGAAAAAGCAAAACGAGGCATGCCGGCCTGGCCAATCACAGCCCATCCGAACGGTAAGGTCGCAGCTGCGATGCATGTCTGCAAGCCATTGACCGCTATTGCTCCGGGCGCAATGCGAGAGGGTGACGACACAGATGCTGGGGGTCTGAGCAAGTCATCTGCCTGTCCATCTAGATACAAAACACCAGGATGCACTCCCAAAGAAGCGACCGTATAACTTTCTGCAACATGCCGCGCGACCCACTCTTGAACACTCAGTGCTGCTTCGGCGGCAATCCATGGCAAGTCAGGCCCTGCTCCTCCGCCATAGCGAATATCGATGATGATTTCCGCGACTTGACGGTCCTGCGCATGCTTCAGACATTCGTCCCATATGGCCAGCAGCCGATCATGCCCTTGCAGGCAATTACTGACTGTATCGAAAACAATAAGCAAACCGCTAGCACCCGGTACGGTTTCCTTAAAGCCTGGCCACCCCATACTGATACCATCGATCTGCCAGAAAATATGCTGGGTGATATGATCTGCGCGCCCTTGCGCAGACTCGATCAGCAACCCACGCTCACCTAGGCTGCTTACCCTGATATGGCGATTGGGGTTTCTCTTTTTTTGCTGCACGTAAAGCACCTTCGAAAACACATCTGCGAATCAAGGTTGTACGAAAAGTCGAAAAACAGCGATCAGGTACAGCAAAAACAGGAGAGAATGGGCTAATTACTGAGTGTAAATGAGTATTCCGAGCCTGCTTTGAACGCAAGATGATCGTCGCGCAGCACTTACCGTACACAGCTAAGGCTTTTGATGCCGCGCGTCGTATCGCGGTTAGAATTCAACCCCGGTGCAACTTGGGACGCTATCAACGCACTCGCTGGGTCAATTGGGGATTCGTTGAAAACCTACTCGAGTCTTCAGCAGTTCAAAACTCAATCAACAACCACCCAGCAACCAAGTGAAAGCTGGGTGCTACGTTTCTCAAAGAACTCTAGGTCATGCCTAAGTCAGCTGCATCCTTCGTCTAAGCGATAGTCTTGATCTTCACTGATTCCTCATGCTGCCGCTCCTGCGACGGGACAAGTCAAGATTCTGTTAGAGCTTTTACGGCCTTTACAAAATCACTGTTCGGTTGGCATCAAGAAACACCCTCCGCTCGATGTGATACCCAACCGCCCTTGCCAATGTCAGTCCTTCGATGTCACGCCCTTTGGCGATCAAGTCTTCAGGGTAGTGGCTGTGATCCACCGCTTCCACGCCTTGCGCGATGATCGGGCCTTCGTCCAAGTCGTTATTGATGTAGTGCGCCGTCGCGCCGACTAGTTTCACGCCCTTGTTGTAGGCCTGATGATAAGGCTTGGCGCCTTTGAACCCCGGCAGCAAGGAATGATGAATGTTGATCGCCTTGCCGTCCAGTTTGCGGCACAGCTTAGGCGACAGCACTTGCATGTAGCGGGCAAGGACCACCAGTTCAGCACCGGACTCTTCGATTACTTGCCACACCTGACGCTCCTGGGATGGCTTGTCATTCGGGTCCAACGGGAAATAGTAGTAGGGAATCTGGTGCCAATCCGCCAAGGACCTGAGGTCCGGGTGGTTGGAGATCACCGCAACCACGTCCATGGACAGCTGGCCTATGCGCTGGCGATAGAGCAAGTCGTTAAGGCAATGATCCGCCTTTGAGACCATTATCACCACTTTTGGCCGGTGGTGCGGCGGTGTCAGCTCGAAGGTCATGCCGAACGCATTGGTCCGCTCGGCCAAACCAGCGCGGAACGCCTGTTCGTCGAAGTCGTTGGGCTGACGGAACTCGACACGAATAAAGAAACGGCCGGAAAGCCGATCATCGAAGGAATGGTGCTCGGTGACGTAGCAACCGTGTTCGAACAGAAAACGGGTCACCGCATCCACCGTGCCCAAAACGCTTGGGCAATCGGAAGTCAAAATCCATGTGTCTGGGGCGCGGCTCATAGTGTGGTGACTCCTGTTGTTTGATGACCCGCAAAGCAGCTTTTCGTAGCAGTTGCCGCTAGGCTAAGTTCGGCGGCAAAGCAGTAGCAATTCGATCATCCCGTTATCAAATCAGAACCGGGGACACGAGTTTACGACTGCCGCGCGGCCGAACGCAGCCTTCGGCAGTTGCTACGCGAGATCAGCTTTTAGGCCTGCACGCTCAAACCATACTCAGCCGCGGCATCCTGCAACCACAGCCACCAGTAATCGGAGAAGCTGCGGCGGATAACCAGTTCCCAGGTGTCTTCGGCGGTGTGGCGGATTATTAGCTGCGACTTGGCGAACACGGTGCCGACAGCTTTACCCACCGGGAAGTTATTGGGGTGCACGTCGTAGCTGGTGGATTTCATCAACACTTCGCGTACTTTCGGGCCGCTCAGTTCGAGAAGCTGTTGGCCACCGCTGACGTTAACGATGGAGATGTGAAGAGCACCCAGCGCTTCACGCAGCTTTTTCTCGGCAGCGAACTCTTCGCCAGTTGGCACGATCAGCAGCCATTCGTCCGGACCCAACCATTGCAGGCTGGTTTCGCCCTTGGCGACGACGGTCAGGGCCATTGGCAACTCCAGGCCCAGAGCCTTGTGCAAACCGCCAGCGAAAGCTGGGTCATGGCCGTCACCACGAATGGTCAGGTGACCAAGGAGTTTCCTTTCACGCACAGTGACACTGGCGTTTTTGCAGCCCTTACCCACCAGGCTGGCGAGGTCGGCATGATGCAGCGACGACTCGCTCTTTGCGCCGGTGGCAGGGCGTTGTTGGTAAACATTGGCTGCGGTCATAAAGCACCTGTCTTGAATTCTGTTGTGCAGCTCGCTAATCATTCCCACGCTCTGCGTGGGAATGCATCTCGTGACGCTCCGCGTTTCATGCGGAGCGCCCGTGGCGGCGCTCCCATGAGGATCAGGTAGCGATCAATTACACGTTCTGTTGTTCGCCTTTCGGATCGAAGAACACCGAAGAAACTATTTCCGCTTCGATCACACTGCCGTCGGCCAGAGGTGCGAAAACTCGCTCGCCTAGACGCTTAAGGCCGCCTTTGACCACACCTAGGGCAAATGAGTAGCCCAACGTACCGCAGGTGTAGCTGGATGTGACGTGACCGACCATGCTCATCGGAATGGCTTGGTTGGTGTTGAACACCAATTGCGCGCCTTCAGGTAGCCATTTGGTCGGGTCGATCGGCTTGAGGCCCACCAGCTGTTTGCGCTGTTCACGCACGCAGTCTTCGCGGTTCATGCCGCGCTGGCCGATCCACGAGAACGGTTTGGTGCGGCCGACACACCAGCCCATGTTCAGGTCGTCCGGGGTCATCGAGCCGTCGGTGTCCTGACCGACGATGATGAAACCCTTCTCGGCCCGCAGCACGTGCATGGTCTCGGTGCCGTACGGCGTCAGGTTGTACTTCTTGCCTGCCTCGACGATTTTTTCCAGAACGCCCATGGCGTAGTCGGCCTGCACGTTGACTTCGTACGACAGCTCTCCAGTGAATGAGATACGGAAAACCCGCGCCGGCACACCGCCGACCAAACCTTCTTTCCAGGTCATGAACGGGAAGCCGTCCCTGTCCAGGTCGATGTCGGTCACTTCGCTGAGCAGCTTGCGGCTGTTCGGCCCGGACAAGGTCATGGTCGCCCAGTGGTCGGTGACCGAGGTGAAGTACACCTTCAGGTCTGGCCACTCGGTCTGCTGGTAGATTTCCAGCCATTGCAGCACGCGTGCAGCGCCGCCAGTGGTAGTGGTCATTACGAAATGGTTGTCGGCGAGACAAGCCGTTACGCCGTCGTCGAAAACCATGCCGTCCTCCTTGCACATCAGGCCGTAACGCGCCTTGCCCACATCGAGCTTGGTCCAGGCGTTGGTGTAGATGCGGTTGAGGAACTCTCGTGCATCCGGGCCCTGGATATCGATCTTACCTAGTGTAGAGGCATCGAGCAGGCCAACGCTGTCGCGCACAGCTTTGCATTCGCGTTTGACGGCGGCATGCAGGTCCTCACCTTTTTTCGGGAAGTACCATGGACGCTTCCACTGGCCGACGTCTTCAAACTCGGCGCCGTTCTTCACGTGCCAGGCTTGCAGAGCGGTGTAACGCACCGGCTCAAAGATATGCCCACAGTGGCGACCGGCTAATGCGCCGAAGGTCACCGGCGTGTAGTTCGGGCGGAACATGGTGGTGCCCATTTCCGGGATGGAAACGTTCAGCGAGCGGGCTGCGATAGCCAGTCCGTTGACGTTGCCCAGCTTGCCCTGATCCGTGCCGAAGCCCAGCGCGGTGTAGCGTTTGACGTGCTCGACCGACTCGAAGCCTTCGCGGGTCGCTAGCTCGATGGCGGCAGCGGTGACATCGTTTTGCAAGTCGACGAATTGCTTCGGCGCACGAGCAGTCGGTTTGTCGTGAGGCACCTGGAACAGCGCCAGCGTCGGCTCTTCAGCGCGACTCAAGGCTTTTGGCAAGATACCTTCGACCACTTTGAAACCGGCCTCGCTCGCAGCGCGCACGCCGCCTTCGAAACCATCGGCCAAGGCGTCGCCCAAGGCATACACGCCATTGACGCCGCCAACACACACGCGTTTCTGCGGCGCTTCACCTGGTACGAAACCAAGGATGTCTTCACGCCAGACCGGTTTGCCGCCTAGGTGCGAAGCTAGGTGAACGATAGGGCTGTAACCACCGGAGCTGGCGATCAGGTCGCAGTCGAGCCATTCGCCGGGGCTGGTCACTCGATGGGCTTTGACGTCGATGGCTGCAACACGAGCTGCGGTCACGTGCTTGCTGCCGCGGGCTTCGATCACAGAACTACCGGTCAGAATCCGAATGCCTTTGGCACGAGCTTCTTCAACCAACGCGCCGCGTGCACTGCTCCGTACGTCTGAGATGGCCACCACTTGCAGGCCTGCGTCGAGCCAGTCCAACGCCACGCGGTAGGCGTGATCGTTGTTGGTGGAAAGCACGAGTTTCTTACCCGGAGCTACGCCGTAACGACGCACGTAAGTCGAAACTGCCCCGGCCAGCATGTTGCCCGGCACGTCATTGTTGCCGTAGACCAGTGGACGCTCATGGGTACCGGTGGCCAGCACCACACGCTTGGCGCGAACCCGATGTATACGCTGACGTACCTGGCCAATCGGAGCGCGGTCGCCGAGGTGATCGGTGAGGCGTTCGTGAATGGTCAGGAAGTTATGGTCGTGGTAGCCGTTGACCGTGGCGCGCGGCAACAGCACCACGTCCGGCAGAGATTTCAGTTCGGTGATAACGCTGGCCACCCATTCGCTGGCTGGTTTGCCGTCGAGGCTTTCGCGGGAGTCGAGCAAACTGCCACCGAACTCTTCCTGTTCATCCGCCAGAATTACCCGGGCGCCGCTGCGTGCAGCCGCCAAAGCAGCCGCCAGGCCGGCAGGACCACCGCCGACGATCAGCACGTCGCAGTGACGGTTCATGTAGTCGTAGGTATCCGGATCGTTCTCGATCGGCGAACGACCAAGACCTGCGGCCTTACGAATGTACTTCTCGTATGTCATCCAGAACGATTGCGGGTACATGAAGGTTTTGTAGTAGAAGCCCGGTGGCATGAGCTTGCCGCCGACTTTGCCGAGAATCCCCATCACGTCATTGTTGACGCTTGGCCAGCCGTTGGTGCTGGTGGCGACCAGGCCCGAATACAAGGCCTGTTGCGTGGCGCGCACGTTGGGGATTTGGGTCGCTTCGGTGGCACCGATCTGCAAGACCGCATTTGGCTCTTCGGAGCCTGCGGCGAAGATCCCACGCGGGCGGGAATACTTGAAGCTACGACCAATAACGTCCACGCCATTGGCCAGCAGAGCAGCGGCCAGGGTGTCGCCTTCGAAGCCCTGATAAGTCTGACCGTTGAAGTTGAAATTCAATACCTTGCTGCGGTCGATGCGGCCGCCATTGGATAGACGATTGATCTGACTCATACCTTCTCTCCCAGACCAGTGGCGACTTTCTTCGTCTCTGTCTTACCGGTGAATTGCGGCTTGGCGCCGATCTTGTAGGTTTCGAGAATTTCGTAAGTCACGGTGTCACGGGTGGCATTGAAATACTGACGGCAACCGGCCACGTGATCCCAAAGTTCGTGGTGCAACCCGCGTGGGTTGTCACGGAAGAACATGTAGTCGCCCCACTCCTCGTCGGTGCAAGTGTTCGGGTCTAGTGGACGCGGGATGTGCGCCTGGCCGGAGGCATGGAATTCCTCTTCGGAGCGCAGTTCGCCGCAGTGAGGACAGAAGATGTGCAACATAGGGATTTCTCCTGTTAGTGGGCGACAGCTGCAGCGCCGTGTTCATCGATCAACGCACCGTTGTGGAAACGGTCGATGGAGAAAGGTTTTGCCAGCGGGTGCATTTCGCCCCTGGCGAGGCTGGCGGCAAACACGTTGCCCGAGCCCGGAGTGGCCTTGAACCCGCCGGTGCCCCAACCGCAGTTGAAGAACATGTTCGGCACTGGCGTCTTGGAAATGATCGGGCAAGCGTCCGGCGTGGTGTCGACGATGCCGCCCCACTGACGGTTCATGCGTACGCGGGACAGCACCGGGAACATCTCGACGATGGCCTGCACG
>DASVUK010000022.1:0-1882 GCA_036387095.1 Pseudomonas sp.
CGACGCGAGACAAGGCACCCGGTTCGTTTTCCAGCAAAAGGGAAATGATGTGCCGCATGATTAAGTCCGCTCCGTCTTGCTCAGCCACATATCGCGCATGGAGCCGTCTTTGATCTGCATCGGGTAGACGTGCTCGGTGACATCAACCTGAATATCGATGAACACCAACCGGTCCTTCATGGCGAAGGCTTCTTCCATCTTGGGCTTCAAGTCTTTCAGGTCGGTGATACGCATGCCGACGTGGCCGTAGGCCTCGACCAGCTTCACGAAGTCAGGCAGCGACTCCATATAAGAGTGCGAGTGACGACCGCTGTAGCTCATGTCCTGCCACTGGCGAACCATGCCAAGTACGCCGTTGTTGAGCAGAATGATTTTCACAGGCAAGTCGTACTGCAGGCAGGTCGACAGTTCCTGGATGTTCATCTGGATACTGCCTTCACCCGTCACGCAGGCAACGTCCGCATCCGGAAAGCTCAGTTTGACGCCCATGGCAGCAGGAAATCCAAAGCCCATGGTGCCCAGGCCACCGGAGTTGATCCAGCGATTGGGCTTGTTAAAACGGTAATACTGCGCAGCAAACATCTGGTGCTGCCCAACATCGGAGGTGATAAAGGCGTCGCCCTTGGTCACTTCACAAAGCGTCTCTATCACTTTCTGCGGCTTGATGACGCTACCATCGCCTGGGTTGTACGGGAACATATCGCGATCGCCGCGCCATTCTTCAATCTGCTTCCACCAACTGGCTACCAGGGCCTTGTCCGGTGTTTCGCCGATGTCTTTGAGGGTCGCGACCATTTCGGTCAACACGCTCTCGACCGGACCAACGATAGGCACATCTGCTTTGATGGTCTTGGAGATCGAAGCAGGGTCGATGTCGATGTGGATGATCTTGGCGTTCGGGCAGAACTTCGCCGCGCCGTTGATCACCCGATCGTCAAACCGTGCGCCTACTGCAAGGATCACATCAGCATGGTGCATCGCAAGGTTGGCGGTGTAGCTGCCGTGCATACCAAGCATGCCGAGGAATTGGCGATCCATGCCCGGATAACCACCCAGCCCCATCAGGGTATTGGTGACCGGCGCGTTCAGTGATTGAGCCAGCTCGGTCAACGGCTCGGAGCCATTGCCAAGGATTACGCCGCCACCGGCATAGATGATGGGTCGCTTGGCCGCCAGCAACATTTCTACGGCCTTGCGGATCTGGCCGGAGTGACCACGAACTGCCGGGCTGTAGGAACGCAGCTTGGCTTTCTTCGGGAACACGTATTCAAATTTTTCAGCAGGGTTGGTCATATCTTTAGGGATATCGACCACCACCGGGCCTGGACGACCCGATTGCGCCAGGTAGAAGGCTTTCTTCAGGACTTCCGGGATTTCCGAAGCGTGCTTGATCATGAAGCTGTGCTTCACGATCGGACGGGAAATACCGATCATGTCGGTTTCCTGGAATGCATCTGTGCCCACCAGCGTACTGGCCACTTGACCAGACAGAATCACCATCGGTATCGAGTCCATGTAGGCCGTCGCGATACCAGTGATTGCATTGGTGGCCCCAGGACCGGAGGTGACCAGCACGACGCCAGCCTTGCCAGTAGCGCGGGCATAGCCATCAGCCATGTGCGTTGCCGCTTGTTCGTGACGAACAAGGATATGGCTTACGGCAGGTTCTTTGAACAGGGCGTCGTAAACATGCAGGAGGGCGCCGCCAGGGTACCCGTAGATATGCTTAACGCCTTCGTCGCGCAAAAAGCGGACGATCATTTCGCCGCCGGATAAAAGCTCCACGTTGTTCACCTCTAAAACGCCAGAATACCGCCCACAAACGAGGACGGGTCTTAATAGGTTTTACTGCCAAGCAGAGCATGAGCGACGGTGGTCGCCG
>DASVUK010000023.1:0-47272 GCA_036387095.1 Pseudomonas sp.
TTCTTCGAGGTTGAGGTCAATGGAGCCGGAAACCTGGCTACGCAGACCCATTTCGGCATATTCCGGATTGAAACGGATGCCAGGGCGGCTTGCACGCAGGTTGGCGGAGACGGTCTCTTTGTCATTGCCCAAGCACGAAACAATGCCCAGACCAGTGATAACGACGCGGCGCATGCGGATAACCCTTAGAAGTTGTCAGTGGAGGTGAAAACGCCGACCCGAAGGCCTTCGGCGGTGTAGATCTCGCGACCGTCGACAGTGACCGAGCCATCAGCGATGGCCAGGTTCAGCTTGCCTTTCAGAACGCGCTTGATCTGGATGTTATAGGTGACTTTCTTTGCAGTTGGCAGAACCTGACCGAAGAATTTCACTTCGCCCGAACCCAGCGCGCGGCCACGGCCCGGTAGGCCCTGCCAGCCTAGAAAGAAGCCGACCAGTTGCCACATGGCATCAAGGCCCAGGCAGCCTGGCATGACCGGATCGCCTTCGAAGTGACACGCGAAGAACCACAGGTCTGGATTGATATCCAGCTCGGCGACCAACTCACCTTTGCCGTACTTGCCGCCGCCTTCGCTGATGTGGGTGATGCGATCAACCATCAACATGTTGGGGGCGGGCAGTTGCGCATTACCTGGGCCGAACAGCTCGCCGCGACTGCAACGCAGCAGGTCTTCCCGGGTAAAGGCGTTTTGTTTGGTCATGCGAGCTCCTCAATAATCTTGTTCGGCAGGGTGGGGCGCCATTTGCCCCGGGAATCCAGTCCTGGCCGGCTGACTCGCCAGGACTCTGCCGGCAGCCTACTCATAGACTATTGCGTTGTAGTGAAAGTCACAGCACAAGGGAAATGAAAGCACACTTGTGCACTGAAATTTAACATCCGGCCGATAGCGTTGCCCGATAAGGCTACCAAGACTGCCGCAATTTAACATTTATCGCCAGTCGCAGATGTCCGAAAGGACAGCCAGCGCTGCAAAACCTGCTGTAAATCAGTACGTTTGAAGGGTTTTGCCAGGTAATCGTTCATCCCCGCCTGTAAACAGGCGTCCCGATCACCCTGCAAAGCATTGGCGGTAAGGGCAATAATAGGCACTTGTTCGTGGCCTGGTAGCTGGCGAATGTGCCGGGTTGCTTCATAGCCGTCCATGACCGGTAGTCGGCAATCCATGAATATCGCTGCGTAACTGGCGCTGCCGGCCATGCTGACAGCCTGGGCGCCGTCGGTTGCCACGTTCACCTGAAACCCCAGGCTATGCAACATAGCCTGTACGACGGTACGGTTGACGTCGTTGTCTTCCACCAGCAATACGCACCGGTCTTGGCCCTCATCATCTTCCAGACCCGCCAAAACCCCGGTCGGAGCGGCTGTGTCCGCAGGTACGCGGGGCAGTGCCAGCTCAAGGGTAAATGTCGAGCCGCTCCCTTCCTGACTGACGGCGCTTAGGACGCCGCCCATGCGTTCAGCCAGGGTGCGCGCAATCGGCAGGCCCAGACCGGTCCCGCCGTAACGCCGGGAGATCGAGCTGTCGGCTTGCTGGAAGGCGTCGAACATGGATTCCAGGCGGTCCGCCGAAATACCGATGCCGCTGTCGCGAACCGTGCAGGTGAACAGAATCTGGCGCGCATCGAGTTCCCGGTAGCTGGCCTGAACGCAGACGCTGCCGGTCTCGGTAAACTTGAGGGCATTGCCAATCAGGTTGACGAGGATTTGCCGCAGGCGGGTCGGATCGCCCGAAACGGTCAAGGCGGTGAGCCCGTCCAGCATCTCCAGTTGCAGCACCAGGCCTCGTTGCTGGGCCATGTGCTGGAATGCCTGGGTTGATGAAGTCATCAGCTCGGCAAGATTGAACGCGATGTTTTCCATTTGCAGGGCATTACGCTCGATGCGTGAAAAATCGAGGATGTCGTTGATGACCTTGAGCAAATGTTCGGTGGACTCCGTGGCCAGTGCCGAATATTCGGCCTGCTCCTCGGTCATTCGTGTGGTTTCCAGGAGCTGTAACATGCCTAGTACGCCGTTCATGGGGGTGCGCAGCTCGTGGCTCATCATTGCCAGGAAGTCAGATTTTGCCCGGTTGGCCCTTTCTGCTTCTTCCCTGGCCTGAATCAGCTGATCAATGGATTGCTGCTGCTCACGGCTGGCTTTCTCAAGATTGAAGGCCAAATTGTTGATGTGCCGCGCCAGATCTCCCAACTCGGCGTCCTCGGGCACCGGCAGCGGCGTTTTGTAGTCGCCTTGCTGGATGGCCTTGACTGCGTCGCCCATGTCACTGATCGGTTGCGACAGGCTGGAAGCCAGCCTTCGGGCCAGCACAAAGGTGAACAGTAGGGCGAACAGGGCCAGAATCGCGGCCTTGAAGAGGATTTCCTGTTGACGCTGGCTGAAAGCATCGTTGGACATACCCACAAGCACTCTGCCCAGGTAATCCTCGACCGGCTTGGCCGCTTCATCCCGAGCGCCCAGGAAGTCATTGCTCAATGTGATCCGCTGGGAGCGAATCGGTGCCTGGAAGATTTCTACCTGCTTGGGGTTTCCGCCGTTTCTGCCGGGCTGCTCGACGAACACCAGAACGTTGTTGGCGCTGTCTTGCACTTCTACGAATCGCACATGAGGCGTGGACAAGGTGGCGCGCATCAAGCCCCTGAGCACCTCGTCATTGCCGACGATGACGCCATATTCCGACGCGGGCGCCAGCTGGTTGGCGATCAACTGACCGGTATGATTGACCTCCTGGCGCAGGTCCTGGATGCGCACGAAGGTGAAGAAGCTGATCAGCAACAAAGTCAGCAGCAGCGCAGGGCCCAGAGCAATCATCTGGGTGCGGGTGTTGATGTCCCATTGGCGCGGTTTATTCATGGTTGCCGTTCCGCATCGGCCAGGCTCGCCGTCACCGCGGAATCATTGATCGGGGCGATGCCGAGTGAGCGAGCGACGCGAGGGTTGCTCACGACTTTGAAGTGCCGGGGGTACATTGCCCGGGGCCAACTGGCGGGCGACGCGTTCAGCAGCGCATCAAGTGTGTCGAGCCAGTCGACTTGATCGCTGTAAGTGCTGGCCAGGCTGCCAGCCTTGACGAAACCTGCGTTGGGGCCGAGCAGCGCCAGTTGCCGCGCATAGCTGCTGAGCAGCAGGTTCTTGGCTGTCCTGGCGTTATACAGTTGGTTATCGTCCAGTCCCAGCAGTACATCGCTGCGGTTGATCAACCAGTCCAGCGGGCGGTTATTTGCGGCGGGTCGCCATGGCTGGGAAACAATTTTCAATCCCATTGGTGCGGCCGCATGGCGCAGTTCCTTGAGCAGAAACTGGCTATCGCTGTCGAACAGGACGCCTACTTCTCTGGCTTGCGGGAGTAATTGCCTGATCAGCTTGAGTTGACGCGAAACGGGTGGATCACTCCACAGCAGACTCAGGTTGGGGGGGCGTTTTTCCGCAAGGCGCTGATGGGCCTGAATTCGACTGATACGCAGCACCAGCGTGGCAGGCCCCTGGCTATCCAGCAGGCGCCAGTCAAGACTGCCCGGGTCAAGCAGAATCAAGCGTGTTTCTTCCGGTATGGTGCCGGGCGCGGCCAGCTTGTCGGTGACGACGAAGTGGACGCTGTCCTGAAGCCGGCGCTGGGCCAGGTCGCTGACGAAGGCTTGGACGACGGGACTGTCTTCGGTGGCTGTCAGCAGTATGTCGGCCGCCGCCGCAGCGCTCGCCAACAGCACGCCGATGGCAATGCAGCCCAGTTGCCTTACCCATAAGCCCAACCCTGTATCCATACTTATCTGCCCGGTGATTCCCATCATGCAGCGAGGTTTTAAAATCGCCGGTTGTCGCAATGATTGCACTGATAGTCGCGCATGGTACCCGAGACGTGGCTTATTTCCATGCAACTTGTCCCCGGTCGTCGGCATGCCGGGTTATCAGATGCGGCTCTGGCACAGCGCTATGACACAGTTTGCCGCTGGCCGAGGCCGCAACGCTCCGTATAATGCCGCCACCGCCAGATCAAATGGCTCTAGATGGATGCTTATATGACCACACAACAACCAGTTGCGGTTCTTGGTGGCGGCAGCTTCGGCACGGCCATTGCCAATCTGTTGGCAGAAAACGGCCGTCAGGTCCGTCAATGGATGCGCGACCCGGAGCAAGCGGAGGCAATTCGCGTCAACCGCGAGAACCCTCGCTATCTGAAGGGAATCAAGGTTCGCCCTGAAGTGGAGCCAACCACAGACCTGGCTGCCACCCTCGAAGGCAGCGAGCTGGTGTTCGTGGCGTTGCCTTCCAGCGCCCTGCGCTCGGTGCTGGTGCCTCATGTGCAGCGGTTGAACGGCAAAATGCTGGTCAGCCTGACCAAGGGCATCGAAGCGCATACCTTCAAGCTGATGAGTCAGATCCTCGAAGAAATCGCGCCCCAGGCTCGCATCGGCGTATTGTCCGGTCCGAATCTGGCACGGGAAATCGCCGAGCATGCATTGACCGCGACGGTGGTGGCCAGCGAGGACGAGGCGTTGTGTCAGCAGGTGCAAGCTGCCTTGCATGGCCGCACCTTCCGGGTTTACGCCAGTGCCGACCGTTTTGGCGTGGAGTTGGGTGGGGCGCTCAAGAACGTCTATGCGATTATTGCCGGCATGGCCGTTGCGCTGGAGATGGGTGAGAACACCAAAAGCATGTTGATCACCCGTGCCTTGGCGGAAATGACCCGTTTCGCCGTCAATCAGGGGGCCAATCCCATGACTTTTCTTGGGTTGGCGGGGGTCGGTGATCTGATCGTCACCTGCTCATCGCCCAAGAGCCGCAACTATCAGGTGGGTTTCGCCCTCGGACAAGGTTTGAGCCTGGACGAAGCGGTCAACCGGCTGGGTGAGGTCGCCGAAGGGGTCAACACCCTGAAGGTGCTCAAAGCCAAGGCAGACGAGCTACAGGTCTATATGCCGCTGGTCGCGGGGCTGCACGCAATTCTTTTCGAGGGTCGTACCCTGAAACAGGTCATCGAGCAACTGATGCGCGCCGAACCCAAGACCGATGTCGATTTCATTTCCACCACCGGTTTCAATTGATTTCCATTTTGCGGGGAGAGTGTCTTGAACGATTCTAAACTCAAGCAGCATGAGTCGATTTTGCTGCGAGTACTCTGGATGGTGCTGTTTGTGCTGGTCTGGCAGGTCGCCGAGGTGGTCCTGGCGGGTGTAGTGCTGGTGCAATTGTGCTATCGGCTCATCTACGGCGCACCGAGCGGCAGCCTGATGAACTTCGGGGACAGTTTGAGCCAGTTTCTGGCCCAGATCGGGCGTTTTGGCACCTTCCACAGTGACCAGAAGCCTTGGCCTTTCGCCGATTGGCCTACCCCCCGCGCACCAGAAGGTGAAGCACCACACAGTGTGCCGCCCGCAGCGCATCCGGTACGCGATGAAGAGCCCAAGCTATGAAAATCTGGATCCTGCGTCATGGGGAAGCTCAAGCGAAGGCGCGTAGCGATGCCGATCGCGAGTTGACGCCCCATGGCCGCGATCAGGTGCTGCAAAGTGCGGCCAACCTGATGGGCAAGCCGCTGCAGCGCATTCTCGCCAGTCCTTATGTGCGCGCCCGGCAAACCGCCGAGCTTGTCAGGCAGGCCTTGGGGCTTACTGAACCGGTGGTCATCGTGCCTTGGCTGACGCCAGACAGCGATCCTGGCCAGGTGTTAGGTCAGCTGGACGTCTACGTCGGCGATGATGTGTTGCTCGTCAGTCATCAGCCACTGGTGGGCGCGCTGATTGGGCTGGCGGTTCATGGCACCATTGCGCAGCCCCAGCCAATGGGCACCGCCAGTCTGGCCGAACTATCGGGTGATTACCCGTTGGCCGGGGCAATGGAGCTGGACAGCGCCCGGCATGTCTGAACCATCGTGGGGTTCGGCCCGTGCCGCAAAGCGGTGGGGCCGAACTGCTTCGGCAGGCCATCGTCGTGGCGATGAGGTAGTTAAATAGATCGACGTTCCCCGCGTGGTTTCGGGTTTATCACCTGTTGAATCAACGCTCTGCGCTCGGCTTCGACATTCTTTCGCCGTTCCTCTGTTTTATTGACGCGTCGCCATCAGGCCCATGCCTGGTCGACTACGCTTGCCCAATAAAAATAAGGAACATGCGCCATGATCACCGCCATAAGCCTGCCCTTGACTCGTTTTTATGATCGTGAGGACGGTCACCCGGACAAGTGTTTTCTGGTGCAACCGTTGGGTGCGGGGCAGGTCCAGAAGCTGAGTTGGTCCGAAGTGGGCAATCAGGCTCGCCGCGCCGCGCACTGGTTGCGTCGTCAAGGCTTGCCTCAGGGAAGCTCAATCGCGATCATTTCCAAAAATTGCGCACACTGGATCATTGCCGACCTGGCGATCTGGATGGCCGGGCACGTGTCTGTTGCGTTGTATCCGAACCTGAACGCCGAGTCCGTCGCCCAAGTGCTGAAGCATTCGCAAGCGGCGCTTGTGTTCATCGGCAAGCTGGATGATTGGGCAGGCATCAGTGGCGGTATCAGCGGTGCGGTGCCCACGGTCGCGCTGCCCCTGTACCCTGAAGGCAGCTTCGATTTTCGCTGGGAGGAGCTGCAAGCCTGGTCACCCATTCAGGACAACCCCACCGGGCGGCATGATCGGTTGGCGACCATCATCTACACCTCCGGTACGACAGGCGCGCCCAAAGGCGTCATGCACAGCTTTGGTTCCCTGGCATTCGCGGCCACTCATGTGACCGCCATCTTTGGGCTGGGGGAAAAGGATCGGCTGCTTTCCTATCTGCCGCTGTGCCATGTGGCCGAGCGAATGTTCGTCGAAATGGCATCGATCTATACCGGGCAAACGGTTTTTTTTGCCGAGGGCCTGGACACTTTGATGGATGACCTCAAGCGCGCACGGCCCACGGCGCTGTTTGGCGTACCGCGGATCTGGAGCCGGTTTCAGAAGGGCGTCCACAGCAGGATTCCCGCTGCGCGTCTGGAGACGCTCTTGAATGTGCCACTGCTCGGCAGGCTGGTCGGACGCAAAGTGCGCCGAGGGCTGGGGTTGGACGCGTTGCGTGTGGCCTTGTCGGGGGCGGCCCCGGTGCCGGACAGTCTGCTGCATTGGTATCAGCGGCTGGGGCTTGAGGTGCTTGAGGTTTACGGCCTGACGGAAAACTGCGGCTATTCCCATCTGTGCCGACCGGGCCAGCAAAAGCGTGGCTGGATCGGCCAGCCGTGTCCTCAGGTTGAAGTGCGAATTGCCGAAGATGGCGAGGTGCTGGTGCGCAGTGGCGCGACCATGCTCGGTTACTTCAAGGACCCGCTCAAGACCGCCGAAACCATCACTGTCGACGGTTTCCTGCACACCGGCGACAAGGGTGAGCAAGACGAGCAGGGCTATCTGCGCCTGACCGGCCGGCTCAAGGAAATCTTCAAGACCAGCAAAGGCAAGTATGTAGCGCCAGGGCCCATCGAGACCCTGCTGGCGGTCCACGGGCGGATTGAGCAGGTCTGCGTTGTAGGTGAGGGTTTGTGCGCGCCCCTTGGGTTGTGCGTGGTATCGACTGTCGGTCATGCAAGCCTGATGGACAGTGCCCGCACGGCGCTGAACGACAGCCTGGAAGCGCTGCTCGAACAGGTCAATGCCGGGCTGGACACGCATCAGCGCTTGCGCAAGCTGGTGGTGGTGAAAGATAGTTGGGGGGTCGAGAACGGCTTCCTGACCCCGACGCTAAAGATCAGGCGCACGGTGATCGAATCGGTCTATGGCAATCGTCTTCAGGAATGGAGCGAGGGTTCGCAGACGGTGTTGTGGCAGGAATGATTGAGGATTTGCGGCGCTCAGCTTCCAGAGACGCCCTATAAAAAGGATTGAACATGAGTCTGTGGCGCGAAACACCCAATATCGAGCAACTCAATGCCCTGAATAAAAACACCATTCTCGAATGGCTGGATATCCGCTTCGAGTCGTTTACCGACGATTCGCTGACCGCCAGCATGGTGGTCGATCATCGCACCCATCAACCCTATGGTCTGCTGCATGGTGGGGCGTCAGTGGTGTTGGCCGAGTCGGTGGGCTCAACGGCCAGTTACCTGTGCATCGACACCAGCAAATACTTTTGCGTCGGTCTTGAAGTCAACGCCAACCATTTACGCGGTCTGCGCAGTGGTCGGGTAACGGCTGTGGCGCGGCCGGTCCATATGGGTCGCACCACCCATGTGTGGGACATCCGTTTGACCAGCGACGAAGGCAAGACCAGTTGCATCTCGCGGCTGACCATTGCCGTCGTCCCATTGGGGCAGGAATCCCCCAGCCGTTAAAGGGCTGATGTTGCTGTTTTGCCGTGTCATGGCCGGAGTGTCATCGTCGATGGCACTTCCAGTCATTGCTCCGGGCGCGGCGGCTGCGCACAATCGCCACTGGTTTGCTCAATGGATGTGCCAGCATGTCGCAACAGGTGTTCTTCGCTCACGCCAACGGTTTTCCATCGGCTACTTACGGCAAGCTGTTTACGGCGCTGGCGCCGGATTATGTTGTCAGTCATCTGGCGCAGCATGCCCATGACCCGCGCTTCCCGGTGGATGATAACTGGCTGAACCTGGTAGACGAATTGATCCATCACCTGCGTGAACAACCCGAGCCGGTATGGGGTGTCGGGCATTCTCTGGGTGGGGTGCTGCACTTTCATGCTGCGTTGCGCTGCCCCGAACTGTATCGCGGCGTGGTCATGCTGGACTCCCCGGTACTGACGCTGGCCGATCAGTGGATGATTCGCGCTGCCAAACGCTTTGGTTTCATCGACCGCATCACCCCCGCCGGACGCACTCTGGGCCGTCGTGAAGCCTTTACCGACCTGGATGCTGCCCGGCGCTATTTTGCAGGCAAGACCCTGTTTCGGCGTTTTGATCCCGAGTGCTTCGATGCGTATTTGCAGCATGGCCTGCAGGTCGATGGCGAACAACTGCGCCTGCGTTTCGATCCAGCCACGGAAATCAGCATTTATCGCAGCGTTCCCCATACCAGCCCCGGCCCGTCCTGCCAGCTCAAGGTTCCCTTGGCGATGGTGCGTGGCGAACACAGTCGCGTGGTGATGCGCCACCATGCGCGTTCGGTGCTGCGCATGCCGCAGGGGGAATACCTGTCGATGCCGGGTGGCCACATGTTCCCGCTGGAGCAGCCCGACGCCACGGCACAATTGCTCAAGACCCTGTTTGCGCGCTGGACGGCGCGTGATAACGAGCGGGCCAGCGCATGACGCATCCAGTGGAAGAAGTCCGGCTGAGCTTGCCGCATATCGAACTGGCGGCGCATTTGTTCGGTCCTGAAGAGGGCCAACCGGTCATCGCCTTGCATGGCTGGCTGGACAACGCCAACAGCTTTGCCCGGTTGGCGCCCAGGCTCGAAGGCTTGCGCATCGTCGCGCTGGATCTGGCGGGGCATGGCCATTCCGACCATCGTCCGCAAGGTGCCGGTTATTCACTGCCGGACTATGCCCATGATGTCCTGCAAGTCGCCGAGCAACTGGGTTGGCAGCAGTTTTCCCTGCTGGGCCATTCGTTGGGGGCGATTATTTCCGTGTTTCTCGCCGCCGCGCTGCCTGAGCGGGTGACCCGGCTGGCGCTTATCGATGGATTGATCCCGCCTACCGGCGAAGTTGAGAACGCCCCGGAACAGTTGGGCAAGTCCCTGCACGCGCAGTTGAAGCTGGGCGGTAAGCGCAAGCCGGTCTATCCCGATCAGGACCACGCCATTGGTGCCCGTATGAAGGGCGTGGTCGCTGTCAGCCGCGAGGCCGCCGAACTGCTGGCCCAGCGCGGCTTGATGCCCGTGCCGGGCGGCTACACCTGGCGCAGCGATAATCGCCTGACGCTGCCCTCGGCGGTGCGCATCACCCGGGAGCAAGCGCTGGCGTTCGTCGGAGCGATCCGCTGTCCGACTCAGTTGGTCGTGGCGCAGGAGGGCATGCTGGCGCAAAATCAGGCATTGCTGGCGTCGCTGCCTTTTCAGGTCAGAAGCCTGCCGGGTGGCCATCATTTGCACTTGAACGACGAGGCCGGCGCTGCGCTTGTCGCAGACTGTTTCAATCGCTTCTTTGCTGCTCCTTGACTTGCAGCAGGCAACTGCCGAGGCTGGGCGGGTTGAAACAGGAGCAAAACCAATGGATGTCTGTACCACCGAACCTGATCGCTTGCCTGGCAAACCCACCCAATCCCTTCAATTTCCTTTGCATCGATGAGAGCAGCCATGGGTTTTACCAGTGCTCTTGGATTCGCATTATGTGCTTCGGCGTTCAGCCTGAGCGTTTGGGCGGCCGATGTTGCGGGCAGTCGCGATCTTGAGATCGTGCCGCGCCTGACGGACGCCGAGATCGTCGATTACCGTCCCCCCGCAGAACTTGAACGCATCTACCCCATGGGTTCGATCCGCAAGATCAGCGGTCAACTGCGCTTCGATGGCCAGGTCAGCGCTCGGGGTAGCGTCACCGGCGTGACTTACCAATTATCTGCAGAACGCACGTCGGACGAAGCGTTTACCGCCGCTCGCGAGGCCTTGCAGGCCCAAGGCGCCCAGCTGTTGTTCTGGTGTCAGGCGCGTGATTGTGGGGAAAGCAGTCTGTGGGCCAATGAAGTGTTCGGCAACTCGAAACTCTATGGAGCGGATGAGCAGCAAGCCTACCTGTTGCTGCGTCTGGCTGAGCCGAAAAGTGACACGCTGGTGGCCTTGTACAGCATCACCCGAGGCAATCGCCGGGCTTACCTGCATGTCGAGCAGTTTGATGCCGCCACACCGCTGGGCGAGTTGTTGCCAACCTCAGCGACGCTGCTGCGCCAACTCAAGAGCACCGGCACGCTGGCGCTGCCACGGTTGATCGGTGCGCCGTCGGATGCATGGGTGACACTGGTTTCTCGAGGGTTGAACCTGGACAGCTCACTCAGGGTGACGATTGCCGGCACCGATGCCGAAGCCTGGCGTCAGGCCCTGATCGCCAAAGGCGTGCGCGCGGCGCGACTGGAAGTTGGGAACAGCGACAAGGCTGGCCTGTTTATCGACGTCATTCGCTGACCCTAAGCGGCTTGAGTCGCATTGAATCTGCCTTTGCACACGCAGAACACTGACGTGCTCAGTGTTCGCCGTTATGCTCTGCGCTTCTGACCTTCTTTTACTGGATCGACCCATGTTCAATAACGACCGCCTGTTGGTGCAGATTCTGCTCCTGGCGTTGCTCGGTGCCTGCGTCTGGGTGATGGCGCCATTCTGGTCGGCGCTGTTCTGGGGCGCGGTTCTGGCCTTCGCCAGTTGGCCGCTGATGCGGTTGGTGACGCGTTGGTTCAAGGGCCGCGAATCCCTGGCCGCGCTGGTCCTGACCTTGTGCTGGATACTGCTGGTGGCGGCGCCGCTGGTCTGGCTGGGCTTCAACCTGGCCGATCATGTGCGAGATGCCACGGCCTTCATCAAGGATGTGCAGGTTGACGGGCTGCCTGATCCGCCCACCTGGCTGGCCGGGATTCCGTTCGTGGGCGAACGGCTGGTGGCGTTCTGGACCACCATCGACCAGCAAGGTGCTGCGATGATCACCACATTGCGGCCTTATCTGGGGCAGGTCGGCAACTGGCTATTGGCGCGCAGCGCCCAGATCGGCGGCGGAATTCTCGAACTGACCTTGAGCCTGGTCTTCGTGTTCTTTTTCTACCGCGACGGCCCGCGACTGGCGGCGTTTGTGCTCAGCCTGTTGGAGCGCCTGATTGGTGAGCGCGCCGAGTATTACCTGGAACTGGTGGCCGGTACGGTGCAACGGGTGGTCAATGGCGTGATCGGAACCGCTGCGGCGCAAGCGGTACTGGCGCTGATCGGTTTTCTCATTGCGGGTGTTCCGGGCGCGCTGGTGCTGGGCATCATGACGTTCCTGCTCAGCCTGATTCCAATGGGCCCGCCTTTGATCTGGATTCCGGCTACTGCATGGCTGGCATGGAACGGCGAATACGGGATGGCAATTTTCCTCGGGCTGTGGGGCATGTTCATCGTCAGTGGCGTGGATAACGTACTCAAGCCCTATCTGATCAGCCGAGGCGGCAATTTGCCGTTGGTGATTGTGCTTCTGGGGGTATTCGGCGGGCTGCTGGCGTTTGGATTTATCGGGCTGTTTATCGGGCCGACCTTGCTGGCAGTGGCCTACAGCTTGTTGACGGATTGGGTGCGGGGGGATCGGACGATTCAGCAGTGATGTGAGGCAGTCGCTGCCTCCCATGGCTAGTGAGCCTTCCACATTCTCTGTAGAAGCTCACGCGCCACGCGAGGCAGCGGTCTTCTACATTACGCCGCGACGTTCAGGTGTCGGCCGACCGGCTTGCTTCCTTCTGTGTCGTAACGCTCGCTCAACGCTGCAACCATCTTGCTCAAGGCCTGAGCGGCTGCATCCTGACTGCTGGTGGTGCTCTGGCTGCTGTTGTCGGGTGACAACGCGGCCATCAGTTCATCAACGCTGACGCTGTTGTCACTGTCCGAGTCCAGAGCGCTGAACAGCGAGCTGGCATTGGTCGCGCTGGTGCTCGTGGTGCTGGAGTCGCTCGACGTGCCGCTCGCTGCGTCCAGGGCACTGGTCAGCTCAGTGGCGCTGATGCTGCCGTTACCGTCGCTATCCAATGCGCTCATCAGTTGTGCGCTGGAGTCTTCCGCTGAAGGCGGTGGCGGCGGTGGCTGCTGTGTTTGCAGGCTGGCAGTCAGTTCGTCCAGGCTGACAGTACCGTCTTCGTTGGTATCCAGTGCATCGAACACCTGGGAGCTGTCGGCGCTGCTGCCAGCGCTGGTCAGGCCAGCAGTGAGTTCATCACTGCTGATCGTGCCATCACTGTCGCTGTCCAGCGAACTGAGCAGGCTTTGTGCAACGTCGGTGGCCGGTTCCGCAGGAGGGGGTGGCGGCGGGGCCATCGCCGCGAGCTCGTCAGCATCAAGGCTGTCGTCGTCATTGCTGTCCAGCTCGCTGAACGCTTTGCTCAGGCTGACGGTGATCCCGTCTTTACTGTCAGAGGACGATACCGCTGAACTGAGTTCATCTTTGCCGATACTGCCGTCGCCGTTGGTATCGAGCTTGGCCAGTAACTGCTCCTGGAATTTCTTGCTGCTCGCGCTCGAGGTTGCGCTCGTGCTGGTATAGCTCGAATAACTATTACTGACGCCACTGATCATCGGGCGAACTCCCATCAGGTTGGATTGGGCCGGTGGCGGTCCACCGGCTTATGCAGCCTCAAGGGGGCAATTGTCGAGGGTATGTAAGCTTTGTACCGCGCCAGACACACGCGTCACATCAAAGTCGGGGCAGGTTCAGGACGACCGTCAGGCCGCCGCCGGGCGTTTCTTGCAGGATCAGGTCACCACCCATGCGTCGCGCAGCATCCCGGGCGATGGTCATGCCCATGCCGACGCCACCGGAGTTGCGATTGCGCGAGCCTTCGAGGCGATAAAAGGGTTCGAACACCGCTTCATGATGTTCAACGGCGATACCCGGACCCTTGTCGATCACGGCAATGCGCACCTGATCATTGCGGTCCTGAATGTCCACGCGAGCCTGGCCCGCATAGCGCAGGGCATTGTCGATCAAATTATTGATGCAGGACCGCACGGCCATGGGCTGGATTTTCAACGGCTTGCAATGGCCGTGGCATTGCACGTCGTCGCCGTTGTCCTGGGCGTTCTCGGTCAAGGACTCGATCAGTGCCTGAAGATCGAACAGTTGCAGGTCCTCGCTGTTGCGCTGTTCATTGAGGTAGGTCAGCGTGGCATCGAGCATGCCGATCATGTCATTGAGGTCCTGGCTCATCTGGGCATGCAGTTTGGGTTCGTCGATTTGCTCGACCCGCAGCTTCAGGCGTGACAGTGGCGTACGCAAGTCATGGGAAACCGCCGCCAGCATGCGTCCGCGCTGTTGCACCTGTTCACGGATGCGTTCCTGCATCAGGTTGAAGGTCTGCGCGGCCTGGCGAGCTTCCAGCGGACCGCTGATCTGCAACGGCGGGCTGTCGAGGTTTTCGCTCAGGCGTTCGGCAGCCTCACTCAGGCGCTGAATGGGCCGGCTCAACGCCTTGGCACCAAACCAGGCGGCGATCACAAGGGTAATCATCTGAAAAAACAATGGCACGACGGGGCCGCCAAAGGGTGGCGGCTTTCTTTGCGGGGGCGGCTCTGGAGGTCGTTGTGCGCGAAATTCGTAACCCTGTTGCTGGCCGTTGAAAGGCTCCGGCGGCGGAGGCGGCGGAAAGCCATATAGCGTGAACCACATAAACGCCAGCAGGTGTCCCAGCAGGATAGCCACCAGCGCCCCACCGAACAGGCGGGCGAAGAGGGTGTCGGCGGAACGAATCAACCGATGTCCCTGGCGTCAAACAGATAGCCTTCGCCGCGCACGGTCTTGATCAATTGCGGGTTTTTCGGATCGTCGCCGAGCTTCTGACGCAGGCGCGAGACGAGCAGGTCGATGCTGCGATCAAAGGCTTCGATGGAGCGACCTCGGGCGGCATCCAGCAACTGTTCGCGGCTCAGCACCCGACGCGGGCGTTCGAGAAACACCCGCAGCAAACGAAATTCGGCGTTGGACAGCGGCACCACCAGGCCGTCGGCCGCAGTCAATTGGCGCAGTACGCTGTTGAGGCGCCAGGCGTCGAAGCGCACGGTGGAGCGCTGATCGTTGCGGTCGTCGCGCACGCGACGCAGCACGGTCTGAATCCGGGCCACCAGCTCACGGGGCTCGAATGGCTTGGCCATGTAGTCGTCAGCACCCAGTTCCAGGCCGATGATCCGGTCGGTGGGTTCGCAGCGGGCGGTGAGCATCAGGATAGGGATGTCTGACGTGCCGCGCAGCCAGCGACACAGGGAAAGGCCATCTTCTCCCGGCAGCATCAGGTCCAGCACGATCACATCGAAGTTTTCTTCTTCCAGCGCCTGGCGCATCTCATTGCCGTCAGTCACGCCTCGGCATTGAATGTTGAAGCGTGCCAGGTAGTCACAGAGCAGCTCACGGATCGGCACATCGTCATCGACGATCAAGGCGCGGGTGTTCCAGCGCTGATCCGCGACCGGGGCGTTGTCTGAAGGAATATCGGGGATTGCTTGCATGATGCGACTGCCGCCTGGTGATGCCGCCATCACTGGCCGCTATTGAAGATCAACGCCCCCGCATGCTACTTCGCCGGGAGGCGCGGCGAAAGGGTGGCGTGATCGAATGTCGGGGGCATGTCGGGAATGTATCCGGCCAGGTACAAATGGCGGCGCAAGCGGAGTTGCTTAGGTTGCTTCATTGGTACGTGACCGTAAAACTCAACGCACCTCTAGCCGTGCCGGAGCGCAGCGTGCCGGTGGCGCCTGTCTGATAAAAGCGCGCATTGAAATTCATGACGGTCGTACCGGCTGTTACGGCGACTATTGGCACTTCGGCATTCAACTCGACAGGCGTCAGACCATCGCCCCGGAGTATCTGAATACCCATGCCTTCAGCATCGGAGTCCGATGTCAGGCTGAATACGCCATTGGTTGTCGGGCCGATGGGCACTGAGCCGTTGATGCCATCCAGCCGTATATGAGCCGTAGGCACCACGACGCCGTTGGGATCCGCCTCGCAAGCGCTCAATGTGATGCTGAAGGGGATTGCCGTGGTCGTGAACCCAGGTCCGGTAAAATCACTGACGCTCCATTCGCCCAGATTCACCGGGTCCGCGCTCACCGGATTGCCACTGACGGTGCACTGGATCTGAATAATGGTGCCGGTTACCCCGTAACTCATAGCCTTGCCAATATTGGAAAAGTGTCCCGACAGCAGTTCGCTACCGTCCAGCGTATGTACCCCTGGATCGATCGGACCGGTTTTCACCAACGTGACCAGGTTGCTCAGATTCGAGAGGGTAAATGCCTGGTCCGTGGCATTGATCTTTCTGTACCAGGCGTCAAATGGAATGGTGGGGCTGCCATAGGGCCTGAAGGCGTTGTCGGTACTGCCGTCCAACGGCGCCCTGAATTTGACGCGTATGCCGACACCTTTGATATTGGTCTGAATGATTTTCCCATCGACCTCCTCCCCGCCGATGGGGTCCAGATGACCGGGAAATATCGGCGCAGTCGCACGACCATTGAAATCCAGCTGCGTACCCGTCAGGGTCGGATCATCACAAATGACCTGGCCGGCGCCCAGATTGGGAGTGAAGTGATGCACATCCAGGCCTCCTATCACGGTGCCGATACGGGCATCCCTGGGTACGTAAACGTTGCCGACATTGCGGCGGTATTCCAGGACCGCGGCGCTGTCTCGCCAGTAACACTGCGCTGTTGCCATGGCCAGCGGGGCCTGGGTGGACAAGGCAATTGCCAGGATCAGACGTTGCTTGACTCGTTTCATCGTGTCTTCCGGGTGTTGCTTGAGAGAAAGGGCCGGCCCATTGATCAGTGACATGTCAGGTCCTGCAGTCGGTAGCCGCTGGATCGTTGCATACCCTCCGGTTCGATCTTGAGCTGGCAGCGCGTTGTGCTTTGCGCGCCCCAGCCAACATCAAGGGTTTGCGGCTCCGGACTCGTGGCAAGCAGGACCTGACCCGCCTGGCCGACAATGCCGAGGACCGTTCCCGACGCGTCGGACACCTGCGCACCGAATGGCAGTGGATCGCCAGCCACAGTGCGGCCTGTAATCACCAGACGCACCACGGGTCTCGCGGCGAATGCCGCCTTGACCACAGCGCCGCGCCGGGGCACGACCTGCATGCTGCCGTTATCGATTTCCACTTCGGGGCCCAATTGATCGGTATCGAGCACCACCTGATTGGCCCGGTAAGGGCGCAGGTGTGGCACCAGGGCGAAGCCTCTTTCATTCGTTCGAACGCCGGTTGCATTCATTACCCCGACATTGGGAGTATTCGGGACCTCCACCAGCCCCGTGGTTTCGCCCAGGTAGGGCCCAAGCTCGACTCCGCCGGCGTGGAGCAGTACGGCACCGCTGGCATTCACGGACAGGTTGCGATAATCGCTACCTTGCGTGACCCCGGCGCCCACGTTGCCGAACGGAGCCTGATAACCCACTGCAAGCGCAGCCGATTGCCAACGGTCGTCATCACGGCTAAAGGTCGCGTGGTAATTGAGCCGGTTTTCATCGGCACTGGCACCCAGGCTGGCCCGCTGGCTGAAACGATCACCGTTGCGCTGAAGGTCAAACGTGGCATTGAGCGGCCTGCCAAGCTCCAGTGGCATTGAGACACTTAGGCCAAATTGCCGGTCGGTGTAAGTCGACGCCTGACGATCCGTGAGGGATTGAGAACCATAAAAGTTGAAGGTTACCCCTCGATATCGGGTGCTGAGGTTGAGCTGGAATTGGCGCTGGGTGCGATTGGTCTGCCAATAGTCCTGGTGTGACATCGTCAGGCTGAGGGAGCTTGCGCTGTTCAGACGCTGGTGAATGGAGGCTTCCAGTCGTCCCCGACGACTGTCCTGACCGGCTGAAGTCGTGCTGCGTTGGCGAACGGCCTCGTCGAAGTCCCGATAACCCTGCATGGAGTAGCGATAGCCCGCAAAGCGCAAGCGTGTGTCGCTCGCGAATGCTTTGCCATATTTGATTGCGTAACTCAGCCCTCGGACGTTTCGCAACTCATCGGTCCCGATCTCAGCGCTGGAGTGAGTTGCTTCCAGGGCCAACGCACCCGCCAAGCCGAAGTCCTTGGCCAGACCCAGACTCACGCCTTGATAGAACTCGCTTGTCATCAATCCGCCATACGCCGTTGAACCCCAGCCAATGCCTGTCGCGAGTGTGCTCTGCCAGAGCAGGGGATCTTGCGTGTCCTTGCTTGCGGCGTTGTAGCGTCCCAATGCGCTGCTGTAGCGCCATACCCCTTCACGCAATAAATTGCTGATCGTGGAGTAGGGTTGAGTGAAGCGCCGGACCTGCCCGTCGGCTTCGGTCAGCACGATCTCCAGTTCGCCACTGCCGCCCGGAATGCTCAGATCGTCGATCTCATAAGGCCCGGGGCTGACATAGGTTGAATAAACCGGGTATCCGTTCTGAAAGACTTCGAGCCTGGCGCGAGTCTGGGCCACGCCTCGCACGACGGGCGCATAACCCTGCTGCGCATCGGACAGCATGCCCATGTCCGAGCCGATCATTGCGCCGATGATCGGCACGCTTCTGAATATGTCGCCGCCGGTGAAGGTCTCGCCCAGGGTCAAGGTGGTCTTGAAGCCGGGCAGATCCCTCTGGACGTAGCTATAGGCTCTGTCCCAGTGGCTGCCGTCAGCGCCCTGCCTGAAGGTTTGATTGCTGCGCAGACGCCATGGGCCCAGATTGATCCCGCTGTTCAGGTGCAGATCACTGTTGGAGTGATTCCCGTATCGGCTGGACCCTTGCTGCGCAGTGACCTGATAGTTGATAAACGCTGCGTTGATGCCGTAATCCCATTGCGCCGGGTCGACGTGGTCCGCGGATTCGCGGCGCATGGCGATCTGTGGAATGGAGATGGACAGCAGCAGTTTGTCGCCTTCGAATTCGACTTGGGCCTGAGGGATGACCGCGATCAGGCTCACGCAGGAAGCCTGGAGCAGGTTCGGCTCCGTTAGATACTCCGAACGCACTCCCATCTGAATGATCAGATCGGCAGACAGGCAAGGCATCAGTCGGTCGCCATTTGAGGCGAAATCAAAAGTCAGTTGCCGCTGCCCGAAATTGCGCGCATTAACCCTGATCTGCACCCAGTAGCTTCCGGGGCCCAGCGCGTGGCGACTTGCCAGGTTTTTCAGGGCCAGGGCGCCGGCGTCTCTGGACTGTTCTGGATCCTGACGCATGAAGCCGGTCTGGAATTCGATCGGTTGCGACGCCATGGCGTTTTTCATGGAGAAAAGAATGAGTATGCAGCCTCCGATTACCAACAATTGACAGACGAGCAGACGCTCCCGCGCGCGCCCGCTTTTGGGGTGAAAAACCATGGTCATATCCTGCGAAATGAAGCAAAACGCCCGTAATCAGGGGTTTATTTGGATAGGGGAATCCAGAGGTCGGGTCTGGCCGCCGTAGTCATTGATTGCGGTAAACATCACGCGCAGTCCCGGGGATGCCTTGAGATTGGCCAATGGGTAGGATCGACTCATGAACGGGCCAACCATTGCGGCGTTCTGCAGCTTTTCCTTGCGACCACCGTCGGTAACTTCCAGCCGCGCAAACGAAACATGGAAGGGGGTCGGATTGGTCACGGTCAGATGGGGTTTGCCGCCAGTGTGGGTGAGCGACCACTCCAGGTCTTTCAGGCGGGAAGCCGGATTGTCCTTGAGCTCGGCAGGCCGATAGAAAAACTTGAGCCGGGTTCGCAAAGCGACATTCAGAACATTGCCCTCGCTGTCCTGGACCTGAGGTATTTCCTGGACATTGAAATAGAAAAGGGACTCGCGGTCTCTGGGCATATTGTTAGGCAGGCCATTTATCTGCACTTGCTGTTCTCTGGCCGGGTCCAATCGAAATAACGGCGGCGAAGCAATGAACGGTACGGCGGTAGTTGCATCGTCAGTCTCTGTATTGACCCAGGTCTGGACGGCAAATGTTCGGTTGCTGGGATTGGACACAATGACAGCCGTACTACGCTTCTCGCTGTCAAACACAATACGCGTCGCCCCGACTGTCAGTGCTGCCCGACTGGCAGGTGCATGGATAATTAATAAGAACAGGATGCCGGCACTCAACAGGGAATGAGATAGAGTGCGCGGCTTAATAAAGCCAAACATTGGAGATGCCTTAAGCGTTCAAGTGTGTGGTATAGGCTCGATACAATTTAAACCCCTGAATGAAATATTGTTGTCATGACATTCAGGGGGGAGGAGAGGATTAGTTGAAAGCGACTATGAACTGCACGTCGGCTGACGCCGCACCAGGCGTTACAGCGGCGGAGATGGAGCGGTAATAAGCGTTGAAGACCATATCAGTGGGCGTTACGGGGTCAATGGCATACCAGGTTGATTCGGCACCAGGGTCGATGGATGCGCCCGAGCGGTCCTTGATCACTATAGAGACGCCCGTTGCACCATCACTGGTCGGGCTGACCGCGAAGTATTTACCGGTGCTGTCTGCCGTACCGTTAAACGTTACCCTGGCCACGTTTCCATCTTCATCGAGGCTGCAATTGGCGGGATCGCTGACCCGCAAGGCAAAGCTCTTGCCGTTGTATTCCTGACCGACTGCTGTAAAGCGGCTGCTTTCGATAGTGCCCATTTTGACAAGATTGCCAATGGTACCGTCCCCTGGATTGACAACTTCAATGGGACAGGTGCTTGCGGTAATGCGCCCCTCGAAGTTGATAGTGCCGGTATTGGCATAAATAGAAGTTCCAGTTGCCGATAATGTCAGGCCGAGCGTCAAGGTAAGTAATTGTTTCTTCACGTTAAATCCTTTTATTGCACAGAGAGCTAAAGTTGATAGTGCGCCGCGGCAAATGTCATGACTGGCCAAAGTCTAAAAGTAATAAGTAGCGTGAAGTAGTGCAGGATTGGTTTTATAGCTGACGCGCCTCGTAAGACTATTCTTCGTTTCTTGCCAGATACATTCATTTAAATGGCGCCATTCTCGGGTCGTCGCATTTTGAGTGAGGTGTTGAACTGCACTTGTTTTTATTGATTTTTTACGCCGTCTTTACGCCCCCGACCGTGGATCGATCTCGTTCCTTTACACCCTTGCTCCCGACAATGGCTCTACACGCGGCACTCGCCGCAGCGACGGAGATTTCGATGAGCATTCTGGACGGGGTGTCACTGCTGTTGGCGGCAGGGCTGTTCATTTACTTGCTGGTTGCGCTGTTACGCGCAGGCCGGACCTAAGTACACATCAGGAGCGGCCATGCACAGTTATGACTATCTATTGATCCTGGCTTTTCTGGCGTTGGTGCTGTTACCCGCGCCGTTGCTGGGGCGTTTCTATTACCGGGTGGCGGAGGGCGAACGTACCTGGCTGACGCCAGTGCTGCGCCCGCTGGAAAACCTCTGTTATCGCCTGTCCGGCGTTGACCCGAACGTTGAGCAGAACTGGAAGGCGTACCTGCTGGCACTGCTGGCCTTCAATCTGGCGGGTTTCGTGCTGCTGTTCGCGATGCTGCTGGGGCAGGGCGTATTGCCGCTCAACCCGCAGCAGTTGCCAGGCATGGAATGGTCTCTGGCGTTCAATACCGCCATGAGTTTCGTCACCAATACCAATTGGCAGAGCTACAGCGGTGAAGCGTCGTTGAGCTACCTGAGCCAGATGGTAGGCCTCACGGTGCAGAACTTCGTCAGCGCCGCGACGGGCATCGCTGTTCTGCTGGCTTTCTGTCGCGGCATCAGTCGACGGTCAACGCAACACCTGGGCAACTTCTGGGCCGATATGACCCGCGTCACCCTTTATGGCCTGTTGCCGCTGTGCATCGTGCTGGCGCTGTTTCTGGTGTGGCAGGGTGTGCCGCAAAGCTTCGCTCATTACATCGATGCCGTGACCTTGCAAGGTGCTGACCAGAGTCTGCCCATGGGCCCGGCTGCCAGCCAGATCGCCATCAAACAACTGGGCACCAACGGCGGCGGGTTTTTCGGGGTCAATTCGGCGCATCCGTTCGAGAATCCGACGGCCTGGAGCAACCTGCTGGAGCTGGTTTCCATTCTGCTGATCCCGGCGGCCCTGGTATTCACCTTTGGTCATTACGTAAAAGACCTGCGCCAGAGCCGCGCCATCGTGGCCTGCATGCTGGTCTTGCTGTTGATCGGCGGTGCGGTGTCGTTATGGGCTGAATATCAGCCCAACCCGGCCCTGAATATGGCGAACGTGGAACAGACCGCGCCGCTGGAGGGCAAGGAAAGTCGTTTCGGTACCACGGCGACTGTGCTTTGGGCGACCGCCACGACAGCAGCGTCCAATGGTTCGGTCAACGCCATGCATGACAGCCTCAACCCACTCACCGGCATGGTTGCCCTGGCCAACATGATGGTGGGTGAAGTGATCTTCGGCGGGGTAGGCGTCGGCCTCAACGGGATGCTGCTCAATGTGCTGATCGCGGTGTTCCTGTCGGGCCTGATGATTGGTCGCACGCCAGAGTACCTGGGCAAGAAACTGCAAGCCTATGAGGTCAAATTGCTGGTGGCGACGCTTTTGGTCATGCCCGTGGGCGTGTTGGTACTTGGCGCAGTGGCCGCCAGCCTGCCCGGCCCTCTGGCATCGGTGAGCAATCCTGGCCCCCATGGATTCAGTCAGTTGCTGTACGCCTACACCTCGGCGACCGCCAACAACGGTTCGGCGTTTGGCGGGTTCAGCGCCAATACCGTGTTCCACAATCTGATGCTCAGCCTCTCGATGTTCATCGGCCGTTTCGGTTACATCCTGCCGGTGCTGGCGTTGGCGGGCAGTCTGGCCCTGAAGAAGACCGCACCTTCAGGCCCCAACAGCTTCCCGACCCACGGCCCGCTGTTTGTGACCTTGTTGACCGTGACCATTTTGCTGGTGGGTGGGCTGACTTTTCTGCCAACCCTGGCACTGGGGCCGATTGCCGAACATTTGAGCTTGGGTTTCTAAGGAGCCGATCATGACTATGCAAATTCGCGCAGCAAAAACGGCTGAAGCCCATGTCGCGGCCGAGCCGGTCAAAACCCGTATCTCGGCCCTGTGGCGCCCGGCGTTGATCCAGGCTTTCGTCAAGCTCGACCCGCGTCAGTTGGTCCGTTCGCCCGTGATGCTGGTGGTGGAACTGACCGCGATTCTGACCACGATCCTGTGCGTGATTCCGGACCCTGCGGTGCCCACCTCAGTGGCGGTGCAGATCGCCCTGTGGTTGTGGTTCACGGTGCTGTTCGCCAATTTTGCCGAAGCCCTGGCTGAAGGGCGTGGCAAGGCCCGGGCCGACAGCCTCAAGGCGGGCAGCGAAGGGCTCAAGGCGCGCCGCCGGGATGAGGCGGGCGCTTTCAGCATGGTTAATGCCAGCGCCCTGCGCAAAGGCGATGTGGTGCGGGTCCTGGCCGGGGAGATGATTCCCGGTGACGGCGAAGTCATCGAAGGCATTGCGGCGGTCAACGAGGCAGCCATTACCGGGGAGTCCGCGCCCGTGATTCGCGAATCCGGCGGAGACCGTTCAGCGGTCACCGGCAACACGCGCCTGGTGTCCGACTGGTTGCTGATTCGCATCAGTGCCAATCCTGGCGAGTCCACGCTGGACCGCATGATTGCGCTGGTCGAAGGCGCCAAACGTCAGAAAACCCCTAATGAAGTCGCGCTGGATATCCTCCTGATCGGCCTGACGTTGATCTTCCTGCTGGTGGTGGTGACGTTGCAGCCGTTCGCTCACTTCGCCGGTGGCAGCCTGCCCTTGGTGTTTCTGGTGGCGCTGCTGGTGACGCTCATCCCGACGACCATTGGCGGTTTGCTTTCGGCAATCGGTATCGCCGGCATGGATCGCCTGGTGCGCCTGAACGTCATCGCCAAATCCGGTCGGGCCGTGGAGGCGGCAGGGGACGTGCATGTGTTGTTGCTGGACAAGACCGGCACCATCACCTTTGGCAACCGGCGTTGCACCGCGCTGTATGCCGCGCCTGGCATCACCGCCAAAGAGTTGAGCGAGGGCGCCTTGTTGGCGTCCCTGGCGGACGACACGGCAGAAGGTAAATCCATCGTCGAATACCTGCGCAATCTGCAACCGCTGCCGGAACCGCAGCCCACCGAACTGATCGCGGTGCCGTTCAGCGCCGAGACGCGTCTGTCCGGCGTGGATTATCAGGGGCGCCTGTATCGCAAGGGCGCCGTGGATTCGCTGCTGGCGTTTGTGGGCATGCAGCGCAACGACGTGCCGCAGGCCCTGGCCCGGGAAATCGAAAACATCGCCAAGACCGGCGGCACGCCGCTGTTGGTGTGTGTCGATCAAAAGCTGTTAGGGGCCATTCATCTTAAAGATGTGGTCAAGCCGGGGATTCGCGAGCGTTTTGCCGAGCTGCGCAAGCTGGGCATTCGTACCGTCATGGTGACCGGAGATAACCCGCTCACGGCGGCCGCCATCGCAGCCGAAGCGGGGGTCGATGATGTGCTGGCCGAAGCCACTCCGGAGAAAAAACTGGAGCGCATTCGGGCAGAACAGAACGACGGTCGTCTGGTAGCGATGTGCGGCGACGGTGCCAACGATGCCCCGGCGCTGGCTCAGGCCGACGTGGGCATGGCGATGAACGACGGGACGCAAGCCGCGCGGGAAGCCGCCAATATGGTGGATCTGGACAGCGATCCCACCAAGCTGTTGGACGTGGTGCAGATCGGCAAGGAATTGCTGGTGACCCGTGGCGCGCTGACGACCTTTTCCATCGCCAACGATGTCGCCAAGTACTTCGCCATCCTGCCTGCGCTGTTCGCGGCGGTTTACCCGCAGTTGGGCGTGCTGAACATCATGCAGCTGGCCAGCCCGCAGAGCGCGATTCTCTCGGCCATCGTTTTCAACGCACTGATCATCGTCGTGCTCATCCCCCTGGCCTTGCGCGGTGTGCGGGTGCAGGCCGCCAGTGCCTCGCAACTGCTGCGCCGCAACCTGCTGATTTATGGCCTGGGCGGGATTGTGGTGCCGTTTGTGGGGATCAAGCTGATTGATATGGTGCTGGTCGGCCTGGGGTTGGTTTGAGCGGTCTGGCGTATCAAGGCAGCCGCCTTTGTGGGACGCAATTCATTCCCGAAGGCGGGCGTTCAATTGACGCTCCCGCCTAAAGGCCCACCCTTTACGGCACAGCGTTCAGTTATTTCATTGAGTTAAGGATCTGACATGACTACTTTTATTCGCCCGGCATTGAGCCTGCTTGTCCTGATGACGGTCATCACGGGCGTCGCTTATCCGCTTGTGGTGACTGGCGTGGCCCAGGTTGCGTTTCCTGATCAGGCCAATGGCAGCCTGATGTACGACGCCACCGGCAAGGTGCGTGGTTCCCGTCTCATCGCTCAGTCATTCACAGGCGATGAGTGGTTTCATTCGCGGCCATCGGCCGGCGCGTTTGCCACGGTTGCCAGCGGCGCGAGCAATCTGTCGCCCGGTAATCCCGCGCTGGTTGCGCGTATCACCGAAGAGACGGCCAAGGACGTCGTGCAAGGACAGGGACCAGTGCCGTTGGCCTTGCTGACCACATCCGGCAGCGGCCTTGATCCGCACTTGCCGCCATCGGCAGTGAGTTATCAGGCAGCAAGGGTGGCGGCCGCCCGGCAGTTGCCCGTCGATAAAGTGCAGGCATTGATTGAAGCCAGCACCTATCGGCCGCTGATCGGCCCTCCCGTGGTCAACATATTGACCTTGAATCAAGCCCTGAATGAGTTACCGTCTGCGCAACGAAACGCCCAGCTTTGAGTGAGCAGCCATGAGTGATTCCGGCCGTGCCGATGCGTTATTAGCCGATATGCCCAGGAACGGGCGTGGACGACTCAAAGTGTTTCTGGGTGCGGCGCCGGGGGTGGGGAAAACCTACGCCATGCTCCAGGCCGCTCACTCCCAATTGCGCCAGGGCGTATCCGTGCTGGCCGGGGTCGTGGAAACCCACGGTCGTGCCGAAACCGAGGCGTTGCTCAGCGGCTTGGCGCAGCAACCGCTGCTGCGCTCGCAATACCGGGGCGTGACGCTGGAAGAAATGGACCTCGACGCTGTGCTCGCCCTCAGGCCCGGGCTGGTGCTGGTGGATGAACTGGCGCACAGCAACGCCCCCGGCAGTCGTCACGCGAAACGCTGGCAGGACATTCAAGAGCTGCTGGCTGCAGGGATCAACGTCTACACCACGGTCAACGTCCAGCATCTGGAAAGTCTCAATGATCAGGTGCGCGGCATCACCGGCGTCCAGGTTCGTGAAACCCTGCCTGACTGGGTTTTGCAGGAAGCTTATGAACTGGTGCTGATCGACCTGCCGCCCCGGGAACTGCTGGAACGTCTGCGCGACGGCAAGGTGTATGTGCCGGAGCAGGCGCGAGCAGCCATTGATGCGTTCTTTACTCAGACCAACCTGACCGCCCTTCGCGAACTGGCGATGCAAACCGCCGCCGCACAAGTGGACGACGATCTGACCCAGGGCTATCGGCAAATGGGCCAGCACGCGCCAGCGGTGCGCGGGCGATTGTTGGTGGGGGTCGATGGCGACGGACATGCCGAGCGTCTGGTGCGCCACGCCAGTCGTGTCGCTCAACGGCGGCATTTGCCCTGGAGTCTGGTGCATGTGGATAACGGCCGACCGCTGGATGAGATGGCCCGTACCCACCTGCAGACTGCCCAGCAACTGGCTGAACGTCTGGGGGGCGAAGTGGTGCTGTTGCGTGCCGGGGAGGTGGCCAAAACCCTGATCCAGCATGCGGCCGAGCGCCGCGCCAGCGTAGTTCTGGTGGGTCAATCGCGCCCGCGCTTGCGACGCCGGCTGTTCGGGGGTGGCGTCGCGGCGCGGTTATTGCGTGAGGCCCATGGGCTGGAAATCAGCGTATTGGACAGTGAACGCCTGCCTGATCAACCTCGCTCCCGCTCGCCGGGGCAGATCATCTGGTTCGATTATGGGCTGGCGCTGCTCGCCACGTTGCTGGCCAGCGCCTTGGCCTGGGCGGTGTCCAGTGTGTTGGCATTGCCCAATATCTCATTGGTGTTTCTTGCCGCCGTGTTGCTGGTGGCGGTGCGCAGCAGCGTCGGTCCGGCGCTGGCCTGTGCGGGCCTGTCATTTCTGGCGTATGACTTTTTATTCATCCCGCCCAATTTTTCCCTGAGCATCCAGCGCGACGAAGACGTGCTGACCTTGCTGTTCTTTCTCTTGATGTCGGCCTTGACCGGCAATCTCGCCGCTCGCCAGCGTCGGCAGTTGCAGGCCTTGCGCGACACTCAGGAAGAAACCAGCGAATTGCTCGATCTGTCACGAAAGCTTACCGCGGCCACGGATCGGCAAGCGGTGGTCACTGCGGCCGCCCAGCATCTGATGGGCTGGCGAGATTTGCAGGTCTGTTTGATTGAGCGTGAGGACGGGGGGGCGTGGAAAGTGGCGAGCGGTGCGCAGACGCAATTGTCCGAGGCAGAGCGCGCGGCCGCAGACTGGGCCTGGCAGCATGATCAGGCCGCAGGCCATGGCACCGGCACATTGCCGTCGAGTCGCTGGTGGTGGTGGCCATTGTCCGGGGAGCAGGGCCCGATGGCCCTGCTCGGCGTGTGCCCTCGCGAAGGGCAGCCCTTTACCGCCCAGCGTCGTCGCTTGCTGACGGCCCTGAGCCAACCGCTGGCCCAGGCGCTGGCTCGGGCTCAATTAGCAGAGGACCTGGAAGCCGCGCGCCTGCATGGAGAAACCGAACAACTGCGCAGCGCCTTGCTGGCCTCGGTGTCCCATGACCTGCGCACGCCATTGACGTCCATGCGCGGCAGCATCGACAGCCTGTTGTCCCTGGGCGAGGCCATTTCTCTGGACGACCGCCGGGAACTGCTGGAAGGCACCCGGGATGAAGCCGAGCGGCTGGACCGTTATATCCAGAACTTGCTGGACATGACCCGGCTTGGCCATGGCGCGCTGAAACTGGCGCGCGATTGGGTGTCGCCGGGGGATATCGTCGGTAGCGCGCTCAATCGTCTGCGTGTGGTCCTGGCGCCGCTGCGCGTCAATAGCCAGGTGCCCGCTGATTTGCCGTTGCTCTACGTGCATGGGGCGTTGATCGAACAGGCGCTGGTCAACGTGCTGGAAAACGCCGCTCGATTTTCCCCGGTCGATGGTCGTCTGGAGCTTCAGGCAGGCGTCACTGACAGTGAGGTGTTTTTCTCGGTCAGCGATGAAGGGCCGGGGATTCCCGAAGACGAGCGGGCGAAGATTTTCGACATGTTCTACACCGCCGCCCGTGGTGATCGCGGCGGACAGGGCACAGGTCTGGGGTTGGCGATCTGCCAGGGCATGGTGGGCGCCCACGGCGGGCGGATCAGTGTTGCAGCCGGCATCGAAGGCCACGGTACCTGCATCACGTTGCATTTGCCGTTGCAGGCTCAGCCGGAGGCGGAAACGGATGCGCCATCTGTTAGTCTTCCCGCTATTCCCGCCACTGCACAATCAGGGCATTCATGAGTCAGACCGCAACGATTCTGGTGATCGACGACGAGCCGCAGATTCGAAAATTCCTGCGCATCAGCCTCGTCTCACAGGGCTATAAAGTGATCGAGGCTGGCACCGGCGCCGAAGGCTTGAGTCAGGCCGCATTGAACAAGCCTGATCTGCTGGTGCTCGATCTCGGCCTGCCGGATATGGACGGTCAGCAGGTACTGCGCGAGTTTCGCGAGTGGTCCGGCGTGCCGGTGCTGGTGCTTTCCGTGCGGGCCAGCGAAGCGCAAAAGGTCGAGGCGCTGGATGGCGGGGCCAATGACTACGTCACTAAACCCTTTGGCATTCAGGAATTTCTTGCCCGCATTCGTGCTTTGCTGCGCCAGGCGTCCAGCGGCGAGGCACAGGTCTCGTCCTTGCAGTTCGGGCCATTGACCGTGGATCTGGCCTATCGCCGGGTGCTGCTGGACGGCGTTGAAGTGAGCCTGACGCGCAAGGAATACGCGGTGCTGGCGCAACTGGCGCGGCATCCGGGACGGGTGATTACCCAGCAGCAACTGCTCAAGGACATCTGGGGGCCGACTCATACAGAAGATACCCATTACCTGCGCATCGTCGTCGGTCATCTGCGCCAGAAGCTGGCGGACGACCCGACGGCGCCCCGGTTTATCGTGACCGAGGCCGGGGTCGGGTATCGCTTGCGGGAAGCGTAATAAGCGCAGCCCGCGCCCGATGGGGTGGCCATCGGCTTTCGCGAGGCCTCTGTTTTCAGCCAACCCATGAAGGCGCTGGAAATCTGTGTTCGCGAGCACGCTCGCTGCCACTGACCCATCAAGTGGGCGTCGATCAAATCACCGCTTATGTTCCGCTTCATACCGGTCCAGCGTATCGCTGGCGATTTCTCGTCCTAGCGCGATAAGTTCCGGTGCCTTGTAGAACTCGAAAAACCGGCACACTCGTTTGGGAACGTTGATCAGGATATCCGGTGGGTAACCGGCAATCTTGTACTGGGCCAGAGACGTCTGCATGACTTCGAAGCTCTGGTTGATCAGGTCAAGCAGCGATGCCGGGCCGACATTATCGATGATCACCGAGCCTGTTGCGGATTTCGGCGCGCTCTCGCCCTGAGGCGCGGCGGCTGGTTGTTGGCCCTGCGGATCGGCCGAGTCTTCCCCCAGCCATGGATTGCCGACATTTGCCGCGCTGGCCTTGAGACTGTCCTGCTCCAGGCGCAGCACATCGCCGCCGGCCGTATCCAGCTTGCGGCGAAACGGCAAGCGCGAGCCTAGCGAGCTGATCAGGCTGTCGAAACGCTTCTTCACCGCTGGCGCCCGTTCGATGACCGGCAACTGATAATGCCCCTGATTGGTGGAGTTCAGGTTTACCGCGACGATCAAATCACAATGACTGGACACCACCGGCACGATGGGCAGCGGGTTTAGCAGGCCGCCGTCCACCAGCATGCGCCCGCCCTGCATGACCGGTGTGAACAGGCTGGGAATGGCCGCCGACGCACGCATGGCCTGATGCAGGCAGCCTTCCTGAAACCAGATTTCCTGCTGGTTGGTCAGGTCGGTGGCCACGGCCGTGTAGGGAATGCGCAGGTCTTCGATATTGATTTCACCGACGATCTTGCGGATATGCCCGAACACCCGCTCGCCGCGAATAGCACCCAACCGGAAACTGACGTCCACCAGGCGCAATACGTCCAGGTAATCCAGGCTTTCGATCCACTCGCGGTACTGTCGCAATTTGCCGGCGGCGTAGATGCCGCCGACCACTGCGCCCATGGAGCAACCGGCCACGCAGCCGATGTCATAGCCGCGGCGTTCCAGCTCTTCGATGACGCCGATATGGGCATATCCACGGGCGCCACCGGAGCCAAGTACCAAAGCGATGCGTTTTTTCATGGGGGCGGGCTCCTGAAGATGGCACACCATACGCGTAAACACGCATGATCGTGCTTCACAGGCACCCTGTGAAGACTTCTCGCGTGCAAAAAACAGTTACTCTTGCGGGCCGGCCCACGGCACTTTTACATGCCCGGACCGTCCAAGTCGCACATTCGATTCTTATTGCTGAGGTAACACCGATGAAAGCCTGGATCTGCCTGCCATTATTAGCGTTGGTTTTAACAGGTTGCGCCGGCAAGACCGGGTATCGTGACAGCTGCGCCACGCAACTGGATTCTGCCTGGCACGAACTGGATCTGGCCAAGGCCGAAGGTTTCGCTGGCACAGTCAGCTATTCCAAGGCGCTCTCATTGCTGACAGGCGCCAAGACCCAGCAACAATTCGAGGCGTTCGAGGGTTGCACCAGCAAAGCCGAGAAAGCGCGTTTCTACATTCGTGAGTCCCGCGCAGGTCGATAGGCCTTTTCACCGTTCTGTGGGGGGCAGTTCATTCGCCAAGCCGGTATTGCAGGCCAAATGGGTGTTGTGCCTGCTGGCCATTTCGCGAATCAACTCGCCCCCACGGTGCCTGCTCGGCGCCGTACATTCCTGATCTGTTCCACAGCCCTTCAAGCATTTACCTTCCTCCTCTGGCGAAACGACCTACGCTGACCTTAAAGTGGTTGGGTGCTGTGCATCCCATTGGTCAGAGGCAGTCGCCTGGAGAATGTTTTCTATGGGCAGGAAAGTTGATGAATGCCTCAATGCCATCAACGAGGTGGTGCTGGGCAAGGAACCGCAAGTCCGACTGGCCATGACCTGCCTGCTCGGTGGCGGGCATCTGTTGATCGAAGATTTGCCCGGCATGGGCAAGACCACCCTCAGCCATACCCTGGCCAAGGTGCTGGGCTTGAGCTTCCAGCGTATTCAGTTCACTTCCGACTTGTTGCCCGGCGATATTCTGGGCACCTCGGTGTTTGATCGCGACACGGGGCAATTCACCTTTCATCCAGGGCCGATTTTTGCCGAGCTTGTACTGGCCGACGAAATCAACCGCGCCACACCGAAAAGCCAGAGCGCGCTGCTCGAAGCCATGGAAGAAGGGCAGGTGACCATCGAAGGCGCCACCCGGCTGTTGCCCGATCCGTTTTTCGTCATCGCCACCCAGAATCCGTTCAGTCAGGGTGGCACCTTTGCCTTGCCTGAATCACAACTGGATCGCTTCCTGATGCGGTTGTCCCTGGGATACCCCTCCAAATCAGCGGAGAAAGCCTTACTGATGGGGGAGGCGCGGCGGGATTTGCTGCCGCGCCTGCAACCGCTGCTCAATCATGCCGAGCTGGCGCTGCTCCAGGTTCAGGCCCGACAAGTGCGGGCCAGCGACGCCTTGGTGGATTATGTGCTGCGTCTGGTGGATGCCACGCGCAGCCAACCGCAATTCGCCTATGGGCTTTCACCGCGAGCCAGCCTGGCTATCCTGTCGGCGGCCCGGGCCTGGGCGTTATTGATCGGTCGCGACTATGTGATTCCCGAAGATGTTCAGGCGGTCCTGCCCTCGGTTGTTGGCCATCGCTTGCGTGATCGCTCAGAGGCGGGCGGGCACGGCAGCGGGGCGTTGATCCAGTGGCTACTGCGTGAGGTGCCGGTGCTTTGATCGAACAGTTCAAACCGATCTGGCAACGCTGGCTGTCCCGGCGAATTCCACCGGCGCCGCGCGTCACCCTTGATCACCGGCGCATTTTCATCCTACCCACGCGCACCGGGGGCGCCTTCGCACTGGTGCTGATTTTGATGTTGCTGGTGGCGATCAACTACCAGAACAGCCTCGCTTATGGCCTGACGTTTCTGCTGATGTCCATGAGCGTCCTGGGAATCCTGCACACCTATCGCAATCTTAGCGGGCTGATTCTCAGCGCGGGCGTGGCACGTTCGGTGTTTGTCGGGGAGGCAGTGCAACTGCGTTTGCGCCTGGAAAGCGGTGTCCAGGCTCGATACGCCATCGCGGTGGGGTGGACGGCCAGCCAGGCGCAGCGTGTGGACGTCCTGTCCGACGGCCTGGTCGAGGTTGAATTGACGTTGCCTGCTCAAGCACGCGGTTGGCTGCATGCGCCGCGGCTGCGGGTCGAAAGCGTATTTCCGTTGAGTCTGCTGCGCGCCTGGAGCTGGCTTGACCTGGAGCAGAGCGCACTGATTTACCCTCGGCCGATTGCCGGTGCAATGCCGCTGCTCAAGGGGGGTGAGACCCACGCCGACGATGAGGGCGAGGCGACGCACAGGCCGGGTGTGGACGACTATCACGGCCTGCGGCCCTATCAGCCGGGCGACAACCGGCGTCGCATGCACTGGAAAGCCTGGTCTCGCGGGCAAGGGCTATTGGTCAAGGATTTCACCGACTTGAGCGGCCACGACCTGTGCCTGGATTTCATGGCGCTGGGCGGCGATATCGAAGATCGGCTGTCCCGCCTTTGCTACTGGGTGCTGATCCTGTCCCGTCGGCATCAGCCATTTGCCTTGCGTCTGCCGGGCTTTCTTTCGCCGTTGGACAGCGGCGAAGCCCATCGCGAAACGTGCCTGCGCGCCCTGGCACTGTACGGTTGCGCGCCATGAGTGCTGATCCGGCCCTGAATCAGCCCATTGCGCGTGGCAGCCTGATGTGGCTGCTGCTCGCCCAAGGCTTGGTAATCGCCCCGTTCGTCACCCACGTACCGTGGTCGATCCTGGGTCTTTGGCTGGCGTGCAGCATCTGGCGTATCCAGATTTTCCGCATGCGGGCACCCATTCCCGGCACCTGGGTCAAGTCTGGACTGCTGGTGGGCACGGCGGGCGGGGTGTATCTGGCCAGGGGCAGTCTGGTGGGGCTGGACGCGGGCGCGGCCCTGCTGGTCGCCGCGTTCATCCTGAAAATGCTGGAAATGCAGACCCGCCGCGATGCCTTGGTGCTGATTTTTCTTGGTTTTTTCTGCGTGGCGGTGGGCTACCTGTTTGAAGACAACCTGCTGTGGGCGGCTTTTACGTTATTGCCTGTAAGCACACTGCTGGCGGCGTTGATCGGTTTGCAGCAAAGCGATGCACCGGGCAGGCCCGCCGACAGCCTCAAACTGGCGCTCAAATTGTTGCTGCAAGCGGTGCCATTGATGCTGGTGCTGTTTGTGTTCTTTCCCCGGCTGGAGCCCCTGTGGTCGCTGCCGCAGCCTGGCAACAAAGCGCTGACCGGGCTCTCCGACAGCATGGCGTCCGGGGATATTGCCGAACTGAGCAAGTCGGCGGCTTTGGTGTTTCGCGCCAGTTTCGAAGGCCCGATACCGGCCCGCAATCAATTGTACTGGCGGACCTTGACCCTGGAGCAGTTCGACGGTCGGCGATGGTCACAAGCCGGGCGTGCGCAGACGGTGCAGGTGCCGCAGTGGCAAAAGCGTGGGGATGCCTTGACCTACAGCATTGTCATGGAGCCCAGCGGACGTCCCTGGCTGTCGACCCTTGACGTTGGGGTGACGGATTTGCCGGACGTGCGCCAGATGAGTGATTTCCGCCTGCAACGTCGGCGGCCGGTGGAGCAATCGCTGCTTTACAGCGTCAGTTCATGGCCGGATGCCGGCCGGGATGAACACCTCAGCGAAAACATTCAGCGCCAGGACTTGCAGCTTCCACCCAAAGGTAATCCCCTGGCCCGGCAATGGGCTCGTGACTTGGTGCGCAGTCATCCCCAGCCTGATGCCTTAGTGGACGCCATGCTCGGTTACTTCAGCCGCGAGGCGTTTCATTACACCCTTAAACCGCCAACGTTGGGCCCGGAGAGCATCGACAGTTTCCTGTTCGACAGCCGTCGTGGGTTCTGCGCCCATTACGCCGGGGCCATGACCTTCGTGCTGCGCGCCGCGGGCATCCCGGCGCGGGTGGTGGCGGGGTATCAGGGTGGCGAGCTGAACCCTGGTGGCAACTACCTGACGGTGCGCCAGTTCGACGCTCACGCATGGGTCGAGTACTGGCAGCCGACAGTGGGCTGGCGCAGTGTTGATCCGACTGCCGCCGTAGCGCCGCAACGAATTGAGCAGGGCCTGGAGCAGGCGCTGGCGGCGGACGAAATATTTATCGAGGATTCGCCCCTGTCGGCGCTGCGCTACCGCAACGTGCCCTGGATCAACGCCCTTCGCCTGAGCTGGGATAATTTGAACTATGGCTGGCAACGCTGGGTCCTTGGTTACCAGGGGCAGCAACAGCTGCAAGTGCTTAATCGCTGGTTTTCGGGCCTGCAAGCGCCGGCATTTATCGGTGCCGCCAGCGGCGTGCTGGCACTGATCGCGCTCTGGATCTTCAAGCCCTGGCAGCGTGAAAGCGATTCACAACTTCGGCTGTTTAACGCGTTCGAGCGTCTACTGGCGCGGCAAGGGGTGCGCCGTATGCCAAGTGAAGGCGTGCAGGAGTTTGCCGACCGCGCCGGCTCGTCTTTACCTCGGTACGCTGCGCTGATCGAGGCATTCACCGAGGAGTTTCAGGCGCAACGCTATGGCGGCCGTACCGCCAGCGCCGCCGAGTTGCGCCGACGCCTGAAGCGTTTAAGGCGTCGTTTGCCCTGGCGGTGGTCCGCCACCAAGGGCGCCCATGAATAACCCGAAAGGATCCTGACATGTCAGCGATGGTTGACCATCTGGTTGCGCAAATTCTGACCCTCGACATCAAATTGCTGGCCTGCCACGCCCGACTCACTGCATCCACCGACAGCGAAGCGCTGCATGACCTGCGTACCACGGTGCGTCGGCTGCGAAGTCTGTTACGGCCGCTGCGGGGATTGTCCGGCGTCGAACAGCTGGAAGAAGCGGCGAAGGCTGTCGGACAGTTGACCACGCCGTTGCGGGATATGGAGGTACTGTCCGCGTACCTGAATGAGCAAGGTCTGAGTGAGGCGTCGCACTGGCGCGCCCGAGAGGTCGGCCAGGCTTATAAACGGGTGGCTGAGTCAGTAGAACTCAATCGACTGTTTGGCATGCTGGATCAGTTTCCGGGTTTCGTTCGCGTCCAGCAACGCCAGCGCCTGTTGCGTGGCCTGCGCCAGAGCATCGAAAAACGCATGGACAAGCAATGGAAGAAGCTCAGAGAAGCCATGGCCGATCCGGCCCATGATCGCCATCGCCTTCGCTTGTTGATCAAACGGGTCCGCTATGCGGCCGAGGCTTATCCGCAATTGAGCCATCAATCGGCAAAGACCCAGGCCCGCTTGAAGGACGCGCAGGGCACATTGGGCGACTGGCACGATCATTTGCAATGGCTTGCCCAGGCCGGGCAGCAACAGGATCTGGCGCCCTGCATCGCCGGTTGGCATCTGGGCATTGTGCGCGCTGAGAAAAAGGCGGATGAGTCACTCAAGCGCCTGGCCAAGGCCTGCTTTGCCGGCAAGTCCTGACCCGCGAGTGCTATCAGGCCGCAGAAATGGCGGATATGGAACATGCAGGGCGATCTTCAGCTGGTTAAGATCGTCGCTGTTTCCTGATATTTCATTTTTGGCGGTGTGCATGAATTTTTCCGAACTGATCGATGCGGTCAATGATCATCCGTTGTCGGTCACGATCCCGGCGCAATGGGGGCAGGGGCGGGCGTGTTTTGGCGGTCTGATGGCCGCTTTGCTGTACGAGGCCATGCGCGCCAGGGTGCCAGACCACAGACCGGTGCGCTCCCTGGCGATTACCTTCGTGGGACCTGCCGAACCGGGTGTGCCCATCGCCTTTGAAGTCGAGGTGTTGCGCGAAGGCAAGGCGGTCAGCCAGGTGCTGGGTCGTGCCATGCAGAACGGTGAGGTCATGACGTTGATGCAGGGTAGCTTTGGGGCGCCGAGAGAATCGACCATTGCCGTGCAGGCCGAACCCGCACCCGCTCTCAAGCCCGTGCAAGCCTGCCTGCAAATGCCGTTCATCAGCGGCGCCATGCCTGAGTATTTGCAGTTCATGGATATGCGTTGGGGGCTGGGCGGCTTGCCCTTCAGCAATACCCCTTCGCCCGCCATCGGCGGTTACGTGCGCTTTCGCGAGATTGAACACGGCCCGCTTACCGAAGCTCACCTGCTGGCATTGGTGGACACTTGGCCGCCAGCATTGCTACCCCATCTGAACAAGCCTGCACCGGGCAGTTCGCTGACCTGGACTATCGAATTCGTCCAGCCGATGCCGCAACTGGACACTCACGATTGGTGCATGTACCGCGCCGTGATCGAACACGCCCGTGATGGCTATGGCCACACCGCCGCGATGCTCTGGTCACCTGCTGGAGAACTGGTGGCGATCAGTCGACAGACCGTGACAGTGTTTGGTTAGGACATTGCAGAACCCGGCCCAGAACCGGCTTGGGCCGGGAGCGCGCTACCTGCACAAAGCCTTACCGCCGATGCCGTTCCTTCCAGGCCCGCCACCAGCCGCCGCTCAAGACGAAACGGGGGAAGGTGATGAATTGCTCCACCAGCAAACGTTTGATGGCGTCATTACGGTCGGCGAAGGGCTCCGGTTGTTGTGCTTCAAGTGAATGCCCGTGACGCTGGATGCCCAGCGCCGCAATCAGGCCGATCACACCGATGGCCAATGATGAAAAGCTCAAAGCGAACAAGCCATCGAGGATCAGCAGCGCCGCCAGGATAAACAGCGGCACCGCAATGACGTGAAGGACAAGATTGGCGGGATGACGGTGATTGTCGGCATAGCCGCGCCATTGCCATGTATGGAGATTGGGAAGTCGCTTGCCCATTACTGCTGTCCTCTTCACTGCATCAAATTGATACAGCAAGCGTAGGCCTGACTCGCCATGGCGGCGAATCAAGCCTGACTATCGGTGCAATAGCGCTGCCCTCTAGAGTTTCAACTGACCGATGGCTTTGCTCAATTCGCCAGCCAGTGTCGCAAGCTCGCCACTGGTGGTAGCAGAGTCCACTGTCTGGTTGACGGTCCGTTCGGTCACGTCGCGGATGCTCACCACGGCACGATTCATTTCTTCTGCCACCTGGCTTTGCTGTTGGGCTGCCACGGCAATCTGTGTGTTGCTCTCGCGCATCTGGGCAACCGCTCCGGCGATGGCGGCCAGGGCATCTCCGGCTTCCTGGGCTTGCTGCACGCACTCATCGGCCTTGAACGAGCTGTCCTGCATGAAGTCCACGGCGTCCCGAGTCCCCGCCTGCAATGCGGACACCATGGTGGTGATTTCATCGGTGGAGGTCTGTACCCGCTTGGCCAGGTTGCGCACTTCATCGGCAACCACCGCGAAGCCACGACCCATTTCACCGGCCCGGGCGGCCTCGATGGCGGCATTGAGTGCCAACAGGTTGGTTTGTTCGGCGATGCTGTGGATCACACCGACCACGCCATTGATTTTCTGGCTGTCTTCGGCAAGGCGTTGGATCATCTCGGCGGTTTGCTGCACGCCCGTGGACAAGCCCGCGATAGACAGCTGCACGCGTTCCACCACAGCCTTGCCGCCACCGGCCAGCGTATCGGCTGTCTGCGACTGGTCGCGGGTGGTGCTGGCGTGCTGGGCGATGTGATGAACCGTGGCGGTCATTTCGTTGATCGCCGTGGCAACCTGATCGGTTTCACTTTGCTGACCCAACATACCGTGGCGTACATCATTCATGCCCGCTGCAAGATGCGCGGCACCCTGGTCCAGACGTGCGGCAGTCTGGGCGACGGTGGTCACCACCCGTTGATAACCGGCCTGCATGGCATTGAACGCCTTGGCCATCTGGCCCACTTCGTCATCGCCCGTCAGGGGTACCCGAGCCGATAGATCGCCGCTTTTTTCAACGTGCAGCATGACGTCCTTGAGGGTGTTGAGCTGGCTGAGCAGAAAGCGGATCAACAGTTGGGAGGCGCAAAGCATCGCCAGCATGAGGACGAACACAGCAACGGCGTAATTGACGAAGCGATCCTCCAGCACCTGCATCACGCTCGGCGCAAAGGCCAGTACCGCCAGGCGCTGTCCATCCGGACGAGCCACCACCTGTGCGCCGATCAACGTACTTTGGCTTTCGTCGGCGGACGGCTGCGAGCTCAGTTCGACCCAGTCTTTGCCACTGGCCAGCGACGGTAACGGCTGGTCCTTGAATTTAGGCGTTTGACCTTGAGCAAAGATCAATACGTCGGTGGCTGCCGGGAGGGGCTGGGCCGCCGGCCACGAACCCAGGAGACGGGCCTGCGCCTGTGCAGACTGGCGAGCGCTATCGACGCGGGCCTGTTGTTCCAGTTGCAGGGCGTAGACGACCAATAACAAGGTGGTAATGAAGGCGACCGCGTTGACGGCCCAGAACTTGTACTTCAGCGAAAGATTGCTAAGCCAGGTGCCCATAGGAGGTCTTCTTTGGTGAGTCGTGGGTAGACGTGCGGCAAGGTGCCACCAGTATGGATCCAATAATCAAAGAATACGTTGATGTGGGTCAAGCGGACTTTTCAGGACTGCGTCTTCCAACTCCGGCAAGTCAAAAAAGGTCTGTGCGCACAGGGAAGTGTGCTCGGCCAGGTCCTCCAGGCTTTCGTCCCGGTGCAACGCAACCTCGCGCAATACTTCGGGCAGATAGGCCGGTTCGTTGCGACCGTTTTTCGGCTTTGGCCGCAACGTGCGTGGCAGCAGATAAGGCGCATCGCTTTCGAGCATCAAACGGCCACGAGGGATGTCTCGCACCAAGGGGTGCAAATGCGTACCTCGACGTTCATCACAGATCCAGCCGGTAATGCCGATGTGCAGATCCAGGTCCAGATAACTGAACAAAGCCCGTTGCTCGCCGGTGAAACAATGCACGACAGCAGCGGGCAGGCGGTCACGATAGTCGCGCAGAATCTCCAGCAGCCGTGTGCTGGCATCGCGTTCGTGGAGGAACACCGGCATTTGCAACTCCACGGCCAGGGCCAGGTGAGCCTCCAGGACTTTTTCCTGCTGGCCGCGCGGGGAAAAATCCCTGTTGAAGTCCAGCCCGCATTCGCCGACGGCACGCACGCGATGTTCTTTGAGCAGGGCACGCAACTGTTGCTCGGTATCCCCGGTCCAATCGCTGGCTGAGTGAGGATGAATCCCCGCCGTGCTGAACAGGTGCCGGCCGTCTTCATCCAGCTCGTGGCACAGCTGCAAGGCCTGCTCGCTGCCTTCCACGCAGGTGCCGGTAACCACCAGTTGGCAGACCCCCGCAGCATAGGCGCGGTCGAGAACCGCCTGTCGTTGCGAGGCGAAGCTGGGATTTGTCAGATTGACGCCGATGTCGATGAGCTGCATGGTGCTACCTCAAGCCGGAGACCGCTGAGGATATCAGAGCTTCGGTGCTAATAAGAAAACGCAGCAGATTCAACGAATTGAACGTCTATGTTCAGGTTGTTGAGTTGATACCCAGTCAGTTGCGCACCCTCTGCGCATGAAATTTCCTGCTTTTTTCATGCTTTTCGACCGGCATTTCCCTGGAGAGTGAATGATCCGAGCCTTGATTGTCCCCGTGGTTTTTCTGTTGGCCCTGGCGCCGATTTCGGCCAGCGCGCGTCTTGCCGGCCCTCAGGTGGTGCAGCATAAGACTCAGGTCCGTGATCTGGCGGCGATACGCAGTAGCAAGGTCTTGCGGGTGCTGGTCAATCAGAGCCGGAACAGTTCAGGTGACGTGCAGGGCGAAGAGATTGGCGTCGAATATCATCGGCTCCAGGCGTTCGAGAAATACCTCAACGGTCACGCCCGTGACGGTCAGCAAGTGACCTTCAAAATCATTCCCAAGGCCAAGAACCAGTTGCTCAGTGCGTTGCGACGCGGCGAGGGCGATCTGGTGGCTCCGGGCGAAGTGCTCGATGTCACAGGCGTCAAGGGCATCGAGGCTAGCGCGCCGATTGTCCGCCAGGTGCCGTTGTTGCTGATCGGTGTCAAAGGCGAGCGTGCTTTCAAGCACGTCGAGCAGCTGTCGGGCCGCACCTTGAGTTTGTCGGCCGGCAGTGCTGCCGACCAAGCGGTGCATCAGTTGAATCAGCGTCTGGCATTGCGCAAGCTGCCACCGGTCAAGATCGAATGGGTCGATCCCAGCCTCGCGGTGGAAGATGTGCTGGAGATGGTACAGGCGGGCATTTATCACCTGACCGTGGTGGAGCAGCCGATTGCGGAGCGCTGGGTTCGGGTGATGCCCAAGCTGCGGGTCGACAGGGCGTTGACGTTGAGCACTGGCAGCGACATGAACTGGTATGTGCGCCAGGACGCGTCCGTTCTGCATGCCAGCATCGACCGTTTCTTCACAACCTACCACGCGCCCGCCGACCAGGACGTTGCTTTCCAGAAGGCTTATAAAAACCTGTATCGGGTACACAACCCGCTGGCCCGGGCCGATCGTCAGCGGTTAGAACAACTGCGCCCGACGTTGCAACGTCACGCCGATGCCCAAGGTATGGACTGGTTGAATCTGGCGGCCCTGGCATTTAAGGAGTCGGCACTGGATCCGGGCGCCAAAGGCAGCGGTGGCGCAACTGGCCTGTTGCAGATCACGCCGTCGGCGGCACAACGGGTTGGCGTGGGCAATATCCAGACCATGGACAACAATGTTCAGGCTGGGGCCCGATACCTGGCGTTGATACGTCGCAAGTTTTTCGCAGGCCCAAGGTTCAATGAGCGCGAGCGCATGGCCTTTACCCTGGCTGCCTACAACCTGGGCCCGGAGCGCGTGCAAGGCATGCGGGTCGAAGCCAAAAGGAGGGGCTTGAACCCGGATCAATGGTTTTTCCAGACGGAGCGCGTGGCCATGGAACAGGCCGGAATGGGCGTGGTGAGCTACGTTAATAGCGTGAATAAATACTATCTGGCGTTTGATCGTGAGCGCGATTCTCTGGAAGGCGACCTGCCGGGAAAACTGGCCATCAGGAAGTAATCGGATTTATCGATATTGATGTCGCGTTATTTGCGTCATTCACATGAGTTAATTTGATTATTATGACGGCCACTACTCACTAATGGAATGAACGGCATGAGCCCTCTGATCAAAGCGATTTTCACCACCCGGGCCGGTTACGGCTTGACCGTCGTGCGCATTCTGGTCGGCATCATCTTCGTTGCCCATGGCAGCCAGAAGCTGTTCGGCGCGTTTGGCGGCTATGGTCTGGAAGGCACCGGGCAATACATGGCCAGCCTGGGTCTTAACCCCGGTTACCTGATGGCGTTGTTATCGGGCAGCGCCGAGTTTTTTGGCGGACTGGGTCTGGTGATCGGGCTGCTGGCCCGTCCCGCTGCGGTGGTGTTGGCGTTGACGCTGGTGGTAGCGATTTTTTCGGTACACATCAGCCACGGGTTGTTCATGGCCAACAATGGCTATGAGTTCGCCCTGGCGCTGTTGGGTGGCGTCATCGCCGTCCTGATCGAAGGCGCCGGCAAGGTGTCCGTGGATCGCGCCATCGGTAACTGATTCTCGTCACCGGCAAAGGCCCGCCACACCGACAGGTGCGTGCGGGCCTTTTGCTGCGCGGCTTTCTGACAACAGTGTTTCTCTTGATGGCATTTGACAATGAGCGGGCCGCTTCTCTAGGATGCTGCCCATGCGCCGATTTAAACAACTACTTGCGGGGCGCCAGGCAAGCATGAAGCTTGTCGATAGAAGTCCCAGGACTTCGAAATACCGCTAAAGCGTTGGTTCGGTGTTGCCTCTCACCGCTGCCCAGCGGATTTTTCGAGGCTGAGACAAAACATCATGACCCGATTGCACCCTGTCGTTCGCATCTCTCCTATCGCCACTCAGTTTTCACGCCGAAATCCCAAAATCCTGCTTGGTGGCTCCCATCAGCCTACGCTGTTGCGTTATCTGGATGGCTGGCCACGGCGTAATGGCGGGCCTCATGCGTTTCTGATTCAGTTTGTCGACACGCACCAATCCCTCGCACACTTCAAGGACGATCAGTTTGATCTGGCAGTCCTGCAGGCTCCGGATGCCGAGCATGCCGAAGAGATGATCGGCAACCTCACGCGGATTGCGCGCCAAGGGTTGATCACGCGCTGCTGAACGTCGTTCAATTGCCCGCCTGTCCCACGCGATGGGCAGGGCCTTGAAACCACCGTGCCAGAGCGCTCGAAGCCCAAGTTGCAGGCGGTCATTTACAGACTAAAGTCGTCTGTGATGTTTAAAAGCCCTCTGCCATCATCCTTGCTCACCTGATGTCGTCACCTCGTTCGGTTCTGAAAAGTCCGGACAGAGGCTGTTTTTTGCTTTTTTTTGCCTTATTGCGCGCTGTCGCAAAGGCTGCCGTCGGAGCTTTTTTCATGCGTCCCCCATTTCCTTTCATTACGGCGCGCCGTTCACTCGGCTGTGGCGCTCTGTTTCTGTACGCCGGTTTTTCCGCTCAGGTTCAGGCAGGCGGTTTTATCGATGACACTACAGCGAAAATTGAATCACGCACGCTGTACTTCAACCGTGATTTCCGTGATGGGCACACCTCCACCGAACAGGGCGCTTCGAAGCGCGAAGAGTCGGCTCAGGGTTTCATTCTCAACCTGCAATCGGGTTACACCGAAGGCACTGTCGGTTTTGGCGTCGATGCATTGGGCATGGTCGGGTTCAAGCTGGACTCCAGCGCCGACAGCAGCAGCACCGGCCTGCTTCCCTCTTCGGGCGAAAACCCGCGCGGCTCCAAAGACCAGTACGCCAAGCTGGGTGTTACCGGAAAAATGCGGATTGCCAATAGCGTTTTGAAATACGGCGCGCTGTTGCCCGACGTCCCGCTGCTCAAATACAACGACGGACGTTTGCTGCCAACCCTGTTCAATGGCGCAATGCTGACCTCCAGAGAGGTCAAGGACCTGACCGTCATGGCGGCGCGTCTGGACAAATACACGGCCCGGGACTCCACCGATTCCCAGGACATCCGCGTGCATTGCAAGAACAAGCGCTACGCCTGCAATACCACGGCCGATCATTTCGACATGTACGGCTTCGACTACAAAATCAACGAACGCCTCACGGCCCAGTATCACTATGCGGAACTGGATGATATCTATCGTCAGCACTTCCTCGGTGTGTTGGTCAACCAGCCGTTGGGCGACGGTACGCTCAAGGCTGACTTGCGGGTGCTCAAGAGTGATGACATCGGCGGCGCGCGCGCCGGCTCCATCGACAACCGCGCTTTGAGCGGCATGCTCGCTTATGCCGTCAGTGGTCATACGTTCAGCGCCGGTTGGCAGCGCATGAATGGCGAGAACTCAATGCCGTATCTGGATGGCACCAATCCGTATCTGGTCAACTATGTGCAGGTCAACGACTTTGCCGCCGCCCAGGAGCGCTCATGGCAGTTGCGTTATGACTATGACTTCAAAGCCATCGGGGTCAACGGGCTGAGCTTCTTGACTCGCTATGTGAATGGCGACCACATCAAGGTGTTGGGCAGCGATCAGGATGGCAAGGAGTGGGAGCGCGACAGCGAGCTTAAATATGTGGTGCAGGGCGGAACGTTCAGGGATGTGAGTCTGCGTTTGCGTAACGCGACCTATCGGACCAATTACGAGAAATTCGCCCGGGACGTGGATGAGACGCGCCTGATCCTGAGCTACAACTTTTCAGTGCTGTAGGGCCATAACGGCCATTGCAATTGCGATCGTGACGCTGGCGCTTGAACCTGGCTACAACTGCGTTGCCGTGGATGGGCGGTGAACTATACTCGCTGCCGATTCAGGGTCCGATTCAGCGGTAGATCATCAAGTGAGAATGCCTTTTGAGCACCAACATCATTACCCGGGAAGGGCATCAAGCGCTTAAACAGGAGCTTGATTACCTGTGGCGGGAGAAACGTCCGGACACCACGCGTAAAGTGACCTGGGCGGCGTCCCTGGGCGATCGCAGTGAAAACGCGGACTATCAGTACAACAAGAAGCTGTTGCGGGAAATCGACCGCAGGGTTCGCTATCTGCGCAAGCGTCTTGAGGATGTGCGCGTGGTTGCCTATTCGCCGGAGCAGGAAGGGCGGGTGTTTTTTGGCGCTTGGGTCGAGATCGAGAACGACGCAGGGGAAACCAAGACGTTCAGAGTCGTGGGTTATGACGAGATCTACGGTCGCAATGACTATATTTCCATCGATTCGCCCATGGCCCGAGCGCTACTCAAGAAAGAAGTCGGCGACGAGGCGCTCGTGCAAACCCCCGGCGGCGAGGTGTTGTGGTGGATCAACTCGATCCGTTATGAGGGCTGAGAACTGCGTCGCGGATCAATGTTGATCCACGACGCAGCAGGGCGTCATCAACCTTCGCGCAACACCGTCAGCGGGCTCACATTCAGCGCCCGACGGGTGCCGAACACACCGGCGCCACCCACCAGCAGCGCACCGATGACCGGCAGCAACAGCAGCCAGGCATGGGGATGCCAGACCAGATCAAAGGCATAGCGATACAAGGCAAAGCTCACCAGTTCGCAGCCCAGGGCCGCCAGCAGGCCGCTAACCGCGCCCAGCAGACCGAACTCGATACGTCGCGCCTTGACCAGCAAAGCCCGCTCGGCCCCCAAGGCTCGTACCAGCGCACCTTGCCGGATACGCTCGTCGAGGGTTGCCTGCAAGCCCGAGAACAGCACCGCGATGCCCGCGGCCAACACGAACAGCAAGACAAACTGCACGGCCAGAGTGACCTGATCGAGGATGCTGCGCACCTGTGCCAGCAACGCTTCTACGCCCAACAGGCTGATCGACGGGAACGTTCGTGACAGATCGACGATCTGTTTGTCCTTGCCCGGCGGCAGGTAAAAACTGGTCATGTAAGTAGTGGGCAGGTCTTGCAAAGTCCCCGGCTCGAAAATGATAAAGAAGTTGGGCTGGAACGTATCCCAATTGATGTCCCGCAAACTCGTGACGACCGCTTCACGGGTCAGCCCCCCGACATTGAAGCTCAATCGGTCGCCCAGCTTGATACTCAGGCTCTCAGCGAGCTTGGCCTCCACTGAAACGCCCGGAGTCTGGGTAGCCGAAGAGTCGGCTGGCGCCTGCCACCAGTTGCCGGCCGTCACCTTGTTACCTTCGGGCAGATCAGCGGCCCAGGTCAGGTTGAGGTCCCGGCGCGTGGCGTTCTCGCCTCGGGAATCCTTGGTGACAAAGTCGCTGACCGGCTTGTCATTGATGTTGATCAGCCTTCCTGGCACCACCGGATACAGCGGCGCCGAGTGGGAAGAAATTTGCGTCAGCTGTTGGCTGAAGCGGTCCTTATCATCGGGCAGCACATTGAGTACGAAATAATTCGGCGCGTCCTTGGGGAGCTGGTTTTGCCAGGTGTCCAGCAACTCGCCCCGCAGCAGGGCGATGAGGCCCATGGACAACAGGATCAGGCCGAACGCCAGGGATTGACCGGCAGCCGCCAGCGGATAACGCAGCAACTGGCCCAAACCCAGGCGCCATGGCAATGAAGCCCCTGCCAACAAGCGGCGCAGGCTTTTCAGGGCCAGCAACAGCAAGCCGCCGAGGACCACTGCGGCAATCACGCCGCCGCCCAGCAAGGCGAAGGTCAATACCAGGTCCAGGCTCAGGCGCCACATGATCAGCCCCAGCGCCAGTAAGGCCGCACCGTACACCAGCCATGAACTTGCGGGGATCGGCAGCATGTCCCGGCGCAACACACGCAGCGGTGGAACCCGACCCAAGGCCGCAAGCGGAGGCAGGGCAAAGCCGGCCAGCGCCACCAAACCGGTGCCGATCCCCGCAACCGCGGGCATCAAACCGCCCGGTGGCACCGCTGTGGGCAGCAAATCGTGCAGCAGCGCAAACAATCCCAATTGCGCCACCCAGCCCAGCAGCGCGCCGCTCAGGGCTGCCAACACGCCGAGCATCGCCAATTGCAGGCTGAACAGTAGCAACGCTTCGTTACGTGACAGACCCAGACAGCGCATCAGTGCGCTGGCATCGAAACGCCGCACCGCGAATCGTGAGGCCGACAGTGCCACCGCGACACCGGCCAGCAAGACGGCCACCAGACTCGCCATATTCAGATAACGTTCGGCCTTGCCCAGGGCGCCGCCGATCTGTTGGCTGCCGTCTCGGGCATCCTTGATTTCCTGATGAGGCTCCAGCCCAGGCTCGATGGCTTTGCGATAGGCCGCCAGGGCTTCGGGCGGGCCGCTCCACATTTCCCGATAGCTGACCCGGCTGCCCGGCTGGACCACACCGGTGGCCTGCAGGTCGGCAAGGTTGATCATCACCCTTGGTGTCAGGCTGTAGAAATTGCCGGCGCGGTCCGGTTCGTAGGTCAGCACGCGGGTCAGCTTCAGGGTTTTCGCACCGACATCGATGTCGTCGCCGATCTTCAGGTCAACGGCGGGAAACATACGCGACTCAGCCCAGGCTTCTCCGGGTTTGGGGCCTTGGCTGACCTGCTCGGGCTGATACAGATCGGCCGCACTTTTAAGCTCTCCACGCAGTGGATAAGTCGTATCGACAGCCTTGACACTGGCCAGCTGGATGCCGGCATCGGTGGCAATGACGCTGGAGAAAATTACCACTTGGGAATGATCCAGCTTGAGCGTCTGGCCCGCTTCGATCTGCTGCGTCTTGGCGGGGCTGGAGCCTTCAACCACCAGGTCGGCGCCAAGGAATTCGGTGGCGCGCATGAGCATCGCGCCGTTCAGGCGGGCGCCGAAATAACCGATGGCGGTACTGGCGGCGACCGCTACCAGCAGGGCGAAGAACAACACCCGCAATTCACCGGCGCGGGCATCGCGCAGCAGTTGGCGGACAGCAAGGTTGAGCAGGCGAACAAAGGGCAGGCGTGCCATCAAGGCTCCAGTGGGGCGACCAGACGGCCACCTTCGAGTCGGATCAGGCGTCGGCAGCGGTGCGCCAGACGTTCGTCATGGGTGACCAGCACCAGCGTCGTGCCGCGCTCCTTGTTCAGTTCGAACAGCAGGTCGCTGATCCGTTCGCCGGTCTGGCTGTCAAGATTACCGGTGGGTTCATCGGCGAACAGTACGTCAGGATCGGCGGCAAAGGCCCTGGCAATGGCCACTCGTTGCTGTTCGCCACCGGAAAGCTGGCGCGGCGTGTGGGTCAGGCGTTTGCCAAGGCCGACGCGCTCAAGCAGGACTTTCGCTTGCTGGCGCGCGTCCTTGCGGCCCTTGAGTTCCATGGGCAACATGACGTTTTCCAGGGCATTCAAGCTGTCCAGCAACTGAAAGGACTGGAACACGAAGCCTACGTGCTCGGAGCGAACTCGGGCGCGCTGGTCTTCGTCCAGTTCGCTGAGGTTGCGACCCGAGAGAATGACCGCGCCGGCACTGGGCAAATCAAGGCCGGCCAGCAAACCGAGCAAGGTCGACTTGCCCGAACCCGAGGCGCCGACGATAGCCAGGCTGTCGCCCTTGTTTAGTTCCAGAGAGAGTTCGTGCAGGATGGTCAGGTCACCTTCGGTGCTGGGGACCACTTTACTGAGGCTCAGAGCACTGAGAATACTTTCACTCATGGAGAATCCGATGCGTGCGTGGTTT
>DASVUK010000024.1:0-16874 GCA_036387095.1 Pseudomonas sp.
GCCTGTGCTCCAGAAGCAGCGCAGCCAAGTGCTGATGCATTAGCGAAAGCGAGCCCTGGGCCCCCGCATTCCCTAAACCCCAGCCACAACAGAAGCACCTGCTCAACGCGAGGTGCTTTTTTGCACTGCTGAATGTGGTGGCCGGGGTAATCTGAATTGAATTGGTAGATTATTGATTTTTAAAGTTAACAACGTTTTTTGTTTTTTGCTGGAATACCGATTGGAATACTGCACGTCACGTGATCACTTGTTTGCAATCAATCAGAACAGCACGCCTTGTAACATTGCAGGCAGTGAAACTGCCTATAGCTAGCTCTCAGCACGGGTAAAGCCGCCCAAAAGTGGGCACCGGCTTGGCGAGAGTTCACAACCTAACGCGCACGCTCCGGATGAGCACCCTCAGGTGATAGACTTGCGGTTTGCCTGTACTCCAAGGAGTTATTGCGTGAACACGGAAAATCATTCCCAGACGGCCGCGTTTCTATGGTCCATTGCCGATCTGCTGCGCGGTGACTTTAAGCAATCACAATACGGCCGCATCATCCTGCCATTCACCCTGTTACGGCGCATGGAGTGTGTTCTGGCGCCAAACAAGGACGCAGTGGTTCGCGAGTTCTATGCTCAAGAAGGCCGCCCGGACACCGTACGTGATATGTATATGATGCGGGCCGCAGGTGGACAGCAGTTCTTCAACGCCTCGCCACTGACCCTCGGTACTCTGTCCGACACCCAAACCGCCGCTGACCTGATGAGCTACGTGCAGGCGTTCAGCAAGGATGCCCGCGAGATCTTCGAGCACTTCCACTTTGAAGACTTCGTTCAGCAACTGGAAGCCGCCAATCTGCTATATCAGGTGGTGCAGCGCTTCGCCGCCACCGATCTGAGCCCCGAGTTCATCAGCAACTTCGGCATGGGTATCATTTTCGAAGAGCTGATTCGCAAGTTTGCAGAAAGCTCCAATGAAACCGCCGGTGAGCACTTCACCCCGCGCGATATCGTACACCTCACCACCTCGCTGGTGATCACCGATCAGGATCACAAACTCGCGTCCAACAGCATCGTCACCATTTATGACCCAACCGCTGGCACTGGTGGCTTTCTGTCCGAGGGGGATGAATACATCCAGTCCATCAGTGAAAAGGTGAGCGTGTCGCTGCACGGCCAGGAGCTCAACCCCGAATCCTACGCCATCTGCAAGGCGGACATGCTGATCAAGGGCCAGAACGTAGCCAGCATCAAGCTCGGCAATACCCTGTCAAACGACCAACTGGCCGGCAAACATTTCGACTTCATGCTCAGCAACCCGCCGTTCGGCGTGGAGTGGAAGAAGGTACAAAAACAGATCACCGACGAGCACAACCACAAGGGCTTCGACGGCCGCTTCGGCCCGGGCCTGCCGCGCGTCTCCGATGGTTCGCTGCTGTTCCTCCTGCACTTGGTCAGCAAGATGCGTGACCCGCGTGACGGTGGCTCGCGCATCGGCATTATTCTTAACGGCTCGCCGCTGTTCACTGGTGGCGCGGGTTCGGGTGAGTCGGAGATTCGCCGCTACCTGCTGCAGAACGACCTGGTCGAAGCCATCGTCGCGCTGCCGACGGACATGTTCTACAACACCGGCATCGCCACTTATGTGTGGATACTTAGCAACCACAAGTCTGCTGCGCGCCAGGGCAAGGTGCAGTTGATTGACGGTAGCCAGCACTACGCCAAAATGCGCAAGTCGCTGGGCAGCAAGCGCCAGTACATCACCGAAGATCAAATCAAAGAGCTGGTGCGCTTGTATGGCAGCTTTGAGCGCACTGCGCAGAGCAAGATCTTCCCCATCGATGCCTTCGGCTACCGCCGTATCACCGTCGAGCGGCCGCTGCGTTTGAACTTCCAAACCAGTGACGAGCGCATCGCCAAGGTGCTAGAAGAAAAAGCCATCGAGAAACTTGACAGCGCCGCTCAGCAGCAACTAATCACCGCCCTACAAACGATGGACGCCAACCTACTGCACCGCAACCGCGAGCAATTTAGCAAGGTGCTGAAAAAAGCCCTCACCGCCAACGGCGTCAGCCTCAGCACGCCGGAGCTAAAAGCCCTGATGAGCGCCCTGAGCGAGCGCGACCCCGAGGCGGATATCTGCATGACCAAGGGGCAGCCGGAAGCAGACGCTGGCCTGCGTGACAACGAGAACGTGCCGCTGGGCGAGTCGGTGTATGACTACTTCCAGCGTGAAGTTATTCCCCATGTGCCGGACGCCTGGATCGACGAAAGCAAAACCGATGCGCAGGATCACGAGGTCGGTATTGTTGGTTTTGAGATTCCCTTTAATCGCCACTTCTATGTGTTCCAGCCGCCGCGTCCGCTGGCCGAGATCGACCGCGACCTGAAAGCTTGCACCGACCGTATCAAGCAGATGATTGAGGGGCTGTCGGCATGACGTTTCCAGCTTATCCGACCTACAGGCATTCCGGCGTCGAGTGGCTAGGGGTTGTGCCTGAACATTGGGGTGTTAAGCAGCTTAGGTATCTAGGTCGCTTTAGAAAGGGCTTGACGATAACAAAGGCAGATTTAACCGATACAGGGATACCTTGCCTGAATTATGGTGAGGTTCACTCCTTGTATCCTTTCGAGATGAACCAGGACATACACCCCCTAAAAAGCGTGCCTGCGGAGTATCTGGAAACAGATCCCTCTGCCTGTGTTAAGTATGGCGATTTCGTGTTTGCCGATACGTCGGAGGACCTTGATGGCGTAGGTAACTTCACCCATGTTTCAGGTATGGAGCCTCTTTTCGCCGGCTATCACACGATTATCTACAGCTTAAATTCAGACGTCAGTTCACGCTTTCTTGCCTATTGCCTAGAGTCTTTCCCCTTCAGAATGCAGTTACGTATGGGCGTCAAAGGGGTCAAGGTATTCAGTGTTACTCAGGAAATTCTTCGCGGCGGTATTGCTTGGCTTCCTACAACAGCCGAACAAACCCAAATCGCCCGCTTCCTCGACCACGAAACTGCCCGCATCGACACGCTGATCGAAGAGCAGCAGCGCCTGATCGAACTGCTCAAGGAAAAACGCCAGGCCGTGATCTCCCACGCCGTCACCAAAGGCCTCGATCCGATGGTGCCAATGAAAGACTCCGGTGTGGAGTGGCTAGGCGAGGTGCCAGCGCATTGGGTTGTTTGTGCCAATAGGCGTGCAATCCGATTTATTGAGCAAGGTTGGAGTCCTGAATGTGAGTCATACCCTGCCGAAGAAGATGGCTGGGGCGTACTGAAAGCGGGCTGCGTTAACAGAGGCTTTTTCGATTCGTCCGAGAACAAGACACTACCTTCTACGCTGAAACCAATTCCCGAGTATGAGGTTCGTGCTGGTGACATATTGATGTCACGAGCGAGTGGGTCGCCTGAGCTGGTCGGTTCGACTGCATTGCTAGGGCAGGTGCGTGAACGGCTGATGCTCTCTGACAAAATCTTCCGTGTCCATTTGGAAGAAAAGGTCAGTAGACAATTTTTTGTTTGGGTAATGAATGCGCAATTCATGCGATCTCAAATAGAACAGGCGCTGAGCGGCGGGAATGGCCTGGCTAATAATTTGCCACAGTCCTCCTTGCTCGCCTTCTGGCTGGCTTTACCTCCTGAACACGAACAAGGCGCTATTGCCGAACTGATCAATGAAAAAACTGGGCGAATTGACGAACTGATTGCCGAGGGCGACTTAGCAGTAGAACTTCTCCAAGAACGCCGCTCAGCCCTAATCTCCGCCGCCGTTACCGGCAAAATCGACGTGCGCGGTTGGCAGCTCCCAGTAATCGCGAAAGCCCCTGAATTAAAACTAGAGGCCGTATAAATGGCGAGCAGCAAGGAAGCACAATTCCAACAGGACATCATCGACGCCTTGGTCGCCCAAGGCTGGCTAGACGGCACGGCCAGTGGCTACGACCGCCACACCGCGCTATATACCGAAGATGTGCTGGGCTACTTCAAGGCCGCCTGGCCGGAGCGTTGGGACAAGTTCGCCAAGGCCAACCCAAATAACTCTGATGATGTGCTGGTGCAAAAACTGGTACGCGAGCTGGAGCAGAGCGGCACCCTCGATGTGCTGCGTCATGGCTTCAAACTACCGGCAGTAAAAGTGGAACTGTGCAGCTTTCAGCCCGACCACGGCATGAATCCGGACACCCTCAAGCGCTACCACTGCAACCGCTTGCGCGTGGTGCCGGAAGTATCTTATTCACCGCACGCGCGTGATGCTGGCGCCGGTGGACAGAGTTACGACCCACGTCTGGATCTGGTGCTGTTCGTCAACGGCATCCCCACCGCCACGCTGGAGCTAAAAAGCGAATTCAAACAGTCGGTGGAAAACGCCAAGCGCCAGTATCGCAATGATCGCCCGGTAAAAGACCCGCTGACGCGTAAACCCGAACCACTGTTGACCTTCAAGCGTGGCGCGCTGGTGCATTTCGCCGTGGGCCAGAATGAAGTGGCGATGACCACCAAACTCGCGGGTAAAGACACCTTCTTCCTGCCGTTCAACCTCGGCAGCGCAGAAGGCGGCGCGGGCAACCCGATGCCTGAGGATGACAGCCAATACGCCACCAGCTACCTCTGGCAGCGCCTATTGCAGCCGGACGCATGGCTCAAAGTGCTGGGGCGCTTTCTGCACATGGACAAGAAAACCAGCGAAGGCTTCGACGGCACGCTGGTGACCAGGGAGACGATGATCTTCCCGCGTTACCACCAATGGGAGGTGGTCAACACGCTGATCAACACCACCCGCGCCGAAGGGCCGGGCAAGCGCTATTTGATCCAGCACAGCGCCGGCTCTGGCAAGTCCAACTCCATCGCCTGGACCGCGCATCAGCTAGCCTCGCTGTACGACGAAGCCGGCCAACGGTTGTTCAACTCGGTGATCGTGATTACCGACCGCACCGTGTTGGATAAGCAGCTGCAGGACACCATCTACCAGTTCGAGCATGCCCAAGGTGTGGTCAAGCAGGTCAATCGTGAAACCAGCAGCCAGAGCAAATCCGAACAATTGGTCGAGGCGCTGGCTGAGCAGACGCGCATCATCATCGTCACCATCCAGACCTTCCCCGCGCTGTTCGATGCCCTGGACAAGTACCCCAAGCTGGCTAGCGGGCGCTATGCGGTGATCGCCGACGAGGCGCATTCCTCGCAAACCGGCTCATCGGCCAGCAAGTTGAAACAGATTCTTGGCAGCGATGCTCTGGAGGCGGAAGAAGTCAGCGCTGAAGAGTTGTTGGATGCCGCCGTACAGGCGCGACAACCCAATGAGCGCATCAGTTACTACGCATTCACTGCAACGCCCAAAGCCAAGACTCTGGAGCTGTTCGGTCGTCCGGCCGATCCCACGCTGCCAGCGAGCACCAGCAACAAGCCTGAGCCGTTTCACCTTTACTCCATGCGCCAGGCGATTGAAGAGGGTTTCATCCTCGACGTGCTGCGCAATTACACCACCTACAGCACCGCATGGAAGATCGCCCACCCGGATGGCGAAGACGATGAGGTAGACAGCAAAAAGGCCCGTATCAAGCTGGCGCGTTGGGTGCGCCTGCACCCTTACAACATCAGTCAGAAGGTCGAAGTAATCGTCGAGCATTTCCGAGCCAATATCCGCGGTCTTTTCAATGGTCAGGCCAAAGCCATGGTCGTCACCAGTAGCCGCCAAGAAGCGGTACGTTATCAGTTGGCATTAAAAGCTTATGTGCAGCAGATGGGGTACACCGATGTGCACCCGCTGGTGGCGTTCTCCGGCAGCGTGTTGCCGGATGAGGTTATCCCCGAAGAGGTCACGGAAAACAGCAACCTGCTCAATGCGGGCCTGAATGGCCGCGACCTAGCAGACGCTTTCGACACCCAAGACTTCAACGTGATGATTGCCGCCAATAAGTATCAGACCGGCTTTGATCAGCCCAAGCTGTGCGCCATGTACGTGGACAAGAAACTGCAAGGTGTGGACTGCGTGCAGACCCTGTCGAGATTGAACCGCACCTTTGGTGACAACAAGCAAACCTTTATCCTCGACTTCTTTAACGAGCCGCAGGATATTCTCGACGCCTTCTTGCCTTACTACACCAAGGCCGAGCTGACCGACGTGACCGACCCGCAGATCATCTATGACCTGCAGAAGAAGCTAGATGCCGAGGGCATCTATCACTGGCAAGAGGTCGAAGCGTTTGCCTTGGCCTTCTTCGACCCTAAGGCGCAAGCCAGCAAGCTCAGTTATTACTGCGCACCTGCCAAAGCGCGTTTTGCCAAGCGCTATGCCTTCTCGCTGGAATCTCGTCAGCAGGCGCTTGATTACAAACGTACCTCCGAAGCCAACGGGGATAGCGCCGGCTTGAAAAAAGCCGAGCACGCCTTGAAAGAAGCTGGCGAGCAGGTCGATCAGCTCGACCTGTTCCGCAAGAATCTGCAAAGCTTTGTGCGCCTATACGAGTTCCTATCGCAGATCGTGCCTTACGAGGATCGCGAACTAGAGCAGCTGTGCGTGTACGCCAAGCATTTACACCCGCTGTTGCGCGTAGATCGCTTGCTAGAAGACGACGTGGATGTGGGTGAGCTGCAACTTAGCCACTACCGCCTGAGCAAGCGCGCCGAACACGTGCTGCGTCTGAACGAGGAAACGGGCAAATACACCGTCAAACCCGGCAGTGACGTGGGTAGCGGTAAGCCGCATGATCCGGAAAAGAAGCGTTTATCCGAAATTATTGAGGCGCTGAACGATATCTTCGGTGCCGAAGTGAGCGACGACGACCAACTGCAGTTCCTTACCGGCATCGCCCAGCGTATCAGCCGTCAGGAAGATGTGATGGCCCAGGTGAACAACCATTCGGTTGATCAAGTGATGCACGGCCTGTTTCCCAAGCGCGTTCTCGACACCGTGCTGGACGCGATGACCGACCATGAGAAGCTTTCGCTGGAAGTATTGGATAACGAGACGAAGAGCCGGGCGTTTGCGCTGGTGATTTTGAAGATGCTCAAGACGGTAGCTACCCTCGATGAGACCCGCGTGGGCGACGCCTAAAGCGGCCGGTAAGATTAAGGAGTAACAGTGGCAATTCCGGATTTTCAAAGTGTAATGCGCCCGGTGCTGAGCACCGTGCAGAACGGTGCGCCGCTGCCGCTCAATGAATTGCGCGAGCGGGTGGCCGATCAGTTTCAATTGACCGAGGACGAACGCAAGGAGCGCCTACCCTCAGGCCAGCAGACGGTGATCAACAACCGAGTAGGTTGGGCTCGCACCTATTTGAATAAGGCTGGGTTGCTGTGTATTCCGGCCAAGGGCATGGTGCAAATTACTCCGCGTGGCCTTGATGCTTTGACCAATGGTCCACAGCGCATCACTGTGAGCTGGTTGAAGCAGTTTCCCGAGTTTGCGGACTTCCATACGACCAAACCGCAATCAGTTGACGCTCCCTCCCTGCTGAACGTGGGTATTTCCGAAACCACGCCGGACGAACAGTTAGCCGAGGCGCATCAAGCTCTGATGCAGTCCCTGGCGGATGAGCTGCTGACGCAAGTCCGGATAGCCACCCCCAGCTTCTTTGAACAGTTGGTAGTCGATCTCATGATCGCCATGGGTTACGGCGGCTCGCGTAAAGAGGCTGGTAAGGCGACCCAAGCGACCAATGATGACGGTATCGACGGCATCATCAAAGAAGACAAGCTCGGCCTCGACGTTATCTATCTGCAGGCCAAGCGCTGGACCAATACGGTGCATCGTCCGGAGATCGACAAATTTATAGGCGCACTGACTCGCCAGCGTGCGCGTAAAGGCGTGTTCATCACCACCTCAGAGTTCTCCGAGGGGGCTCGCATTGCAGCGCTGGGGTTGGATATCAAAGTGGTATTGATCGATGGTGTTGAGCTGGCGCGATTGATGGTAGAGAACAACCTGGGCGTGAGCGTTAAGCAGGTGTACGAGGTGAAACAAGTCGACAGTGATTACTTCGCAGGCGAGTGACTTGCAACGTGGCTAGCAGGACTAGTCAAGTTCAGGTCGGTGAAGCACGGGCGGTCTATGGCAAAAAATTGTCGTCGACTTAGTCTGAAAGACTCCGAGCCGAGTTTGGTAAATGAGGGTAATTTGCGGCACCCGCGGGCTTTCTACCCGGCCTTACCAATTTGGAACGGATTGCGTACCGAATTGAGCTAGATCTATTACCGCACCTTGCTCAAGGTTGGTAGCGCCGCCGGTGATATATGACTGAGGCCGCCACGCAAAACTGGAGTACTCGTGTGCTGGATCGACAGATCGGCATGCTCTACTTCGAGCGTCTGTTGGTGACCCAGGATCGCGCCGCTGTCGGACAGGAAGCCGCCAGCAACCTGAACGCCAACCGATAAAGAACGCAGGAGGGTTAGACCTGTAGATGGCAATATGCTAGCTTGGCTCTGTCTGGTTTAGTGAGCTGTGTGGCGTTTTTGTGGGGCTGACCACCACCAGAATCCTTTAAATAAAGATCACCAGATTCAGGACTATTTACAAAATGCAGACAAGGATTTTAGTCGCATTATTGATCTACTTAGGATCTTACCTTCCCCTGAGCATGATCTTACTCGTCCAAGATTTTACAATGGGTTCGACTGCTCAAAGTCTGTGCTCAGACTGGAAAAATTTCGCCAGTCAATGTGAGCTGCCGTTAAAGCATCCCTTATTAGCACTTGGTTTTTTTACCCTCTGTCTCATTTCGCTCTCAATATCATTAGGAACAATTTGGCTCGCCACACCAAAGCGGAAAATCATTGTGGAGGAGTGCAAGCATGTTCCAGCAGATCTAATGAACTACGTTTTGCCTTATGTGGTTTCATTTATGAGTTTGGATTATCAAGAAACGGGTAAATTTCTGGGTTTTTTTATATTTCTGGCTTGGATATTTTGGCTGACTTACAAGTCGGGGCAGGTGATTTTAAATCCTGCGCTGGTTGCGTTTGGTTGGGGGCATTACGAAATAAAGTATCGATATGAAGGCGACTCTATATCCAATACAGAAGGTTGTTTGGCTAAGTTTCAACCGTTAACTGGTGATGTTCTTCGTTATAGCAGTATTGATAAAGTCAAAATTCTAAAACAACGAGACTAACATGATGGCCGATCTTTTAGCATTGAAAGCGTTTGATGTCCTCAATTCAACTGTTACTCTGTGGGTTTTCAAGAGATCTACTCGCGCGGGTAAAATAGTTTATACGGGGCGCTGGGTTGAGACTTCTGAACTTTTGGATGCTAAAATAAAAGAAAATGTCAATGCTGCAGTCCAAAGTGTCGAAGAAATTCGAGAATACTCGCTGCTCGCCGAAAATAACGAAACTAGTGTCTTGTCGATTCCCGCAGATGAAACACATGCAGGACAATTGATACAAGAGTGCGTGGCTCGCGATGAAAAGAAGGTGAAAAAACTTAAAGACATACAGAATGCCCATTTTTATGCAATAAGGCTTACTCTTGATGATCAAAATTCTCTCTATGCAGTAAAATCGACCGATGACTCTTGGAAGTTAAAGAAGCTGGCTGGCGCATATAGGGCGGTATTCAAAGACAATGCTCTGGATATCGATAATACGCCAACTTTTAATATTTCTAAGAGTATAGATTTTTTCATTTTTGACGACGATGTAATTGCTAAGCAAAAAAATAAGACGGAGTCAATATTAAGCTATAAAGAGGCTCATAAAGAAGATTTTGGGTTGTTAAAGCTGGAACCGAAATTTTCATCATTATTTTCCAGTATGGATGAGATTGATGCCTATGTGGGAAACAATAAGATTCAGTTAAGAAGAGCCTCCGCAATTAAGCAAAAGGCCCACTACAATAATGATGTTTATATACAAAATATTCGTAATAATGCTGTGGAAATGCAACTGCTAATTGATTTTGATTTGAACGGGAAAATAGTGCCAAGCGCCGAAAGTTGTAAGTACATTTTTTTAGCTCTTCTCAATCATCGGTTGTTTTCCCGTTTCTCTGGAGAGTATTACGACGTGCAAAATATTGAAAATATTTAATACTCTATCGGTAGCTGTTAGAGCTGTGGCCTTGTCTCCGTAACCATCCTTGGTTGCAGAGTCGATGAGATGACCGCGTGAGTGTTTTGCGTTATCCAGATTCTCTTATCTTGGATCGTTCTCTACCGCGGGATGAAGATGGCTCAGGTGAATAGGACCACAAGCGAATCGTTGGTACTGAATTAACTTCCGTCGGCGTGCATCACCTATTTGGCGAAGCATGTTCGGTCGTTCCCGATCCATGTAGGCGGTTGGGAATAGCGCCGGATCGTAGGGGATGGCATCCAGCACGTCGATTCCATATTCGACATAAACACGCTTGCCGAGCGGTGTCAGGGCTAAGGCCTTGATCCGGCGGATATGCTCTGATATGACTCGATACCCATCATTTACCAGCAGGTCGCGCAGATAATGGTTCGACGCGCGAAGTGCAATCGTCACCCGCACGGATTCCCGATGTGGCCGATCCTGCCAGTAAGCGAATAAATTGAATAAACGAGACTTCAGACATGTGATGGGGTCGATGACGGCGATCTGCACACCTTCGATATCCAGGACAGATAAATACTTGAAAATCTCTTTTTGAGGCGCGCCCCCGACGCTGTCCATTTCCAGGATATCGACGATGACCTCTTTACCGTCAACCCAGTCAATGTACGCGGCGGCAATGTTTATAGTGTTGTCGTCCATCTTCGCCTTGCGAAAAGGGACTCCCATCACGCGGGCGCAATAATCAATAGAGTTGGGTTTACCGATAAAGTCCAAATCATCGCTAGTGACGAATCCGACATCCTCGCCTGTCATTTCGTCGATGAGGTATTGCCGGGCCCAAAGCGTAAGCGATTGCCCGCCAACGATCACAAGGCCGTAATCGATGACAGCTGATTGAATTGAGGGGCGGTAGACGCGCTGAATTAGATCGAGCAGAAATGCGAAGAGCTCTGAACGTTCAAGTAAGGCGAACGGAGCGTCTTCGTTTGCCGCTTCGGGCATCAGTTGCTTAGCGCAGAGAATCGTAGTGGGCGAGCGATTGAAGCAGAGTTGCCACGAAGGGCGGCTTTGGCACGGGCAGCAGCCATTTCAAGCATCTCAGGGTCTGCAGCATAGACAGCATCAACCTGGCGGTCACGTGAGCTGCTTTTAAGGCTCATCATTTCCGCAAAGCTAAGGTCTTTTGAATGCTGGTGGCCGCTGATCATGGCGAAAGTACCCATAAGGGTGGAAATAGACTTGGATTTGAGGTTAGCACATTCAGTTGGCGCATTTATAGGCGAAGGGCTGTGGTTGCAAGGGATTAGCCGACGAAATGCATGGGTTAGGGTGCCGTCTAGGTGCATGGGGCCTGTTTCACCCGCCCCATGCACCTAGACGGCTCTTAACGGCACTAAGTGCCATGGTCTTTATCGAGATAACCATTTGTCAAGGGAAATGTCAACGTGGAGGGCCACTTATGTGGCCGGGACGGTCGGCGCTTAGATATCAAGGCAAAGCCAGCTCCGGCCTAATCTTTTCGAGATAAGTTGTGCGGTGAGCCTGTAGTAGTAGCGGGTGGCTTCTGAGCGGTCCTTCAGGTGGTGTACCAAAAACCAACGCACATGCTTGAAGTGCCAGCCCCAAGGGTTATCGCGCTGCCACCTCTGTTGGATAGCTGCCTGCATGATACGAGCTTGTCGAATGTGTCTTTGCTGCGTGGCTGTCGAACCGTTCAGTACTCCACCCAGGAAAAGTGCCATATCGAAAGGCTTGCTCACGCTCTACCCCCAATGTAAGCCGAAACCACCTCGATTCGATTGTGCCCAAGCTCAAGACTGATTTGCCGTCGCGCCCTTTGGTCCAGAGCGTGGTCGATGCGATAGCATCGGCCACCATTGACGGGGGCCGCGTGGCCCGTGAGCTGTATGTAGCGCTCGCACGCATAAGCCGCTCGAAATTCATGAACCCCCTTCAGTCCCAGCTTCTGAAGCAATTCACGGGCTGGCCTCACCGTCTGTTGCTGGAACTTGGCGTAGCTTTCACCTTCGGCCAGCAAATTGCGGCTGTGGGGTGGCGAGGCGTGACGAGCCATCTGCAAGGCTGCCTTAACCTCGTTATTTGCGATGATCCAGCGCGGTGCTGAAGCGCCAGCCCGGCCGCCTTTGGTCCCATCCTGAATATTGATGCGGCCTAAGTGTTTAGCCTCACGTTGCAAACGTGGCAGGTCAGCCAAGATCGTTTCGCGCAAGCGCATGCCGGTTGCGCGGGCCAAGCAGACAATCGCAGCGACGCGGTGGTGTTGCTGTTCGCGAAGCGCTTCAATCACTCGACTCAGTTGTTGGTGATCTTGGCCATTCGGTGCGCGGGTGCGTACGCTTGATCGCTGCATGCCGAGTGCCTTGCTCGGGCTGGCGATTTTCACGTACTGGTCGCCGCGTAGTGCTGCGAGGGTACGGTTTACGCTACTCAGGCGGTTCTGCGCGGTGGCGATGCAGATTTCACCTTGTTGGATTTGCTGACGCAGGTGTGTGGCGTAGCTGTGCAAGGTACTGCGATCTATCTGGCGGGCGTCGTTGTAACCGGGGCCGTCCGCTGACCGACACCACTTCACGAAAGCCTGCCAACGATCACTGTGTGCTTTGACCGTAGCGAAGTGGCCGCCGGCAAACATATCTTTCAGCGCTTGTGGGCCGGCATAGCTGAGCTGACGGCCGTAGCCAAAGTTGCGCCCGTCACGTCGGCCGACCAATGCCATCGGCTTCACCGTTTTCATTGTCTTGCAGAAAGCGCAGCACCGCTTTCCAGTGGGCGCTGATCTTGTTCACTTGTTGCCAATGTGCGGGACGAATAATCAGGGCGTTTTGCTGATGCCGCAGCATTGCTCCCTCTTCGCGCAGTTGGTGGATCAGTTGGCCGATGTTGACAGACCCTAAGGCGGGTGTGGCGACAACGGCGACAGTGGCGACAACCCTTGTAGTTGCTGCTCTGAAGCATGGCGACAAGGCGGCGACGGAAGTGGCGACACTCCGCAATGCAGGTCGTGTCTGATGCTGCGCCTGGTAACGGCGCACCGCGTCATTGAGGCGGAACATGGCGCACCTCGAAGGTCTTTCCGTCAGAAGAGTCCAGCCAGCTATGTGAGATCAATTCGACCAGCAGCGTAATGGTGTGATGACTGCTTTTGCGGGCAAAGCGGGGGCCATTGCGATTGAGGTCGCGGACGGTAAATTGGGTCCAGCCTTTTTGCGTCAGCCAGCGCAGCAGTCGATCCGCCTCCTCGCGTAACGTGTTGATGGGCTCTTGCTCCGTCAGGCGCTGGATTTCGGCCAGGTAGTAATCCATCAGCGTCGAGGCGCGCTGGATATGGGGTTCGTCCACTACGGGCGCGTCTTCAATCACCGCCAATACCCCGGCGATACGCAGTACATTGGCGGCTGCTTTCCCGGCGACAGATTGAATGCCGGCCAGCTCGCCAAACTCACCAGATTGGCATTCGATGGTGTCGTGAATATCGATCCAGGCAGTGCGAGCGCTGGGTGTCAGTTCTAGCCTGTCAGGGTTAAGTGAGCCGTCGTTGTGTAGCGACAGCGGCTTATCCAGCAGAGCGGTAATGCGCGCTTGGTAGCGCTGGATCCTGGCATCTCGCGTAAGGTCGACCGCCTTGTACAAGCGTCGCCCCACTAGGCGTTCGGGCCAACTGATCAGGCAACGGCCAAGGATGCCTTGGCCGTTGATCATCCGGTCTGTGAGTAGCTGGGTGGCCAGGTAAGGTTGCAGCATCAGATGCAGACTGAGGCGACGATCATAAGCTCGCAGGCTTTCGCCAGGCATGGAGCGCGCCCGGTCGATGGGGCTGCCGTCCCAGAGTGCTGACAGGGTGGTGATGGCCTTGAGTTGGTTCTCTTTGCTCATGGTGCTGCTGCCCAAAAACTGGCCGCCCTCATCGTTGAATAACCCCATGCTGGGCAAGCCCTGGCATAGGTTTTTGATCAGCGCCTCAATGGTGGGCTCGGCGATGATCAACCTGGGCGGTATGGGGTCGGATAACTCACGAGCGTCGTGCTTTCCTCGAATGGCGGCGCGATTGGCTTTCAGTTGCTCCAAGTACAGCATCCACTGCCGCCGCTCCCACTCACGCGCAGCCGCCAGCGCCAGATGATCCACTGCGCTTTTCCGATCACCCGACGATGCCACCGTCAGCATGTACAGGGACAACGGATAAACACGGCCATCGAGCTGCACATTGGCATGCGACTGGGTCACCAGGGCGGCAGTGGCCAACACCGATTGCGCAGCCATGGCGCAGGGCACGCCGATCACCTCGGCCATGCGTTCGACGGCTGGTCCTAATATCTGTCCCAACGCTTCGACCGGATACGCCAGCGGCTCGGGCCGGTATTCCAGCAGCGGCTGTGGCAGGTCAAACGCTTCGCACAATTGCATCGTCATTCTCCTGGTGCTTCGAATTTCTCCCTCACTCTCCCCGCCACGGTTGTTGAGTGTTATCAGGGATCAAGGCCCCTGCAGCCTGTGAGGGTTGTCCACTTACGCGGGACGGGCAGCTCTTTACGACCGGGAGCTTGGGCATCTCATGATCTGGCCTCCTGAGCACCGATAAAGGTGGGCGGGTGGAGGCTGCGTTGGCTGACGAGACCAGCGCCGCGAGATCCTGAGTCTGTTGCAGGCAGTAATGCGATGACTAGGGCGTGCCTGACTGTCAGTCAGGTGCAGTCCATTCCGTGGGCTGCGGCACCATCATCTGCATTGCTGCTGCGGGTGACATCGGGGTTTGTCACGCCGATTGTCACAGTGACAAACGCTGCAATGTGTTGCCCGGCAAGGGCTGCGGCAGTGGTTTCGGCGCCCGTCTCTTTCCTGGAGAAAGAGACGGGCGTGGGCTGCCGCATTTGCACTTTGGATAAGTTGGCTTCGATCACGTTGGGCGTGACTGCGCGCCTAATTGGAAGCGAGCGCGCATGGCTGGGACCACCACTGTAGGGCGTAGCCTTAAAGATCCCTGGCTACCTGGGCAATGCTGTCGATGACAGCGCTCTACGGCTCTGGTGTAGCGCGTGCTCGGAGGGTGGTCAACCGTGTATGGGGTGGGGTTTTTAGGCGATGGATGTGTATGGAAGACGGTGGCTTTGAATGGACAGTGGGCCGTTCGTCGGTTTTTAAAGTGAGCCCCTGAGGACGGGAAGGCAAAGCCTTCCTGCCCTCAGGGGCTGGGCCTTAAAAGCTTGTGGGCGATGCAGATGGTGGCGACGGTCGCCGCTTTGTCGCCATGCGCAGGACCGCTAAATAAGTGGGTTGTCGCCAGTGTCGCCGCTGTCGCCGCTGTCGCCAGTAGGAACTGATTAACGAAACGGGATGACGTTCCCGTTTTTGTTTTCATGAATGGCCGTCACCGACAAATTGCCGGTGGCGGCTTTTTGAATGTAGTCGCTCCACCAAGTCATCATCGGGCGTCTTCGCTCGATGTAGTCCGCTCGGTTGTACGCGCTTCGGACTTCGTCTTTGTCGACATGGGCGAGTGCGACTTCAATCAACTCCGGGTCCCATCCATGTTCGTTGAGGATGGTGCTGGCCATTGATCGCAGGCCGTGGCTGACCAATCGATCCTGGAAGCCCATACGCTTTAATGCCATGTTCGCGGTCTGGCTGTTTGCGTGTGTACGCGGATTTCGGTCGGCCGGAAATACATGTTCCCGGTGGCCGCTGTAGGGCTTGAGTGTCTCTAGCAGCGCGAGCGTCTGGTCGCTTAGGGGGATGGGGTGCGCACGGCGTTTTTTCATGCGCTCCTTTGGAATGGTCCAGATGCGTTTCTCGAAATCTATTTCTGCCCAGGTCGTCCCAGCAGCCTCGGCAGGGCGGGTCATTGTGTGCAGTTGCCATTCGATCAGGCAGCGGGTGATGCGTTTGATGCTGGCGTTGGCAATCGCCAGCATCAGGTCGGGTAGTTCTTCGGGAGGAAGTGCCGCCATGTTTTGTTTTTGCGGTTTCTTGAAGGCTGCCCGAATGCCACTGAGCGGGTTCGCAAAGATCAGCCCGCAGTTGACGCCGTAGGCCATGATTTCGTTGAGACGTTGGGAAAGTCGCTTGACCGTCTCCAGGCTGCCTTTGGCCTCGATCGGGCGTAGGAGCTTGATGATCATGGGGGCGGTGATGTCTGCGAGGGGTGTGGCTTTGAGGCTGGGGAAAACATGCAGCGTGAGTGAGCGCCAGATGTCTTCGGCGTAGGCCGTTGTGACGGAGTGTTTTTTCAACTCGAACCAAGCGGTGGCCACCTTCTCGAATGTGTGCTCGGTTTTTGCCAGCTTGGCCTGCCTTAGCTCATCGCGGTGAGCTTTGGGGTCGATGCCTTGCGCCAGCAGTTCGCGTGCCTCAGCTGCTTTCTTTCTGGCATTTGCCAACGAGAGGGCTGGGTAAGGGCCGAGCGCCATGTTGAGGCGGCTTTTGGTTACCGGCGCGCGGTAATTGAAGTTCCAGATCATCGAGCCACTGGCTCTGACCCTGAGTTGAAGGCCGTCGCCGTCAGTGAGAACGAAGTCTTTTCCTGTTGCCTTGACTGCCTTGAGTTGGCGGTCTGATAGGCGGGCTGCATTAGTAGGCATGAGAGCTACCTCTGACACCATTTTGGTATCCCAAAAATAGCACCAGTGGGCTCGGGATACCAAGTGGGATACCGAAACGCCTGGAACTCTAAAAGCTTCTGTGGAAGCCAATAGCGGTGAAACCCCCGTATTCACTGGATTTCAGGCACAAAAAAAGACGTCCGTGGACGTCTTTAGATGATGAAGTGGTGGAGCCGGGGGGATTTGAACCCCCGTCCGCCAGTACTCCGCTGTCGGTCCTACATGCTTAGCCGTGTCTATTGAGTTAACCCTC
>DASVUK010000025.1:0-9935 GCA_036387095.1 Pseudomonas sp.
CCGATGGTAGTGTGGGGTTTCCCCATGTGAGAGTAGGTCATCGTCAAGATTGAATTCCAGAACCCCTGATCGCTTACGCGTTCAGGGGTTTTGTTTGTCCGGTCGGAAAACCATTTTTCACCGATCCTTACCAGACATTGCTCCGTCCACGGCAAACACTTGCAGGTCCTGCCAAGCATCACCGCTGTAGCGCTAAAAGCCCCATCGAGTGCCGATTTTGCGAAATAGCTACTCGACAGGAGCCCTACCGAGCCGCTTGCGAGCCTCTGTCACACCACTGCGGGCCAACAGATGATCCGTTGCCACGCCTTGGGCGCAGATGTTCCGCCGCCTCGCAACTTCGTGCACCGGTTCTTCGCGAAATAGCGCCATGCCAAGCACAAGCCAGAAGACCTGGTCTGTGGGCAAGCGACGTCGCCTGAAGGTTGCCTGACTGGAAGATCCAGAGCAGCTGCCACCCACTCTGAAGGTACTCAAGTCAGAGAAGGTCGCCGAGGCCGAGCAGGTGCTGTTGAACAGACATAAAAAATCCGATGCCAGATATCTGGCATCGGATCTTCCAGGAACCCCGGCCTGAGCTCAAATGCTTAAATGAACAGCATCACCTTACAAGGTCCCTCAGTCGCCCCGATATTCACACCCACTGGTGCATGTCTCATGAATGCGAATTGCTGAAAGCTCTGGCAGCAGTGGTTTCAGTTCGACCCAGATCCATTTAGCCAGGTTTTCACTGGTAGGGTTGTCCAGGCCCGGTATGTCGTTTAGGTAGTTATGATCGAGGCGTTCGTAAAGAGGCTTGAATATCGCCTTTATCTCGGAAAAATCACGTATCCAACCGGTATGCGGATTCACATCACCTGCCAGATAAATCGCGACTCTGAATGAATGCCCATGCAAACGACCGCACTTATGGCCTTCAGGCACATGAGGAAGGCGGTGCGCAGACTCAAATGTAAATTCTTTAAAGATTTCCACAGTCAATCAACTCTTAAAAATGGCGATCGTCGTAGCGATACATGCAGTGGGCGAGTTTATCAGCAATGGTTTCGCTGATGCGGTAAAACCGCTGTGTGTCGAAGGTAGGCTCTGTACCATGATATAGCGCCGATCTGTATTGATGGCATCTGGCCAGAAGAATTCAGCTTCAGTTAAGTTGACGAGAGTATTCTCTGGGCCTGGAAACATTGTCTCAGTGGAGATCGATAATGAAGACCTTGATAACCCTGTTCGCTGCCGTAGCACTTGCATGCTCAGCAGGTGCAGTTATCGCCCGCGATATTAGCGAGGAAAAAGCTGCGAAACTGCGTGCCTCCGATCTTATTCAGTCCACCGAAAACCTTGAAGCCGCTGCATTGACCACACATCCCGACGCAACAATCACCGATCGAGAGCTGGACGAAGAGTACGGTAAATACATTTATCAGTTGGACCTGCGTGATGCCCAGGGTATTGATTGGGAGGTGGAGGTTGACGCAGTTAGTGGTGCCATCCTCAAGGATCACCAGGACAAGTAAATGACAGGTCAAAAGCGTCTCGCCTGCGGTTTGATGCTGATGTGCGTCGCTGTACAGGCTCGGGATCTGGATCAAGATGAGGCACTGACACTGCGGCAGGCGGGTGTCATCCTGCCCCTCGAACAACTGGTCGATTTGGCGTTGGGACGTTATCCAGGCGCAAAATTGCTTGAAGCCGAGCTAGAAGAAAAACATGGCATTTACGTCTATGAGTTTGAGGTGTTGACCTCGGAAGGCGTCGTCCGCGAATTGAAATTTGATGCGCGTGATAGCAGACTTCTGAAAGACGAGGAAGACGACTGATGCGATTGTTGATAGTGGAAGATCACGTTCCATTGGCTGATGAGTTGCTAGCGGGATTGAGCAAACAAGGGTATGCGGTCGATTGGCTCGCCGACGGCCGAGATGCTGTGCATCAGGGGTTGAGTGAACCTTATGATTTGATCGTGCTGGATCTTGGGCTTCCTGGGCTGCCAGGCTTGAAGGTCTTGGAGCAATGGCGCACATCAGGATTGGTAACCCCGGTCTTGATTTTGACCGCCCGAGGCTCCTGGTCTGAGCGTATTGAAGGACTCAAAGCCGGTGCGGATGATTATCTGACCAAACCATTTCATCCCGAAGAATTACAGCTGCGTATTCAGGCACTGCTTCGCCGCTCACATGGACTTGCCAATCAGCCCCTCTTGGAGTCTGCAGGCCTGCATCTGGATGAGGGTAGGCAAAGCGTCAGCAGCGCCGGATTGGAAATTGAGCTGACGTCCGCGGAGTTTCGTCTGCTGCGCTATTTCATGCTTCACCCTGAACAGATCCTGTCCAAGAGTCATTTGGCTGAGCATTTGTATGACGGTGAAAGCGAACGTGATTCCAATGTGATTGAAGTGCATGTTAATCATCTACGCCGCAAACTCGGTAAAGCGGTCATAGAAACCCGTCGTGGTCAGGGCTATCGATTCGGCGGAGTTTCTGCTTGAAATCCATCCAGAGGCGCCTCAGCCTTGGCCTGATCAGTGTCATGGTGGTGGTTTGCCTGATCCTGGCACAAACCAGCCTTTGGCTTTTTGAACTAGGCTTGCAGCGCTATTTAGAAGCGGGGTTGCGTAACGAAAGCGAAGGGATGCTCGTTGCCCTGGTTCGTGGCCCAAGTGGCTTGCAACTGGATGAACATCGTTTGTCGCCAGCTTATCAGCGGCCTTACTCCGGTCATTACTTTCGCGTGGACTTCGAACAAGGACACTGGCGATCCAGGTCACTGTGGGACTTGGAATTACCGGAACTTGAGGGTGTCGGCCTGCATGCCAATCTCGAGTTGGGGATGACCGGGCAATCCCTGCTATTACTCAAAACCCAATACCGCAGGTTCGGCCAATCGATTGAAATCACCGTCGCTCAGGATTACACCCCCGTCAGGGCGAGCTTTCAGCGCGTGCAGCAGTTTGGCCTTGGGTTGGGGCTTGTCGCGTTGCTTGTCATTCTTGTTCTGCAACGCATCACTGTCCGTCGCGCATTGAGACCACTGGAAATTGTTCGCAAGCAAATATTCCAATTGCAGCAGGGGCAGCGATCGCAACTGGACAGCGAAGTGCCGCTGGAGCTTGAGCCGCTGGTCGCTCAGATCAATCATCTGCTCGCTCATACCGAGGACAGCCTGAAGCGGTCCCGAAACGCTCTGGGCAACCTTGGCCATGCATTGAAAACGCCATTGGCTGTTCTGGTCAGTCTTGCGTCCGGTCCGCAACTTGCGAATTACCCGGCTCTGCGCAAAACCCTGCGCGAACAACTGGGTCACATCGAGCAGCGACTCGTTCGAGAGCTCAACCGGGCGCGTTTGTCCGGAGATGCTCTGCCTGGTGCGCGCTTCGATTGCGATGCTGAACTTTCTGGCCTGCTGGCCACGCTGCGTATGATTCACGGCGATCATTTGGAGTTAACGACGAAGGTGTCTGGAGGCCTGAGTCTGCCATGGGATCGCGAGGATATTCTTGAGCTGCTGGGCAACCTGCTGGACAACGCTTGCAAGTGGGCCGACAGCGAAGTGTTATTGACCATCGAAGAGCAAGACCAGGGTTTCAGTTTGTTGGTTGAAGATGATGGGCCAGGTATCCCTGAGTCCCGGCGCGAGCAAGTATTCAGCCGAGGCACTCGACTGGATGAACAGATCACGGGACACGGTTTGGGCCTGGGGATTGTGCGGGACATTGTCCATGCGTGGGGCGGCGAACTGAAACTGCTGCAGAGCACTCTGGGTGGTTTGCAGGTGCGTATCGATCTTCCCAAAGTTCCGCCATTGCATTAAGCAGACGGCGACTTCCTGCGTTCCTCGAGATTTGTCCTACTCAAAATAGGGAGCTTTCTCAACTTTTCAGCGTGATGGCCGTTAAATAGGTAAATGCGACTTCCCCAATAAAAAGACAGATTCCTGGAGCTCTATGCGTATTAGCCTGAAAGCCAAAGTACTTTCTCTGGCAGTGCTGCCGGTGCTGATTTTCGCGGTAGTGATTAGCGTTGCGACTGTTGTGATGCTTCGCGAGCAGGCGCAACGGGAAGTCAACGAGACGCGCGAACGTCTGCTTGGCGAAGCCAAGGCGACACTGCAAAGCTATGTTGCTGTCGCCATGACTGCTATCAAGCCTATCTACGATGCTGCTGCGCCAGGTGACGAAGCAGCTCGCGCTCAGGTCATCAAATTGCTGTCCAATATCACCTATGGCAAAGATGGGTATTTTTTCGCCTACGACTCACAATCGGTTCGCCTGTTCAAGGCCAACAGCCCTGATGGTGTCGGTAAGAGCTTCAAGGAAGCTCGCGATCCCAACGGTGTCTATGTGAACAACGAGCTGGTTGCAGTCGCGAAAGCTGGCACTCATTACCTGCTCTATTCATCACCGCTACCGGGCAAGACCGAGTTGCTTCCCAAATTGGGCTATACCGAATACCTGCCTAAATGGGACATGGCGGTAGGTTCGTCGGTAAATCTTGATGGGATTGATGCTCAGGTTGCGGCAGTTGAGAAAAGCGTCGAGGCCCGTCTTCAGGAAATGCTGCTTAGCATCATGGGCATCGCGGTGCTGGTTCTGGTCATTATTTCCATCGTCGGGATCGTCCTGGCAGGCACGCTGCTTCGCCCACTTCGACTGATGAAAGCGAATCTGGATGATATCGCTGCGGGTGAGGGAGATCTCACGCGTCGCCTTGCGATCACCAGTCAGGATGAATTGGGCGATCTGGCCGGGTCTTTCAATCGATTCGTCGACAAAATTCACGGCCTGGTGCAGCAGATTGCCGGTATGACGACGCAACTGACAGAACTTGTGGGTGAGGTTTCCAGTCAAGCGCAGCGCTCGGAACAGGCCATGGAGCGCCAGCGTCATGAAACCGATCAGGTTGCCACTGCCATCAATGAAATGTCAGCGGCGGCTCAGGAAGTTGCCAAGAGCGCCCAGGGCGCATCGGTAGCCGCTCAGCAGACCGACGAGCAAGGTCAGTCCGCCAAGCGTGTCGTGGACGGAAGTATCAAGCAGATTCATGCGCTTGTAGAAGACATCCGCAACAGTGGCACTTCCCTTGATAGCCTGCAGCAGGATGTTTCTTCAATTGTCAGCGTGCTGGGCGTGATTCGTTCCATTGCCGAGCAGACTAACCTGCTGGCGCTCAATGCGGCGATTGAGGCCGCGCGAGCCGGAGAGGCCGGCCGCGGTTTTGCGGTGGTAGCTGATGAGGTGCGGGCTCTTGCCAGTCGCACTCAACAAAGCACCCAGGAAATCCAAGGCATGATCGACCGACTGCAAAAAGGCACCCAGACAGCAGTGGATGCCATGCGCCGCTCCAGCGAGGCAGGCGATGGCACTTCAGCGCAAGCCAACGAGGCCGGAGCGTCATTGGATACCATCGGCCAACTGATTGGCACGATCAATTCCATGAACGCACAGATTGCCAGCGCTGCTGAAGAGCAGACAGCCGTGGCTGAAGAGATCAATCGAAGCGTGCATCAAATCGCCTCCGCAGTGGACAGCGTTGCCGATGAAACCCGCCACAGCGCGCAAACCTCGCGCAGTCTGGCCGATCTTGGCCGGCGCCTGGGTGCGCTGGTCAGCCAGTTTAGGGTCTGATTTCCTCAAGGGGCGTCTCGATACGCGTCCTGTCAGAGTTTGCTTGTCTACACGCTTGTTTCAACCATCATCCAGGCAATCAGTTCGCTGATTGCCTGGATGATGGCACTTGCTCGTTGATTGGCGGACTAAGCACTAGGTCAAGCGATTCGCTGCCCTCTGACATGGAAAGGACATGAACGAAACCACGTTGCAATACAAAACGTTATTGATGTTGCTGGTACTGGTCACCATCGCATTCGTCTGGATTTTGCTGCCGTTTTATGGCGCGGTATTCTGGGCGGTGATCCTGGGCATCATCTTTGCCCCCCTGCAACGTCGGCTGTTGTTGCGCCTGGGTTGGCAGCGCAATCTGACGTCCTTGTGCACACTATTGATCTGTCTGGTAATTGCGATTTTGCCCGTCATCGTCATCAGCGCCTTGTTGGTTCAGGAAGGCGCCACGTTGTACAAAAACGTTGAAAGCGGTCAGCTGGATATCGCCAGCTATCTGGCTGAATTCAAGGAGCTGCTTCCACCTTACGTCCAGCATTGGCTTGATCGCCTCGGCATGGGCGACCTCAATGGGCTGCGCGACAAGATTGCCAAGGGCGCGATGCAAGGCAGCCAATACCTTGCAACCCAGGCCTTCAGCTTCGGACAAGGTACGTTCGATTTCGTGGTGAGCTTCTTCATCATGCTCTACTTGCTGTTTTTCTTTCTGCGAGATGGTCAGGAGCTGGTACGCAAGATTCGCATTGCTGTGCCGCTGGCAGAGCCGCAAAAGCGTCGCCTGCAACTGAAATTCACCCGAGTGGTTCGCGCCACGGTCAAAGGTAACGTGGTGGTGGCGATCACTCAGGGCGCATTGGGCGGTTTCATCTTCTGGTGTCTCGATATCCCCAGCGCGTTGCTTTGGGCGGTCATCATGGCGTTTCTCTCGTTGTTGCCAGCGGTGGGGGCGGGGATTGTGTGGGCGCCGGTCGCGGCTTACTTCTTGCTGAGCGGCATGATCTGGCAGGGCGTTGTGCTCTCGCTGTTCGGAGTCTTCGTGATTGGTCTGGTGGACAACGTATTGCGTCCGATACTGGTGGGCAAAGACACCAAGATGCCTGATTACCTGATCCTGATCTCAACCCTGGGCGGCATGGCTGTCTTCGGCCTGAACGGCTTTGTCATCGGCCCGATGGTCGCGGCGCTGTTCATGTCCTCTTGGGGCTTGTTCGTCGGTGCCAAGAAAACCGTGCGCTTGCCGGGCTAGGGTTTTTCCGAGGCAAAAAAAACCTGCTCAAAGGAGCAGGTTTTTTTATGTCTTCTGGATCAGCTCGGGATTTGCAGACCCGCGTGCAAGACTAGATCAAGCAAGGGTTGTGGGTAAACCCCAAGGGCGAACGCCAGGATGGCGATGGCCAGCAGCATGACGCCGCCAGTCCGTTGTGCCCAGTTGAACTGAGCGTCGTGACGCGGCAGCTTGGAGTCAACCAGATACAAGGTCACCATCACCCGTAGGTAATAGAACACGCCAATGGCGCTCCCGATGATCAGCGAGCCGGTCAGCCACCACAGGTGCGCTTCAACACCGGTGGCAATGATGTAGAACTTGCCGATGAAGCCCGCCGTCAGCGGGATGCCCGCCAGGGAAAGCATCATCAAGGTCATCACGGCAGTCAGGTACGGACGGCGCCAGAACAGACCACGGTACTCGAACATCGCGTCAGCATCACGACCGCTATAAGGCGACGACATCATGGTGATGACACCGAAGCTGCCTAACGTGGTGACGACGTAGGTCACCAGATAAACACCAATCGCTTCAACCGCCATGCCTTTGCTGGCGACCAACGCGATCATCAGATAGCCGAAGTGAGCGATGGACGAATAACCCAACAGACGCTTGAGGTTGGTCTGAGTCAATGCCAGCAGGTTACCGACCAGGATCGAGGCCACGGCGATAACCGCCAGCACGTCATGCAACACACCGCTGCTGGCTGCCGGGGAAATCTGGAACAAACGCACCAGTACGGCAAAAACAGCGACTTTGCTGGCCGTGGCCAGGAAGGCTGCTACCGGAGCAGGTGCGCCTTCGTACACGTCCGGCGTCCACAGGTGGAACGGTACCAGCGACAGCTTGAAAGCCAGACCCACCAGCATCATGCCAAGGCCCAGACTCGCAATAGGGCTCGGCAGACCTGTTGCGGCCAGCGCCTTGCCAATCCCGTCGAAACTCAGGGAGCCGGCTTCGGCGTACAGCAGCGCCATGCCGAACAGCAGGAAAGCGGAACCTGCCGCCGACAACACCATGTACTTGATGCCGCCTTCCAGCGAGCGTTTGTTGAAGAAGGCATAAGCCACCAACCCGTAGACCGGCACCGACAACAGTTCAAGACCGATGAACAACCCGGCCAGATGCTGCGCGCTGACCAGAACCATCCCGCCAGCAGCCGCCATCAGGATCAGCAGGTAAAGCTCCTCGCGGTTGCCCGGGTAGCCCACCTTGCCATCACCCAGGTAGGCGTGGGCCATGGTGACGCACGCCAGGGTGGAGGCCAGGATCAACGCCATGTAGAGGCAAGCGAAGCTATCGATGTGCAAAAGCGGTGTGACAACCAGCGGTGCGACTTTGAGTGCCGGGTAGATCGACAGCAATGCGAGGTTGAGGCCTGCAACGGACAGCAGGAATGTTTGCGAGTGATTGCGACGCCATGCGATTGCCAGCATCACGACGACAATCGTGGCGCTGGTAATCAGCAGCGGCGCAAGCGCAATAAAGTGTTGAATCGTCAGGTCCATAGCGCTCTTACCGGGCCGAAGCGAGTTGAGTGAAGGCGGTGCCAAGCCATTGCTGCACGCCATGCATGGTCGCTGCCGAGGTATCGAGGAACGGCTGCGGGTAAACCCCGACCACCACCAGCAATACGGCAAGTCCCAGCACCATGATCAGTTCCCGTGCGTCCAGACCCTTGAGGACCGCATCCGAACTGGACGGTCCGAAGTAGGCGCGGTGGATCATGATCAGCGAGTAGACGGAGCCAAACACCAGACCGGAAGTCGCGATGGCAGTGATCCACGGCGAGGCGACAAAGTTGCCCAGCAGGATCAGGAACTCGCCGACGAAGTTACCGGTTCCCGGCAGGCCCAGAGACGCAGCAGCGAAGAACAGGCTGATCGCCGGAAGGTAGGCAATGCGCGACCACAAGCCGCCCATCTCACGCATGTCCCGTGTGTGCATGCGTTCGTACAGCTGACCGCTGAGGATAAACAGCGCCGCGGCTGAAAGGCCGTGGGCGATCATCTGGATCACGACGCCTTGCAACGCTTGCTGGCTTGCGGAGTAGATGCCGATCAGGATGAAGCCCATGTGGGAAACGCTGGAATACGCGATCAGACGCTTGATGTCGGTCTGGGCAAAGGCCAGGAAGGCACCGTAGAAAATGCCGATCAGGCCCAGCACCATCGCGATTGGCGCGAACTCGGCCGATGCGTTAGGGAACAACGGCAGGGCGAAGCGCAGCAGACCATAAGCAGCGGTTTTCAACAAAATACCGGCCAGATCCACCGAGCCCGCAGTAGGTGCCTGGGCGTGAGCATCAGGCAGCCAGGAGTGGAACGGCACGACCGGCAGCTTTACCGCGAACGCAATGAAGAAGCCCAGCATCAGGATGTATTCAGTGCCCGGTGCCAGTTTGGTCTTCAGCAGCGTCGCGTAGTCGAAGGTGATGATGCCGGTCTGATTGAAGTTGACCAGCACCAGACCCAGGATCGCCACCAACATGATCAGGCCGCTGGCCTGAGTGAAGATGAAGAACTTGGTCGCGGCGTAGATTCGAGTCTTCTTGCCATCCGATGAACTGTGACCCCAGAGCGCGATGAGGAAATACATCGGCACCAGCATCATTTCCCAGAAGAAGAAGAACATGAACAGGTCGATGGCGAGGAACACGCCAATCACGCCGCCCAGAATCCACATCAGGTTCAGGTGGAAGAACCCGACCTTGCGCTGGATCTCGTTCCACGAACACAGCACCGACAGGATGCCGAGCAGGCCGGTGAGCAGGATCATCAGCAACGACAGGCCGTCCAGCGCCAAGTGCACGCTGATGCCGAAGCGGGCAATCCACAGGTGCTTGAATTCAAGCGCCCAGGTGGGGTCGACGCCGGGAGCCGGTGCGTAACTGAAGTTGCCAGTACTCCACAACCAGAGGCCCAGGGCCAGTTCGAGGGACATGGTCAGCAGCGCGATCCAGCGCGGCAGGGTGGAGCTGTATTGCTCACCCAGCCAGCACAGCAGGCCGCCGATAAAGGGGATCAGGATTAGCCAAGGCAGAATCATGACGGG
>DASVUK010000026.1:0-3333 GCA_036387095.1 Pseudomonas sp.
CGCTCGCGGACGTCTACCGAGGCAGTCTTATGGTTAATACCAAGTGCAAGGAAGGCCATTCAAGGTCGCTGATGGTGACGTGAAGCCGGCAATTGTCCTACTTCAATAGATTCAGAACAACCACCGCAGACTATTGTCCTAATAGACCTACTGATTAAAGGCCCCAAAAGGGCAGGTGCGGCGTGCAAAAATGCGCATCATCAGCAGTTTTCCAACCGGCTGTGGGTTTGCTTCCAGCCTTGTGTCATGATGCCCGGACCGCAGGTAAGTCGTCCCTTCTTATATATGAATAGATCCTCCGCGTTATTCCTCGCCCTTGTCTTTCTCAGCGGCTGCCAGTCAATGGCCCCCGTTGAACCGCAGGCCACACCTGCGCCGAAGGACACGACTCCCGCGCCTGAAGCCAAGCCTCAGGTCTATGGATCGTTCACTCAGGACACCCTGGTCAGCCTGTTGAGCGCCGAGCTCGCGGGCCAGCGCAATCGCTTTGATATCGCGCTGGACAACTACGTTACCCAGGCTATCAACACCCAGGATCCCGGCGTTTCCGAGCGTGCCTTCCGTATCGCCGAGTATCTGGGCGCCGACCAGGCAGCGCTGGACACCGCGCTGATCTGGGCCAGAAACGACCGAACCAATCTGGAAGCCCAGCGTGCAGCCGCAATCCAGCTGGCGCGCGCTGGTCGCTATGACGACTCCATGATCTACATGGAGAAGGTATTGCAGGGTCAGGGCGACACCCATTTCGACTTCCTTGCGCTGTCCGCTTCGGAAACCGACTCCGACACCCGCAACGCACTGCTCAAAAGCTTTGACCGGCTGCTGGAGAAGTATCCCAACAATGGCCAGTTGATTTTCGGCAAGGCCCTGTTGTTGCAACAGAACGGCGATGCAGAAAACTCTCTGAAATTGCTGGAAGACAACCCCCCCAAAGAAGGCGAAGTTGCGCCGATCCTGCTGCGTGCCCGTCTGCTGCAAGGCATGGATCGTGGTAAGGAAGCGCTGCCGATCCTGGAAAAAAGCATCAAGAAATACCCTGATGACAAGCGCCTGCGCCTGACTTACGCCCGCATGCTGGTGGAACAGAACCGCATGGCAGACGCCAAGGTCCAGTTCTCCAGCCTCGTCCAGCAGTTTCCGGAAGACGACGACCTGCGCTATTCGTTAGCACTGGTTTGCCTGGAAGCCAAAGCCTGGGACGAAGCGGCAGGCTACCTTGAGGATCTGATCGCCCGGGACGCCCACGTGGATTCGGCGCACCTGAACCTGGGTCGCATCCACGAAGAGCGCAACGATCCGCAGAGCGCTCTGGTCGAATACGCCCAGGTCGGTCCCGGCACCGACTACCTTCCCGCTCAACTGCGTCAGGCCGACATATTGATGAGCAACGGCAGCGCTGCCGAAGCCTCCAAACGCCTTGCCCAGGCACGGGACGCACAACCTGACTACGCCATTCAGCTGTACCTGATCGAAGCGGAAACGCTGGCCAACAACAACCAGGCCGAACGCGGCTGGCAAGTATTGAACCAGGCGCTCAAGCAATACCCCGATGACCTGAACCTGTTGTACACCCGGGCGATGCTGGCGGAAAAACGCGACGACCTGGCGCAGATGGAAAAAGATCTGCGGGCGATTCTCAAGCGCGAGCCGGAGAACGCCATGGCTCTCAATGCCCTTGGCTACACCTTGTCCGATCGCACGACGCGGTACGCCGAGGCCAAGGAATTGATCGAAAAAGCCCACAGCCTCAACCCGGATGACCCGGCCGTTCTCGACAGCCTTGGCTGGGTGAACTACCGCCTTGGAAACCTGGACGAGGCCGAACGCCTACTACGCCAGGCCCTGGAACGCTTCCCTGACCATGAAGTCGCCGCACACCTTGGCGAAGTACTCTGGGCCAAAGGCGAACAGCGCGAAGCCCGTAAAATCTGGGGTAAAGCCCTGCAGCAACAACCTGACAGCCCAATTTTGCGCAGCACTTTGCGGCGCCTGACCGGATCCGAGACTCTTTAATTCTATGTTTTTGCGCCACGTAATCGTATTCAGCCTCATCGCCCTACTCGCCGGCTGCGCCGGTATTTCCTCCCGCGAAGCCCTGGAGGGCAAGGGTGACCCGGCGCAATGGCGCCAGCACAAACAACAGCTGACCGGTCTCGATGGCTGGCAGATCAACGGCAAGGTCGGCATCCGCGCGCCCAAGGATTCCGGCAGCGGCACGCTGTTCTGGCTCCAGCGCCAGGATTATTACGACATCCGCCTGTCCGGCCCGCTGGGACGCGGCGCAGCACGCCTGACCGGCCGCCCTGGCGCAGTTAGCCTGGAAGTGGCCAACCAGGGCCGCTACGAAGCCACGACCCCGGAAACCCTGCTTCAGGACCAGCTTGGCTGGAAGCTGCCGGTATCACATCTGGTCTGGTGGGTGCGCGGATTGCCTGCGCCGGACAGCAAAAGCCGTCTGATGCTCGATGGCGACAGCCGTCTGGCCAGCCTCGAACAGGACGGCTGGCAGGTTGAATACCTCAGTTACGTCGAGCAAAACGGCTACTGGCTGCCTGAACGCGTCAAACTGCATGGTCAGGACCTCGACGTCACGCTGGTAATCAAGGACTGGCAACCGCGCAAACTGGGGCAATAAGCATGAGTGCAACTCGCTTGACCCTGCCCGCCCCGGCCAAACTCAACCTGATGCTGCACATCCTTGGCCGTCGCCCCGATGGTTATCACGAGCTGCAAACCATTTTTCAGTTTCTTGATTATGGCGACGAGCTGAGTTTCGCCGTTCGCCAGGATGGCGATATTCACCTGCAAACCGATGTTCCGGGTGTTCCTCACGACAGCAACCTGATCGTCAAGGCTGCCCGAGCCCTGCAAAAAAAATCGGGTTGCACCCTCGGCGTCGATATCTGGCTGCAAAAGCGGCTGCCCATGGGCGGCGGAATCGGTGGTGGCAGTTCCGACGCCGCCACAACTCTGCTCGGCTTGAATCACCTGTGGAAACTGGACTGGGACCTGGACAGCCTCGCTACGCTGGGCCTGACACTGGGCGCGGACGTCCCGGTTTTCGTGCGTGGACACGCCGCGTTTGCTGAAGGCGTGGGGGAAATACTGACCCCTGTAGACCCCGAAGAACCGTGGTATCTGGTGCTCGTGCCGCAAGTATCTGTAAGTACAGCAGAAATTTTTTCAGATCCACTGTTGACACGTAACACTCCTCCCATTAAAGTGCGCCCCGTTCCCAAGGGAAACAGTCGAAATGACTGCTTACCGGTTGTAGCAAGGCGTTATCCAGATGTACGTAACGCTTTGAATTTGTTAGGTAATTTTACCGAAGCG
>DASVUK010000027.1:0-24376 GCA_036387095.1 Pseudomonas sp.
CGCCAAGCCGCTGCAAGTGATCAAAAGCGAAAATCCGTCCTGGCTGACGCTGTCCAAAGATCAGCGTCATCTGTTTGCGGTTAACGAAAACGGCCCCGGCGGCAGCGATGTGGTGGGCAAGGTCAGTAGTTTTGCCATTGATCCCAAAAGCCATGAGGTGACGCCGATCAATCAAGTGGTGAGTCGAGGCGACGAGCCGACTCATTCCAGCCTGAGCCCGGACGAGCGCTTCCTGTTTGTCTCCAACTATGCGGTGCACCCTGATCCAGGCGGTTCGCTGGCAGTGATTCCGGTGGGCAAGGACGGCAGGCTGTCTGACATCGCCCAGCTCAGCAAGGATCACGGCGCCAGCAAGGTTAATGCAGAGCGCCAGGCGTCGTCCCACGTGCACTCGGCGATCCCGACGCCGGACGGCAAGTATCTGGTGGCCAGCGATCTGGGTGCCGACAAGCTGTTCGTGTTCAGCTACGACGGCCAGAAAACCCAGCCGTTACAGCCTGCCAAACATCCGACTGTAGAGTTGGCGCCGGGCAGTGGTCCTCGGCATTTGTTGTTCAGCAAGGACGGCAAGCACGCCTGGTTGACCCTGGAAATGCTCGCTCAGGTTGCGGTGTTCGATTACCACGACGGTGCGTTCAAGCAGACCCAACTGGTGGATCTGAAGAATAAAGGCGTGCAGCAGAAAGTCGGCGCGGGTGGTTTGCACACCTCGGCGGACGGCAAGTTCCTGTACGTGGCCAATCGTGGTGAGGCCAATCAGTTGCTGGTGTTCGCAATCGACGGCAAAGGTCAGCTCAAGGAAATCCAGCGCCGTTCCGTGGAAGGCACCGAACCCCGTGAATTCAGCTTCGACCCAAGCGGCCATTTCATGCTGATTGCCAACCAGAAAAGTAATCAGATCGTCACCGTCAAGGTTGATCCAAAAACCGGCATGCTCGGCGAAACCGTGCAAAAGGTGGATTTCGATTCGCCTTCAGATTTTCGTTTCCTGACCCGCAAGTAACCGCAAATTGACCCCAGCCCACGCAAGACGTGGGCTGGGGTCAATATTAATCCGACTGATATGAGCTAGTGCTACAAAACATTTCGGATGATCCGCCCTCGGGGGTAAGTTTGAGTCACGGCCAAGACGGTCAAGACTTGAAACGCAGCTTCCACAGAATATCCGAGGGTCACCGCCATGAATTTCAATATCTTCTCCATCATTGCCGCGTCTGCAATCTCCGCCACTGTTGCATTGCCCGCCCATGCCAATGTCGACGTTACAGACAAAAAGGCACATGCCACACAAACATATACTCCTAAGTACCTGCAACAAAGTGCGAACTTCTATGCAGCGCTAGATCACAAGATTCAATAATGAAGTACCTGCATACGTGAACTCATTCCCGGTTAACGATGAATTCGATAACCGGGAATGAATTCGCAACGCAACGCAGTTACATAGTTAAGCCGCTTTCGCGAGCATGTTCGCTTACCCAGGTTTTTGCGACCCCTGTTCATTGCGTATCAGACCCTGCAAATTCTGCCAGTGAGCCTGCTCGCGAAAGCGTCACCTGAATCCCCTTTGCCCGCACCTTTACTGGTTGCGGGCTTTTTTTTGGACCCGTGTCCTGTCCTGAATAGGGTTTGCACCTTCTGACCTTTCATCAGGGCAACCTCTCAGCCCTTGGCCATCGCCGCCTTGAACAGTGTCGACTCGGTAAACCGTTGCAACCAGTTTCGTAACTTCGGATACGCACTTGTGGCAAACCATTGCGGTTCCACGGCACTGAATTGCCTTATGAACGGCGCCAGGGCGATGTCCGCCAGTGACAGCCGATGACCTACCAGAAAGTCCCGCTGTTGCAGCCGAACTTCCAGTTTTTGCAAAAATGCTTCTGCCAATTGACGGTAATGCGCTTGGTCAAACTCCGGATAACGCACAAAGTATTTGTAGCGGTCCAGATGCGCTTTGAATACCTGATCGTTTTCTTCGATGAGTGCCTGAATCTGGCGTCTCGCATCGCCGTCATTGATCATCAGCCAGTTATCCGGATCACGCTGCGCCAGGGCCCAGTGCATGATGTCCAGGCTTTGATCGATCACCCGATGCTCCAGGACCAGAACCGGCACCGTGCCTTTGGGTGAGCGTTCGAGCATTTCCGGTGGTTTTGCCTTGAGGCTGACTTCCTGAATGTGCACTTCGCAGCCGGCATAGCGCAACGCCATGCGAGCGCGCATGGCGTACGGGCAGCGGCGAAAGGAATACAGAATCGGTATCAACTGCTCACCTCGATAGTGCTCAAGCCGTTGCCTTGGCGACGGACCTGAATCTGCACCGGAATTCGCTCGTGCATTTCCTGCACGTGGGAAATGACGCCCACTTTGCGGCCTTGGGCCTGAAGCCCGTCCAGCGCATCCATGGCCAGTTGCAGGGATTCCGGATCGAGGCTGCCAAAGCCTTCGTCGATGAACAACGATTCGATTTTCAGCGTGCTGGAAGCCATCGAGGCCAGGCCCAAAGCCAACGCCAGGGATACCAGGAAGGTCTCACCGCCGGACAACGAATGCACCGAGCGCAGTTCATCACCCATTTCCGTGTCCATGACCAGCAGGCCCAGCATGCTGCCGCCACGTTTGAGTCGATAGCGACGCACCAGTTGCTTGAGTTGCGCGTTGGCATGATGCACCAGCAGGTCCAGATTGTAGGCTTGGGCGATCTTGCGGAACGTGTCACCCGTGGCTGAGCCGATCAGTGCATTGAGCCGCGCCCAGCGTTGCCATTCGTCATAGGCCTGTGCGATGCGTTGCGCCAACGCCTGATTGGCGTCCTGACGACGTTGGTCGTCGGCTTGCTGAGCGCGCAGGTCGGCGCAGAACTGCTCGTTGGTGGCGTAGAGCTGTTGCAGTTGCGTCACGGCTGCTTCCAGCTGCTCGACGTCAAGGCTATCGATGTGCTGCGCCTGATGCGTGTTCAAGCGTTGCTCGCGCTCCTGCAACAGTACGCGGGCCTGCTCGACGGCTTTCTCGCTGGCCTGCAACTGGCGGCGCAGTTCGCTGACCTGCTCATCGTCAATGCTGAGCAATTGCTGAAGGCCGTCGTCATCCAGTTCGCTATGGTGGCTGCGCCATTGGGCGATGCGTGCGTCCAGTTCCGTGCTTTCCTGCTGCAGCGCTTGCAAGCGTTCCTGGCGCGCCTGAAGTTCGGCAGCCAATTGGATCAACTGGCTACCGACTTCCTGCAATGCCTCATTGGCCGCAGTGTCGGCATGCCGTGCATGCTCCACCGCATGTTCCAGTTGTTGCTGCCATTGTTCGGCAGTGGCGTGCTCGCCCAGCAACCCGGTCAGGACCTGCCGGCTGGCGGCTTGCTGCTCCGCAAGAACCGTGTAGCGTTGTTGCACGTCGTGCAACTGTCGGGCACGGGTTTGCTGTTGGACCTGTTCCAGCTCGATCTTTTGCTGACGTTCCTGTTGTTCTTTCAATTCGTCGTGCTGTTGTTCCAGCTGTTCCAAGCGTTGGGTGACGTTCTGGTCCAGTTGCATGAACGTCGCCGCAGGGTCGTGGCGCAAACCCTCAAGCCGGTCGGGGCTTAGCAACCCAGCGAATGCAGCCAGTTCTTCTTCAAGACGCTCCCGGTCAGTGTTCAATCCGTGTTGTTGTTCAGCCAGTTGCTGGGTGGCGGCCTGGCTGGCTTCGTTGGCGGTCAGCAATTGCTGCTGCAGGCGAGCGGCATCTTTTTGCAGGGCGAGCAGGGCGTCCTGGCGCTGTTCGTCCTGAGTGATGTTTTGTGTCAGTTGCGCCAACTGCTGGTTCAGCCATGGGTCGCGCTTTGCCGGGTCTTGTTCCAGCAGCCGCTTCCCCACAGGATGCGCGTCGAAGGCGGGCGCAAGGGCTTGTTGCCGGGCAGCGAGCTGCTCCTGTTGTTGCAGGAGTTGCTTTTGTTGCTCGTTCAGGCCGCCGACTTTGGTCCGTAATTCAGCAAGGGTGTCCTTGAGCAGGTCCACCGCCTTGCGGGCGTTGTTTTCTTCATTTTCGTCATGCTCGGTCAGGCTTTGCAGCAGCACTTGCGGCTCATGCCAAGGGTGCTCGTTGCTGCCGCACACCGGACACGGCTGATCGTCCTGCAATTGTTGACGCAGTTCTTCGACACTGGCACTGCGGGCCAGACGCTGACGCTCCAGCAATTGCCGGGTGACGGTCAAGGTCTGCTCGGCGACGTGCAGGGCATCTTTGGCTTGCAGACCTTCGCCGATAAGCTGTTCGCGCTGCTGTTGGGCCTGTTGCTGTTTTTCTCTCAGTTCCAGGGCTCGGTTGTCGACCTCCTGTTGGCTGGACCAGAGCCGCGCCAGCTCTTCGAAAGAACGCTGCTGTTTACGATTGTCTTGCAACAGGCTGCCGAGAATCTGGATCTGCTCGCCAACCGCCTCGGCCTCTGCGCCCGCTTCGCGGTACAACACATCCAGCGTGCTGCGCAGTTCAACTGCCTGCTCTTTGGCGGCGATCGCCTGTTCTTCAAGCGTTGGAAGCTCTGCCTGACCCTGCTTGAGACGGGCGCCAATCTGCATCAGTTGCTTCAAACGATCGCGATAAGCGTTCCAGGCTTCGGCAAGCGGCGCCAGTGCCTGGCTGTGTTCCAGTTGCCCGGCAATCTGCTCCAGGCGCCCGGCAACCTGAGCCTGCTGTTCGAGCAGGTGTTGCAAGGAACTCTGACCCTCGCTGCAGCTGCGCTCGGCTTGTTGCTTGAGTGCGTCGGCCTGGCGCAATTCGTCGGCCAGTCGGGTGACATTGTTCTGGATGTCGAAGGCCTGACGCAGCGATGGCGAGGCTTCACTGTGTTGCTGTTGCGCCTTGAGCAACGTGGCCTGCGCCTCTGCGCAGGTTTGTTGTAATCGGGTTTTTCGGGTCTGAAGTTCGCTCTGTTGGCCAAGCTGTTGCTGGATCAGGGCGGCCAGCGGGCTAAGTTGTATGGCCAGCTCGGTCTGACGCAAGAACGCGTGGCGCTGAGGGGCGAGCTGTTCCAGGCGTGCCAGTTTCAACCGTTCGGCGTTCTGGCTGTCCCAATGCAGCTGTGCCTTTTGCAGGTCGACTGCGGCGCTTTGCTGTTGCTGCCCAAGTTCGAGCAAAACCTTGTGCCACTGCTGTTGCAGTTCAAGCTGGCGCAGTTCGCCTTGTTGGGTCTTGAGCTGCTGTTGCGCGGCTTCCAGGCGTTGGTCCAGTTCGGCGCGAGCCTCCGGTGTCATGGGCGTGACGCCGGTCGCCAGGGCTTTGAGATCGTCGTAGGCTTTTTCCGCTTCCTTGCTCTTGCTGAAGGCGCGGCGGCCCAACTGGCTGTAGATCGCCGTGTCGGTGAGTTTCTCCAGCAGCTCGCTGCGCTCCTTGTCATCGGCTTTGAGAAAGGCGCTGAACTCACTCTGCGCCAGCATTACCGCCCGGGTGAACTGCTCGAAATTCAGGCCCAGACGGGCTTCGAGCAGGGTTTTGTATTCGGTCTTGGTCTGGCTGCTGAGGATTTGTTCGCTGTCCAGATCGGTGAGGGTCTGGCGGCTGGCCTGGAGTTTCTTGGTGGCATTGTTCCGAGCGCGGTTGGTTTCCCAGCGGGCGCGATAGCGACGGCCGTCGATGCCGACGAAATCCACCTCGGCAAAACCGCTGCCGGTGCCGCGCCGCAGCAGGGTCCGGGCATCGTTGGTGCTGATTTCCCCATCTATTTCCGGCACTTTCGACTGGCCGATATTGCTCAGGCGCGGGATGGCGCCGAACAGTGCCAGGCACAGGGCATCGAGCAAGGTGCTTTTGCCCGCGCCGGTGGGGCCGGTGATGGCGAACAGGCCGGCGCTGGCCAGTGGTTCGGCGGTAAAATCCAGCTCGAACGGGCCCGCCAGGGACGCGAGGTTCTTCAGGCGGATGGCGAGAATTTTCATGGTTGTTCGCTCTCCAGCTGGACTTCTTGCAACAGCGTGGCGAAGTCGTTCAGGGTTTGCTCATCGACCTCGCTGCCGTAGTTTTCCTGCCAGGCACGGCTGAACAGTTCCAGTGGGTTTAGCTGGTCCAGTTCGATCAGGCCTTCGCCATCGTCGCTGCCGTCACCCCTTCCGTTACCGGCATATTCGGCAGCGATGCGTACCAGACGCACGGCCTTGCCGTGCAGCACGGCTTCGATCTGATTGCGAAGATCCGGCTGCGGCTCGTCCAGGCGCACCCGGACTTCCAGCCACGGCTGGCGGTCGATATCCGCCAGCAGGTCGATGTCTGGCAAGTCCTTGAGCTGCACCAGCAGTTGCGCCAGCGGCGCCGGGCCGATGCGTTGCAGGTTTACGGCTCGGGGAATCAGCAGGGTTTCGACGCTGAGCAACTCGTCGCCGTCGCAGGTGATCTCCAATACCTGATGCGCGTAGCCGATTTCCGAAAATGACAGCGGAATGGGCGATCCGCTGTAGCGGATACGGTCCTCGCCGTTGACGCGTTGGGGCTTATGCAGGTGGCCGAGGGCGACATAGGTGATGCTCGGGCCGAAAAGGCTGGCCGGCAGGGCTTCAGCGTTGCCAATGATCAGGCTGCGTTCGGAGTCTTCGGAGACCGAACCACCTGCCATATGCGCGTGACTGATGGCGATCAGGGCTTGCCCCGGTTGCCGCTTGAGGTTGGCGGCTTCGATCAGTAGTTCATGAACCCGGCCAATGCCGCGCAAATAGTTGTCACCCAACGTCGCGCCGGTGACTTCAGCAGGGCGCAGAAACGGCAGCGCGAGGCACCACGCGCCGATTTCTCCTTCGGCGTTGGGCAATGGCAACAACAGGCGCTCGACATCCAGCGTGCCGTCGTCGAGCCACAGCACCCGACCCAACGCGTGGGTGCGCAAACGACGCATGAGCGGCGCGGGTAACTCGATACGCGAGCCGGAGTCGTGATTGCCGGCGATCATTACGATGGTCAGCTTCGGTTGCTGTTCGTGGGCGTTGACGATGAAATCGTAGAGACGCTCCTGTGCCTTGACTGGCGGATTGACCGTATCAAAGATGTCCCCGGCAATCAGCAGCACGTCGGGCTGGCGCTCGGCCAGACGGGCCAGCAGCCAGGTCAGGAAACTGGCGTGTTCGAAGTCCCGCTCCTGGCCGTGAAGGTTCTGGCCGAGGTGCCAGTCGGAGGTGTGGAACAGTCGCATGATTTTTCTCAATTCCGGAATGTGTGTCGTGAGGCTTGCCAGTGGCGATGAGCCGAGGAGTGTGCAAGCGGATTCTTTCGCGACAGGGCCGGTACAGGCAGCGCAAATTCATGGCTGAGTCATCGTCCTGGCGAATGAGTCCGCTCCCATCGTTCAACCTTTATTTAGGATACAGCGGCGGCAGACTCTGGTCGGTAGTCGCATCCTGAGTTTGCTCCGGGGCGGGCAGCGTGCGGATCGCTCGCCACAGGTCTTCGCCCAGCCAGAGCTGACCGGTTTCACTATAGAGCGCGCCGTTGAGGCCATCGAGGGCATCGGACAAAGGTACAAAACGCGCCGCCATGTCGGCCAGGGTTTCCGGTTGCTGCCGTGCCCAGGCATCCAGCGCCTGCCGTGTCGCCTGAGGATCGTTGGCCAGGCTGGCGCGCTTGAGATCGTCCAGGACCGTGCGCGGGCTCGGGCCGGCCTGGGCCACTCGCGCCACTGCGGGCTGCCAGCGCGCCCGCCACCAGAGAATCACCCCGATCAGCGTAGTAAAGGCAAAGAACAAGGTGCTCATCTGCCATGGCCAGACCGGAGGACCGATAACCGTGACGCCGCCCTGGTCGTTATTGACCGGAGTATCCACTTCCAGACTGGGATTGCTGCTGATCTGCAAGGTGCGGGCGGGCAGTGACGTGTGTTCCAGATGGTCCTCGCGGGTATTCCACCAAACGATGTCGACGACGGGCAACTCGATTGCGCCAACCCTGTTTGGCACCAGGGCTTCGCGCTCTTCCCGGGTGCCGATGATGCCGCGTTCACTGGCCAGATTGTTCAACTGTGGCTGATCGGGATAACGTCGCAGGCTGCTGATGTCGGTTGCCGGCAATAGAGGAAGCTGTGCGCTGGAAAGGCCCTCGACCTTGAGAGTCAGAATCCGCGTCAGGGACTCGCCCACCTGGCTGTGTCCAGGTTCTGGCGACCAGCTTTCGCTCAGATTCACACTGCGCGCCGGCATCCAGGGCGCATCGGCCGGATAGTCGGCAGGCTTGGCCTTGACGGTCAGCGGTAATGGCGCCGAGTTGACCCGCACCACTTTGCCCGGTTGCGGACCGAATGGATTGGTTGTGTCGCTGCTTTGCGAGGATTCACGGGGTGGCTGGACCAGCGTCGCGCTGAAAACCTGCGGTGGTATCAGCAAGGTGCCACTGTGCTGAGGATAAATGGCGTACCGCATTTCGATCACGCCATGGCGTATGCCATTAATGAGTTTCTCGTAGGTCTTGGAGTCGCCCAGCTTTTCTATGCGGGCATCAGGCACCTCAAGCGGCGTGAGGTTGCTGTCGTCGAACAGCGACACCGAGTGATAGATACGCAACGTCAACACTGCCTGAGCCTGAACATAGACGCTGTCCTGATCGAGGCTGGCATCGAGGAATACGGGCGCGAGCTTACCGGGCTGATCCTGATCGTCGCTCTGGATCACTTGCAGGGTGATCGGTTGGCTTTTGAGCTCCCCCAATTCCAGTGACGGGATGACCATCGATCCACTCTGCCTGGGCAGCAAGGTGATGATCCAGCGGGTAGTGGCCTGATTGCCGCCGTCCAGGGTGTTGAGGCGATTGACCTGCCGCGTACCACGCACGTCGAAGTCGCGCTCCAGGGAACTGAGGTCGGGCTTGCCGAACTGGGTGACGTCGCTGGTTTCCAGGGTCAGCTCGACCGTTTCCCCGGAATTGAGGCGCGCCCGATCAACGCTTGCCGCCAGTTCCGCGGCCTGAGCGGGCAGGGCGAGCAGACAGAACATCAAGCTGATCAGCAAGGTATACACGCGACTCATCGGGTTTTTTCCTGACGCTGTTGCTGTTGGTACCAGAATTTACGCCGCAGCAGCTCGCCTGGATCATCCGGGATCTGTCGCAGCCATTGCTCCAGTGCTTGCCGACGTTCGCCCTCGATAGGGTGATCGGGGGGGCGAATGGGCGGTTGAGTCGTTTCGTTATCGTCCAGAGGCGAACCGGGAGCGGGATTGCCGCCATTGCGCGGCGCAGGCTCGGTGCCGGGGCTGTTCTCTTCGCCGGGCTCGGTGGGCTCCTTGTCCTTATTCTCGGCCTGCTGCGCGGCACTGGTCTGACTCTGGGCATTGTCGCCGTCGTCGTCCCCGTCGCTGGGTTTGGTTTCGGCCTGTTCTGCGGGCTGGGCACGCCCGTTCTGTTCGAGAATCTGCTGCACCAGTGCCTTGTTTTTCAGGGCAGCGTGCAAATCCGGCTGGCGTTCCAGCGCCTGTTCGTAGGCATCCAGCGCGGCCTCCAGTTCTCCGCTGCGCGCCAGCGCATTGCCGCGATTGTAATGGTCCGCCGCGCTGTTTCCTTCAGCAAAACGTTGGGCGGCGCTGGCGTAATCACCGGCTTCGTAGAGGGCGATACCTTTCCATCGGAAATCTTCGAAGTGCCTGGCGGCGTCAGCGGGACGATGCTGCTCCAGCAAATGCTGGCCCTGTTGGTCGGGACGCAGCCAGAGGTCCTGGAAGTCCAGGGCATAGCTGTTCTGCGGCGTCATCATGAATAACGGCAGGCACAGCAACCAGCCGCGACGTCCGGCGCAGGCTGCGAGCAAAAGCAGCGGCAGCAGGAACCAGTATCCCTGATCGGCCCAACTGTCCAGCTGAATCAGCTGTCCTTCGCTGCGCAGGGTCTTGGGGCTGTCGAGCAGACCCAGTTCGCGCAAGTCGTCATCATCCATGCGCACCTGTCGATACTGGCCACCCATCTGTGCGGCAAAGTCCGTCAGGCTGGCACTGTCCAGACGCGGCAGCAGGATTGCGCCCTGGCTGTCCTTGAGCAGCCCTCCTTTTTCCTGAAGCACCGGCGCGCCCTCGGCAGTGCCGACGCCAAGAATGAGCAAGGGCGGACTTTGCCCCGCCAACGCCTGCCCAATACCCTGGCGTTCTTGTTCGCTCAATGACGAGCCAATCAACAGAACTCTGCCCCGACCCAGTGCTGCCTGCTTGAGCAGGTCCAAGGCCTGATGTACCGCCAGGTCTGCGCGGTGTCCGGCCTGGGGCATGATCGAGGGTTTGACCGCGTCCAGCAGGTTGCGGATGGTGGCCAGGTCATCCGACAGCGGCACCAGCGTATGGGCGCTGCCGGCGTAAACAATGATGGCGGTTTGCGAATCGCTGCGGGCTTCGAGCAAGTCCTGCAACTTGCGCTTGGCTTGCTCCAACCGGGTGGGAGGGCTGTCGGTGGCAAGCATTTCAGGCGTGACTTCCAGCACTATGACCAGCGGATCCACAGGTTTCTGGCTCATTTGTTCCACGCGCTGCCAGCCGGGACCCAGCAAGGCGAGCAAAGCCAGGGCCCAGGCCACGCCGAGAAAGAGCCATGGGGTTTTGTTATCTCGACCCTTGCCGCCATTGAGCAGCACCGAATGAAACGCCACCGGCAAGATCATCTGCCAGCGGCCGGTGCGTTTCTGACGATGCCGGAGTTGCCAGAGCAGCCAGATCAGCAGCGGCAGTAAAAGCAACCACCACGGACGAAACCAGTGCGGCCAGAGGCTGATCATGAGCGCCTCCGCAGCTGTTTGATCCGCTCACGCCATTGGCGCCCGTCGCGCATGAAACGTTGCTGATTGAGTAAACGTTGCAACGGGTTGTTCGGCCAGCGTTCCAGCACCACCAGAATCAGACTCAGCAGCATGGCACCGGCCAGCGGCCACTGATACAGCGCCATCGCAGGCCGCGCCTGGGTGGGTTGTTGCGCGACGGGTTCCAGAGCGTCCAGACTCTTGCGAATCTTGTCCAACTGGTCCCCGTCCCGGGCGCGGAAGTATTGGCCGCCACTGATCTCGGCAATCTGTTTGAGGGTTGGCTCGTCCAGATCCAGGCTGGGGTTGAGACCGAGCATGCCCAGGGAACCGGCTTTTTCAGGGTCGGCACCGATGCCGATGGGGTAAATCTTTACGCCTTCTTCGGCGGCAAGGCGGGCAGCGGTCACCGGATCAATCTGACCACCATTGTTGGCGCCATCGGTGACCAATACCAGAATCCGGCTTTGGGCCGGACGTAAACGCAGGCGTTTCAACGCCAGGCCGATGGCGTCACCGATGGCAGTGTTCTTGCCAGCGATGCCGATTCTTGCCTCATCCAGCCAGACACGCACGGTATGACGATCAAAGGTCAACGGCGCCTGAACGAACGCCTGGCTGCCGAACAGGATCAACCCGACGCGATCACCTTGGCGACCTTCAAGAAAATCCCCCAGCAGGTGCTGGACCAGTACCAAGCGACTGACCTCATCGGCTTTCCACTGCATATCGGGATAGTCCATGGAGCCGGAGACATCCACCGCCACCAGCAAATCCCGGCCGCTGGACGCGACGGGCAGGGGTTCGCCCAACCATTGCGGACGTGCAGCGGCGATCAACAGCATCAGCCACAACACGATGAACGGCAGCTGTTGGCGCCAGGCCGGCAGGTTGGCCCTGGCACGGCGGCCCACCAGGCCTTCCAAATCACTGAGGAAGCTGACCTTCAGGGCGGCTTCGCCACTGTCGGCTGCGGGCAGCAGCAGGCGCATGACCCAAGGCAAGGGCAGCAGGACGAACATCCATGGCCAGGCAAATTCAAACATGTTTGCGAATCCAGGTTTCAACCGCCTGAGTCAAACCGGTGATGGCCTTGTCGTCCAGTTTGCATTCCGGTTTATAGGCGCCTTCCACCAGGACCATCCAGCGCGTCAGACCGGCGGCCGGGCAACGGTTATCGAGGAAGGCCAGCCATTTGCGGCCATTGAGCGTGTGGCTTTGGCTGTACGGGTAATGGTTGCGGCACAGGCGCTTGAGCAGGCCGTTGATCTGTTGCAACCATGCCCCGGCCGGTGCGCCGTCATAGGGCTTGGGCATCTGCGCCAACTCCACCAGCGCAGCGATACGGACCGGGTCCAGTGGCTGCTCGGCACGACGGATTCGGCTTTTGACCGGTATCACATGCCTCACACGCCATAGCCCCCAACCGGCCAGCGGGATCAGCAGCAGCAAAAACCACCAGCCGGGCGCCGGTGGCCAGAAACCGATGGCGTGCGGCGCTATCAGGGGTTGGAGTTGATCCAGCGGATTCATTTCTGTTTTACCGGGCGCTGAGCGTTCAGATACTCACGCAGCTGTTCGACCATTTCCCTTTGCGTGCTCAGTGGCATGAGCAAAACGCGAAGCTTCTTTGCCAGCAACTCCCAGCGCGCTGCCCGCTCTTCGCCTTGGGCTCGATAGGTCTGGCGCAGTTGCGGATCCAGCGTGTCCAGCTCCAGTTGCGCGCCGCGTTCGGCAAAGCGCAGCAGGCCGGCAGCCGGGAGCGCATGATCCAAGGGGTCTGATAACGGCAACAGCAGCAGATCACAATGCCGTGACAGCAGACTCAGCTGTTGTTCGGCGGCGTCGGAAAGTGCTCGCTCATCGCACAGCACCACCACCAGGCTTCCCGGACGCAAGACCTCCCGTGCCCGGCGCAGGGCAATGCCAAAAGCGTCGCGATCGGCGGCGATCTCCGTGTGCAGCGAGTGATTGACCCGTACCAGTCGATTCAACAGCTGCAACAGACTTTGCTTGCTGCGCCGTGGCTTGATTTCGTAGTGTTCGTTATCGCCGAATACGAGCCCGCCGACCCTGTCATTGTGAATCAGCGCTGCCCAGCCGATCAGCGCCGCAGCCTGGGCCGCCAGCACGGATTTGAACATCAGCCCCGAACCGAAGAACAGTCGGCGGCTTTGTTCGACCAGGATAAAGATCGGCCTCTCGCGCTCCTCATGGAACAGTTTGGTATGGGGCTCCTGAGTGCGCGCCGTGACGCGCCAGTCGATGCTGCGTACATCGTCCCCCGCTTGATAGACCCTGACCTGATCGAAATCCACGCCCCGGCCGCGCAGTTTGGAATGGTGCAGACCAATCAGCGGGCTGCGTCGGCTTGGCGTGGAAAATAACTGCACTTCCCGGACGCGATGGCGCATTTCGATCAATTCGGCGAGGCTGACGCGAATGCCCGGCTGCGGGATCAGATAGGGTTGCATGGCGTCACGCGACAGCCACGACGTCGAGGATGCGCTGGATCACCCGGTCTTGATCGATGCCAGCCGCCTCGGCCTCGAACGACAGGATAATTCGGTGCCGCAGGACATCGAACAGCACCGCCTGGATATCTTCCGGGCTGACGAAGTCTCGTCCCGCCAGCCAGGCATGTGCCCGGGCGCAGCGATCCAGGGCAATGGAGCCGCGAGGGCTGGCGCCGTAGGAAATCCATTCGGCCATTTCCGGATCGAATTTTCCCGGTGTACGGGTGGCCATGACCAGTTGCACCAGATATTCCTCCACCGCGTCGGCCATGTAGAGACCGAGGATTTCCTTGCGCGCGGCGAAAATCGCCTGCTGGCTAACCCGGCGTTCGGGCTTGGTTTCGCCATTGAGCGCTTCGCCCCGGGCTTGCTGGAGAATCTTGCGTTCCACCGCAGCGTCCGGGAATCCGATCTTGACGTGCATCAGGAACCGGTCGAGCTGAGCTTCGGGCAGTGGATAAGTGCCTTCCTGTTCGATGGGGTTTTGGGTCGCCATGACAAGGAACAGCGGGGACAACTCGTAGGTGCTGCGTCCGACGCTGACCTGCCGTTCGGCCATGGCTTCGAGCAGCGCCGACTGAACCTTGGCCGGTGCGCGGTTGATTTCGTCAGCCAGCACCAGATTGTGGAAAATCGGCCCCTGCTGGAAAACGAAGCTACCGGTTTCGGGGCGGTATATCTCGGTGCCGGTGATATCGGCAGGCAATAGATCGGGGGTGAACTGGATGCGATGGAATTGAGCTTCGATGCCCTCGGCCAACTCTTTGATTGCCTTGGTCTTGGCCAGGCCGGGCGCACCCTCGACCAGCATGTGGCCATCGGCAAGCAGGGCGATCAACAAGCGTTCGATCAGTTTTTCCTGGCCGAGAATCTGCGTAGAAAGAAAGGTTCGCAGCGCAATCAGCGCTTCACGATGTTCCATCGATGACTGTTCCTGGCAGGTAATCAGCGGCGTCAGGTGACACCGAAGCTGGGGGCGTTACTTTAATCCATAGGAAGGTGTTCCGACTAACGGGTCCGGGGTTTTTTCTAGTATTCCGGGCATAAGATTACGATGTTCAAGGAATTGTCCTACAGAATGTATTGAAAGGCTGTAGGAATAGAGAGCCGAGGCGGGCGCTTCGACACCGCTAAAGGAATTGGCCCATCCTTCAGGCAAATCGTGCCCGATAGAACGTTGATGCGTTTTCCCAAAGCACCAGCTGCGCATCGCGCTCGCCGAGGGTATCTCTGATCAGATTTATATCGCTGCCTCTAAACGGTCGCGGGGCGCGGGTGGAGGGTAGGTCGGTGCCGAACATCAGCGCATTGGGGTTGGCAGCGAAGATAGCTTTCAGAACGACGGACACCGGAAAATCCACGCGCCCAAAACCGCTGGCCTTGATATGCACGCCACGCTCTGCCAGGCGCAGGATGCTGGGCAGGCCTTCACCGCTGAGGCCCAGATGATCGATGCTCACCTTTGGCAGTGTCAGCAGCAGGCTTTCGATTTCAGGCAGCTCATGGGAGTCCACATACAGCTCCGTATGCCAGCCCACCTGTTCAAACACCCTCTTGGACAATGACTCAAGCTGGTCCAGTTGTTCAGAGCCGCCGCGCTTGAGGTTGAAACGCACGGCGCGAACACCGAAGCCGTTCAACGTCTCCAGTTCGGCATTGGTGATCTTGGCGGGCACCTGCGTGACCCCCACGAACCCGGAACCCAACCGACGCAATGCTTCAAGCAGATAACCCTGGTCAAAACCCTGAAACGAGCCGGACACCACTGCGCCGCCAACCACTCCCAATGGAGCGGTCAGCGCCTGATAGTCCGAAACACGAAAAGGCTTGGGAAGGTAGCCGTCATTGGCCTTGAGGGGAAAGCGCGCATCAATGATATGGCAATGGGCGTCGAAAATCGGCTGGGTCATTACGGCTCCGGTCCGTGTACTGAGGGCGGCCTATTAACTCATATCGCCTCAGGCTATCTCGCTGACATATGTACCGACACTTTTCAGCAGGATTTGCAGTGTCTCTTGCACTTCAAGCAATTCACCGGCCGAGGTGGAGTGACGAATGTCGAACTCATGGTGGCCATCAAGCGCCTTGGCATCGTCAGGATCGATTTCCACCAGCAGTCGCTCGGCGCTGAAGGTCACCTTCAAGCGGGATACCGTATGCGTCTTGTCATCGCCGATGGCGATCTCGACTTCGTCTTCATCCGGAAAGCGGGTCAGGGAAAAAAGATCGCCGGTTGCGCCGTGGCAGCAGAGCAACGCCATGTCGTCGTACTCGTCGTCGCAAGGGTTGACGATGAGGCTGGTGGTGGTGATTTGCATGACAGATTCTCGGCTTGGCTGCGGTAGTAATGGCTATTTTGCCAGCCTTACATGGTTTTTACCGAACAAATAACAGGGCTGCAGGACGGAGCTGCTGGCAATGTTTGGTCATCCATCTTTGCCGTTTAACTACAGCGGTTATTGCAAACAGTGGAGCGCCAGTGGCACTCGATACGAGCCAGGCATAGGGAGCGATTGGCAAAACCCCTGAGTTTTGAAGCCCTGGCGTCTTGAGCGCTAATGACAATTTTTTTCGGCAACATCGCTCAGGCGTTGCCGATCTGTTGCGAGGCTGGTCAGCACGCTCCTGGTTCTTTTGCTTCCCTTCTTTATTTCTACAGTTCTACGTGAACCTGTGCGCGACGTCATCGTCACTGCGAATGCGAGCCGATGACCGAATATGTCGCAGCCTCGCAAGCACTTGCCCGCCCCCTCTCGTTAAGCTGGTTGCTCAATAAACTGCAGCGGGGAAAGTCCTGCGCCATGTGTTGACTTTTCCTACGGTGATTTCGGCATATCGATGTGACGAGTCGCACACCGCAAGCGTTAGTTCTTTAGCTTTACACTCAGCCATGCTTTGCTGTTCTGCCCGTTACCCATGGCACAGCATGGACCGCGACATAACCATCCAGCTTCCTCCTTTAAAAAAGCCAAAGCGGAGTACCACAGATGGCGTTCTTCACCGCAGCCAGCAAGCCCGACTTCCAGCATCAACTGCAGGCGGCACTGGCGCAGCACATCAGTGAACAGGCACTGCCACAAGTGGCGCTGTTCGCTGAGCAATTCTTCGGCATCATTTCCCTGGACGAGCTGACCCAGCGTCGGCTGTCCGATCTGGTTGGTTGCACCCTGTCAGCCTGGCGCCTGCTGGAGCGTTTCGAACACGCCCAGCCACTGGTGCGTGTCTACAACCCCGATTACGAACGTCATGGCTGGCAATCGACACACACGGCCGTTGAAGTACTGCATCACGATTTGCCCTTTCTCGTGGACTCGGTGCGTACCGAGCTGAACCGCCGTGGCTACAGCATCCACACCTTGCAGACCACGGTGTTGAGTGTGCGGCGTGGCAATAACGGTGAATTGCTGGAATTGCTGCCCAAGGGCACGACCGGCGACGACGTGCTGCAAGAATCGCTGATGTACCTGGAAATCGATCGCTGCGCCAACGCCAGCGAATTGAATGTGCTGGCCCGTGAGCTGGAACAGGTGCTGGGTGAAGTGCGGGTTGCGGTAGAAGATTTCGAACCGATGAAAGCCAAGCTCAATGAGCTGCTGGCGGGCATCGATGACGTGCAGTATGGCGTCGATGAAGGCGAAAAGACCGAGATCAAGGCGTTTTTGCAGTGGCTGCTGAACAACCACTTCACGTTCCTGGGTTACGAAGAGTTCCAGGTACGTAGCGAGGTCGATGGCGGCCAGCTGATTTATGACGAGTCCTCGTTCCTGGGCCTGACCAAGCGTCTACGTGCCGGCCTGACCGAAGAAGACCTGCACATCGAAGGCTATGCGGTGAACTACCTGCACGAGCCGATGCTGCTGTCTTTCGCCAAGGCCGCTCACCCCAGCCGCGTGCACCGTCCGGCTTATCCGGATTATGTCTCGATCCGTCAGATCGACGCGTCCGGCAAGGTGATCAAGGAATGCCGCTTTATGGGCCTGTACACCTCGTCGGTGTATGGCGAAAGTGTTCGGGAAATCCCGTACATCCGCCGCAAGGTCGCGGAAGTCGAGCGCCGTTCCGGTTTCGACGCCAAGGCGCACCTGGGCAAGGAACTGGCCCAGGTGGTCGAAGTACTGCCTCGCGACGACCTGTTCCAGACACCCGTGGACGAGCTGTTCACTACGGTGATGTCCATCGTGCAGATCCAGGAGCGCAACAAGATTCGCGTGTTCCTGCGCAAAGATCCGTACGGCCGCTTCTGCTATTGCCTGGCCTACGTGCCCCGCGATGTGTATTCCACGGAAGTGCGGCAGAAAATCCAGCAAGTGCTGATGGATCGCCTTAAAGCCAGTGATTGCGAATTCTGGACCTTCTTCTCCGAGTCTGTGTTGGCTCGCGTTCAACTGATCCTGCGGGTGGACCCGAAGGTCAATCTCAATATCGATCCGGTGCAGCTGGAAAACGAAGTTATTCAGGCGTGCCGTTCATGGAAAGACGATTACGCCAGTCTTGTGGTCGAAAGCTTCGGCGAAGCCCATGGCACCAATGTCCTCGCGGATTTCCCGAAAGGTTTCCCGGCTGGCTATCGCGAGCGCTTTGCTGCGCATTCGGCTGTGGTCGACATGCAACACCTGTTGAGCCTGAGCGAAACCAATCCGTTGGTCATGAGCTTCTATCAGCCGTTGACCGGCGGCAAACAGCAGCTGCACTGCAAGCTGTATCACGCCGACACACCGCTGGCGCTGTCCGACGTGTTGCCTATCCTGGAAAACCTCGGCCTGCGCGTGCTGGGGGAATTCCCTTACCGCTTGCATCACAGCAACGGTCGTGAGTTCTGGATTCATGACTTCGCCTTCACCTATGGCGAAGGTCTGAACCTGGATATCCAGCAGCTCAACGACACGCTGCAGGACGCCTTCGTCCACATCGTGCGCGGTGAAGCCGAGAACGATGCCTTTAACCGGCTAGTCCTGACCGCAGGTTTGCCATGGCGTGACGTGGCGTTGCTGCGTGCCTACGCACGTTACCTGAAACAGATTCGCCTGGGCTTTGACCTGGGTTATATCGCCGCAACCTTGAACAACCACACGGACATCGCCCGTGAACTGACGCGTCTGTTCAAGACCCGCTTCTATCTGGCGCGCAAACTCACCGCGGACGATCTGGACGATAAGCAGCAACGCCTGGAGCAAGCGATTCTGGCGGCACTGGACGACGTTCAGGTGCTCAACGAAGACCGCATCCTGCGTCGTTATCTGGACCTGATCAAGGCAACCCAGCGCACCAACTTCTACCAGACCGACGCCAACGGTCAGAACAAAAGCTACTTCAGCTTCAAGTTCAACCCCCGTCAGATTCCCGAGCTGCCCAAACCGGTGCCCAAGTTCGAGATTTTCGTTTACTCGCCCCGGGTTGAAGGCGTGCATCTGCGCTTTGGCAATGTGGCGCGTGGCGGCCTGCGCTGGTCGGATCGCGAAGAAGACTACCGCACCGAAGTGCTGGGCCTGGTTAAAGCCCAACAAGTGAAAAACTCGGTGATCGTGCCGGTGGGTGCCAAGGGTGGTTTCCTGCCGCGTCGCCTGCCACTGGGCGGCAGTCGCGACGAAATCCAGGCCGAGGGTATTGCGTGCTATCGCATCTTCATCTCCGGCTTGCTGGATATCACTGACAACCTGAAGGAAGGCGCACTGGTGCCGCCGGTCAATGTCGTGCGCCATGACGATGATGACCCGTACCTTGTCGTTGCTGCCGATAAAGGCACCGCGACCTTCTCCGACATCGCCAATGGCATCGCCATCGACTACGGCTTCTGGCTGGGCGATGCGTTCGCTTCGGGCGGCTCGGCCGGTTACGACCACAAGAAGATGGGCATCACTGCCAAAGGTGCCTGGGTCGGCGTGCAGCGTCACTTCCGCGAACGCGACATCAACGTCCAGCAGGACAGCATCAGCGTCATTGGTATCGGCGATATGGCCGGTGATGTGTTTGGCAATGGCTTGTTGATGTCCGACAAGTTGCAGCTGGTGGCTGCGTTCAACCATATGCATATCTTTATCGATCCAAATCCGGAGCCTGCGAGCAGCTTCGTCGAGCGTCAGCGTCTGTTCGACCTGCCACGTTCGGCCTGGACCGACTACGACACCAGCATCATGTCCGCAGGCGGCGGCATTTTCCCGCGTAGCGCGAAGAGCATCGCCATCACTGCGGAAATGAAAGAGCGCTTTGATATCAAGGCCGACAAACTGACGCCAACCGAGCTGCTTAACGCACTGCTCAAGGCACCGGTTGATCTGCTGTGGAACGGCGGCATCGGCACTTACGTCAAGTCCAGCGAAGAAAGCCACGCCGACGTGGGCGACAAGGCCAATGACGCGTTGCGGGTCAATGGCAACGAGCTGCGCTGCAAGGTGGTGGGCGAGGGCGGCAACCTGGGCATGACTCAGTTGGGGCGTGTCGAGTTTGGTCTCAATGGCGGCGGCTCCAACACCGACTTCATTGATAACGCCGGTGGCGTCGACTGCTCTGACCATGAAGTGAACATCAAGATCCTGCTCAACGAAGTGGTGCAGGCCGGTGACATGACCGAGAAGCAGCGCAACCAGTTGCTGGAAAGCATGACCGATGAAGTCGGCCATCTGGTCTTGGGTAACAACTACAAGCAGACTCAGGCGCTGTCTCTGGCCACCCGTCGCGCTTACGAACGCATCGCCGAATACAAGCGTCTGATGAGCGATCTGGAAGCGCGTGGCAAGCTGGATCGCGCCATCGAGTTCCTGCCTGCCGAAGAGCAGATTACCGAGCGCATCGCGGATGGCAAAGGCCTGACTCGCCCCGAGCTGTCGGTACTTATTTCCTACAGCAAGATCGACCTCAAGGAAGCGTTGCTGGAGTCCCGCGTTCCGGACGACGATTACCTGGCTCGGGATATGGAAACGGCATTCCCGCCGTCTCTGGCCGCCAAGTTCTCGGATGCCATGCGTCAGCATCGCCTCAAGCGCGAGATCGTCAGCACCCAGATCGCGAACGATCTGGTCAATCACATGGGCATTACCTTCGTTCAGCGCCTCAAAGAGTCCACCGGCATGAGTGCGGCCAACGTGGCAGGCGCTTACGTGATCGTGCGGGATATCTTCCACCTGCCACACTGGTTCCGTCAGATCGAAGCACTGGACTACAAGGTTCCGGCCGACATCCAGCTGGCCTTGATGGACGAATTGATGCGACTGGGGCGTCGGGCTACGCGCTGGTTCCTGCGCAGCCGTCGCAATGAACTGGATGCCGGTCGTGATGTTGCGCACTTCGGTCCGCACATCGCGGCACTGGGCCTGAAACTTGATGAGCTGCTGGAAGGTCCGACTCGCGAAGTCTGGCAGACCCGCTATCAGGCTTACGTCGAAGCCGGTGTTCCGGAATTGCTGGCGCGCATGGTTGCAGGCACCAGCCACTTGTACACCTTGCTGCCGATCATCGAAGCGTCCGACGTCACCGGGCAGAACGCTGCCGATGTGGCCAAGGTTTACTTCGCCGTGGGCAGCGCTCTGGACGTGACCTGGTACCTGCAACAAATCAGCAACCTGCCGGTGGAAAACAACTGGCAGGCCCTGGCCCGTGAGGCGTTCCGTGATGACATCGACTGGCAGCAGCGGGCGATCACTATCTCGGTCCTGCAAATGCCGGAGGGCCCGGCAGATGTGGAAGAGCGTCTGGCATTGTGGCTGGAGCAACACGGCTCGATGGTCGACCGCTGGCGCGCCATGCTCGTCGACATCCGTGCCGCAAGCGGCACGGACTACGCGATGTATGCCGTCGCCAACCGTGAGTTGCTGGATCTGGCCATGAGCGGGCAAACCATCGCTGCTTGATGGTTTGACTGAGCATTAAAGAAAAACCCTGCATCGCGAGATGTGGGGTTTTTTTATTGTGCATCTTTACGGGTGCACTCCTTGAGCTTGACCACTGCATAGACTTTTTCATTAATGGGTCTGATTTTATAAAGCTGGCCGTTGTAGCGCAGGGTGCCTTCGAGCCTATCGTCATGCTCTACCAACCGTACGGAGTTCGGAGCGTCAGGCAAAGTGTCGGGCTTTTCTGATATTGATCCGGTCCAGACAACATAATCGGGCTGCGGTGAGCTGGGGGTATTCAGGTGCAGCGTTATAGTCAGATCGGGCTCTACCGGCAGAATAAAAGGTTCGTCACTGTTCAGCTTTATGCCGGGCTGACGAATGATGAGAAATGCCCTTAGCGTGGCTTGGTCGTGAATGATGCTTTTATAGGTGAGGTTGTTATGGAGCTTTTGAGCCGCAAAGCTACTGTCGATGTCCAGGGTGTGGAACAGGTCCTGTATTGCCTTGGCAAATGAAGGAGCAGAGCCCAGGGTAATAGCGATACACACCGAACAGATCAGGTGAGTTCTCATTGACCACGCTCCATGTGGGTGGGGGGCTGTTCGTTTAACAAGCTTGGTCGTCTTGAAGCAGCCAGACGATATTATTTGGCAATAACCCGTGGTTTTTAATTTCGAGAGTTGCGGCCTGGGTTGTAAGACGCGATCCACAGGCATAAAAAAACCCCGTCACAAGGACGGGGTTTTTTTAACGCAGTGTTTCGCTTTTACGCTTGAATAACCGGGATATTGGCATTCGCTGCGGCTTCACGGAACTCGGCGATCTGATCGAAGCTCAGGTAGCGGTACACGTCCGCTGCCATGGTGTCGATCTGGTTCGCGTAGCCCATGTATTCCTCGACGGTCGGCAGGCGACCCAGGATCGAAGCCACGGACGCCAGCTCGGCCGAGGCCAGGAAGACGTTCGCGCCGTCGCCCAGACGGTTCGGGAAGTTACGGGTCGATGTGGAAACGACTGTCGAGTTCGGTTCTACGCGTGCCTGGTTACCCATGCACAGCGAGCAGCCCGGCATTTCCATACGTGCGCCAGCTTTGCCGTAGATGCCGTAGTAGCCTTCTTCGGTCAGTTGGTGCGCGTCCATCTTGGTCGGCGGCGACAGCCACAGACGTGTCGGCAGTTGGCCTTTGACCTGATCCAGCAGCTTGCCCGCAGCGCGGAAGTGGCCGATGTTGGTCATGCACGAACCGATGAACACTTCGTCGATCTTCTCGCCAGCAACGCTGGACAGCAGACGGGCGTCATCCGGGTCGTTTGGCGCGCAGAGCACAGGCTCCTTGACGTCAGCCAGGTCGATTTCGATGATTTCGGCGTATTCCGCGTCGGCATCGGCAACCATCAGTTCCGGATTGGCAACCCAGGCTTCCATCGCTTGCGCACGACGTTCCAGGGTCCGTGCATCGCCGTAGCCTTCGCCGATCATCCAGCGCAGCAGGGTGATGTTGGACTTCAGGTATTCGCTGATGGACTCTTTCGACAGCTTGATGGTGCAACCGGCAGCGGAGCGTTCAGCCGAAGCGTCGGACAGTTCGAATGCCTGCTCGATGCTCAAGTCGTCCAGGCCTTCGATTTCCAGGATGCGACCGGAGAATGCGTTCTTCTTGCCTTTCTTCTCAACGGTCAACAGGCCAGCCTGGATCGCGAAGTAAGGAATGGCATGAACCAGGTCGCGCAGGGTGATGCCAGGTTGCATCTTGCCTTTGAAGCGCACCAGGATCGATTCAGGCATGTCCAGCGGCATCACGCCGGTAGCAGCGGCAAACGCCACCAGGCCGGAACCGGCCGGGAACGAAATGCCCATCGGGAAACGGGTGTGGGAGTCACCACCGGTACCGACGGTATCCGGCAGCAGCATACGGTTCAGCCAGCTGTGGATAATGCCGTCGCCGGGACGCAGGGAAACGCCGCCGCGGGTCATGATGAAATCAGGCAGCGTGTGGTGCGTGGTGACGTCGATCGGTTTTGGATAAGCAGCGGTGTGGCAGAACGACTGCATGACCAGATCGGTAGAGAAGCCCAGGCACGCCAGGTCTTTCAGTTCGTCGCGGGTCATCGGGCCCGTGGTGTCCTGGGAACCCACGGTGGTCATCTTCGGTTCGCAGTAGGTGCCTGGACGAACGCCTTTGCCTTCCGGCAGGCCGCAGGCCTTACCGACCATTTTCTGCGCCAGGGTGTAACCCTTGTCGCTTTCGGCCGGAGCTTCAGGCAGCTTGAACAACGTCGAAGGTGGCAGGCCCAGTTCAGTACGGGCTTTTTCAGTCAGGCCACGGCCGATGATCAGCGGAATCCGGCCGCCGGCACGAACTTCGTCCAACAAGACCGGTGTCTTCATTTCGAAGGTGGTCAGGATTTCGTCGGTGCCGTGCTTGCAGACTTTGCCAGCATGAGGGTACAGGTCGATCACGTCGCCCATGTTCATGTTGGTGACGTCGAATTCGATGGGCAGTGCGCCCGCATCTTCCATGGTGTTGTAGAAGATCGGAGCGATTTTGCTGCCGAAGCAGAAACCGCCAGCGCGCTTGTTCGGCACATAAGGAACGTCATCGCCGAAGAACCACAGAACCGAGTTGGTCGCCGATTTACGCGAAGAACCAGTGCCGACCACGTCGCCCACGTAGGCGATCGGGAAGCCCTGGCTGCGCATTTCTTCGATCTGCTTCATCGGGCCGATGGAGCCTTGCACGTCCGGCACGATGCCGTCGCGGGCCATTTTCAGCATGGCAAGGGCGTGCAGCGGGATGTCGGGACGGGACCATGCGTCAGGCGCAGGGGACAGGTCGTCGGTGTTGGTTTCGCCGGTGACCTTGAAGACGCGCAGGCTGATCTTGTCAGCCAGGGTAGGGCGCTTCTGGAACCACTCGCCGTCAGCCCAGGATTGCAGGACTTCCTTGGCGTGAACGTTACCGTTCTTGGCTTTTTCAGCGACATCATGGAACGCATCGAACATCAGCAGCGTGTGCTTGAGTTCCTTGGCGGCGACCGGCGCGAGGGTAGCGTCGTCCAGCAGGTCGACCAGGGTGACGATGTTGTAGCCGCCCTGCATGGTGCCGAGCAGTTCAACCGCACGCTTTTTATCGATCAATGGCGAAGTGGCTTCGCCCTTGGCCAGGGCAGAAAGGAAACCGGCCTTGACGTAGGCAGCTTCGTCAACGCCAGGTGGAACGCGATTGGTGATCAGGTCGACAAGGAAAGCTTCTTCGCCAGCCGGGGGATTCTTCAGCAGCTCGATCAGGCCTGCAGTTTGTTCGGCGTTAAGC
>DASVUK010000028.1:0-29524 GCA_036387095.1 Pseudomonas sp.
TCTCTCGAAAGTGAGAAAATGACCGGCGTACATACTACCCATTGTTTGTAGTAAGTAAACTGACCAAGCGCAAGAAGCGGATAAATTTCTTGCCTTTGAAAGTGTTCTGCGCAAGTTCTCATGCGTTTTGTCTAAAAAATATCCATCTTTGCTGCTGCGCGGTTTCAGTCTGGGTCAGGGGTATGATTAAACGATTGTAATGAACACGATGTTGCTGCATTCCGACAATGCTCAAGGTGTCACCGCTTTTGCGTAGTTGGCGCATGAATTTATCGCTGTCGTGGTGACTTTCAATTGGCCAGTACGGTCTCAACCACACGATTCGGTGAGGTTCGGTTCAACTGTCTGAGTGATCAGATGTACGATCGCAATTTTTGCGTTTGACACGCTTGAGCATATTCCCAAATGACGCCTACTATTTGCAGGTGCTCTTTTGTTGGGATCAGCAATGCTCTTCTCGGTGTCCAAAACAGGCACGGGGTGGCGTAGATGTTCCTTCGCCGGAAAAACATCGGTAAGGTAGGGGTCAAATTCCAAGACCCGCGAGGAGTAGTGATGAGCGAGGCGTTGTCCATCCACCATGATCAGACCGGTCACCAGTTTGAAATCAATATTGAAGGTCACCGCGCCTACCTGACCTATATGGACCTGGGTAAGCAGACGCTGGATATCTACCGGACCTTCGTGCCCAATGCCCTGCGTGGCAGAGGCATTGCTGCGGCGCTCACCGAGCAGGCACTCGATTATGCCGACAGGATGGGGTACACCGTTATTCCGTCATGTTCTTATGTCGAACGTTACATGGAGCGTCACCAGCGCCAGGCCGCCAAGATCTGATTACGCCTTTGACTGACCGTGCAATGAAAACGCCGAGCATTAGCTCGGCGTTTTATTTGCGCGGCAGTATTAGCCGCGTTGGCGCTTGGGCAATACGTCCTTGAGTTTGGCGTGCATGCTGCGCAAGGTTTTCTCGGTGCTTTCCCAGTCGATACAAGCATCGGTCACGGAAACGCCGTATTGCAATTCAGACAGATCTTTCGGAATAGCCTGACAGCCCCAGTTCAGATGACTCTCAACCATCAGGCCGATAATCGACTGGTTGCCTTCCAGAATCTGGTTGGCGACGTTTTCCATCACCAGCGGCTGCAATGCCGGATCCTTGTTGGAGTTGGCGTGGCTGCAGTCGACCATGATGTTGGGCTTGATATTGGCCTTGTTCAACGCCTGCTCGCAGAGTGCGACGCTGACCGAATCATAGTTGGGCTTGCCATTGCCGCCACGCAACACCACGTGACCATAGGCATTGCCCTTGGTGGTGACGATAGAGACGCCGCCTTCCTGATTAATGCCCAGGAACCGGTGCGGGCTGGAAACGGATTGCAGGGCGTTGATCGCCACGGTCAGGCCGCCGTCAGTGCCATTCTTGAAGCCGACCGCCGAGGACAGGCCTGAGGCCATCTCCCGGTGTGTCTGGGATTCGGTGGTACGTGCACCGATGGCCGACCAGCTGATCAGGTCCTGCAAATATTGCGGCGAGATCGGGTCTAGCGCTTCGGTTGCCGTCGGCAGGCCCATTTCGGCCAGATCCAGCAGCAGCTGACGGCCGATGTGCAGGCCATCCTGAATCTTGAATGAGTCATCCAGGTAGGGGTCGTTGATCAGGCCTTTCCAGCCCACGGTGGTGCGTGGCTTCTCGAAATAGACGCGCATGACCAGATACAGGGTGTCGGACACTTCAGCCGCCAGGGCTTTGAGTCGCCCGGCGTATTCGTGGGCAGCCTTGATGTCATGGATCGAGCACGGCCCGATCACGACGAACAGGCGGTGATCCTTGCCGTCGAGGATGTTGCGGATAACTTCGCGTCCCTGGCTCACGGTGCGCAAGGCGGCATCGGTGAACGGGATTTCACGCTTGAGCTGATCCGGCGTGATCAGAGTCTCGTTGGAAGAAACGTTGAGGTCGTCAATCGGTAGATCAGCCATCGTGTTACTCATCAGGTCACGGGTGCTGGCCGCCAACGTGCCCGTGCGGCGGAGCCAGCAAGATTGGAGCGCAACGGGGAGCGGAACCTTAGCGCGTTAGGCCGTTGTTCGACAATGGGCAAACGTGGCTTTATCCCGCTGTTGCAGTCGGATGGTCAGCATTGATGCAGGTTTTCCAGGCCGTGTGCGGTACAAGGATATTTGCAAGCACCCCCCAGGAAACGGATAGTGTGCTGCCTTACAGGAGGCGTTTACTTGGATCAGCTTGAACTGAGCGACTTCGATGTCGACCAACAACTGCTGCAACTTGCCGGCATATCCTTGGTGATATTTACCAGTGTCGGCTGCGCAAGCTGTCGTGTTGCCCGACAACAATTGCCCGGTCTGGAGCTGCCGGTGCAGCGGCTGTGCTGGATCGACGCAGAGGAAAACGGTGGCGCCGTTGAGCGTTATGAGGTTTTTCATCTGCCCGCTCTGTTCATTGTCCGCGACGGCAAGTTTTTCGGCGCGCTGGCCACTGCGCTCACTGATCGCGCAATCCGTGATGGCTTGAAACTGGGGTTCGCCCGGGAACCGGACGAGTTGCCGTGATTGCGGCAACCAACAAGCAGGGGATATCGGCATGAGCAACAACGCAACGCGACCAAGAATCGGAATTATCGGAACCGGTGCGATTGGTGGCTTTTATGGCGTGATGCTGGCGCGCGCCGGTTTCGATGTGCATTTTTTGCTACGCAGTGAATTTGTCGCCGTGAGCCAACGGGGCTTGCGGGTCAATAGCGCCGTGTTCGGCGAACTGACGCTTGACCCGGTGCAGGCTTATTCTTCGGCCGCGGACATGCCACTTTGCGATTGGCTGCTCGTGGGCGCCAAGGCCACCAGCAACGCGCAGCTCGCACCGGCTATTGTGAAGGCCGCTGCACCCGGCGCCAGAGTACTGGTGTTGCAGAACGGTCTTGGCGTTGAAGACACTCTGCGCAGTCAACTGCCGGATGGGCTGCATCTATTGGGCGGGCTGTGTTTTGTCTGTGTGAGCCGCATGGCGCCCGGTATCGTGACTCATCAGGCGTTCGGCGCGGTCAGTCTGGGGTATCACAGCGGCCCGGCGAGTGATGATGTCAGTCGGATGGCGCAGGTGGAAGAGGGCGCCAGCCTGTTCCGTGCCGCAGGTCTTGATTCCCACGCCATGGTCGATCTGCAACAGGCGCGCTGGCAAAAGCTGGTCTGGAATATCCCCTATAACGGCCTTTCGGCGTTGCTTCACGCCAGTACCACGCCCTTGATGACTGCTCCTCAGAGTCGCGAGTTGATCCAGGCGCTGATGGACGAAGTGGTACGCGGCGCCGAGGCGTGCGGTCACGTAATGCCTGAGGGTTTTGCACGGCACCTATTCTCGGTGACCGAAAAAATGCCGGATTATCGCCCCAGCATGTATCACGATTACCAGGAACGGCGACCTCTGGAACTCGACGCTATTTATGCGGTGCCACTGGCTGCGGCATTGCAGGCGGGTTGTGACATGCCCCGCGTGCGCATGCTGTATCAAACTCTGGCGTTTATCGATGCAGGCAACAGCTGAAAGGCTGCAAGGCGCAATCATGGCAAATGCTCAAGGCAACAAACTGGTACTGGCGATTTCCTCCCGCGCCCTGTTTGATCTGCGCGACAGTCATGGGATCTACATCGCTGATGGTGTCGAGGCGTATCGCAAATACCAGATCGCCCATGAAGATGAAATCCTCGAACCCGGTGATGCGTTTTTGTTGGTGCAGAAACTGCTGAGCCTCAACGCGAGCATGAGCAAGGCGAGGGTTGAGGTCATCCTGGTTTCTCGTAACAGTGCCGACACCGGCCTGCGGGTCTTTAATTCGATTCAGCATTACGGGCTGGATATCACCCGTGCGGCATTTGTCGGTGGTCGTAGCCCTTACCCGTATCTGGCGGCTTTCGGTTGTCATCTGTTTCTCTCGACGCACGCTGAGGATGTACGCAATGCCCTGGATGCCGGGTTTGCGGCGGCGACCATTCTCTCCGGTGGCGCCCGTCGCGCGGCCAGTGCCGAACTGCGCATCGCCTTTGATGGCGATGCCGTGCTGTTTTCCGACGATTCGGAGCGTGTCTATCAGTCGGGCGGCCTTGAGGCTTTCCAGGCCAATGAGCGCCAGTCCGCGCGTGAGCCCTTGCGCGGCGGACCGTTCAAGCCGTTTCTGGCGGCCCTGAATCTGCTGCAGCGAGAGTTTCCCGAAGAGCGCTGTCCAATTCGCACCGCGCTGGTGACCGCGCGCTCGGCGCCTGCCCATGAGCGCGTAATCCGCACGTTGCGCGAATGGGATATTCGGCTGGACGAGTCGCTGTTTCTGGGCGGATTGGAAAAGTCGGCGTTCCTTGAAGCGTTCGCCGCCGATGTGTTCTTCGACGATCAGCCCGGCCATTGCGAAAAAGCCCGCGACGTTGTTGCCACCGGCCATGTACCTCACGGCATCAGCAATGAAATAAAACTGTGAACCGTCGTCGGTCAGGCGGGTTATGACCGTCGAACTTTTTGGCACGCTGCTAAGCTGAATCCATCTCCGCCATTCTGGCTGTTCGGGAGGTCGTATGATTCGTTCGATGCTGTATGCCACAGACCTGGGTCTGTATGCGCCCTATGTCATGCAGCACGCACTGGCACTGGCTCGAACTTTCAACGCCGAGTTGTACGTGATTCACGTCGTAGAACCGATGGGGCTGTTTGCCGAGTCAGTCTTGCAAAGCTATCTGGGGGAGGACGCGCTCAAGGAGTTGCGTCGGCAGGGGCTCAATACTGTGCTGGAGGGCATCGAACAACGAGTGCTTGACGGTTTTCGGGAAGAACTGGGGGAGGGCCATCAGGATCTGGCGTTGATACGGACCGTGCGGGTCGTGCAGGGGGATCCCTGCAATGTCATTCTGGAACAGGCTCAGCAGTTGGAGGTTGACCTTCTGGTGGTGGGCAGTCATAGCCGGGGGACAGAAACCGCTGCACCGATTGGCCGAACGGCCGCCAAGGTTTTGCAACTTTCGGAGGTTCCGGTCTACATGGTGCCGGGATGCAGCAAGGGCGCTCGTCGGCGGGATGGGAAGCAGCAGTGAAATCGAGCGTGCCTTTGGCGCGTAAAAGTGATAAAAAGTTCTAGCTTTCTACTTTTTGCCATTAATCCGGTTATATAGCGTCGCTGATGCCTTGGGCGTCTTCCTGCTTTGAGGGATACATATGAAGCTTCAACAATTGCGCTACATCTGGGAAGTGGCGCACCACGACCTCAACGTTTCAGCGACGGCTCAGAGCCTTTACACCTCTCAGCCCGGTATCAGTAAGCAGATTCGCCTGCTGGAGGACGAACTGGGGGTTGAAGTATTCGCCCGCAGCGGCAAGCATCTGACTCGGGTCACCCCTGCTGGCGAGCGCATCATTACCACTGCAGGAGAGATCCTGCGCAAAGTGGAGAGCATCAAGCAGATCGCCCAGGAATTCTCCAACGAGAAAAAAGGCACCCTGTCGATTGCGACCACTCACACTCAGGCGCGTTATGCATTGCCGCCGGTGATCAGCAATTTCATCAAGCAATACCCGGACGTGGCACTGCACATGCACCAGGGCTCGCCAATGCAGATCGCGGAAATGGCCGCTGATGGCACGGTGGACTTTGCTATTGCCACCGAGGCGCTGGAGCTGTTCGGCGACTTGGTGATGATGCCGTGCTATCGCTGGAACCGCTGCGTCGTCGTACCTCAGGGTCACCCTTTGGCCAAGGTGCCCAAGCTGACCCTGGAAGTACTGGCCGAGTACCCCATCGTGACTTACGTGTTCGGCTTTACTGGCCGATCAAAACTCGACGAGGCCTTCAGCCATCGTGGCCTGACTCCGAAAGTGGTATTCACTGCCGCTGACGCCGACGTGATCAAGACTTACGTGCGGCTGGGACTTGGCGTCGGGATCGTGGCCAAGATGGCGGTGGATGCCAAACTCGACAGCGACCTGGTGATGCTCGATGCCAGTGACCTGTTCGAATCCAGCATCACCCGCATCGGCTTCCGTCGCGGCACCTTCTTGCGCGGGTTCATGTGCGACTTCATCGAGAAATTCGCCCCCCATCTGACTCGTGAAGTCATGGCCAAGGCCATTCAGTGTCACAACAAGCAGGAGCTGGAAGAACTCTTTGACGGGGTGGAACTGCCGGTTCATTGACCGATGCGGCTTTTGTAGGAGCGCCGAAGGCTGCACGCGCCCTGTCTGGCCGGTGTCGAGGTTTGGTCGTTGGCGCTCGCGAGCAGCGTGAGGCCGTGATAGCGGCAGGCCTGAACACCGCCATCGCGACCGTCGTAACCTCCGAGCACTCCTACAGATATCCTGTCGCAGCGCATGCGGGCCGCGAAGGGTTACACCTTCGCGATCAAATTCCCCGAGTGCAGGCCGCATTCCTTCTGTGTGGCTTCTTCCCACCACCAGCGACCTTCACGCTCATGCTGGTTCGGCAGCACCGGGCGGGTGCAGGGTTCGCAGCCGATGCTGATGAAACCGCGTTCGTGCAGGCTGTTGTACGGCAACTCCAGCATTCGGATGTAACCCCAGACTTCCTCGCTGGTCATCTGCGCCAGCGGGTTGAATTTGTACAGGGTGCGTTCGGCCGTTGAGAAGGCGGTGTCGATTTCCAGTGCTGCCACATTACTGCGTGTGCCAGGGCTCTGGTCGCGCCGCTGTCCGGTGGCCCAGGCTGTCACGCCTGCCAGCTTGCGCCGCAACGGCTCGATCTTGCGAATCCCGCAGCACTCGCCATGACCGTCGCGGTAGAAGCTGAACAGCCCCTTTTCCTTGACGAAGGGTTCGAGCTTCTGCTGGTCCGGCGTCATGATCTCTATGTCGATTTTGTAGTGCTCGCGCACTTGTTCGATGAACCGATAGGTTTCCGGATGCAGGCGGCCGGTGTCCAGGCTGAACACCTTGACGTTCTTGTTCAGCTTCCAGGCCATGTCTACCAGCACCACATCCTCGGCGCCGCTGAAGGAGATCCACAGATCGTCGCCGAAATGCTGGAAAGCCAGTTTCAGGATGTCCTGCGGGGATTTGTTGGCGTAGGTCGCGGCGAGGTCGACGACGTCGAAGGGTTGGCTCATCAGGCGGTTTCCTAAATAGGCGCTTAGGCGCTCGTAGTGAAGCGAATGTTAACAAAATCTTTCGGCGAGTTGGCCGCTTTGCTGTGGCTGCTTATGGGACGCGGCCGTTTCAGACGTCGCGGTTGCACTCAAATGGCAACAGACTCTAGAGTGCCGTTTCTTTCTGACGATCATGTCACCTCAAGGAGTGTTCTGTGGAAATTGCCTGTCTGGACCTGGAAGGTGTGCTGGTCCCGGAAATCTGGATTGCCTTTGCTGAAAAAACCGGTATCGAATCGTTACGTGCCACCACCCGGGATATCCCTGACTACGATGTGCTGATGAAGCAGCGCCTGCGTATCCTCGATGAACACGGGCTTAAGCTTTCGGACATCCAGGAAGTCATCGGCACTTTGCAGCCGCTGGACGGCGCCGTCGAGTTCGTCGACTGGCTGCGCGAGCGCTTTCAGGTGGTGATTCTCTCGGATACCTTCTATGAGTTTTCCCAGCCGCTGATGCGTCAGCTGGGTTTCCCCACCTTGTTATGCCATCGCCTGATCACCGACGAGACCGACCGGGTTGTCAGCTATCAGCTGCGTCAGAAAGATCCCAAGCGCCAATCGGTTCTGGCTTTCAAGACGTTGTACTACCGGGTCATCGCCGCCGGAGATTCATACAACGACACGACGATGCTGGGCGAGGCTGATGCCGGAATCCTGTTTCACGCGCCGGAAAATGTGATCCGTGAGTTCCCGCAGTTCCCGGCGGTTCACACCTTTGAGGACCTGAAGAAGGCATTCATCAAGGCGTCGAACCGGGATCTGAGTGTGTAGGCACAGCAAGCGCCCTGACAGGCGCTGACATCCACGCAGGCAGGCCGCGTCAAAGCGCTTCGAGGGTCTGCAGCAATACCTGCACTTTGGTAAACGACTCCTGGTATTCCGCTTCGCATTCGGAATCGGCGACGATTCCGCCGCCGGCCCAGGAGGAGATCCGCCCATCTTTGACCAACAGGCTACGAATGGCGATGGAACTGTCCATTTCCCCGCGCACATCCAGGTAAAGCAGCGAGCCGCAATACAAGGCGCGACGTGTCGGCTCCAGTTCATCGATGATCTGCATGGCACGAATCTTCGGTGCGCCAGTGATCGAGCCGCCAGGGAAACTGCTTGCGATCAGGTCCAGCGCGTCATTTTCCAGGGCCAGTTCTCCAGTCACGCTGCTCACCAGATGATGGACGTTGGGGTAGCTTTCCAGGCTGAACAGCTCGGGCACTTTCACCGAACCAATCCGGCAACTGCGTCCCAGGTCGTTACGCAGCAGATCGACGATCATCAGGTTTTCCGCGCGGTCCTTGGGGCTGGCCAGCAGTTCGTCGGCATAGGCCTTGTCTTGCGCTGCATCGCGGCCTCGCGGGCGCGTGCCCTTGATGGGGCGGGTTTCCACCTGGCGGTCACTGATCTTGACGAAGCGCTCCGGAGACAGGCTCAGAATCGCGTCGCCATCAGGCAGTGCGATGTAACCGGAAAACGGCGTAGGGCAGGCTGCCCTGAGTCTGGAATAAGCCGCCCACGGGTCGCCTTCGCACAAGGCTTGAAAGCGCTGGGTCAGATTGACCTGATAACAATCGCCTGCCTGGATATAGGCTTGAATATGCTCGAAGGCGTTACGGTATTGCGCTGCGCTGAGGTTCGGTGCAAAGGTGCCTTTGAGCCGGAACGATGTCGCTGCATAAGTGGCCGGTGCGCTGAAGAGGTCGATCAGACGCTGGCGCTCGTCGGGGGCAAGGCTGGGATGGAACACCAATTGACTGGTACGGGCCTGATGATCGCTGATCAAGGCCCAGGCATACACGCCCAGACGCGCATCCGGTAGATGCAAGTCATCCAGTGCGATGTGAGGTTGAGGTTCCAGTCGGCGACCAAAATCGTAACCCAGATAACCGATCAACCCTCCCGCGAAGGGCAGCACGCAATCGCGTGGCAGCTGCGCAGGCCCGAGGCGGGCAATCGCCTGGCGCAAGCGTTGGAGAAGCGCCTGGCCAGACTCGTCATCATCCCTCGTTGTCAGCGTTTGCACCGGCCAGGCACTGAGCAAGTCGTAGCGGCCGCGATCGGCATCGGGTCGCCCACTGTCCAGCAACACGGCGCCAGGCGCGTGACGAACGCGTTCGAAGTAGTCGGCTGGGTCAGCACAATAGGGCAGCAGGTTCACGGAGCAGGTAGGCATTCGAGTCGATCAATTGTAGGAACGCGGGGGTGCGATTGTAATCCCCGGCCTACACAGCTCCTAATGGGTAGTCGGAAATGGGTACGGTCGTGGCGGGATTTCAGTTGCCGGGCACATGGCCGAACAATTCCTGTACAAAAGCCACGCGCTGCTCCGGCGCCTCAATGGTGCCATCCAGTGCCAGCCGTTCCAGGCGCGCTTCTACCGCCTGGGTCCGGTGCGTCAGCCCGCAGTCATTGGCGATCTGGATATTCAGGCCGGGGCGGGCGTTGAGTTCCAGGATCAGCGGGCCTTTCTCCTGGTCCAGGACCATGTCCACCCCGATATAACCCAGGCCGCACAGTTCGTAGCACTCAGCGGCGAGCTTCATGAAGCCATCCCAGTTGGGCAGCTGCACGCCGTCTACCGAATTAGTGGTGTCCGGATGCTTGGTGATGATGCTGTTCAGCCAGGTGCCTTTGAGGGTAATCCCGGTGGCCAGATCCACGCCGACGCCGATGGCGCCCTGGTGCAGGTTGGCCTTGCCGCCGGACTGGCGGGTCGGCAGGCGTAACATGGCCATCACCGGATAGCCCATCAGCACGATGATGCGAATGTCCGGCACACCTTCATAGCTGATGCTTTTGAATATCTGGTCAGGCGTTACCCGGTACTCGATCAGCGCCCGGTCTCGATGCCCGCCCAATGAATACAGGCCGGTGAGGATGCTGGAGATTTGATGCTCGATCTCCGAACGGCTGATGATCCGGCCCGAAATCGTGCGATAGCGGTCTTCGAAACGGTCGGCGATAACCAGAATGCCATCCCCGCCCGCGCCCTGTGCGGGCTTGATCACGAAGTCACTGCGCCCGCCAATGATCTCGTCCAGCTTGTCGATTTCCTTTTCCGTGGAAATCACCCCGTACATCTGCGGCACGTGGATACCGGCCTTGATCGCCCGTTCCTTGGTGATGATCTTGTCGTCGACGATGGGGTACAGGCTGCGTTTGTTGTACTTGAGCACGTAGTCGGCGTTACGCCGGTTGATGCCCATGATCCCTCGGGCCTCCAGCGCCTTCCAGGTTCTCCACCAGCCGATCACTTCTGATCATCCTTGAGAAAGGCCTTGAAGCGGACCAGCTCAGTCAGGCGATACCCGCGATAACGCCCCATGGCCAGCATGAAGCCCACCAGGATCAACAGCACCGCCGGGAAGGTGAAGACGAAATAGATCAGCTCCGGCACGCTCATGATGATATGTGCCAGGGATGCGGCGAAAAGGGTGCCAATGGCGACTTTCATCGCATGGCCGCCGCCGCGTTCTTCCCAGGTGATGGACAGGCGTTCGATGGTCATGGTCAGGATCACCATAGGGAACAGCGCCACGGAAAGACCGCGCTCCAGGCCCAGCTTGTGGCTGAACAGGCTGATGGCGGCGATCAGGACCACGACAAAGGTCAGCACCACGGACAATCTGGGCAGCATTTGCAGCTTCAGGTGTTCCAGGTACGAGCGCAGGGACAGGCCCAGCGCGGTGATGATGGTGAACAGCACAATGCCGAAGCCCAGCTGGGTTTCCCGAAATGCCAGGGCAATCAGCACCGGGGTGAATGTGCCGAGGGTTTGCAGGCCGATCAGGTTACGCAGGATCAGGATCACCAGCACGCCGATCGGGATCATCACCATGATCATGAAGGTCTGCTGGGTTTGCAGCGGCAGGCCATACAGCGAGTATTCGAGGAAGTCCGCATCGGTGCTGGCATCGGTCAGCTTGGCCAGACGAATCGCGTTCATCTCGCTGTTATTGAGGCTGAAGCTGACGTTGGCTTTCTTGCCGCCTTCGACGGTGATCAGGTTTTCGTCACCGGTCCACCACAGCAGCCGATCATTGGGCAAGCCTTGCTCGCCCGTGTCCGGGTTGAAATACAGCCAGTCCTTGCCATTGAAGCTGCGCAGCCACAGCTCGGGGCTTTGTGGCTGATCGGCCACCAAGCGGATGGTATGCACCTTTTCCATCGGCACATGGGCGATGGACAGCAGCAGCTCGGTGACCCGCGCCTTGTTGGAGCTCGATGTGTCGCCGGCCAGCAGCAGCTTGACGTTGTCGTCAGCCAGATTGTTGACCCGCTTGATGGCCTCGGTGATGAAGGTCTCAACGTCTGCAGAGTGTTGGCGAATCGGCGCCAGCAGGGCTTCAGCAGCGATTTTTTCCGGACCTTCGACGACGATGCTGTCACGGAAGATCGGGCCTTTGATCTTGGCTTTTTCTCCGCTGTAGCGCTTGGTCAGCACCAGCCGGTAATACAGCGTCTGATTGCCGGTCACGCGGCGGGCCGACCAGGTGACTTTGCGATTGCCGTCGACGCGATTGACGCTCACGCCATAGTTGTTGGAAATGAAACTCTCATTGAGGCTGATGTAGTCCCGTGCCAGCGGCGGCACGAACATCTGGATCTTGACCGGATCCTTGGGGCTGGCGACGAACTCGACTTTGGCGTCGATGTTCCACAAGTCGTCAGTTTCGTCCTCGGTCACTGGAATACCCAGCGCCAGGATCTGATAAGCCGTGATCGCAATACCCAGGGTCACCAGGACCGCGATCAGGATTTTCAGATGGAGTGTAAGAGAGCGCATTGAGTTACTCGGTGATTTGAGCGGCTATTGCACAGGCGGGCTTGCCCGCTGCGTATTTAAGACTGGGATCGACCAGCGCATCAAAGCGTTTGAGCGCCTCGGAGCCAATCAAAAGCGGGTATTGGAAAGCACTTCGGTCTGTCAAGTTCACTTCTATGCTGCGTAAAGCGCCACCCATGCATACGTCCAGGCTGATGACCGGGCGTGCGGTGTATTTTTTTTCATCATCAGGATCGAAATCATCGGCCCGGCGCTTGATCTTGCTCAGTCTGGCCAGTGGCCTTTCGATGGGGTGCGCATGGGCATCATCGATGGCCAGGTAAAAACGTACCCAGCTTTCGCCGTCACGCTTGAAATGCTTGATGTCCCGTGCGCTCAAGGATGCCGTCTTGGCACCCGTATCAAGTTTGGCCGCCACTTGCAGGTCGATATCGGTGAGCTCGGCGTATTCGTTCAGGCCGTAGACCGTCTTGTCGCCAGCGACGACGGCACCTGAAAGCAGGCACAGACAAAAAGAAAGGAGAGGCTTGAAATTCATAAATCCTGGTGCGTTGAGAGCGATCCCCGCAGCCACGCGCGCAAGAGGACGCTGGCTTGATCGTCAATCTGAGGAGGCGATGATCTTGGCATCTTGCCACTAATGGCTGTCAGGTGCGGGCGGCATTCTAGCACGAAGGTTTTTTAGCGTTCACAACTCACTGTCCAGACCAAGCTTGCTGGCCCGCAATTATTCATCAAGGTCGTCATAGCCGCTTCGGCCAGGAAAGTCGTCCTCCCGGCCAAGGCCGGTCCTGAGGCTTTTGCTACAGCAGGATCAGCTTCGTATTAGACGATTGTCGACAATCACGGTTAATAAGTTGACTGGTTGCGCTGTTTTGACTAGCTTTCATCGAAATAATCTTATCGGTGTCGACAATGTTGGATTCGGCGGAAAATATTGCAGCAGTGCCAGACGATACCGAGACGCTGTCGGAAAACGTGTTTCGACGCATCCAGGCCGCCATCGTCAAAGGCGAGATCGCCCCCGGCAGCAAAATTTCCGAACCCGAGCTGGCCCGCACCTACGGCATCAGTCGCGGCCCGCTGCGTGAAGCTATTCATCGTCTGGAAGGACAACGGCTGTTGGTGCGTATTCCCCATGTCGGTGCCCGGGTGGTTTCCCTGAGCCATGCCGAACTGATCGAGCTCTACGAAATTCGCGAATCTCTGGAAGGCATGGCGTGTCGCATGGCTGCCGAGCGCATGACTGTCGCGGAAATCGACGAACTGCGCCGGGTGCTGGACACCCACGAGCGCGACGCGGCGTTTCAGGCCGGGGTTGGCTATTACCAGCAGGAAGGGGATTTCGACTTTCACTACCGGATCATTCAGGGCAGCGGCAACCGCACCTTGACGCAGATGTTGTGCGGCGACCTTTATCAGTTGGTGCGCATGTACCGCATCCAGTTTTCTGCAACGCCCAACCGGCCGCGTCAGGCGTTTGCCGAACACCATCGTATTCTTGACGCCATTGCCGAACGTGACGGCGAACTGGCCGAGTTGTTGATGCGTCGCCACATCGGCGCGTCGAAACGCAATATCGAGCGCCATCTCCTTGAGCAAGGCGCCACTCAAACCCCCACCCGAGGTGAAAAATGAACTCCAGCAAAAGCACTCCCGGCCAGCGTTTTCGTGACGCCGTAGCCAGCGAAAGCCCGCTGCAAATCGTCGGTGCGATCAATGCCAACCATGCCTTGCTCGCCAAACGCGCGGGTTTCAAGGCGATTTATCTTTCCGGTGGCGGTGTGGCGGCCGGTTCCCTGGGCGTGCCGGATCTGGGCATTACCGGGCTGGACGACGTGCTGACTGATGTGCGCCGCATCACCGACGTGTGCGATTTGCCACTGTTGGTGGATGTGGACACCGGCTTTGGCTCGTCGGCGTTCAACGTGGCCCGCACGGTGCGCTCGATGATCAAGTTCGGCGCGGCAGCGATCCATATCGAGGATCAGGTGGGCGCCAAGCGTTGCGGCCATCGCCCGAACAAGGAAATCGTGTCTCAGCAGGAAATGGTCGACCGCATCAAGGCGGCCGTCGATGCGCGCACCGACGACAGTTTTGTGATCATGGCGCGTACCGATGCGCTTGCAGTGGAAGGGCTTGAATCAGCGCTGGAGCGGGCGGCGGCCTGTATCGAAGCCGGGGCTGACATGGTGTTTCCGGAAGCGATCACCGAGCTGGAGATGTACAAGCTCTTTGCCGCCCGGGTCAAGGCGCCGATCCTGGCCAACATCACCGAATTCGGTGCGACGCCTCTGTTCACGGTCGATCAATTGCGCGGCGCCGATGTTTCCCTGGTGCTCTATCCTTTATCGGCATTCCGCGCCATGAACAAGGCGGCGGAAAACGTCTACGGCGCAATTCGCCGCGACGGTACGCAGCAGAACGTGATCGACACCATGCAGACGCGCATGGAGCTATATGACGCCATTGATTACCACGTTTTCGAGCAGAAGCTGGACGCACTGTTTGCGCAGAAGAAGGGCTGAGAACCCGCAGGCGAATGGTTGGGAGCAAGCTTGCTTGCGAAGACGGTGGCGCAGCCTGCAGATGTTTTGGGTGCATGGGCCTCTTGGCGAGCAAGCTCGTTCCCATGGATAGAACGGTTCAATTGAAATGAATGGCCAATTCCCTAACAAATTCAAAATTGGAGAGAGCAATGGCTGAAGCAAAAGTATTGAGCGGTGCTGGCCTGCGGGGTCAGGTTGCCGGACAGACTGCCTTGTCAACGGTGGGGCAGAGTGGCGCCGGTTTGACTTATCGCGGTTACGACGTTCGTGAACTGGCCGCCCAGGCGCGTTTTGAGGAAGTCGCGTACCTGCTGCTGTATGGCGAGCTGCCGACCCAGACACAGCTCGATGGCTATCTGGCGAAACTGAAAACCCTGCGTGATCTGCCCCAGGCTTTGAAGGAAGTGCTGGAGCGTATTCCGGCCGACACCCATCCGATGGACGTGATGCGCACCGGTGCGTCGATGCTCGGCACCCTTGAGCCGGAGGCGAACTTCGATCAGCAACACGATGCAACCGACCGTTTGCTGGCCGCTTTCCCGGCGATCATGTGTTACTGGTACCGCTTCAGCCACGACGGCGAACGCATCGACTGTGTAACGGATGAGCCCTCTATCGGCAGTCACTTCCTGCATCTGCTGTTAGGCAATAAACCCAGCGATCTGCACGTCAAGGTGATGGACGTTTCCCTGATCTTGTACGCCGAGCATGAATTCAACGCCTCGACCTTTACCGCCCGGGTCTGTGCCTCGACTTTGTCGGATCTGTATTCCTGTGTCACGGCCGCCATCGGTACGTTGCGTGGCCCATTGCATGGCGGTGCCAACGAAGCGGCCATGGCCATGATCGAGCGTTTCAGCTCCGCCGAAGAGGCGGTCAGAGGGACGCTGGCCATGCTCGAACGCAAGGACAAGATCATGGGCTTTGGCCATGCCATCTATAAAGAGTCCGACCCGCGTAACGAGGTGATCAAAGACTGGGCGAAGAAGCTCGCTGACGAAGCAGGGGATACCGTGCTGTATCCGGTCTCCGAAGCCATCGACAAGACCATGTGGGAACAGAAAAAACTCTTTCCCAATGCCGACTTCTACCATGCCTCGGCGTACCACTTCATGGGTATTCCGACCCAGTTGTTTACGCCAATTTTCGTCTGCTCGCGTCTGACCGGCTGGGCCGCACACGTCTTCGAGCAACGCGCCAATAACCGCATCATTCGACCCAGTGCCGAATATGTGGGCGTTGAACAGCGCAAGTTCGTACCCCTCGACCAGCGCTGAGAGGCCGGCACCGAATGGAGCAGGGGTGCCGCTGACGAGCGCCCCGCCCATCCTTCAAATGTTCCGTGATTGAGACCTGGCGAATGAACTCTGAACACCGCAAACCGCTGCCCGGCACCCGACTGGATTACTTCGACGCCCGTGAGGCCGTCGATGGGATCAAGCCAGGCGCCTACGACACCTTGCCCTACACCTCTCGTGTATTCGCCGAAAACCTGGTTCGGCGCTGCGATCCGGCCACGCTCACGGCGTCTTTGACCCAGTTGATCGAGCGCCGTCGCGACCTGGATTTCCCATGGTTTCCGGCCCGTGTGGTCTGCCATGACATTCTGGGCCAGACCGCGCTGGTGGATCTGGCCGGTTTGCGCGACGCCATTGCCTTGCAAGGCGGCGATCCCGCACTGGTCAATCCGGTAGTGCCGACCCAGCTGATCGTCGATCACTCTCTGGCAGTGGAACATGGCGGCTTTGAAAAGGATGCCTTCGAGCGCAATCGCGCCATCGAAGACCGTCGCAACGAAGACCGTTTCCACTTCATCAACTGGACCAAAAAAGCGTTCAAGAACGTCGATGTCATCCCGCCCGGCAACGGCATCATGCACCAGATCAACCTGGAGCGAATGTCGCCAGTGGTGCATGCGCTGGAGGGCGTTGCCTTCCCGGACACGTTGGTCGGCACCGACAGCCACACGCCTCACGTGGATGCGCTGGGCGTGATCGCCATCGGCGTTGGCGGCCTGGAAGCCGAAAGCGTGATGCTGGGGCGTGCGTCCTGGATGCGCCTGCCGGATATCATCGGTGTCGAGCTCACAGGCAAGCGTCAACCTGGCATTACTGCCACCGATATCGTGCTGGCCGTGACGGAATTTCTGCGCGGCGAGAAAGTGGTCTCGTCTTATCTAGAGTTCTTCGGCGACGGTGCCAACGCATTGACCCTGGGTGATCGAGCGACCATTTCCAACATGACCCCGGAATTCGGCGCCACGGCGGCCATGTTTTATATCGATCAGCAGACCTTGGATTATCTGACCCTGACCGGTCGCGAGCCTGAGCAGGTCAGGCTGGTGGAAACCTACGCCCGGCAAACCGGCCTGTGGGCCGACAGCCTGAAAAGCGCCGAATACGAACGCGTGCTGAAGTTTGACCTGTCCAGCGTGGTGCGCAACATTGCCGGGCCATCCAATCCGCATCGTCGTGTGCCCACGTCGGAACTGGCCGCGCGGGGGATCTCCGGCGTCGTGGAAAACGAACCGGGCCTGATGCCTGACGGCGCGGTGATCATTGCCGCCATCACCAGCTGCACCAACACCAGCAACCCACGAAATGTGATTGCCGCAGCCTTGCTGGCACGCAATGCCAACGCCGCCGGGTTGACTCGCAAGCCGTGGGTCAAGACATCTCTGGCGCCGGGCTCCAAGGCGGTGCAGCTGTATCTGGAAGAGGCCAATCTGCTGCCGGAACTGGAAAAGCTCGGTTTTGGCATCGTCGGCTTCGCCTGCACCACCTGCAACGGCATGAGCGGCGCGCTGGACCCGAAAATCCAGCAGGAAGTCATCGACCGCGATCTGTACGCCACGGCGGTCTTGTCCGGCAATCGCAATTTTGATGGCCGCATTCATCCGTATGCCAAACAGGCATTCCTGGCATCGCCGCCCTTGGTCGTGGCCTATGCCATCGCCGGGACCATCCGTTTCGATATCGAAAAGGACGTGTTGGGTATCGACCTGAACGGCAACCCGCTGACGTTGAAAGACATCTGGCCCACCGATGAAGAAATCGACGCGGTGGTGCAAGCCAGCGTCAAGCCGGACCAGTTTCGTCAGGTCTACATTCCGATGTTCGAGATCAAGGCCGACGACGGCGAGCAAGTCACGCCGCTGTACGACTGGCGCGCGCAAAGCACTTACATCCGACGTCCGCCGTATTGGGAAGGGGCGCTGGCCGGAGCCCGGCCGCTCAAGGGCATGCGCCCGCTGGCGGTATTGGGGGACAACATCACCACTGATCACTTGTCGCCGTCCAACGCCATCATGCTGGACAGCGCCGCGGGCGAATACCTGGCGAAAATGGGCCTGCCAGAAGAAGACTTCAACTCCTACGCTACCCATCGCGGCGATCACCTCACCGCCCAGCGTGCGACCTTTGCCAACCCGAAACTGCTTAACGAAATGGTGCAGGTGGACGGCAAGGTCAAACAGGGTTCACTGGCGCGGATCGAGCCGGAAGGTCAGGTTACGCGGATGTGGGAAGCCATCGAAACCTACATGGAACGCAAGCAGCCGCTGATTATCATCGCCGGTGCCGATTACGGTCAGGGTTCGTCCCGGGACTGGGCGGCCAAAGGTGTGCGTCTGGCAGGTGTCGAAGCGATTGCCGCCGAGGGTTTCGAGCGCATTCACCGCACTAATCTGGTGGGCATGGGCGTCTTGCCTCTCGAATTCAAGCGTGGGGTTGATCGGCATACCCTGGGCATCGACGGCAGCGAAACCTTTGATGTGCTGGGCGAGCGTATTCCCCTGAGCACCCTGACGCTGGTGATCAATCGCAAGAATGGCGAGCGCGTCGAGGTGCCGGTGACCTGTCGTCTGGACACTGCTGAAGAAGTCTCGATCTATGAGGCGGGCGGCGTGTTGCAGCGCTTTGCCCAGGATTTCCTGGAGTCTGCGTTGGCATGACTGTTGGCGAGCAAGGTGGCGATCCACCTTGCTTGCCAAAGCAATGCCTGAAGCTCGCCTAATCTATGAGGACACGTTCCATGGCTCACCCAGCGCAAATCAAGGTCCCCGCCACTTATATGCGGGGCGGCACCAGCAAAGGCGTGTTTTTCAAGTTGCAGGATCTGCCTAAAGACGCGCAGGTGCCGGGGGCGACCCGCGACGCATTGCTGTTGCGGGTGATCGGCAGTCCCGACCCCTATGAAAAGCAGATCGACGGCATGGGCGGCGCGACATCCAGCACCAGCAAGACGGTGATTGTCTCGAAAAGCGCCAAAGCCGATCACGACGTGGATTACCTGTTCGGGCAGGTCTCCATCGATAAACCGTTCGTGGACTGGAGCGGCAACTGCGGCAACCTGTCGGCGGCAGTCGGCCCTTTTGCCATCAGCAGCGGTCTGGTAGATGCCAGCCGTGTTCCGCGAAACGGCATCGCCACGGTGCGCATCTGGCAAGCCAATATCAGCAAGACCATCATTGCCCATGTGCCGATCACCGACGGCGAGGTGCAGGAGACCGGTGATTTCGAGCTGGATGGCGTGACCTTTCCGGCCGCCGAAGTCCAGCTGGAATTCCTGGACCCGGCAGCGGATGAAGAGGGCGCAGGCGGCTCGATGTTCCCCACGGGGAAACTGGTGGATGACCTTGAAGTGCCCGGCGTTGGCACCTTCAAAGCCACCATGATCAACGCCGGGATACCGACAATCTTTATCAACGCCAAGGATATCGGCTATACCGGCAGCGAGTTGCAGGGCGACATCAACGGTGATCCCAAGGCGTTGGCAATGTTCGAAACCATCCGCGCTTATGGCGCGCTGCGCATGGGGCTGATCCAGCATCTGGATGAAGCCGCCAAACGCCAGCACACGCCCAAGGTGGCTTTTGTTGCACCACCTGCCGATTACATCGCCTCCAGTGGCAAACCGGTCAGTGCTCAGAGCGTCGACCTGTTGGTGCGCGCCTTGTCCATGGGCAAACTGCACCACGCCATGATGGGCACCGCCGCTGTCGCCATTGGCACCGCGGCGGCAGTCCCCGGCACTCTGGTCAACTTGGCCGCTGGCGGTGTAAAGCGCGAAGCGGTGCGCTTCGGTCATCCGTCGGGGACATTGCGGGTGGGCGCCGAAGCGATTCAAGACAACGGCGAATGGAAAGTCACTAAAGCCATCATGAGCCGCAGCGCACGTGTGTTGATGGAAGGGTGGGTGCGGGTGCCAGGTGATGCGATTTGATCCATGCGTGACCCGTGAGGGATGCAATTTTTGTAGGGCAAGCTTGCTCGCGATGGCGTAAGGGCAGTCAAGGATTCTTCGAATGTAATAGCGCTATCGCGAAAAAGCTCGCTCCTGCAGATATTTCTACTGGAGTGAAATCATGAGCAGCAACGTCGATCTGAACAACCGCCCTGATTACGACCAGGTCCTGCAAGACATCGCTGATTACGTACTGACCTACAGGGTCGAGTCGCCGCTGGCACTGGACACCGCGCGCAATTGCCTGATGGACACTTTGGGTTGCGGCATTCTGGCGTTGAGGTTTCCCGAATGCACCAAGCATCTGGGGCCGATTGTGGAGGGCACTATTGTGCCTTTCGGTTCGCGAGTGCCTGGCACGAACCTGCGATTGGACCCGGTCAAGGCGGCCTGGGATATCGGCTGCACTGTTCGCTGGCTCGATTACAACGACACCTGGCTCGCTGCTGAGTGGGGCCATCCTTCGGACAATCTGGGTGCCATCCTCGCTGTGGCCGACCACTTGTCGCAGAAGCGCGTGGCCGGCGGCGAGCCGCCGCTGACCATGAGAATGGTGCTCGAAGCGATGATCATGGCTCATGAAATTCAAGGGATCATTGCCCTGGAAAACGCCTTCAACCGGGTAGGCCTTGATCACGTGCTGCTGGTAAAAGTCGCTTCAACGGCGGTCTCTGCCAAGCTGATGGGTGCCAGTCGCGAACAACTGTTATCGGCTTTGTCCCATGCATTCGTCGATGGTCAGGCATTGCGTACGTATCGCCATGCGCCTAACGCCGGATCAAGAAAGTCCTGGGCAGCGGGGGATGCCACCAGCCGGGCGGTACGTCTGGCCGATATCGCCATGCGTGGGGAAATGGGTATTCCCGGTGCGCTTACAGCCCCGCAGTGGGGGTTTTATGACGTGTCGTTCAGCCACACCAATAAAGACCTGATGCTCAAGAGCGAGGCGGCGCGCGTATTCAGCCTGTCCCGGCCCTATGGCACCTATGTGATGGAAAATGTGCTGTTCAAGGTCAGCTTCCCCGCCGAATTCCACGCCCAGACGGCCTGCGAAGCCGCGGTGACCTTGCATCCCCTGGTGCGCAATCGTATCGCCGAGATCGACCGGATCATCATCACCACACATGAGTCGGCGATTCGCATCATTTCCAAAGTCGGCCCGCTGGCCAACGCGGCTGATCGCGATCACTGCCTCCAGTACATGACCGCCGTGCCCCTGGCGTTTGGCACCTTGATGGCGGAGCACTACGAAGACGATTTCCACGCCGCGCACCCGGTGATCGATCAGTTGCGGGACAAGATGCAAATCGTCGAAGACCCGCGCTACAGCCGCGAGTACCTGGAAGCGGACAAGCGTTCGATTGCCAATGCCATTCAGGTGTTCTTCAAGGATGGTTCAAGCACTGACAAGATTGAAGTCCAATACCCCATCGGCCACCGTCGTCGCCGCGCCGACGGCATTGCGTTGCTGGAAGACAAGTTTAAAACCAACCTCGCGACCCGTTTTCCCAGGCAGCGTTGCGAGCAGATTTTTGCGGTATGCAAGGACCAGGCGGGGCTGGAGGCGATGGCGGTGCATCGGTTTGTGGAACTGTGGGTGCTGTGACAATACCTGTAGGAGCGAGCTTGCTCGCGAGGCGCTGTGTCAGACACATCGCTACCGCTGCCTCGCGTGGTTCGTGAGCTCCTACAGTTCAGGCATCACTTGAAGCGCCGCTCCACGCCTTTTTCGACCAGCACCTTGGCGGAGATTTCTTCCACCGAGAAGTGCGTGGAATTGATGTTCGGGATGTTTTCGCGACGGAACAGGTTTTCCACTTCGCGGACTTCGAACTCGCACTGGGCGTAGCTGGCATAGCGGCTGTTGGGCTTGCGCTCGTGACGAATCGCCGTTAACCGATCTGGATCAATGGTCAGGCCGAATAACTTGTTACGGTGCTCCTTGAGCGCGTTGGGCAGTTGCAGGCGCTCCATGTCGTCTTCGGTGAGCGGGTAGTTGGCCGCACGGATGCCGAATTGCATGGCCATGTACAGACAAGTCGGGGTTTTGCCGCAGCGGGACACGCCCACCAGGATAATGTCCGCCTTGTCGTAGTAGTGCGTGCGCGCGCCATCGTCGTTGTCCAGGGCGAAGTTGACTGCCTCGATCCGCTCCATGTAGTTGGAGTTATGACCGATGGAATGTGATTTGCCCACCGAATAGGAGGAGTGTGAACTAAGCTCTTGTTCCAGCGGTGCCAGAAAAGTCGAGAAAATGTCGATCATGAAGCCATTGGACGTCGCCAGGATTTCCCGGATTTCCTGATTGACGATGGTATCGAAGATGATCGGGCGCACCGCGTCTTTTTCGGCGGCGTTATTGATTTGTTGTACCATCGCCCGCGCTTTCTCGACGCTGTCGATGTAGGGTCGCGTGAACTTGTTGAACGTAATGTTCTCAAATTGCGCTAGCAGGCTTTGGCCAAGTGTTTCGGCCGTGATGCCGGTGCCGTCGGAGATAAAGAAAGCAGATCGGTTCATTTGCGCCTTGGGCCTTAAGCTGGTGACGATTCTTGGATATCATAGGCGCGCTTGCGGGCCTGGGTGGTCCGCATTCTCACTTATTTTATTGTCCCAGGCCACAATCGCCCCGAAGCGCAGTACGGGTTCCGGGTGCATGAGCTTTTCCCAACAACAAACATAGTTAGTGGAGAGATCACCTTGGTAGAGTACGTAGTTTCCCTCGATAAGCTCGGCGTCCATGATGTGGAGCATGTGGGAGGCAAGAACGCATCCCTCGGCGAAATGATCAGCAACCTGGCAGGTGCTGGCGTTTCGGTGCCCGGTGGCTTTGCCACTACGGCTCAGGCCTACCGTGATTTCCTTGAGCTGAGCGGTCTGAACGATCAGATCCACGCAGCCCTGGACGCTCTTGATGTCGACGACGTCAACGCACTGGCCAAGACCGGCGCGCAGATTCGTCAGTGGATCATGGACGCCGAGTTTCCCGAGAAGCTCAACGCCGAAATTCGCACGGCCTTCGCCACGTTGTCGGCAGGTAATCCGAATCTCGCTGTTGCCGTGCGCTCTTCGGCCACCGCAGAAGACCTGCCCGACGCTTCATTCGCCGGCCAGCAGGAGACCTTCCTTAATATCCGTGGCGTCGAAAACGTCATCCGTGCGGCCAAGGAAGTCTTCGCCTCACTGTTCAACGATCGCGCCATTTCCTACCGCGTCCATCAGGGTTTCGACCACAAGCTGGTGGCATTGTCCGCTGGCGTGCAGCGCATGGTTCGTTCCGAAACCGGTACGGCAGGCGTGATGTTTACCCTGGACACCGAGTCCGGTTTTCGCGACGTCGTGTTCATCACCGGAGCCTATGGCCTGGGTGAAACCGTGGTCCAGGGCGCCGTCAACCCGGACGAATTCTACGTCCACAAAGGCACCCTTGAAGCCGGTCGCCCGGCGATCCTGCGCCGCAATCTAGGCAGCAAGGCTATCAAGATGATCTACGGCGACGAAGCCAAGGCCGGCAAGTCGGTCAAGGTCATCGACGTCGAGCCTGCCGACCGCGCACGTTTCTGCCTGACCGACGAGGAAGTGTCCGAGCTGGCCAAGCAAGCGATGATCATCGAGAAGCACTACAAGTGCCCGATGGATATCGAGTGGGCCAAGGACGGTGACGACGGCAAGCTGTACATCGTTCAGGCACGTCCTGAAACCGTGAAGAGCCGCTCCCAGGCCAACGTCATGGAGCGTTATCTGCTCAAGGAAACCGGCACCGTGCTGGTAGAAGGCCGTGCCATCGGTCAGCGCATCGGCGCCGGCAAGGTACGCATCATCAAGGACGTATCCGAAATGGATAAGGTCCAGCCTGGTGATGTACTGGTTTCCGATATGACCGACCCGGACTGGGAACCTGTCATGAAGCGCGCCAGCGCTATTGTCACCAACCGCGGCGGTCGTACCTGCCACGCAGCGATCATCGCTCGTGAACTGGGCATTCCGGCGGTAGTCGGTTGCGGCAATGCCACCCAGGTGTTGCAGGATGGCCAGGGTGTGACGGTTTCCTGTGCCGAAGGCGACACCGGTTACATCTTCGAGGGCGAACTGGGCTTTGACATCAAGACCAATTCGGTTGATGCCATGCCTGATCTGCCATTCAAGATCATGATGAACGTCGGTAACCCGGATCGGGCATTCGACTTCGCCCAGTTGCCCAATGCCGGTGTCGGTCTGGCGCGCCTGGAGTTCATCATCAACCGCATGATCGGCGTACATCCCAAGGCGCTGCTCAATTACGACAGTCTGCCTGCGGATATCAAGGACAGCGTCGACAAGCGCATTGCTGGTTATAGCGATCCAGTGGGTTTCTATGTCGAGAAACTGGTGGAAGGCATCAGCACCCTGGCCGCTGCGTTCACTCCGAAAAAGGTCATCGTGCGCCTCTCGGACTTCAAGTCCAACGAGTACGCCAACCTGATCGGCGGCAAGATGTATGAGCCGGAAGAAGAAAACCCGATGCTGGGTTTCCGTGGCGCCTCGCGTTACATCAGCGAGAATTTCCGCGATTGCTTCGAGCTCGAATGCCGTGCGCTCAAGCGCGTGCGCAATGAGATGGGCCTGACCAATGTGGAAATCATGGTGCCATTCGTGCGCACCCTGGGTGAAGCGAGTCAGGTTATCGATTTGCTGGCCGAAAACGGTCTGAAACGCGGCGAAAACGGTCTGCGCATCATCATGATGTGTGAATTGCCGTCCAACGCCATTCTGGCCGAAGAGTTCCTGGAGTATTTCGACGGCTTCTCCATCGGCTCCAACGACCTGACCCAGCTGACCCTGGGACTGGATCGTGATTCCGGCATCATCGCTCACCTGTTCGATGAACGTAACCCGGCGGTCAAGAAGCTGTTGTCCAACGCCATCCAGGCCTGTAACAAGGCTGGCAAGTACATCGGCATCTGCGGTCAGGGTCCTTCGGATCACCCTGATCTGGCGCGCTGGTTGATGGAACAAGGCATTGAAAGCGTCTCGTTGAACCCTGATTCCGTGCTGGAAACCTGGTTCTTCCTGGCCGAGGCTCAGGCTCCGGTCTGATCCTCTCGAATGAAGCCCCGATACGCTGACGCGGTTCGGGGCTTTTTTATGTTCAATCAGGTCGGCCTTCAACGGCCGGCCTTTTCTTACTAGAGCAATATGCAAAGCAGCAGCACTCTTTTTCCTGTGGCCTTGATCAGCGCTGAACGACGGGGCGATCTGATCGAGGACGTCTACCGCCTCAAACCGGCCAACAGCCCGGACCCCAGCGTTGAACTCGCTGTGACCCGTCTCGGGTTGGTGTCGCAACCCGATGCTCGCGGCGTACCGGTCATCTTGCTGCATGGCAGTTTCTCCAACCGTCGCTTCTGGTACTCCCCCAAAGGCATTGGCCTGGGAGCGTATCTGGCGCGTGCTGGCTTCGACGTATGGATTCCCGAAATGCGCGGCCATGGCCTGTCGGCGCGTAATCAGGGGTACCACGACAATCGAGTCGCCGACTATGCGCGCTTTGACCTGCCCGCCATCGGGGCTTTCGTCGCCGAGCAGAGCGGGCAGGTCGCCCACTGGGTCGGCCACTCGCTGGGTGGCACAACCTTGGCGGCTGCTTTGGGTGGCCAGTACCTTGGACCTGACAACGCAGCGTCGGTGGCCATGTTCGGCAGCCAGATCAGCCGCACGTATTGGCCGCTGAAGTTTCCCCCCTTGGAATGGTCCGCACGTTTGTTGCTCAAGTCGTTCGACCATATTTCCGGACCGCGCTTCAAGCTCGGTCCCGAAGACGAACCTATCGGCCTGGCGTTGGAAAGTTTGCGCTGGCATGGTCTGTTTGGCCGATTCGGAGACAAGGATAGCGATTGGTGGGCAGGCTTGAGCGATGTTGTCGTGCCGGTATTGGCCGTGGCCGCGGCGGGGGATCATCAGGATCCGGTCTGGGCGTGTCGCAAGCTTCACGATCAGATTGGCTCGCCGCAGCGCACATTCATCTGCCTGTCTCGCGAAGCAGGCTATACCGAGGATTTCGGTCATGTGCAGATGTTGGTCAGCAAGGCGGCGCAACTGGAAGTCTGGCCGTTGGTCAAGGATTGGCTGCATGAGCGCTCCGAGCCTGTACAGGAGCTGTCGGATATGCCAAACGTTGCGATGCAGTAACCCAGATCATTTCGCTGAAGCGCTGTTGCGGCTAAGCTACGTCGCAACCGGCGCAATTGCCCTGGATGAACCTTCACTGACAGGAGTTACTCCATGCATTACCTCACCCCCGACTTGTGCGATGCCTACCCGGACCTGGTGCAGGTTGTAGAACCGATGTTCAGTAATTTTGGTGGTCGCGATTCTTTTGGTGGTGAAATTGTCACCATCAAGTGTTTTGAAGATAACTCTCTGGTGCGCGAGCAGGTTGAGCAGGACGGCAAGGGTAAAGTGCTGGTCATTGATGGCGGTGGCTCCCTGCGGCGTGCCTTGCTGGGCGATATGCTGGCTGAAAAAGCCGCGCGCAGTGGCTGGGAGGGGATGGTGATCTACGGCTGCATTCGCGATGTGGATGTCATTGCTCAAACCGATCTTGGCGTCCAGGCCCTGGCCAGTCACCCGATGAAGACCGACAAGCGCGGCATCGGCGACCTGAACGTTGCCGTCACTTTTGCCGGTGTAACCTTTCGTCCCGGCGAATATGTGTATGCCGACAATAACGGTGTAATTGTGGCGCCTTCTCCTCTGAAAATGCCGGAATAAGCGAAGTACGAATGTTCGATGAGACAAACGCGCAGTGGGGGCTGGTACATGCTCTCGTATTGGATGGCAGTGGCGGGGCGCGTTTCATTGCTCGAACCGAGCTGGATTGTCTTCAGTTGCAGCCGCACGAAAGTGTCTGGCTGCACTGGGATCGCAGTCATCCGCAGACCCATACCTGGTTGCGAACGGCCAGCGGATTGAGTCAGTTTGCCTGTGACTTGTTGCTGGAGGAGAACACCCGGCCAAGGTTGCTGCCGCTGCCGGACCACAATCTGCTGCTGTTTCTGCGTGGCGTGAATCTGAACCCGGGGGCCGAACCTGAAGACATGGTTTCGGTACGAATATTCGCGGCCGCTCAACAAGTCATTTCACTGCGATTGCGACCACTGCGGGCGACGGACGAACTGATCGAGCAACTGAACGAGGGCACTGGCCCGAAAACGGCCTCCGAGCTGATTCTCTATCTCGCCCAATACCTGACCGACAAAGTCCAGGCGTTGGTCGGTGATCTGACAGAGTCGGTCGATAATGAAGAAGAAAAAATTGATGCCGACGAACGGTATGCGCCGGATCACGGAACACTGTTGCATATCCGCCGTCGTGCGGCAGGGCTGCGGCGGTTTCTGGGCCCGCAGCGGGACATCTATGCCCAACTGACTCGCAGCAAATTCCCCTGGTTTGTAGAAGACGACGCCGACTACTGGAATGAGCTCAATAATAGTCTGACCCGGTACCTTGAAGAGCTGGAATTGACCCGTGAGCGCGTGGGGCTGGTGCTCGAATCCGAGGACCGACGTCTGCGCGAGCGAATGAACAGAACCATGTACCGGTTCGGCATCATCACCGGTATTTTCCTGCCCATGAGCTTTCTGACCGGCTTGCTGGGAATCAACGTGGGGGGCATTCCAGGTTCGGGCAGCCCATACGGTTTCCTGGTGGCGTGTGCGTTGATAATCGCGGTCGCGTTGGGTCAATGGTGGCTATATAGACGTCTGCGATGGGTATAAATAGTTATTTTTTTACCCGGAGCCAGGCTGAGGTTTGTGACTCATGCAAATCTGGTCGCGTCTTTGAGTGACGTTACGTGAGGTGCCTATGCACGATCCGTTTGAAGAATCTTTGCGCGACATGCTCAATTCGTCCTCCTCCAGCCGGGATGACGATGCGTGCTTGGGGCGTGTGTTGAAGACCGCCAACCGACAAGTCGGCGCGGGTGTTCTGTTCGGTTTGCTCGGGCGCTGGTCGCAGGCGATGATGATTGCCTTGAACAATGGCTCGGCCCATGTTTCACCGGTGTCGCGCCGCACCACCATTAAAGTTAATGCTCGCCCTGTCGATAAGGCTGATTGAACATGGAATTGGATCTCTGGACCCAGAGCCTGGTTGCCGCAATGACTGCATTGTGGACCAAAGTTGCAAATTTCATCCCGAATCTGTTTGGCGCGCTGGTCGTTGTCCTGCTGGGCTTTGTAGTTGCCAAGCTGCTCGATACATTGCTTTCCAAATTACTGGCCAAGCTGGGCCTTGATCGCCTGATGGGCGGCACCGGCTTGACCAAACTGATCAGTCGCGCAGGCGTTCAGGTGCCGATTTCCACCCTGATCGGCAAAATCGTTTATTGGTTCGTGTTATTGATTTTCCTCGTTTCGGCGGCCGAGTCACTTGGCCTGGAGCGGGTTTCCGCGACTCTGGACATGCTCGCTTTGTACCTGCCGAAGGTGTTCGGTGCTGCATTGGTGCTGCTGGTGGGCGTCTTGCTGGCGCAACTGGTCAACGGCCTGGTGCGTGGAGCGGCTGAAGGCGTGGGGCTGGATTACTCCGCTGGCTTGGGAAGAATTGCTCAAGGCCTGGTCATCATCATCAGTATTTCGGTGGCGATCAGCCAGTTGGAGGTCAAGACTGACCTCCTTAACCATGTGATTGTGATTGGTTTGATTACCGTTGGTCTGGCAGTTGCGCTGGCCATGGGGTTGGGAAGTCGGGAAATTGCGGGCCAGATACTGGCAGGAATTTATGTGCGGGAGTTGTATCAGGTAGGGCAACAAGTGCGTGTGGGCGAGGTCGAAGGCCAGATTGAGGAAATTGGCACGGTGAAAACCACCCTGCTGACCGATGAGGGAGAGTTGGTTTCATTGTCCAACCGAATCCTCCTCGAGCAGCGAGTGAGCAGCCGTTAGGCCGCTAACCTGCTAATGTATGCCGCCACGAACCCCCGGAACCCGGACAGTGGCGGACATTGACCTGACTGTCGGCACGACTTGTTTTGAATAAACCCCAACCGCTATCGATGCGCTACGACCCCCGCGAGCTCTCTGACGAGGAGTTGGTCGCGCGCGCGCATGTCGAGCTGTTTCATGTGACGCGGGCCTACGAAGAGTTGATGCGTCGCTATCAAAGGACACTTTTTAACGTCTGTGCACGTTATTTAGGGAACGATCGCGATGCTGACGATGTCTGTCAGGAAGTGATGCTTAAGGTGTTGTATGGCTTGAAGAATTTCGAGGGAAAATCGAAATTCAAAACCTGGCTCTACAGCATCACTTACAACGAATGCATTACGCAGTACAGAAAGGAACGGCGTAAGCGTCGCTTGATGGACGCTTTGAGTCTGGATCCACTTGAGGAAGCGTCCGAAGACAAGACGCCCAAACCTGAAGAACGGGGTGGACTTGATCGCTGGCTGGTGCATGTGAACCCGATTGATCGGGAAATTCTGGTGCTTCGATTTGTCGCAGAACTGGAGTTTCAAGAGATCGCAGACATCATGCACATGGGCTTGAGCGCAACGAAAATGCGCTACAAGCGGGCTCTTGATAAATTACGTGAGAAATTTGCAGGCGTTACCGAAACTTAAATCGGTGCAAATATCTCTAACGAGCAGGCAAGTTCTGATAGACTTGCCGACGAGTTGTCCCTTATATGTGGGACTGCTTTACAATCACCAGATGGGGATTTAACGGATGAAACTGAAAAACACCTTGGGCTTGGCCATTGGTACTATTGTTGCCGCTGCATCGTTCGGCGCTCTGGCACAAGGCCAAGGC